>NZ_JBITHZ010000008.1:40350-405753 GCF_044458585.1 Nonomuraea sp. NPDC050451
GTTTGGAGCGACCGAGCCTGCCTCCACGGAGTGGAGGCCGTAAGCAGGTGAGGGAGCGCCGTTGCCTGGACTGAGGAGCGTCGGGAGCGAAGCGACCAGAGCGACGAGGGAAGGCGACGGCTTGGAGCGACCGAGCCTGCCTCCACGGAGTGGAGGCCGTAAGCAGGTGAGGGAGCGCCGTTGCCTGGACTGAGGAGCGTCGGGAGCGAAGCGACCGGAGCGACGAGGGAAGGCGACGGCTTCCCGGCGACCGAGCCTGCCTCCGCGGAGCGGAGGCCATGAATAGGGAGCATGAGCATGCGCACGCTCGACGATCTCGACGTGAAGGGGCGGCGCGTGCTTGTGCGCGCCGACCTCAACGTCCCCCTCGACGGGGAGACGATCACCGACGACGGCCGCATCCGGGCGTCGGTGCCGACGATCAAGACGCTGGTGGAACGGGGCGCCAAGGTCGTCGTCTGTGCCCACCTGGGCAGGCCCAAGGGCAAGGCCGACCCGAAATACTCGCTCAAGCCGGTGGCGAAGCGGCTGGGTGAGTTGCTGGGCCAGGAGGTGGCGTTCGCGACCGACGTGGTCGGTGACAGCGCCCATGGCACGGTTGAGACGCTCCAGGGCGGCGAGGTCGCGCTGCTGGAGAACCTGCGCTACGAGCCGGGCGAGGAGTCCAAGGACGACGCCGAGCGGGCCGCGTTCGCGGAGAAGCTGGCAGGGCTGGCCGAGCTCTACGTGGGCGACGGGTTCGGCGCGGTGCACCGCAAGCACGCCAGCGTCTACGACGTGCCCAAGCTGCTGCCGCACGCGGCGGGCGGGCTGGTCGTGGCCGAGGTCGAGGTGCTGAAGAAGCTGACCGAGAGCCCCGAGCGGCCCTATGTGGTGGTACTGGGCGGCGCCAAGGTCTCCGACAAGCTCGGCGTCATCGCCAACCTGCTGACCAAGGTCGACCGGCTGCTGATCGGCGGCGGCATGGCGTACACGTTCCTCAAGGCCCAGGGCTACGAGGTCGGCAAGTCGCTGCTCCAGGAGGACCAGCTCGACCAGGTGCGCGGCTTCCTCAACTCGGCCGCCGAGCGCGGCGTCGATCTCGTGCTGCCGGTCGACGTGCTGGCGGCGGTCACGTTCGGGCCGGACGCCGAGCACGACGTGGTCGCGGCCACCGAGATCCCGGCCGACCGGGAGGGGCTCGACATCGGGCCCAGGACGCGCGAGCTGTTCGCCTCCAAGCTGGCCGACGCCAGGACCGTCTTCTGGAACGGCCCCATGGGCGTGTTCGAGTTCGACGCGTTCTCCGGCGGCACCAGGGCGGTGGCCGAGGCCCTGATCGCCCGTACCGGCAGTGAAGGGGCCTTCACCGTGGTGGGCGGCGGCGACTCGGCTGCGGCCGTGCGGAAGCTGGAGCTCCCCGAGGACGGTTTCTCGCACATCTCCACCGGTGGCGGGGCCAGTCTCGAATACCTTGAGGGCAAGACCCTCCCCGGACTCGCGGCCCTGGAGGACTGAGCTACCCATGAGCAAGCGCAAGCCGCTCATCGCCGGCAACTGGAAGATGAACCTCAACCACCTCGAGGCCATCGCGCTGGTCCAGAAGCTGGCCTTCGCACTCAACGACAAGGACTTCGACAGGACCGAGGTCGCCGTCCTGCCGCCGTACACCGACCTGCGCAGCGTGCAGACGCTCGTCGACGGCGACAAGCTCAGGATCGTGTACGGCGCCCAGGACCTGTCGCAGCACGAGGCCGGCGCCTACACCGGTGAGATCTCGGGCGCCATGCTGGCCAAGATCGGCTGCACCTACGTGGTGATCGGCCACTCGGAGCGGCGGCAGTACCACCACGAGGACGACGACCTGGTCAACGCCAAGGTGCAGGCCGCCTACCGGCACTCCCTCACCCCGATCCTGTGCGTCGGGGAGGGCCTGTCAGTACGTCAAGAGGGCGGTCACATCGCGCACAGTCTTGGCCAACTCGACGGCGCGCTGCGCAAAATCAGCGCCGAGCAGGCAAAATCGATAGTGGTGGCCTACGAGCCGGTGTGGGCGATCGGCACCGGCGAGGTGGCCACCCCGGAGGACGCGCAGGAGGTCTGTGGCGCGCTGCGAGTGAGACTCGCTGAGCTCTACGACACCGAAGTGGCCTCTGGGGTCCGTATCCTTTACGGTGGCTCGGTCAAGTCGGGCAATATCGCGGGGATCATGGCTCAACCCGATGTCGATGGCGCGCTCGTGGGCGGTGCCAGCATCGATGCCGGGGAGTTCGCGAAGATCTGCCGTTTCTCCGATATGCCAGGCTAACTGAGTCGTTCTGGGGGTGCGACTTGACAACAGGCCGTACCCTCAGAAGGCAAGTCTGAATCGTCACGCGTAACAAAGCATCGAAGGAACAGGCATACCGTGGAAATCGGAATCTCCATCGCCCTCATCCTGGCGAGCGGTCTCATGATCCTGCTCGTGCTGCTCCACAAGGGCAAGGGTGGCGGCTTGTCTGACATGTTCGGCGGTGGCTTCTCGTCGAACTTCGGTGGTTCCTCGGTGGTGGAGCGCAACCTCGACCGGCTGACGATCATCACCGGCACGATTTGGTTCGTCTGCATCATCGCTCTCGGCCTTCTGATGAAGCCCTGAGCAAACAAGTTAACGCGTGACAGTGATTCTCCCCCCGTGCCTGCGCGCGGGGCGATCGAGCGAGGAGTTCATCCGTGGGTAGTGGCAACGCGATCCGTGGCAGCCGAGTCGGCGCCGGCCCTATGGGGGAGGCCGAGCGCGGCGAGGCAGCTCCGAGAGTGCGGGTCTCGTTCTGGTGCGCCAACATGCACGAGACGCGCCCCAGTTTCGCCAGTGACGCGGCGGTCCCCGAGACATGGGACTGCCCACGTTGCGGCCTCCCTGCCGGACAGGACGAGTCGGCCCCGCCTGCCCCACCGAAGAACGAGCCGTACAAGACGCATCTTGCCTATGTGAAGGAGCGCAGGAGCGACAAGGACGGCAAGGCGATCCTCGAGGAGGCACTGGAGCGCCTGAGGAACAACAAGTCCCCCTGGTAGTGGCTGGGTTCGGCGAAAGGGTCTCGGTTCTCCGAGGCCCTTTCGCCGTTTCCGCGGCCGCTCAGCGGTCTTCGTGGACCACGTCGCCGTCCACGAACGTCAGTCGCGCCCGCGTCGTCCAGATCTCGCCCGGCGGGAGCTCGAACGGGTCGCGGTCCAGGACCACCAGGTCGGCCGGGCGGCCCGGCTCGACGGCGCCGGCCGGAGAGCGGTTGATCCAGGCCGAGCCCGCCGTGTAGGCGGTCATGGCGGCGGCCAGGTCG
The DNA here is from genome assembly GCF_044458585.1 of Nonomuraea sp. NPDC050451. Taxonomy (NCBI): domain Bacteria; kingdom Bacillati; phylum Actinomycetota; class Actinomycetes; order Streptosporangiales; family Streptosporangiaceae; genus Nonomuraea; species Nonomuraea sp. NPDC050451. The sequence continues at coordinate 43,650 of NZ_JBITHZ010000008.1, forward strand.
ATGCGCTGGCCGGGCAGGAACGGGGTCTGCGCGGTCGGGTAGTCCGCGTGGACCGAGCCGCCGGGCTCCGTGCGGTTGACCGCGACGTGCATGCCCTGCAGCGGGTCGGCGTTGGAGACCGGCCAGTCGCTGCCCGCGCAGAAGCGGGTGCCGTGCGCCAGCAGGTCCGCGAACGGGTACTGCCACGACGAGCGCGGCTCCCCGAGGTAGGGCAGGGTCAGCTCGTCCATCTGGGCGTGGTGCGTGGCCCACAGCGGCTGCAGGTTGGCCGTGACGCCCAGCGCGGCGAAGCGCGGCACGTCCGACGGCTCGATGATCTGCAGGTGGGCGATGTGGTGGCGGTTGCCGGGGTCCGTGCCCTCGAAGCTGTCCAGGGCCTCGCGCACGGCCCGCTCGCCGATGGCGTGGAAGTGCACCTGGAAGCCGAGCCGGTCCAGCTCGGCGACGTACTCCTTGAGCTTGTACGGGTCCACGTACGACAGGCCCGTGCCGCCGCAGAGGCAGTACGGCTCCAGGGTGGCGGCCGTGAAGTTCTCCGTGATGCCGTCCTGCATGATCTTGATCGAGGTCGCCCTGAAGCGGTCGAGACCCTCGGCGGCGGCACGGCGTTCGACCAGCTCCTCGATCTGGTCCAGGCCACGCGTCCTGTCCCACCACAGGGCGCCCACCACACGCGCCCTGAGCCTGCCTGAGCGGGCCGCGGACAGGTAGGTGGGCAGTTGGTCCTGGGAGCCCGCGTAGGAGCCCACGATGGCGTCCTGCCAGCCGGTGATGCCCAGCGAGAACAGGTGCCGCTGCGCGTCCTCCAGCGCGTCCTCCAGGTCCTGGGCGGTCGGGCGGGGGGTGAGCAGGCCGACCAGGTCCATCGCGCCCTCGTGCAGCACGCCGGTGGGCTCGCCCGCGGCGTCGCGCTCTATGCGGCCGTCGGCGGGGTCCGGCGTGTCCTTCGTGATGCCGGCCAGCCGGAGGGCCCGCGTGTTGACCCAGGCGGCATGGTGGTCGCGCTGGATGAGGTACGCGGGGCGGTCGAGGAAGTCGAGCTGGTCGCGGTGGGGGAGGCCGCCGGGGAACGCCGACATGTCCCAGCCGCCACCATCGATCCACTCTTTAGACGGATTTTTCGCGGCATAGTCGGCTATCACGGCTATGTACGCATCAAGGCCGAAATCTTCCGACAAGTCGCACTTTGCTCGTTCGAGGCCCGCCTGGACCGGGTGCATGTGCGCGTCCGTGAAGCCGGGCACCAGCAGGCCGCCATCCAGATCCACCGTCTCGTGGGACGGCGCCTGGCGGGCCAGCTCGCCCTCCGGCCCCACCGCGGCGATCACGCCGTCGCTCACCAGCACGGCCTCGGCCCGTACGCCGCCCGGCGTGAAGACGCGGCCTCCTCGGAAGAGGATGTTCATGGGGTTCCTTTCTGTGGTGAATCCGGCTCGCGCGCTCCGAGCCCGCCGTACATCTTCCCGCCCGGCCCGGTGACCTGCGACAAGCGGGGCGGCCTGGGCTGACGACGGGCCCGTGACGGCGCCGGAGTCCCGTGCGGCTCATCGACGTCCGACGCCGTCGCCACGCGATCGGCGGCCATGGAGACCGGTCCGCCGAGGGTGCCCGCGGTTTTCGCCGCGCTCAGGGAGCGACCGGGTCGGCCCCGCGTACGCGGAAGCGGCGCCAGCGCGCGGCCAGACCCTGGCCGTGGAGCGACCGGCTGCGGCCGTCCCGGATCGGCAGCATCGTCCAGATCCCGAACGCGAGGCCCACGCGTTCGGGGACGAGGGTGCCGTGGGCCTCGTACACCTTGCGGCCGTCGACCCGCCACGTCGCGGTCGATCTGCCCCGGTCGAGCGTGATCTCGCACGTGCGCAGGCGGGTGAAGTCGTCGTCGAAGTCCTCGTACGGCGACTCGACCACGTGGTAGAACGGCTCGCCGGCGCCCCACGCGCCCAGCTGTTCGTGCAGGGCTAGCACCCGGGTGGAGGTGCCGCAGACGGCGAACACGCGCTTGCTCTCGCCGAAGTCGAAAGCCTGGAAGGCGGCCATGCCCCGGCGGTAGTCGCCCGGATCCCCGCCGATGTCCGTGACCGCGAGATCGGCGGCGAACGTCGCGGGCCGGTCCGGCGGCAGCTCGAACCGGCGCGTCGAGAAGACGAGGTACTTGGCGCTGTCGGCGGGCTGGAAGGAGTCGTGCGACACCGAGAAGCGCGGGATCGTCACCCGCACCTCGCCCCCGCCGACGGCCAGCTCCGCGGCGGGGTCAAGCGCGACGTGCTCGCCGCCGGCGGGGAACGGCAGGCGCGCCGGGCTCCAGAGCGCGGCGTCGAGGCCGGGCCCCGCGAGCTCGTCGTAGGTGACGAAGCCGTCATGGGCGACGGCCTCGGCCTCAGGCGTCACGGCTTCCGCCGCGGGAACGGATTGATCGCGATATTCCGCCATGATTCTTCCTTTCGTTTACGCTCTCAAAAGGCAAGACCCCCGGCGGCACGCAAACGTCGAGCGGGCGGCCATGACGCGTGATCGTGCCCAGCCCGCCCGCTGGTGCGGCGCGGACGGTAGAGGGACATATCGGGATAAGTCGCGATGAAACACATCGTTAGCGGATGCGTAACAGCTGCCAGGCATGCTCAAGCCATGGGATTCTTGCGCATCCGCACCACGGTGGACGAGCGACCCGGCCGGCTGGCCTCACTCGCCGCGGCCCTGGCGGCCAGGGGCGGCAACATCCTCGGCCTGAGCGTGCAGTCCGACGCGGACGGCACCGTCGACGAGTTCGTCGCCGACATCCCCGCCAGTCCCGAGACGGTGCGCGAGGCGTTGGAAGCGGTCGGTGGCCGCCGTGTCCAGGTGGTCCCCGCAACCGCTCACGAGCTGACGGACGAGCCCACCAGGGCGCTGCTGCTGGCCTCCAGGCTGCGTTCCATGCCGTGGCGGCTGCCCGAGCTGCTGGCCGAGCTGCTGCGCGCGGACGACGCCAGGTGGATCTATGGTGAAGCGGTGAGTGATCTTCCCGACCCGACCCAGCTCGTCGTCCCCGTGGCCCCCAGGCGGGCGGTGCGGCTGCGCCGCGCGGAGCTGCCGTTCACGCTGACCGAGGCGGCCAGGGCGGCCTCCTTCGCCCGGCTCGCCCAGCCCGCGGAGCCGAGCACCGCCGAGCGCGCGATCAAGCTCTCCGACGGCGTGGAGGTCACGGTCCGGCCGCTCACCTCGATCTACCGCGAGGCCGTACGCGACCTGCACGACAGGTGCTCGCCCGAGTCGCGCCGGTTCCGCTACTTCACCTCGATGCCCGCGCTGCCGGCGCGCACCTTCGACCGGCTGTGCGACAGGAGCAGGGGATATTCGCTGGTCGCCGGGCACGACGGGCAGGTCGTGGCGATGGCCAACCTCATGTTCACCCCCGACCCGGGCATCGCGGAGATGGCCTTCCTGGTCGAGGACCGCTGGCAGGGGCGCGGTCTGGGCACGGAGATGGCCAGGATGCTCGTGAGGAGCGCCCGCGACCTGGGGTACGCCGAGGTCAAGGCCACCATGCTGTCCGACAACGCCAGGATGCGCAGGCTGCTGATCTCCTTGGGCGCCACCCTCGGCTACACCGAGGACCCCGGGGTGATGGAGGGCAGGCTGCCGGTCGGCACGATGGTCTCAGCCTAGGCCCTCTTCGCGCGGCGGCTCTTCCGACGGCTTGCCGGCCTGCGGCTGGATGCCCAGGTGGCGTTCGATGCGCTCCAGGCTCTCCTCGATGCGGGTGAGCCGCTCGCCCAGCACGGAGCCGCCGGCGAAGAACATCTCGGTGGGGCGCTCCTTGGAGCCGCGGCCCACCCGGTCGAGCAGGCGCTGCCGTACGTCCGCCAGGTCCGCGCCCGCGTCCACGAGCGCCTGGGCCGCCAGCCCCTCTCCCTCCCTGATCAGCCCGAGCAGGATGTGCTCGGTGCCGATGTAGTTGTGGCGCAGCTGCAGGGCCTCGCGCAGTGACAGCTCCAGGACCTTCTTGGCGCGCGGGGTGAAGGGGATGTGCCCGCTGGGCGACTTGGCGCCGTGGCCCACCTCCCGCTCGACGAAGGCGCGTACGTGGTCGAGCTCCACGCCGCAGCCGTCGAGCACCAGGGAGGCCAGCCCCTCGCCCTCGTGGATCAGGCCGAGCAGGATGTGCTCCGTGCCGATGTAGTTGTGGCTCATCATCCGCGCCTCCTCCTGGGCGAGGACGACGACCCGTCGCGCACGGTCGGTGAAGCGTTCGAACACGGGGGGCCTCCGTTCGACTGCCACTGCCTCCACTATGCGCTACAAACCAGCGGATGTGGGGTATTTGTCCAGTGTGGATCTTGCCGAGGTGGCCGGCCGGCTCTACGCCCTGCCGCCGTCCGAATTCACCGCCGCGCGCGAGGCCGAGGCCCGTGCGGCCAAGGACGCGGGTGAGGCGGGGCTCGCCCGCGAGATAGCGAAGCTCCGCAAGCCCACGGTGTCCGCCTGGGCCGTGAACCGGGTCGCCCGCGAGCACCCCGACGAGCTGGCCGAGCTGCTCGACGTGGGGGAGCGGCTGCGCGCGGCCTGGCAGGAGCAGGACGCCGACGCGCTGGCCGAGCTGACCCGGCGCCGCGCCGGCGTCATGGGCAAGGTGGGCAGGCTCGTCAGGCAGGAGGGCGGCTTGTCGCCCGCGGCGGCGGCCGAGGTGGACCAGACGCTGGAGTCCGCCATCGTGGACGCCGACGCGGCCGGGCAGGTGCGCCGCGGCTGCCTGGTCAAGCCGCTCAGCTACAGCGGCTTCGCCCCCGCCCCCGTCCCGCGCGAACGGCCCGCCAAGCGGCCGCCCCCCGAGGACGAGGCCAGGAAGCGCGAGGAGGCCGAGGCCAGGAGGGCCAGGGAGCGCCAGGAGGCCGAGGCCGCGCACCGGGAGTGGCAGGCGGCGCTGGAATCCGCCGAGCGGGAGCGCGACGAGCGCGCCGAGCGGGTGGCGGTGCTGGAGGGGAAGCTGGCCAAGGCCCGCAAGAGACTCACCGAGAGCGAGCAGCGGCTGGAAGTCGCCCGGCGCGAGGAGCGGCACGCGCGGCAGAGATTGGGCTAGGGTGGGGTGTACGAAACGGTTTCGTACACCCATGAGCTCAGCGATTCGTGCACCAAGACCCGAGGAGTGGCGATGACTGGCTGGACCCCCGACTCCATCCCCGACCTGACCGGCAAGACCGCCGTCGTGACCGGCGCCAACAGCGGCATCGGCCGGCCCACCGCGCTGGAGCTGGCCAGGCACGGCGCCCGCGTCATCGTCGCCGCGCGCTCGCCCGAGAAGGGGGAGGCGACCGTCGAGGAGATCCTGCGGGCGGTGCCCGGCGGCCGCGTCGAGTACGGCCGGCTCGACCTCGCGGACCTGGCCTCGGTCAGGCGGTTCGCCGAGGGCGTCGACAGGCTCGACCTGCTGGTCAACAACGCGGGCATCGGCATGATCTCCCGGCAGGAGACCAAGGACGGCTTCGAGATGCAGTTCGGCACCAACCACCTGGGCCACTTCGCGCTCACGGGCCTGCTGCTGCCGCTCCTGCTGGCCGCCCCCGCCGCCCGCGTGGTGAACGTCTCCAGCGACGCGCACGCCATGGGCAGGATCGACTTCGACAATCTCGGCCTGGAGCGCGGATACAGCCGCTTCGGCGCGTACGGGCGCTCCAAGCTCGCCAACCTGCTCTTCACCCTGGAGCTCCAACGGCGCGCTGAGAGGGCCGGTACGGGCCTCATCAGCGTCGCCACCCACCCGGGCACCACCGCCACGAACATCGTCAAGCTCGGGCCGCTACAGCCCCTCATGGGCCTGCTCTTCAAGTCGGCGGCGGCCGGGGCGGTGTCCTCGCTCTACGCCGCGACCTCGCCGGACATCCGCGGCGGCGAGTTCATCGGCCCCAAGCTCAAGCGCCTCACGCCCTCGGAAAGGGCGCGGTCGGAGGCCGACGCCAGACGGCTCTGGGACGTCTCCACGGAGCTGACGGGCGTACGATTCGATGAAATCGCCTACAGCTGAAGGACGTGTGCGTGGCTCCACTAGACCCTGATCGCGACAGGGCCATTCTCGACGCCACGATGGAGCTGCTGTCGGAGGTCGGCTACGACCGGATGTCGGTCGACCAGATCGCCAAGCGGGCCAGGGCCAGCAAGGCCACCATCTACCGGCGCTGGGCGGGCAAGCCCGAGCTGGTGGTCGACGTCATCTGTCGGCGCTTCGACATGGACGCGCCCGCGGGGGAGGACACCGGGTCGCTCCGCGGCGACCTGGTCTCCATCTTCCGCGGGCTGTGCCAGGCGGTGGAGCGCAAGCACACGCTCGTCATCGGCCTGTCCTCGACGCTGGTGTCCAACCAGGAGCTGGCGCGCACGCTGCGCGAGCACATGCCCGCGAAGGACCTCGACGACGTGCGGGCCCTGCTGGAGCGGGCCACGGAGCGCGGGGAGCTGTCCGGGCCCGTCGACGCCGGGCGGCTCTTCACGCTCGCCGAGGCGCTGGTCTGGCATCGGATGATCTTCGCGGGGCCGCCGTTCGGGCCGGAGTTCGTGGCCGAGTCCGTCGACGGGGTGCTGATGCCGCTGGTGACCGCCTGGTCAAAGGCCTGAGCGGGCGGCGTGCGCCAGGTAGGCGCACACGGGGAAGCCCTCCCGCTCGTACGGGGCCGCCAGCCGGGCGTAGCAGGCCCTGATCCGCTCGACGGTCTCCGGCGGCTGCTTCGCGATCACCGCGAAGCGCGGGCCGGCCGTCTGCACGATGTCGTCCCACCACGTGGCGAGGTCGACCCGGTGGCGCCAGCGCACCGGATCGACGGCCGCCGCCTCGAAGCCCGCCGTCTCCAGCAGCTCCGTGAAGCGCCCCGGCGTGTCGTTGCCGGTGAACGGCCGGGCCGGCGGCTCGTAGGGGACCCCGGCGGCGGCGATGGCGTCGGTGAAGACGTTGGTGGCGGTCATCTCGTCGGACTTCCACCAGGTCAGGGCGATGGTGCCGCCCGGGCGCAGCACGCGGTGGAGCTCCTTGAGCGACCTGGCCGTGTCGGGCGCATGATTGATGACGAAATTTCCGGCTATAGCGTCAAATTCCCCGTCGTCGAAGGGGAGATTGGGGAGCGCGGCCTGGCGGATCGTCGCGTACGGATGGCGGCGGGCGGTCAGCTCGAGCATGCCGGGATCGGCGTCCACGGCCGTGACCTCGGCGCCTAACGCGAGCGCCGCCGCCGTGACCACGCCGGTGCCGCAGCCGATGTCGAGCAGTCGGGGCGCGCACGCCCGGTCGAGCAGGGGGCCGACGGTGTGGGAGCTCAGCTGGGCGAAGCCGCGATCGTACGCTTCGGCGTTGGTCACGACCTCCACCCTATCCCAGCCGCTGAACCTGACATTCTTCTGTGAGATTTCCCCATGAAGGCTATTTTTTCGGGAAATATCGCTCATATGGTCGTCGCCATGACCATCGACGCCTTCATCGACGCGCTCCCCAAGGTCGAGCTCCACGTGCACCTGATCGGCTCGGCCTCGGTCCCCACGGTGCTCGAACTCGCGCGCCGCCACCCCGGCAGCACGGTCCCCACCACCGAGGAGGAGCTGCGCCGCTTCTACACCTTCCGCGACTTCCCGCACTTCGCCCAGGTGTACCGGGCCGTCAACGCGCTCGTCAGGGAGCCGGAGGACGTGGCGACCCTCGTCCTCGGCCTGGCGCGCGACCTGGCCCCGCAGGGCGCCCGCTACGTAGAGCTCCAGGTGACCCCGTACGCCCACCACATCGTCGGCATGCCCATGCGCGAGGTGACGGAGGCGCTCGACCTGGCCGCCGCCCGCTCGCTGGCCGATCACGGGGTGGAGATGGCGTACATCTTCGACATCCCCGGCGAGTACGGAGAGGAGGCCGCCAAGGTGACGGTGGAGCACGCCCTCCAGGAACCTCCCGCCGCGCTGGTAGGTTTCGGGATCGGCGGCATCGAGCAGGAGCGCCCGAAATATCGGGACGCGTACCGCTCAGCGTTCTCGGCCGCCCGCGCCGCCGGCCTCCACAGCGTCCCGCACGGCGGTGAGATGTCCGGCCCCGAGACGATCTGGGAGGTCATCGAGGGCTACGGCGCCGAACGCATCGGCCACGGCATCAACTGCCTCGCCGACCCGCGCCTGGTCGCCCACCTGCGCGACACCCAGCTCCCGCTGGACGTCTGCCCGACCTCGAACGTCTGCACCGGCCAGGTCGCCGACCTCGCCGGGCACCCGCTGCCGAGGATGCTGGAAGAGGGCCTGTACGTGACGCTGAACAGCGACGACCCGCCCATGTTCGCCACGACGCTGGCCGACGAGTACCGGGCCGCGGCCCGGGCCTTCGGCTTCGGCAAGCCGGAGCTGGCCCAGCTGGCCAGGAACGGCGTGCGGGCGTCGTACCTGGCCGAGGAGCGCAAGCAGGCGCTGATCGAGGAGATCGACGCCCTGGCCGGGTAGGGCGGGAACCGCGCGGCCCCCGCCCTGTCCGGAATCAGGGCCCGGAATCAGGGCCCGGCCTCAAGGGGACGAGATGCGCCCGAGCTCCGGCGGGATCTTGCTCGCCGCCGCCCGGTCCAGCAGGAACAGCGTCCGCGCCCGCCCTCTGGCACCCGAAGCGGGCACCTGGACGTGCCCGGACTCCGACAGCGCCAGCCGGACGGCTCCCGACTTCTCCTCACCGGCCGCCACCACCCAGACCTCGCGCGAGGACTGGATGGCGGGCAACGTCAGCGAGATGCGGGTCGGCGGCGGTTTCGGCGCGCCGTGGACGGCCACCACCGCGCGCGTGTCGTACAGCGCGGGCATGCCCGGGAACAGCGAGGCCACGTGCGAGTCCGGGCCCATGCCGAGCAGCATCACGTCGAAGCCGGGCACGGGGCCGTGGTCCTCCGGCCGGGCCGCCCTGCGCAGCTCGGCCGCGTAGGACTCGGCCGACTCCTCGGCCGTCAGGCCCGAGTCGGGGCCGAGCATGACGTGGACCCGCTCCGGCTTGACGTCGACGTGGTCGAGCAGAGCCTCCCGGGCGCCGGTCTCGTTGCGTTCCTTGTCGCCGGAGGGCAGGAAGCGCTCGTCGCCCCACCAGATGTCCAGCCGGCGCCAGTCGACGGCGTCACGGGCGGGGGTCGCGGCGATCGCCGCCAGCGTGGCGATGCCGACCGTGCCGCCCGTGAGCACGAGCGAGGCCGAGCCCTTGGCCGACTGCACGTCGACCAGGCGGGTGATGATCCGGGCCGCCACGGCCTTGGCCAGGACGTCGGCATCGCGGTGGACGACCACGCTGGGAACACTCACAGGTACTACTTTCTCAGCCACTGCGGTCCCAAGTCATCCCTTGTACGTGCGTGCGAACCGCTTGACCGCGGACTCGTAGATCTCGTCGGGGTCGAGCCGGCGCAGCTCCTCCGCCATCAGCTCGGCGGTCTGGCGCCGGGCCAGGGCCACGTTCCTGTCGGGCTGGCCCGGCCGAGACAGCGTGGCCAGGCGGGCGTCGTGCCGCACCACGGTCAGCTCGCCGTCGTTGAGCTGCAGGCGCACGGCCGTCAGCCCGGGGCCGGCGGAGTCGACGACCTTGACCGGGGCGCCGAGCCGGTCCGACAGCCAGGAGGCCAGCAGCGGCGCGCTCGGGTTGCCCGGAGAGGCCTCCACCACGCCCTTGCGGACCTTGCCCACCGGCTGGTCGAACGCGGCCGCCAGCAGGCTGCGCCACGGCGTCAGCCGGGCCCAGGACAGGTCGGTGTCGCCGCGGGAGTATCCCTTGGCCCTGGTGACCAGCGACTTGACGCCGCCGTCGTCGAAACCCCTGGCGTCGGTGATCCGGCGCTGCGCGAGGGCGCCGACCGCGTCCTTGGCCGGGACGTCGGGCGCCGCGCCCGGCCACCACACCACGACCGGCGTGTCGGGCAGCAGGAGCGGGCTGACCACGGAGTCGGCGTGCTGGGTCAGCTCGCCGTACAGGCGCAGGACCACGACCTCGCCCGGCGTGGACTCGCCGATGCGCAGCTCCGCGTCCAGCCTGATCGGCTCGTCGGCCTCGCGGTTGATCACGACGATGATGCGCGACGGGTGCTCGCGGGCCGCGTCGGTGGCCGCGCGCAGCGCGTCGTACTGGTGGCGCTCCTCGCAGACCACCACGAGCGTCAACACCATGCCGATGGCGGGCGCGCCCATCTGGTGGCGCAGATGCGTGAACTGCGCCGAGATCTTCCCCGCCGTCGTGTCCGACAGCATGAAGGTCGTCACGAGTCCTCCTTCGTCGGACTCGCGACGACTGTCGTGCTGTGTCCGATTGTTCTCTCGCTGCGCTCGATCACTAGAGTCTCCTCCAGACGCGGCCGTCGCGGGCCATCATCGCGTCGGCCGACGGCGGCCCCCACGAACCGGACTCGTAAGGCTCGGGCTGGCCCTGCGTGGCCCAGAACTCCTCGATCGGGTCGAGGATCTTCCACGACAGCTCGACCTCCCGCTGGTGCGGGAAGAGCGGCGGGTCGCCGATCATCACGTCGAGCAGCAGCCGCTCGTACGCCTCGGGAGACGACTCCAGGAACGACTCGCCATAGGCGAAGTCCATGGAGACGTCCCGGACCTCCATGGCGGTCCCCGGCACCTTCGAGCCGAACCGCACGGTGATGCCCTCGTCCGGCTGGACCCGCACCACCAGCGCGTTCTGGCCCAGGATCTCGGTGTCGTCCTTGCTGAACGGCAGGTGCGGCGCCCGCTGGAAGACCACGGCCACCTCCGTCACCCGGCGGCCCAGCCGCTTGCCGGTGCGCAGGTAGAACGGCACGCCCGCCCACCGGCGGTTGGCGATCTCCAGCTTGACGGCCGCGTAGGTCTCGGTCGTGGACTCGGGCGAGATGCCGTCCTCCTGCAGGTAGCCGACCACCTTCTCGCCGCCCTGCCAGCCGGCGGAATACTGGCCCCGCGCCGTGTTCAGCGCCAGGTTGCCCGGCAGCCGCACGGCCTTGAGCACCTTCTCCTTCTCGCGCCGCAGCGCCGAGGCATCGAACGAGGTCGGGTCCTCCATGGCGACCAGCGCGAGGAGCTGGAGCAGGTGGTTCTGGATCACGTCGCGGGCCGCGCCGATGCCGTCGTAGTAGCCCGCGCGCCCGCCGATGCCGATGTCCTCGGCCATGGTGATCTGCACGTGGTCGACGAAGCCGCGGTTCCAGATGGGCTCGTAGAGGTTGTTGGCGAACCGCAGCGCCATGATGTTCTGGACGGTCTCCTTGCCCAGGTAGTGGTCGATCCGGAAGATCGAGCTCTCCGGGAAGGCCGAGTTGGTGATCTCGTTCAGCTCGTGGGCAGACTTGAGGTCGTGCCCGAACGGCTTCTCGATGACCACGCGGCGCCACGACCCGTCGGGCGCGTCGGCCAGCCCGGTCCGCTTGAGCTGCTCCACCACCACGGGGAAGAACTTCGGCGGCACCGACAGGTAGAACGCGTAGTTTCCGCCCGTGCCCCGGGTCTCGTCGATCTCCGCCAGCGCCATGGCCAGCGCGTCGAACGCCCCGTCGTCGGAGAACTCGCCGGGCACGAAGTGGATGCCCTCGCGGATCTGCTTCCAGACCTCCTCGCGGAAGGGCGTCCTGGCGTGCGCCTTGACGGCGTCGTGCGTCAACTGGGCGAAATCCTGGTCTTTCCAATCGCGCCGGGCGAAGCCGACCAGCGAGAAGCCGGGCGGCAGCAGCCCCCGGTTGCCCAGGTCGTAAATCGCCGGCAACAGCTTGCGCTTGGCCAGGTCACCCGTCACGCCGAACAACACCATCACGCACGGTCCCGCAACCCGCGGCAGCCGCTTGTCGCGCGGATCGCGCAGCGGGTTGGCGGCGGCCACCTCCTCGGTGGTGGCGGTGCCCGCGACGGCGGCCGCAGCGGTGACGGCCTCCTCCACGGGTGCTGCCGGGTCAGTCATGTCAAGCCTCCTGTGCTGCTGCGAGCAAACGCGCGACACCCGCCGCGCGATCGGTCAAATGCAGTCGTACGGCGGGCCGTCCGCGGGTCTCCAGCGCCCCCAGGTCGCCGAGCGCCTGGGCCAGCTGCAGCCGCCCCAGCGTGTACGGCCGGCCGGGGACCGTCACGTCCTCGGCCACCGCCCCGGTGATCTGCACGAACACCCCGTTCTGCGGCCCGCCCTTGTGGTATTGCCCCGTCGAGTGCAGGAAGCGTGGCCCCCACCCGAACGTCACCGGCCGGTTCGTGCGCAGCGCGAGCAGCGCCCGCAGCGTCGCCGGATCGGCCATCATCCAGGCGTCGGTCATCTGTTCGAAGTCGGCCCCGTCGGGCACCGGGGCGTCGAAGGCCGCCAGCCGGTCCAGAAAAGCCGTGATCGACAGATAGCCGTCCGCCGGTATCGCGTGAAGCACCTCGGCGAACACCCCGGGCAGGTCCCGGGCCGTGGCCGCGCCGTACACCTCGACGGGCCCGTCCACGAACGACGGCGCGCCGGCCGGCAGGTCAGGCAGGGCCAGCAGCGCCGCGGTGTTCTCCTTCGACTCGGCCACGTTCGGCTGGTCGAACGGGTTGATCTCCAGGAGCAGCCCCGCGAGGGCGGTGGCGTACTCCCAGACCAGGAACTGCGCGCCCAGCGGCCCGTCCACGCGCACGTCCCCGACGTCGGTCTCGATGGCGACGACCAGCTCGTCGCCGCTCTCGTTGGGGTCGGCGCCCACGACGGGCAGGATCCCCCTGCCCTGCTTGCCGGTGGACTCGGCCACGAGCTGCTCGATCCAGTCGGGCAGCCCGGTGATGGCCGAGAGCTGGTCCTCCAGCAGCAGCTTGTCGCGCCCGGCCAGCGCCGCGCCGCCGAGCGCGGCACCCAGGTCGAGCCCCGGGTTGCCGGTGTCGCGCGACAGCAGCGGCAGCACCTCCCCGGCCTCGTCCAGCAGCCGCGCCACATCGGCGCCCGCCAGCGCGCTGGGCACGAGCCCGAACGCCGACAGCGCCGAGAACCGGCCGCCGACGTCCGGCTGGGCGAGCACCAGGTCGTAACCGGCCTCCACGGCCCGCTTCTCCAGCGGCGAGCCCGGGTCGGTGACGACCACGACGCGGCCGGCGGGGGCCAGGCCCGCGTCCGCGAACAGCTGCTCGTAGATCCGCAGCAGGGAGTCGGTCTCCACGGTCGAGCCGCTCTTGCCGGACACGACCACCACCGTGGCGTCGAACTGCTCGGCCAGCGCGCGCCGAACCTGCCCCGGGTCGGTCGTGTCCAGCACGGTGAGCGGCACGTCGGCGGTGGCGCAGATGACCTCCGCCGCCAGCGACGAGCCGCCCATCCCGGCCAGCACCACGTTGGTCAGGCCCGCGGCGCGGGCCCGCTCGGCGAGCCCGCCCAGCACGGGCAGCAGCTCGCGAGAGTAGCGGGGCAGGGTCAGCCAGCCGAGCCTGACCGCCGCCTCCCGCTCGGCGTCCTCACCCCACAGCGTGGGGTCGCCGGCGGCGAGCCGCGCGGGCACGCCGTCGGCGACGAGGCGCCCCGCGACGGAGGAAGCGGCCGAGGCCACCCCCTCCTCGCGGTAGGACACTTCCATCACGGAACCAGGTTCTTGGTGACGCTCTCGAGCAGCTCGTTCCAGGACGCCTCGAACTTCTCGACGCCCTCGTCCTCCAGCACCTTCACCACGTCGTCGTAGTCGATGCCGGCCTCCTTGAGCGCGGCCATGGTGTTCCAGGCCTGCTCGTAGAAGGGGCGGACCGTGTCGCCGGTGACGTTGGCGTGGTCGGCCGTGGCGTCGAGCGTCTTCTCCGGCATCGTGTTGACGGTGCCGGGGGCGACGAGCTGGTCGACGTACATGGTGTCGGAGTAGTCGGGGTTCTTGACGCCGGTCGAGGCCCACAGCGGCCGCTGCGGACGGGCGCCCGCCGAGCGCAGGCGCTGCCAGCGCTCGGAGTTCATCACGTCCTCGTAGGCCGCGTACGCCAGGCGCGCGTTGGCGATGCCCGCCTTGCCCTTCAGCTCCGGCTTGCCCACCTTGTCGAGCCGCTTGTCGATCTCGGTGTCGACGCGGCTGACGAAGAACGAGGCCACCGACTCGATCGAGGCGAGGTTGAGGCCCTTGGCCTGCGCCGCCTCGAGGCCGGCGAGCCAGGCGTCCATGACCGCGCGGTAGCGCTCGAGGGAGAAGATCAGCGTGACGTTGACGCTGATGCCCTCCGAGAGCGCCTGCGTGATCGCGGGCAGCCCCTCGACCGTGGCCGGGATCTTGATGAACAGGTTGGGCCTGTCGACCATCCACCACAGCGCCCGGGCCTCGGCGACCGTCTTCTCGGTCTCGCGGGCCAGGCGCGGGTCCACCTCCAGCGACACGCGGCCGTCCACGCCGCCCGTGGCGTCGAAGACGGGGCGCAGCACGTCGGCGGCCCAGCGGATGTCGTAGGTGGTGATGGCGCGCACGGCCTCGCCCACTTCCACGCCGCGTACGGCGAGGTCGTGGAGCTGGGAGGCGTAGGCGTCACCCTTGCTGAGCGCGTTGGCGAAGATCGTCGGGTTGGAGGTCACCCCGACGACGTTCTTCTCGCGGATCAGCTGCTCCAGGTTGCCGGTGCGCAGTCGCTCACGGCTGATGTCGTCGAGCCAGATGGCAACGCCCTGGCCGGACAGGTTCTTGAGGATCTCGCTCATCTTCTCTTCAGTTTCCCGTCGTCTCGCCCTTTTCCTGACCAAGCTTGGCCAGGCTCGCATGTGCCGCCGCCGCCACGCGCTCCGCCGTCAGCCCGAACAGCTCGTACAAAGTCTTGTACGGGGCGGAGGCACCGAAGTGTTCGAGACCGACCACTTCGCCGCATTCGCCGACGAACTCGTGCCAGCCGAGCGCGATGCCGGCCTCGATCGCGACCCGAGCCCGGTTCGACGAAGGCAGAACCGTCTGCCTATATGCGATGTCCTGCCCCTTGAACCATTCGACACACGGCATCGACACGACCCGCGTCGGGATGCCCCTGCCCTCCAGCAGCTCGCGGCCCTCCAGCGCGATCTCCACCTCGCTGCCGGTGGCGATGAGGATGACCTTGGGCTGGCCGTCGGAGGCCTCGCGCAGGATGTAGCCGCCGCGGGCCACGCCCTCGGCGCTGGTGCCCTCGACGACCGGCAGGTTCTGCCTGGTCAGAGCCAGGGCCGCGGGCCGGTCGGTGTGCTTGAGCACGGCCTTCCAGGCGTAGGCGGTCTCGTTGGCGTCGGCCGGGCGCACCACGTCGAGGCCGGGGATCGCGCGCAGCGCCCACAGGTGCTCGATCGGCTGGTGGGTGGGGCCGTCCTCGCCGAGGCCGATGGAGTCGTGCGTCCAGACGTACGTGACCGGCAGCTTCATCAGCGCGGCCAGGCGCACCGACGGGCGCATGTAGTCGGAGAAGACCAGGAAGGTGCCGCCGTACGGGCGGGTGCCGCCGTGCAGGGCGATGCCGTTGAGGATGGCGCCCATGGCGTGCTCGCGGATGCCGAAGTGCAGCGTGCGGCCGTAGCGGTTGCCGGGGAACTCCTTGGTCTGGAACTCCTCGGGGATGAAGGACGGCTCGCCCTTCATCGTGGTGTTGTTCGACTCGGCCAGGTCGGCCGAGCCGCCCCACAGCTCGGGCAGCACCGGCGCCAGCGCGCTGAGCACCTCGCCGGAGGCCTTGCGGGTCGAGATCGACGCGCCCGCCTCGAACGACGGCAGCGCCCTGGCCCAGCCGTTGGGCAGCTCGCGCTGGGAGATGCGGTCGAACTCCTCGGCCCGCTCGGGGCTGGCCAGCCGCCACTCGGCGTAGCCCTTGTCCCACTCGGCGTGCTCGGAGCGGCCGCGCTGGGCGACGCCGCGGGCGTGCTCGAGCACCGCGGCCGGGACGTCGAACGTCTTGGCCGGGTCCATGCCGAGGACTTCCTTGGTGGCGGCGACCTCCGCCTCGCCCAGGGCCGAGCCGTGGATCTTGCCGGTGTTCTTCTTGTTCGGGGCCGGCCAGCCGATGATCGTGCGCAGCCGGATGAACGACGGCCGGTCGGTCTCCGCCTTGGCGGCCTGCAGCGCGTCGTAGAGCGCCTGGACGTCCTCGGCGTACTCGCCGGTCTCGGTCCAGTCGACGCTCTGGGTGTGCCAGCCGTAGGCCTCGTAACGCTTGACCACGTCCTCGGACTTGGCGATCAGCGTGTCGTCCTCGATGGAGATCTGGTTGTCGTCCCAGATGACGATGAGGTTGCCCAGCTTCTGGTGGCCTGCGAGGGAGCTGGCCTCGTGGCTGATGCCCTCCTCGATGTCACCGTCGCTGACCATGCACCAGATGTGGTGGTCGAACGGCGAGCTGCCGGCCTCGGTGTCGGGGTCGAACAGGCCGCGCTCGCGGCGGGCCGCCATCGCCATGCCGACCGCGTTGCCCAGGCCCTGGCCGAGCGGACCCGTGGTGGTCTCGACGCCGGCCGTGTGGCCGTACTCGGGGTGACCCGGCGTCAGGCTGTCCCACTGGCGCAGCCGGCGCAGGTCGTCGAGCGTGAGGCCGTAGCCGGACAGGTAAAGCTGGATGTAGAGCGTCAGGCTCGAGTGTCCGCACGACAGCACGAAACGGTCGCGCCCGGCCCACTTGGGATCGGTCGGGTCGTGACGCATCACACGCTGGAACAGCAGGTATGCGGCGGGAGCCAGGCTCATGGCGGTGCCGGGGTGACCCGAGCCCGCCTTCTCCACTGCGTCCATGGCCAGGGCTCGAACGACGTCGACCGCCTGCTTGTCCAGGTCGGTCCATTCGAGGGCTGGCACGAGTTCGGTGCTCAAGTGCTCGATCTCCGGAATCTAGTTGTCATTGATTGGCTATCCCGCCCACACGGGACCCTAACCGAGTGGAGCTGGCGAACGATTCCCATCCCACCCGCACGTGTCCATGTGCGGCGCAAGCCCCCCATTGGCCGGACCGGCCGCCCCTGCGACTACAGTTTGTTTGTTCGCAGGGGCGTCACGGCGCCCACCCATGGATCCGCTCTAATCAGAGGTTACGCGTTGACTCCGCACAGGCTGGAAGCGCCTTGACGGTGCTGACCAACAGGCAGGCGACGGCCCGATCTCCGCAGGTGGAGGGGCCGCGCTCGATCGGCATGATCGTCAAGGCCTACATCGCGCTCACCAAGCCGCGGATCATCGAGCTGCTGCTGATCACGACGCTGCCGGTGATGTTCCTGGCGGCGGGCGGCCTGCCGCCGCTGTGGACGTCGATCTCGGTCATGGTGTTCGGCACCCTATCGGCGGGCAGTGCCAACGCGCTCAATTGCTACGTGGATCGCGACATCGACCAGAAGATGCGCCGCACCCGCCGCAGGCCGCTGGCCAGGCACCAGGTGTCGCCGCGGGGCGCGCTGATCTTCGGGATCGTGCTCGGCGTGCTGTCCACGGCCGGCCTCTGGGTCACCACCAACTGGCTGGCCGCCGTGCTGTCGCTGGCCGCGATCCTGTTCTACGTGCTGGTCTACTCGATGCTCCTGAAGCGCCGCACGGCCCAGAACATCGTGTGGGGCGGCATCGCGGGCTGCATGCCGGTGATGATCGGCTGGGCGGGCATCACCGAGCGGCTCGACTGGGCGCCGCTGGTGCTGTTCGGCGTGGTGTTCTTCTGGACGCCGCCGCACACCTGGACGCTGGCCATGCGCTACAAGGAGGACTACGCGGCGGCCAAGGTGCCCATGCTGCCCGTCGTGGCCACCGAGCGGCGGGTGATCCTGGAGTCGATCGCCTACACGTGGGCGACCGTGCTGTGCTCGCTGGCGCTGTGGCCGGTGGCCGGCACCACGCTGTTCTACCCGGTCGTGGCCGCCGTCCTCGGCGCCATGTGCCTGTGGGAGGTCCACCGCCTGCTGGCCCGGCTCAACGCCGGCAAGAGCGGCGTCGACCTGCGCCCCATGCGCTTCTTCCACTGGTCCAACGCCTACCTGGCGCTGCTGTTCCTGGCCGTGGCCATTGACCCGCTGCTGGCCTGACCGCCATGCGGCCGAGTGTCCGGACGGTGACGCTGTCTTGACCGGCACGGACCCCGGCCCTCTGATCCGTTAAAGTCACCGTATGGCGACCCGTGATCCACGCTGGGTGTTGAAGGACCGCCCGTCGTTCGCGTTGATCATCGGGCTCGTCCTCACCGGAGTCTGCGCTCTGGTCTCGTTCTCCTTCGACGTGATCAACGGCGCTCCGGTGCAGTTCTTCATCGCGCTCATGCTGGCGCTCGCGCCGGTGCCGCTGCTGCTGGCGGCCGTGCTGGCGCTCGACCGGATGGAGCCAGAGCCGCGCAGCAACCTGATCTTCGCCTTCGCGTGGGGCGCGGGCGTCGCGGTGCTGGTGGCCGGCCTGATCAACTACCTCAACCTGCACTACATCATCGACACCGCCAAGCTGTCGGAGGCCAGCGCCCGCAACGTCGCGGCCACCTTCGGCGCGCCCGTGGTGGAGGAGACGATGAAGGGGCTGGTGCTGCTCGGGCTGCTCAGGTTCCGCAGGGCCGAGCTCGACGGCCCCACCGACGGCATCATCTACGCCAGCATGGTCGGGCTCGGCTTCGCCATGAGCGAGAACGTCAGCTACTACCTGGCCGCGCTGTCCAACTCCGGCTTCAAGGGGCTGGCGGTCACCGTGGTGCTGCGCGGCATCCTGTCGCCGCTGGCCCACCCGCTCTTCAGCTCCATGATCGGCATCGCGGTCGCCTACGCCGCCCAGCGCGGCGGCCCCGAGCGGGTCTTCTACATCCTGGCGGGCTGGTCGGGCGCGATGATCCTGCACGGCCTGTGGAACGGCCTGGCCTCCTACGGCGGCTTCCCCGGGCTCGTGGTGGCCTACCTGGCGCTGCTGGCCGTGCTGATCGTGCTGATCGGCGTGGTGTTCAAGGACCGGCGGCGCATCGTGGCCCTGATCCAGCGCTACCTGCCGCCGTACGAGCCGACCAAGCTGGTCACCCAGGCCGACATCTACATGCTGTCGACGTTCTCCAGGAGGCGCCAGGCCAGGCAGTGGGCCAGGGTCCACGGCGGCAAGCGCGGGCTGCGCGCCATGCGCGACTACCAGCTGGCCGCCACCGAGCTGGGCCTGCTGCACGAGCGGGCGGCCCGCCACATGGTCGACGAGCAGGGCTTCCACGAGGAGCAGCGGGCGCTGCTGGAGTGCATGAGCACGGCCCGGGCGGACTTCCCGGTGCCGACGGCGCACGCCAGGTCGGTCGCGCGGGGCACCCCGCCGCCCGGCTACGCCCCCGGCGCGCCGGGCTGAGCCAGGATGTTCGTCAGGGAGACTTCGCGCGGGCCCGGATAGACCGGGTCGGAGTGGAACACCATCGCGTCGGCGAACGCCTTGGCGGTGGCGAGCAGCTCGCGGGTGGCGTAGGCGTACGTGGGCGCGGCGAAGTCCCTGGTCGAGTCGTCACCCACCCCGAACGCCTCCAGACCGGCCGTCCGGCACAGCGTCACGGCCCTGGGCAGGTGGAACTCCTGCGTCACGACCGTCACCTGCCGCGCCCCGAACACCTTGCGCGCCCGCACGCACGAGTCCCACGTGTCGAAGCCCGCGTAGTCCAGCACCATGACCTGGTCCGGCACGCCCCTGCGGAGCAGGTAGTCGCGCATGGCCGTCGGCTCGTCGTACTCCTTGCGGCTGTTGTCGCCCGACAGCAGCAGGGCCCGTACCTTGCCCGCCCGGTAGAGCTCGGCGGCGATGTCGAGCCGGTGGGCCAGCATCGGGGTGGGCTGCGTGCCGTACAGGCCCGCGCCCAGCACCAGCGCGGCCTGCGCCGTGGGAACCCGCCCGAGCCAGTCGTTCCCCACGGCCGTCACCCGGTGCGCCGAGCTGCCGAGCCAGGCCCACGTCATGGGCGCCAGGGAGAGCACGCTGACCAGCACCAGAGTTTGGTACGCGCGCCGCAGGGCCTTTCGAGTGGGGCGGACTTTCAGTGACAAATCACACCCTCCAGGGGGTGGGGGAGTGGCGGACCTATCCCCTCATACCCTGGCATATCTACTCAGACGGCGGCGGGCGCTCCGGCGGCTTCGGCGGGGGAGTGGTCGGCGGGGGCGGTCTGCGGGGTGCGGGTGCGCAGCGAGGTGACCACCCTGAGCGCGGCGGTCCAGACCAGCGTGGAGCCGAGCACGTGCAGCAGCACCAGCGCGGCGGGCACGGCCAGGAAGTACTGCGTGTAGCCGATCACACCCTGGCCCAGCTCCACGGCCAGCAGCGCCAGCGCCGCCCGCCGGGCGGGCCGCGGCGCATTGCTCACGTGCAGGGCGAACAGCAGCGCGAACGTCAGCCCCACCACGACGTACGCGACGTCGGCGTGCAGCCGGGCCACCGCCTCGATGTCGAAGTCGAAGCGGGAGGCCATCTCGTCGCCGGAGTGCGGGCCCGTGCCGCTCACCCCGACTCCGACCACCAGCAGCGCGAACACGGCCGCGAGCAGCGCGTAGCCGAGCCTGCGGATGTCGCGGTGGGCCACCCGCCGCGCCGGGCCGTCGCCTTCGCCCGCGCGGGCGTACAGCATCCAGCAGGCGGCGATCAGGCCGGTGGAGATGAGGAAGTGCATGCCGACCGTGAACGGGTTGAGCATCGTGTTGACCACCAGGCCACCCCACAGCGCCTGGGCCAGGACGCCCGCCGGCTGCAGCAGCGCCAGCCCCATCAGCGAGCGCCTGCGCGGGACCAGCCGGAACGCCGAGAGCACGCACATCACGCCGACCGCCAGGACCAGGAACGTCAGCAGCCGGTTGCCGAACTCGACGAGCATGTTGAGCATCGACACCTCGGGGTGCGCGACCGGGATGAAGCTGTCCGGCGTGCACTTGGGCCAGGTCGGGCAGCCCAGCCCGGAACCGGTGACGCGCACGCCCGCGCCCGTCACCGCGATGCCTGCGTTGACCACCACGGACGCCATCGCCCAGGCCCGCATCGACCCCGTCGTGGGCGCCCAGAAGGAGAACAGGCTGCGCACGTGTCGGTTGGGGTGGTCCGTGGGTAGCTTCACGCCATCGATGTTACGGGCCCACCCACCCGGTCCCACCACCGGTCACCCCCGCCCCTGACCACGGACGACCGCGCTGCGCGACGATGATGACGCACAGATGGCGGCACCCCTCCTCCCACGGGCCACACCCGACGCGCGACCGGACGGCACCACGAGGCGTCACTGCGGGGCGTCACTGCGGGGCGTCACTGCGGGGCGGCACCGCTGGGTGCACCGCGCGGGCGGGCGCGTCGGGGTCGTGGGGTGGCAGCGGGCAGTGGTGCCGAGCGGGCGGCGGTGGCTCTTCGGCCGCTCCTTCCCGAAGGGACCCCGGCCGAAGCGCGGTGGTGCTTTGGGTGCCCTCCCTGAAGGGCAGGCGGTGAGGTGGTGATATGCCGTCGGTGGGTAGCGGCGGGGGCGGGCGCGGTGGTGTCGTCCGACCGGTGGAAAGGGCCTTCTCAAGAGAGCGGGGTATGTGACATATTACAGACCTGGGAGGTGATGGATGTCCGACGTCATCGTGGTCGGCGCCGGAGTCGTGGGCGCCGCATGCGCCTACTACGCCGCGCGCGCAGGTCTCGACGTGACCGTGGTCGACCGTGGCCCCGTGGCGGGCGGCACGACCGGCTCGGGCGAGGGCAACGTGCTGGTGTCCGACAAGGAGCCGGGCCCCGAGCTGGAGCTGGCCCTGCTGTCGAACCGGCTCTGGCGCTCGCTGGCCGACCTCGGCGGGTTCGAGTTCGAGCCCAAGGGCGGCCTGGTGGTCGCCGAGACCGGTGAGGTCCAGCGCCAGCTCGCCGAATTGGCCGCCAAGCAGGACGTGGAGCACACCCTGGTGCCCGCCGAGTCGCTGCGCGACTACGAGCCGCACCTGGCCGAGGGCCTGGCCGGCGGGGTGTACTACCCCGATGACGCCCAGGTGCAGCCCATGCTGGCCGCCGCGCGCCTGCTCAGGCACGGCGTGGAGAGCTTCGGCCACGGAACGCTCCGGCTGCGCCTCGGGGCGGCGGTGACCGGGTTCATCCGGAAAGGTGACCGGATCGCGGGCGTGCGCACCTCCCAGGGTGACGTGCTCGGCGACGCGGTGATCAACGCGGCGGGCACCTGGGGCGGCGAGGTGGCCGCGCTGGCGGGGGTCGATCTGCCGATCCTGCCCAGGCGCGGGTTCATCCTCGTCACCGAGCCGCTGCCGCGGCCGCTGATCAGGCACAAGGTCTACACCGCCGCCTACGTCACGAACGTGGCCAGCGACTCGGAGGGCCTGGAGACGTCGGCGGTCGTGGAGGGCACGCCCGCGGGCACCGTGCTCATCGGGGCCAGCAGGGAGCGGGTCGGGTTCGACCGGACGATGTCGGTGCCGGTGCTCGCCCGCCTGGCCGAGCAGGCCGTCGCGCTGTTCCCCGCGCTGCGCGAGGTGCGGGCGATCAGGTCGTACTGCGGGTTCCGGCCATACTGCCCCGACCACCTGCCCGTCATCGGCGCCGATCCGCGCGTTCCCGGGCTCTATCACGCCTGCGGGCACGAGGGGGCGGGCATCGGGCTCGCCCCGGCGACCGGTCATCTGCTCGCGCAGGTGCTCACCGGCTCCCCGACCGACCTGGACCTGCGGCCCTTCCGGCCGGATCGCTTCGCGGAGGAGTCCTCTTGACGTTCCACATCACGATCGACGGGCGTCCGGTACCCGTCGTGCCCGGGCAGACGATCGGGGCGGCGCTGCACGCGGCCGGGGTGCGGTCGTGGCGCAGCACCCGCTTCGACGGGCGGCCCCGCGGGCTGTTCTGCGGGATCGGGGTCTGCTTCGACTGCCTGATCTCGGTCAACGGGCGGGCGCCCGAGCGGGCCTGCCTGCTGGAGGCCGCGCCCGGTGACGAGGTGACGACGTCGTGACGTACGACCTGCTGGTGATCGGCGGCGGGCCCGCGGGGGTGGCCGGCGCGCTCACGGCGGCGCTGGCCGGACTGCGGGTGGCGCTCCTGGACTCTTCCGTACGGCTCGGCGGCCAGTACTTCCGCCACGCCGCCGACCCCAAGCCCGCGCCCGGCCTGGAGCGGTTCCTGCGTCAGGCGCGGGCCCTGGACGCCCGCGCCGACGTGCTGCTGCGGCACCAGGTGTGGAGCGTCACCCGCGAGCCGGACGGGGACCTGGTCGTGCACTGCGTCACCCGCGGCGCGGACTCCGTGGAGCGGCAGGTCGTCCTGCGGGCGCGGCGGCTGCTGATCGCGACCGGCGCGCACGACCGGCCGCTGCCGTTCCCCGGGTGGGACCTGCCCGGAGTCCTGACCGCCGGCGGCGCGCAGGCGCTGCTCAAGGGCAACGGCGTCGTGGCGGGCAGGCGGATCGTCGTCTCCGGCACCGGCCCGTTCCTGCTGCCCGTGGCCACCGGGCTGGCCGGGGCGGGGGCGCGGGTGCTCGGGGTGTTCGAGGCGAACGGCGGGCTCGGGCTGGCCAGGCATCCGCTGCTGGCCCTGGGCAAGGCCGGGGAGGCCGCCGGGTACGCCGCGAGCCTGGCCAGGCACCGCGTGCCGTACCGGACGCGCCAGGCGGTGGTCGCGGCGCACGGGGAGCGCGAGGTGGAGGCCGTCACCGTGGCCCGCCTCGACCAGGAGTGGAACGTTCTCGCCACCCGCGTCGTCGAGTGCGACACGGTGGCCGTCGGATACGGGTTCGTGCCGCAGATCGAACTGGGCACCCAGCTCGGCTGCGCCACCCGCGACGACGTGGACGGCAGCCCCGTGCTCGACGTGGACGCCGCCCAGCGCACCTCCGTCCCCGGGGTCTGGGCCGCCGGGGAGCCCACGGGCGTGGGCGGCTGGCTCCTGTCCGAGACGGAGGGCCGCATCGCCGGCCGCGCCGTGGTGGCCGACTCGCGCGGCTCGCGGGCGGAGTCGGGGCTGCTGCTGCGGCGCCGGGAGCGCGGGCGGGCCTTCGGGGAGGCGCTGCAGCGGGCGTACCCCGTCAAGCCCGGCTGGCAGGGCTGGCTGCGGGACGACACGCTCGTGTGCCGCTGCGAGGAGGTGCCACTGGCCCGCGTACGCGAGGCGCAGGACCTCGGCGCCACCGACGCGCGCTCGATCAAGCTGCTGGCCAGGCCCGGCATGGGCTGGTGCCAGGGCCGCATCTGCGGCTACGCCGTCTCCTGTCTGGCCGGGGAGCCGCAGCGGCCGCCCCGCCGCCCCATCGCCCAGCCCGTCACCCTCGGCGCCCTGGCCGACCTTCCAGACGTTTCCGATGGACCCGACGTTCCCCCCGCCCACTGACCCTGACATGGAGGACTTTCCGATGGACAATCGCACCAAAGCCTGGCACGGCATCATGGTGGCCACCGCGCTGCCCCTGCGCGACGACCTTTCCGTCGACTACGACGGCTACGCCGACCACTGCCGCTGGCTGGTCGAGAACGACTGTGACGGCGTCGCGGTCAACGGTTCGCTGGGCGAGTACCAGACGCTCACCTCGCAGGAGCGGGCCAAGGTGGTCGAGACCGCCGTCCAGGCCGTGGGCGGGCGCAGGGTGATGGCCGGGGTGGGCGCGTACGGCGCCGCGGAGTCGCGCCGGTGGGCCGAGCAGGCGGCCGAGGCCGGTTGCGGCTCGGTGCTCCTGCTGCCCCCCAACTCCTACCGCGCCGACGACCGGGCCGTCCTCGCGCACTACCGCGAGGTCGCCAAGGCGGGCCTGCCCGTCGTGGCCTACAACAACCCGTACGACACCAAGGTGGACCTGACTCCCGCGCTGCTGGCCAAGCTGCACGAGGAGGGGCTGATCGTGGCGGTCAAGGAGTTCAGCGGGGACGTGCGGCGCGCGTACGAGCTGGCCGAGCTGGCCCCCGACCTTGACCTGCTGATCGGCTCCGACGACGTGCTGCTCGAACTCGCCGTGGCCGGGGCGGTCGGCTGGATCGCCGGCTACCCCAACGCGCTGCCCGTCTCCAACGCCGCGCTCTACCGCGCAGCCGTCGCCGGCGACCTGGAGACCGCGCTGCCTCTTTACAGGACCCTGCACCCCCTGCTGCGCTGGGACTCCAAGACGGAGTTCGTCCAGGCCATCAAGCTGTCCATGGACCTCGCGGGCCGCCACGGCGGGCCGTGCAGGCAGCCCAGGCAGCCGCTGACGGACGAGCAGGCCGCTATCGTGCGTGCGGCGACCGAGAAGGCACTGGCAGAAGGGCTGCGATGAGGACAAAACGCGTTTTCCACGCCGTCGACTCCCACACCGAGGGCATGCCCACCCGCGTCATCACCGGCGGGATCGGCGTGATCCCGGGCGCGAGCATGGCGGAGCGGCGCGTCTACTTCCGCGACAACCTCGACCACATCCGCACCCTGCTGATGACCGAGCCGCGCGGCCACTCCGCCATGAGCGGCGCCATCCTGCAGCCGCCCACCAGGCCGGACGCGGACTACGGCGTGCTGTTCATCGAGGTGTCGGGGCTGCTGCCGATGTGCGGGCACGGCACCATCGGCGTGGCCACCGTGCTCGTGGAGACGGGCATGGTCGAGGTCGTGGAGCCGGTCACCACCGTGCGCCTGGAGGTGCCCGCGGGGCTCGTCGAGGTGGACGTGGCCGTCGAGGACGGCCAGGCCATGTCGGTGACGCTGCGCAACGTGCCCTCCTACTCCGACCGGCTCGACGCCGTCGTGAAGGTGCCGGGGTTCGGGGAGATCCCGTACGACCTCGCGTACGGCGGCAACTTCTACGCCATCGTCGACCTCGACTCCTACGGCCTGCCCTTCGACCGCAGGGCCAAGAACGAGATCATCGCCGCCGGCCTGGCCACCATGGAGGCGATCAACGCGGCCGACGAGCCCGTCCACCGCGAGGACGACCGCATCCGCGGCTGCCACCACGTCTACTTCGCCGCCCCCGGCTCGGACGCCCAGCACTCGCGGCACGCCATGGCCATCCACCCGGGCTGGTTCGACCGCTCGCCGTGCGGCACCGGCACCAGCGCCCGGATGGCGCAGCTGCACGCCAGGGGCGAGCTGCCGCTCGGCCGGGACTTCGTGAACGAGTCGTTCATCGGGACCCGGTTCATCGGGCGGCTGCTGGAGGAGACTTCCGTGGGCGGCGGGCCGGCCGTCGTGCCCTCGATCACCGGCCGCGCCTGGGTCACCGGCACCGCCCAGTACTTCCTGGACCCGCGCGACCCTTTCCCCGCCGGGTTCGAGCTGTGAGCGAGCGTGACGACCGTGGTTCCGGCCTGGCCGGGACCACGATCACGACGACCGACTACCACACGGGCGGCGAGCCGTTCCGGATCGTGACCGGCGGCGTGCCGGAGATCCCCGGGGCGGACGTGCTGTCGCGCCGCTCCACCGCCATCGCCGACCCCCGGTTCGACGACGCGCGGCGGCTGCTGTGCCAGGAGCCGCGCGGTCACGCCGACATGTACGGGTGCTTCCTCGTCCCGCCGGACGACCCGGGGGCCGCGTTCGGGACGCTGTTCTGGCACAAGGACGGGTTCTCCACCGCCTGCGGCCACGGCACCATCGCGCTCGGCGCCTACGCCGTGCACGAGGGGCTGGTGGCCGCCGACCCCGACGGGGAGACGGACGTGGTCATCGACGTGCCGTCGGGGCGCGTCACGGCGCGGGTGCGCCGCTCCGGGGGCAAGGTGACCGGGGTGACGTTCGTCAGCGTGCCGTCGTTCGTGGTGGCGCGGGACGTGGCCGCCGGCAGGACCAAGGTCGACGTCTCGTACGGCGGCGCGATCTACGCGTCGCTGCCCGCCGCGGCGGTGGGCCTGTCCGTGCAGCCCGCGAACCTGACGGCGCTCATCGGCCACGCCCGCCGCATCAAGGCCGACCTGGCGGACCATCCGGCCGCCCGGCACCCGTCCGACGACCGGCTGTCCGGCGTCTACGGCGTGATCTTCTACGACGAGCTGCCGGACCAGGACGGGGCGGCGCACCAGCGGAACGTGACGGTCTTCGCCGACGGGGAGGTGGACCGCTCGCCCTGCGGATCGGGCACGGCGGCGCGGATGGCGCTGCTGCACGACGAGGGGCTGCGCGCGCCCCTGATCCACGACAGCGTCGTCGGGAGCACCTTCCGGGCGCGGGTGGCCGAGGTGCGCGACGAGGGAGTCGTACCGGAGATCGAGGGCATGGCCTACCGGACCGGCCGGCACGTCTTCGAGCTCGATCCCGACGATCCGATGGGTGTGGGGTTCACGCTGCGATGACCGGACTGCCATATCTCGACGCCGCCACGATGGAGCGGCTGGTGCCGATGGGGCGCGCCGTACGGATCCTGGAGGACGCCCTGCGCGCCGGGCTCGACCCCGAGGCCACGCCGCAGCGGCCGATCGTGGACCTGCCGGCCGGGCAGCTCCTGCTCATGCCCGCCGCGGCCGGACGCTACGCGGGGGTGAAGGCCGTCACCATCGCGCCCGACAACCCCGATCGCGAGCTGCCCCGGATCCAGGGGACGTACCTGCTGTTCGACGGCGACACCCTGACCCCGCTCGCGGCCCTCGACGGGATCGCGCTCACGTCCCTGCGCACCCCCGCCGTCTCGGCGCTTGCCGTCAGCCACCTGGCGGACGGGGACGCCCGGCGGCTGGTGGTGTTCGGGAGCGGCCCGCAGGCGTGGGGGCACGTGCTCGCGCTGCGGGAGGTGCGGCCGATCGAGGACGTGACCGTGATCGGGCGCGACCAGGAGCGCGCGGAGGCGCTCACCGGCCGTTGCCGCGCGCTCGGCCTGACCGCCCGCGCCCTCCGGCAGGAGGATTCAGCGGAAGCGCTGGCCGGGGCCGACGTCGTCGCGTGCTGCACGACAGCGAGAGAACCGCTGTTCCCAGGTAAGCTCGCCCGCGACGGCGTCACCGTCGTCGCGGTCGGGTCGCACGAGCCCGGCGCCCGCGAGCTCGACGGCGACCTCGTCGCCCGCGCCACCGTGGTCGTCGAGGCCAGGGCGGCCGCCCTGGAGGAGGCGGGCGATCTGCTCATCCCGATCCGCGAGGGCACGATCAACGCCGGGCATCTCGCGGGCAACCTCGCCGACCTCGTCGCGGGGCGGGTGGTCGCCGGCACGGGGCCGCGCGTGTTCAAGAGCACGGGCATGGCCTGGGAGGACCTCGTGGTCGCGGCCGCCGTGTACGAGGCGTGGAGATCTCATGAGAAATCTGCGAAGCGGCCTGCCGCTGCGGCTTCGCCCGAGGTGCCACAGTAGGGCGGCAGGCTGATGAGCAGGTTTCTTGTGAGCAAGGAAGGAGATGCGGATGGCTGCCGAGGACCGGCTCGACCTGCCGATGGTGGGGGAGCGGCAGAGCCTGCGCGAGCAGGTCGCGCACGCGCTGCGTGCCGCGCTGATCACCGGCGAGATGCGGCCGGGAGTGGTCTACTCCGCGCCGGTGCTGGCCGCCCAGTTCGGCGTCTCGGCCACGCCGGTGCGCGAGGCCATGCTCGACCTCGCCAAGGAGGGCCTGGTCGAGGCGGTGCGCAACAAGGGCTTCCGGGTGACCGAGCTGTCCGACCGCGACCTCGACGAGCTCACCGAGATCCGCCAGCTGATCGAGGTGCCCACCGTGGCCAGGCTGGCGGGCGGCGCGCGGGAGGAGGAGTTCGAGCGGCTCAGGCCCGTCGCCGAGGAGATCGTCTCGGCCGCCGAACGCGGTGACCTGCTCGCGTACGTGGACGCCGACCTGCGCTTCCACGTCGAGCTGCTGACCCTGGCGGGCAACGCCCACCTGGTCGAGGTGGTGCGCGACCTGCGCAACAGGGCCAGGCTCTACGGCCTGTCCCAGCTCCGGGAGCGCGACGTGCTGGGCGAGTCGGCCAGGGAGCACCTGGCGCTGCTCGACTCACTCAAGAGCGGCGACCGCCAGGCCGTCGAACACCTCATGAAGGAGCACATCGGCCACGTGCGGGGGATCTGGGCCGAGCACTGAGCAGCCCTCTGGGGGACTCGTCCGCTTTCGGCACACTAAGTTCTGACATTTAGG
The DNA here is from genome assembly GCF_044458585.1 of Nonomuraea sp. NPDC050451. NCBI lineage: Bacteria > Bacillati > Actinomycetota > Actinomycetes > Streptosporangiales > Streptosporangiaceae > Nonomuraea > Nonomuraea sp. NPDC050451. The sequence goes on from NZ_JBITHZ010000008.1 coordinate 72,487, forward strand.
GATCGCGCGCACGGCGATAGAGGTACGCTCGTCTCGGGTCGAAAGAGCGACGCCCAGAGCGTCCGCCGGCGGCCCCGTCGTCCAGGTCCCCAGCGGACCGGCCACCACCGATTCCGGTGGGTGGCGCATGCCTGGTCAAGCGGACACCCGCACTCCGCTGACCTTCCATGGGCTCGGCCTACCCCGCCCACCGAAAGCCGAGCCCCCCGCCGCGCGCCCGAGACCCCATCCCACGGGCGCGCGGCGGCCCGCCACAGCCCCCGCGTCAGACCTTGCGCCGCCGGGTCGAGCCCAGGCTGGCGGCCACGATGCAGACGATCGCCGCCCACTGCTGCGTGTGCAGGACCTCGTTCAGCAGCACCACGCCGATCAGCGCCGCCACGGCCGGCTCCAGGCTCATGAGGATCCCGAACACGTGCTTGGGCATCCGCCGCAGCGCCTGGAGTTCGAGCGAGTACGGGATCACCGACGACAGCAGGCCCACGCCGAGCCCGATCAGCAGCAGCTCCGGCTGCAGCAGCTCCGCCCCGCCCGACGCGACCCCGACGGGGGCGACCACCAGGGCCGACACGATCATCGCGAACGACAGCCCGCTCGTGCCGGGGAAACGCCGCCCGGCCGCCGCCGACAGCAGGATGTAGCCGGCCCAGCCGACGGCCGCCAGCATCGCGAACCCGATGCCGAGCCAGCTCACCGACGCCGACTGCCCCCATGGCGCGAACAGCGCCACGCCCGCTCCCGCCAGGCCGATCCACAGCAGGTCGATCCTGCGCCGCGAGGCCGCCACGGCCACGCCCAGCGGCCCCAGGAACTCGATGGCCACCGCGATCCCCATCGGCAGCCGCGACAGGGCCTCGTAGAAGGTCAGGTTCATCAGGGCGAGCGTCACCCCGAACCCGATCCCCACCGCCCAGTCGCGCCAGGACAGGCCCTTCAGCCGGGGCCGGACGAGCGCCCCCATGATCAGCGCCCCGGCCATGATCCGCAGGAACACCACCGCGCTCGGCGGCAGCGCCGCGAACAGCTCCTTCGCGAACCCGGCGCCCAGCTGCACCGAGACGATGGCCAGCAGCACGAGCCCGGACGGCGGGATCGAGTCGGCGGCCGTGCGCAGCAGGTTCCCCGGCCTGGGCAGGCCGGAGCCGCGATCGAAGGGATCGTCGAGGGCGAACGCGGTCACAGGACTCCTCACGGACTTCAAGGGGATGACGGTCAGAGCGTACTCGTGGCCTGCGACATGACCCGACATAGGGTGTTCTGGATGGCTCTTGGATCATTGATCGTATGAAGTCCCCCGCGAGTCTCGCCCGGCCGCCGCTGGCCCTGTCCGCGGCCTCGTTCGTCAGCAGCTTCGACCGCTTCGCCGTGAGCCCCATGCTCGTGCTGATCGCGGTGGACCTGGAGGTCCCGCTGTCCGCCGCCGTCGCGGCCGCCAGCGGCTACTACCTCGCCTACGGGCTCACGCAGCCGTTGTGGGGGCTGCTGTCCGACCGGTTCGGCCGCGTGCGGGTGATGCGCGGGACGCTGTTCGGCGCGGCGCTGGCGGGGCTGGCGTCGGCGCTGATGCCGGTCCTGGGGGCGCTGGTGGTGGCCAGGGTCGTGACGGGCGCCTGCTTCGGCGCGGTGATCCCGACCGGGCTGACGTACGTGGGCGACACCGTGGAGCCGTCGACCCGGCAGCGCGCGCTGACCGATCTGATGGGCGCCGCCGCCCTCGGCACGGCCCTGGCCACCGGGCTGAGCGGGGTGCTCGCGGGCCTGGTGGACTGGCGGGTGGCGTTCACCGTGCCCGCCGCCTGCGCCCTGGCCTGCGCGCTCGCGCTGCGCTCGCTGCCGGAGCCGTCCCGCGCCCTTCCGTACGGTCCGGGCATCGGCCGGGGGGTCGGTGTCGGCCGGTACCTGGGCGCGGTGCTCGGGCACGGCTGGGCGCTGCTGGTGTTCGGGCTCGCGTTCGTCGAGGGCGCCATCATGCTCGGCGCCATGCCGTTCCTGGCCACCGCGCTGGAGCACGCGGGATACGCCGCCGCCGTGGCCGGGCTCGCCATCACCGCGTACGGGCTGGGCTTGTGGTCGTTCACGAAGCTCGTCAGGCGGCTGTCGGGGCGCTGGCCCACTCCCGTGCTGATGACGGTGGGCGGGGCGCAGCTCTGCGCCGGGTTCGCGATCGTCGCCGTGCACGTGGACATGGCCACCGTGGCGGTCACGGCGCTGCTGCTCGGCGGCGGCTGGTCCTTCCTGCACTCCTCGCTGCAGACGTGGGCCACCTCGGTGGTGCCCGAGGCCAGGGGGACGACGATCGCCTTCTTCGCCTCCGCGCTCTTCGTCGGCAGCGCGGTCTCGTCGTGGGCGGCGGGCCCTCTGGCCGAGCACGGCCGCTACGCCCTGCTGTTCGGCCTGGCGGCCGCCGCCGCGATCCCGCTGACGGTCACGGCCGCCCTCACCAGGCGCCGTTACGGCATCGTTCACGCCGAGCGGCCCCAGGCCGGGTGAGCTACTCCCAGCGGAACGTGCGCGAGACCAGCCCCAGCGACAGCACCGCCCACGCGGCCAGCACGGCCAGCGAGCCCAGAGGCAGCGCGGCGCCCTGGGCGAGGACCGCGCGCAGGCCGCCGGTCAGGGCCGAGATGGGCAGCAGCTCCAGGACCTGGCGCATGCCCTCGGGGAACTTCGACAGCGGGAAGATCACCCCGCCGGCCCCCAGCAGCACCAGGTAGACGAGGTTGGCGGCGGCCAGCGTGGCCTCCGCGCGCAGCGTGCCGGCCATGAGCAGCCCCAGCCCGCTGAACGCCGCCGTGCCCAGCACGATGAGCAGCGCCGCGCTGAGGAACGACCCGTGCGGCCGCCAGCCCAGCGCCAGGCCGACGCACACGATCACCACGGCCTGGATGACCTCCACGGCCACCACGGCGGACGTCTTGGCGAGCATGAGCCCGGCCCTGGACAGCGGGGTCGCGCCCAGCCGCTTCAGCACGCCGTAGCGGCGCTCGAAGCCGGTCGCGATGGCCTGGCCGGTGAAGGCCGTGGACATGACGGCCAGCGCCAGCACGCCGGGCGCCAGGAAGTCGATGCGTCTGCCGCCGCCGATGTCGATCAGCGGCGCCAGCGAGAACCCGGTCAGCAGCAGCACCGGGACGATCAGGGTGAGCAGCAGCTGCTCGCCGTTGCGCAGCATCGCCCGGATCTCCGCGCCCGTCTGGGCGAGGACCATGCGCGGGAACGGCGCCGCCCCGGGCGCGGGCGTGAAGTCCAGCGCGATCTGCCCGGCGGGGCCGCGCTCCGATCCGGTCATCGCAGCTCCCTGCCCGTCAGCTCCAGGAAGACGTCCTCCAGCGTGCGGCGCTCGATGCGCAGGTCGTCGGCCGTGACGCCCTCGGCCGCGCACCAGGCGGTCACCGTGGCCAGCAGCTCGGGACCCACCTGACCCTCGATGATGTAGTGCCCGGCGGGCGACTCCTTGGCGGCGCTGCCCGCCGGGAGCGCGTTGAGCAGCTCCTCCAGCGCGAGCCCCGGCCGGGCCCGGAAGCGCAGCTGCCGCTCGGCCCCCGTCAGCGAGGCCGGGCTGCCCTCGGCCACCACCCGGCCCTTGTCGATGATCACCACCTGGTCCGCCAGCCGCTCGGCCTCGTCCATGTGGTGCGTGGTCAGCACCACCGACACGCCCGCCCCGCGCAGCTCGCCCACCAGCTCCCAGCAGGCGTGCCGGGCCTGCGGGTCGAGCCCGGCCGTCGGCTCGTCGAGGAAGACCAGCTCGGGCCGCCCGATGACGGCCGCGGCCAGCGACAGCCGCTGCTGCTGCCCGCCCGACAACCGCCGGTAGGGGGTGCGTCCGTGATCGGTCAGTCCCAGCCGCGTCAGCAGGGCCCCGGCGTCGAGGGGACGGGCGTAGAAGCGCGAGACCAGGCGCAGCCACTCGGCGCAGCGCATGGCGGGCGGCACGCCGCCCGACTGCAGCATGACCCCCACCCGCGGCCGCAGCTCGGGCAGCGTGGGCGTCAGGCCGAGCACGCGGACGGTGCCCGCGTCGGCCCTGCGGAACCCCTCGCAGATCTCCACCGTGGACGTCTTGCCAGCGCCGTTGGGCCCGAGCACGGCGGTCACCGCGCCCCGCTCGGCGCGCAGCGTGAGGCCGTCCACGGCCGTGATGCCGCCGTAGCGTTTGACCAGGCCGATGATCTCGACGGCTGGGGACTCCATGGCCACGAGTTTAGGGACTGGGGCAGGCAGTTCGAGCCGCAGGTGGGGTTGGCCGGATTTGGACATGTCTTGACCCGGCCGTTTCCCAGAAAGCTGCCAACAGAGGTGAAAGTCTGACGACGAGCTCCGTGTAGCAGGAGGGCGCAATGTCGCAACGCAGTGGGTACGACCCGGGAGTCCCGTGCTGGGTGGACCTTTCCAGCACTGACGTCGAAGCTTCCGCCCGGTTCTACGGCGAGGTCTTCGGCTGGCAGGCCGACATGATCGACGATCCGGAGGCCGGTGGCTACGGCATGTTCGTCCACCAGGGCAAGCAGGTCGCCGGGCTGGGGCCGGTCATGAGCGGGGAGCCGCCCTCGTTCTGGAACATGTTCGTCGCCACCGACGACGCCGGCGCGCTCGCCGAGCGGGTCAGGAACGCCGGTGGCACCGTCACCATGGAGCCGATGGCGGTCTTCGACGAAGGCGTCATGACGGTCTTCCAGGCCCCCGACGGCTCGTACGCGGCCGCCTGGCAGGCGGGCAACCACCACGGCGCGCAGCTGGTCAACGAGCCCGTCTCCTTCTGCTGGAACGAGCTGGTCACGCGCGACCCGCAGGCCGCCGAGAGCTTCTACGCGACCGTCTTCGGCTGGACGCCGCGGCTGCAGGAGATGGAGGGGGTCAAGTACACGGAGTGGCAGCTGGGCGAGCGGGCGGTCGCGGGCATGGTCGAGATGTTCTCCGGCTATCCCGCCGCGACGCCGTCGTTCTGGATGACGTACTTCGCGGTCGCCGACCTCGAGGCCACGACGGCCGCGGCCGAGGCAGCCGGCGCGAACGTGCTGGTGCGGGGGATGGAGGCGCCGCCCGGCCGGTTCTCGATGCTCGCCGACCCCCAGGGCGCGACGTTCTCCGTCATCCAGCTTCACGAAATCGGATGAAATATCTGATAACCGGGAATTAGGAGGACCGGATCCTGGTTTGATCACTCGGCCCTCGTGGGCCAAAGGCCTGCGAGGGAGAGGGGATCACGCATGTCCGTGGCGGCCGAAGCCACGTCCACGTCCACCATCGTCGTCGAGTCGAGGAGGGGCAGCCGCGGACTGTTGTTGGTGATCCTGGGCGCTCTGTCGGCGATCGGGCCCCTGTCCATCGACATGTACCTCCCCGCGCTGCCCGCCATCACCTCCGAGATGCTCAGCGCGCCGGCGCAGGTCCAGCTCACCCTCACCGCCTGCCTCATCGGCGTGTCCATCGGCCAGGTGATCGCCGGTCCGGTCAGCGATGTGCGCGGCCGGAAGACTCCGCTGATCGTGGGCGTGGCCGGGTTCATGGTCGCCTCGCTGCTGTGCGCGTTCGCGCCGTCGGTGCCCATGCTCATCGCCTTCCGCCTGCTGCAGGGCGTGCTGGGCGGCGCGGCCCTGGTGATCGTGCGGGCGGTCGTCCGCGACCTGTACGACGGCGCCGCCATCGCCCGCATCTTCGCCACGCTCATGCTGGTCAGCGGCCTGGCGCCGATCCTCGCGCCCATCGCCGGCGCGCAGCTGCTGGCGTTCACCTCGTGGCGCGGCGTGTTCGTGGCGCTCAGCGTCGCCGGGGTGGTGCTGCTGCTGGCCGTCCTTTCGGGCGTGCGCGAGACGCTGCCCGCGGCCGAGCGCGAGAGCGGCGGGCTCAAGCACACCGTCGGCACGTTCGGCAGGCTCCTGCGCGACCGGACGTTCATGGGCACCGCGCTGACCGCGAGCCTGGCGTTCGCGGCCATGTTCGGCTACATCTCCGGCTCGCCGTTCGTGCTCCAGGAGGTGTACGGCGCCACGCCCCAGCAGTACTCGCTCATCTTCGGCCTCAACGCCTTCGGCCTGACCGCCATGGCCCAGCTCGGCGGCCGGCTGTCGGGACGGGTGCCGCCGGTGACGCTGGTGGTCGCCGGGCTCGCCGTCGCGCTGACCGGCGCCTCGCTGCTGCTGACCGCCGCGCTCACCGGGCTCGGCCTGTGGGGCATCGTGGGCGGTTTGTTCGTCATCATGCTCGGCCAGGGCCTGGTCATGCCGGCCACCGGCGCGCTGGCCCTGGCCAGCCAGCCCGCGCAGATCGCCGGCAGTGCCTCGGCCCTGCTCGGCGTGCTGCAGTTCGCGCTGGGCGCCGCCGCCGCTCCGCTGGTGGGCCTCGTGGGCGCCGCCAGCGCCGTGCCGATGGCCTGCGTGATGCTGGGCCTGATCCTTTGCTCAAGCCTGACCTTCGCCTTCCTGCGGAAGGGTTAGGTAAGGCTACCCTGCGTGAGAAATTCCATTCCCGGGCTGCTCAGATCCGTTTGTGAACCGGGAAGGAATTACGGCACACTGATGTTGTGAAAAACGTGCCAGGGATCGAGCCAGGAAGCGAGCGGAGCACGCGTGCCCGCGTCGCCCGGCTGATCCTTGAGCATGGTCCCGTCGCGGCCGCCGCGCTGGGCGAGCGGCTGGGGTTGACCCCCGCCGCCGTCCGCCGTCACCTGGACGCGCTGCTGGCTGACGGGATGATAGAGCCTCGCACGGTCGGGCCGCGCGGGCAGCGCGGGCGCGGACGCCCCGCCAAGCTGTTCGCGATCACCGACGCGGGGCGCAGTGCTTTCGAGCACGCCTATGACGACCTCGCCGGGAGCGCGCTGCGCTTCCTGGCCGAGCGCATGGGAGAGGAAGCGGTGGCCGACTTCGCCCGCCTGCAGGTCTCGAGCCTGCTCAAGCGGTTGGAGCCGGTCATGCGGACGGTGCCGGCGGACCAGCGCGTGCAAGTGCTGGCGCAGGCGCTGTCGGCGGAGGGGTATGCCGCCTCGGCCAGCAAGGCCAAGTCGGGCGGCGACCAGCTCTGCCAGCACCACTGCCCGGTGGCCCACGCGGCTGCGGAGTTCCCGCAGCTCTGCGAGGCCGAGACGGAGGCGTTCGCGCAGCTGCTCGGCACCCCGGTGCAGCGCCTGGCCACGATCGCCCACGGCGACGGGGTCTGCACGACACATGTGAGCCCACAGTCGCTGGGTGAATCCGCACATAGAGACAAGAGCAAGGAGACCGGAAGGTGACTGTCACCGACCGCCCGGAGCTGGAAGGCCTCGGGAATTACAAGTTCGGCTGGGCCGACCCGGATGCCGCCGGGGCGGCGGCCAAGCGCGGCCTGTCCGAGGAGGTCGTCCGCAACATCTCCGCTCTCAAGAACGAGCCGGAGTGGATGCTCGACCTTCGCCTGAAGGGCCTCCGCCTGTTCGACCGCAAGCCGCTGCCCACCTGGGGCTCTGACCTCACCGGCATCGACTTCGACAACATCAAGTACTTCGTGCGCTCCACCGAGAAGCAGGCCGCTTCCTGGGACGAGCTGCCCGCCGACATCAAGAACACCTACGACAAGCTCGGCATCCCCGAGGCGGAGAAGCAGCGCCTCATCGCCGGTGTCGCCGCCCAGTACGAGTCCGAGGTCGTCTACCACAAGATCCGTGAGGACCTCGAGGAGAAGGGCGTCATCTTCCTCGACACCGACACGGGCCTGAAGGAGCACCCGGAGATCTTCCAGGAATACTTCGGCTCGGTCATCCCGGTGGGCGACAACAAGTTCGCCGCCCTCAACTCCGCGGTGTGGTCCGGTGGCTCGTTCATCTACGTGCCGCCGAACATCGAGGTCGAGATCCCGCTGCAGGCCTACTTCCGGATCAACACCGAGAACATGGGCCAGTTCGAGCGGACCCTGATCATCGTGGACGAGAACAGCTACGTCCATTACGTCGAGGGCTGCACCGCGCCGATCTACTCCTCCGACTCGCTGCACAGCGCGGTCGTCGAGATCATCGTGAAGAAGAACGCCCGCTGCCGTTACACGACCATCCAGAACTGGTCGAACAACGTCTACAACCTGGTCACCAAGCGCGCCGTCGCCTACGAGGGCGCGACCATGGAGTGGATCGACGGCAACATCGGCTCCAAGGTCACGATGAAGTACCCGGCCGTCTACCTGATGGGCGAGCACGCCAAGGGCGAGACGCTGAGCGTCGCGTTCGCGGGCGAGGGCCAGCACCAGGACGCCGGCTCCAAGATGGTGCACCTGGCGCCCAACACCAGCTCCAGCGTCATCTCCAAGTCGGTGGCGCGCGGCGGCGGCCGCACCTCCTACCGCGGTCTCGTGCAGATCGAGGAGGGCGCCCACGGCAGCGCCAGCACCGTCAAGTGCGACGCCCTGCTGGTCGACCAGATCAGCCGCTCCGACACCTACCCCTATGTCGACGTCCGCGAGGACGACGTCAAGATGGGCCACGAGGCCACGGTCTCCAAGGTCAGCGAGGACCAGCTGTTCTACCTCATGAGCCGCGGGCTCGACGAGGACGAGGCGATGGCGATGATCGTGCGCGGCTTCGTGGAGCCGATCGCGCGTGAGCTGCCCATGGAATACGCGCTCGAGCTCAACCGGCTGATCGAGCTGCAGATGGAAGGAGCCGTCGGCTGATGGGCCTGAACGAGAAGCCCCTGTCGACCTTGCACGAGAAGGCGTCCTACGAGCTGGGCGACTTCGAGGTCCCGACCGGGCGCGAGGAGGCGTGGCGCTTCACGCCGCTCTCCCGCCTCAAGGGCCTGCACAGCGGCAAGGCCGAGGCCGTCGGTCACGTGCGGGTCGACGTCGACGCGGCGCCCGAGGTCACCGTCGAGACGGTCGGCCGCGACGACGCCCGGGTCGGCAAGGCCTTCATGCCCACCGACCGGGTCAGCGCCCAGGCGTGGAACAGCTTCGAGAAGGCCACCGTCATCACGGTGCCGCGCGAGGCCGTCACCTCCAAGCCGACCGTGCTCACGCTCATCGGCTCGGGCGACGGCGCCGCGTACGGCCACATCGTGGTCAAGGTGGAGCCGCTGGCCGAGGCCGTGGTAGTGCTCGACCACAAGGGCAGCGCGGTCTACGCCGACAACATCGAGTTCGTCGTCGGCGACGGCGCCTCGCTCAGGGTCGTCAGCCTGCAGGACTGGGACGACGACGCGGTCCACGTCTCCCACCACCACGCCCAGCTGGCCAAGGACGCGACCTTCCGCAGCTTCGTGGTGACGCTCGGCGGCGACCTCGTACGCCTGTCGCCCAACGTGTCCTACACCGCACCCGGCGGCGACGCCGACATGTCGGGCGTCTACTTCGTGGACGCCGGGCAGCACCTGGAGCACCGCCTGCTGGTCGACCACTCGCAGCCCAACTGCAAGAGCAACGTCGACTACCGCGGCGCCCTGCAGGGCGAGGACGCGCACGCCGTGTGGATCGGCGACGTGATCATCAGGGTCGAGGCCGAGGGCACCGACACCTACGAGCTCAACCGCAACCTCATCCTGACCGACGGCGCCCGCGCCGACTCGGTGCCCAACCTGGAGATCCTCACCGGCGAGGTCGCCGGGGCGGGGCACGCCTCCGCCTCCGGCCGGCTCGACGACGAGCACATCTTCTACCTCCAGGCCCGCGGCATCCCCTACGACGAGGCCCGCCGCCTGGTCATCAGGGGCTTCCTCGGCCAGCTCGTGGAGAAGATCGAGGTCGAGGAGATCCGCGAGCGCGTGCTGAGCGCGCTGGAGGCGGAGCTCGCGCGATGAGTTCGTTCGAGAAGGTGTGCAAGCTCGACGACATCCCCGACGGGGGAGTCATCGGGGTGGAGGTCGACGAGACGCCGGTGGCGCTCGTGCGCAAGGGCGGCGAGGTGTTCGCCCTGCGCGACGTCTGCTCCCACGCCGAGGTGAAGCTCAGCGAGGGCGAGGTCTACGACGGCACCCTGGAGTGCTGGCTGCACGGCTCGTGCTTCGACGTGCGCTCCGGCAAGCCCACCGGCCCGCCCGCGACCCAGCCCGTGAACGTCTACACAGTCAAGATCGACGGCGATGACGTCCTCGTCTCGCTCTCGAAGGAGTCATAACAACAATGTCCACCCTTGAGATCCGCGACCTCCACGTCGCCGTCGAGGACAAGGAAATCCTGCGCGGCGTCAACCTGGCCGTCCACTCGGGCCAGACCCACGCCATCATGGGACCCAACGGCTCGGGCAAGTCGACGCTCGCCTACGCGATCGCCGGCCACCCGAAATACACGATCACCGGCGGCCAGGTGCTGCTCGACGGCGTGGACCTGCTGGAGCTGTCGGTCGACGAGCGGGCCCGCGCGGGCCTGTTCCTGGCCATGCAGTACCCGGTCGAGGTCCCCGGCGTGTCGGTCTCGAACTTCCTGCGCTCGGCCGTCACCGCGGTCCGCGGCGAGGCGCCGAAGCTGCGCGAGTTCGCCAAGGACCTCAAGAGCGGCATGGACGCGCTGTCCATCGACGCCGCCTTCGCCCAGCGCAACCTCAACGAGGGCTTCTCCGGCGGTGAGAAGAAGCGTCACGAGATCCTCCAGCTCGAGCTGCTCAAGCCGAAGATCGCGGTGCTCGACGAGACCGACTCCGGCCTCGACGTCGACGCGCTGCGCGTGGTGTCGGAGGGCATCAACCGCTTCCGCGCCTCCGGCGAGACCGGCGTGCTGCTGATCACGCACTACACCCGCATCCTGCGCTACGTGAAGCCGGACTTCGTCCACGTCTTCGCGGGCGGCCGGATCGTCGAGGAGGGCGGCCCGGAGCTGGCCGAGAAGCTCGAGGCCGAGGGCTACGAGCAGTACACGAAGGCGTCTGCATGACTCAGATCAGCTTTGACGTGGAGAAGATCAGGAAGGACTTCCCGGTCTTCTCCCGCGAGCTGCCCGACGGGCGCCCGCTCGTCTATCTCGACTCGGGCAACTCCTCACAGAAGCCCACCCAGGTCATCGAGACCATGCGTGACCACTTCGCGCTGCACTACAGCAACGTCGGACGGGCCATGCACGTGCTCGGCGCCGAATCGACCGACGCCTACGAGAGCGCCCGCGACAGAGTCGCCGCGTTCGTCGGGGCGCCGTCACGCGACGAGGTGATCTTCACCAAGAACGCCTCCGAGGCGCTCAACCTCGTCGCGTACGCCTTCGGCAACCCCATCAACACCGATCCGCGCTTCACGCTCGGGGCCGGCGACGAGATCGTCATCTCCGAGATGGAGCACCACTCCAACATCGTGCCGTGGCAGCTGCTCGCGCAGCGCACCGGGGCGACGCTGAAGTGGTTCGGCGTCACGGACGACGGGCGGCTCGACTACGACCCGTCCGTGATCACCGAGCGGACGAAGATCGTCTCGGTCGCCCACCAGTCCAACGTGCTCGGCACCGTCAACCCGGTCGCCGAGGTGGCCAGGCGGGCGCACGAGGTCGGCGCGCTGATCATGCTGGACGCGTCGCAGTCCGTGCCGCACCACCCGGTCGACGTCACCGAGCTGGGCGCCGACTTCGTGGCCTTCACCGGCCACAAGATGGTCGGCCCGTCGGGCATCGGCGTCCTGTGGGGCAAGGCCGAGCTGCTCGACGCCATGCCCCCGTTCCTGGGCGGCGGCGAGATGATCGAGGCGGTCTGGATGGACCGCTCGACGTACGCGCCGGTGCCGCACAAGTTTGAGGCCGGCACGCCGCCGATCGTCGAGGCCATCGGGCTGGGCGCGGCCGTCGACTACCTCACCGAGGTCGGCATGGGGGCCATCGAGGCGCACGAGCGCACACTGACGGCCTACGCGCTCGACGCCCTGCGCGAGGTGCCCACCCTGCGCCTCATCGGGCCCGACTCGCTGGAGCAGCGGGGCGGCACGGTGTCGTTCACGCTGGAGGGCATCCACCCGCACGACGTCGGTCAGATCCTCGACGACCAGTTCGGCGTCGCCGTACGCGTCGGTCACCACTGCGCGCGGCCCCTGCACCTACGCTTTGGAATACCGGCGACCACGCGGGCGTCGTTCTACCTGTACAACACCACGGGCGAGATCGACGCCCTGGTCCGCGGCCTCCATCACGTTCAGAAGGTGTTCGCATAGCCATGATCGGCGAGTCGATGTACCAGGAGCTGATCCTGGAGCACTACAAGCACCCGCAGGGGCGGGGGCTGCGTGAGCCGTACGACGCCGAGGTTCACCACGTGAACCCCACGTGCGGCGACGAGATCACGCTCAGGGTGAAGGTGGGCGACGGCGGCAAGGTCCTGGACGTCTCCTACGACGGTCAGGGCTGTTCGATCAGCCAGGCCGCCGCCTCGGTGCTGCACGAGCTCGCCACCGGCTCGACGGTCGAGGAGACGCTCTCCGTGGTCGACGAGTTCACCAGGCTCATGCAGGGCAGGGGACAGGTGGAGGCGGACGAAGAGGTGCTCGGCGACGCGGTCGCGTTCGCGGGCGTGGCCAAGTTCCCGGCGCGCGTCAAATGCGCGTTGCTTTCGTGGATGGCCTATAAGGATGCGGTAGTGAGGAGTGCCCGATGAGTAAGCCCGTGGAGACTCCGACCGATTTCGACGGTGAGACCACCGTCGAAGAGGTCATGGAGGCGCTCAAGGACGTCGTGGACCCCGAGCTCGGCATCAACGTGGTCGACCTTGGGCTCATCTACGGGCTCAACCTCGACCCCGCCGACGGCGCGCGGCCCGTGGCCACCATCGACATGACGCTGACCAGCGCGGCCTGCCCGCTGACCGACGTCATCGAGGACCAGGCCCATTCGGCGCTCGACGGCATGGTGTCCGACGTGAAGATCAACTGGGTCTGGCTGCCGCCGTGGGGCCCGGACAAGATCACCGACGAGGGGCGCGAGCAGCTCCGTATGCTAGGATTCAATGTCTGATCTTTTCTGTTGAAACGGCTGACGTTGACTCGTCAGCCGTTTCAGCGTGCCATAGAGGGTTGCGGAAGGTCCGGGCCCGTCCGGGGAATTTCAGATAGCATCCCGGCGTTGGTACCAAACGCACCTGACGTCTCATCGCGCGTCTGCATCGCCTGCGGCCGGTGCCCGGTGTGTTCCCCCCTTAAATGATTTGACCCGCCCGTACGGCGGGTGACCAGAACCCCTGTGCGGCGTGCGCCGCACGTCCCGGCTCGTCCTTTCGCAGAAGTGACGTGCCACTTCGACGGAAAGGCACGACTTTCGTGACCATGCTTGACGCTGTCATGCCCGCGTTCGACGAGACCGCCGGTGCGGCGGCCTCCGACTCGCCGGCCCCTTCCGGCCCCACGGCCTCGGCCTCTGGCAGAGACGCCGACCCGAGGCCGTCGGAGTTCGAGCTGCTGGGCCTGCCCAAGCCGCTCATCAACGGGCTGGCCAAGCAGGGCATCGACAGCCCGTTCCCCATCCAGAGCGCGACGATTCCCGACGTGCTCGCCGGCAACGACGTGCTCGGCCGCGGCCAGACCGGCTCCGGCAAGACGCTCGCGTTCGGACTGCCCACCATGGCCCGCCTCGCGGGCGTGCGGCCGGCTCCCGGCCACCCCCGCGCGATGATCCTCGTGCCCACCCGTGAGCTCGCCCTCCAGGTGCACGACGCTCTGGAGCCGCTCGGCCGCGGCCTGGGGCTGCGCATGAAGGTCGTCGTGGGCGGCATGTCCATGGGCAAGCAGATCGAGGCGCTGCGGCGCGGCGTCGACATCGTCATCGCCACGCCCGGCCGGCTCGGCGACCTCATCCGGCAGGGCGAGTGCTCGCTCGCCGACGTCGAGGTCAGCGTCCTGGACGAGGCCGACCACATGTGCGACCTCGGCTTCTTCCCCGTCGTCACCGACCTGCTCGCGCAGACCCCGGCCGACGGGCAGCGGCTGCTGTTCTCCGCCACGCTCGACGGCGACGTCGACAAGCTGGTGCAGCGCTTCCTCAAGAACCCGATCACCCACTCCGTGGCCCCCGCGACCTCGCCGGTCGACACCATGGAGCACCACGTGATGCAGGTCACGCGCGACGAGAAGTTCGACGTCGTCGCCGAGATCGCCAACCGTGAGGGCCGTACGATCATCTTCGTCCGCACCCAGCACGGCGTCGACCGGCTCTGCAAGCAGCTGGCCAGGGTCGGCGTCAAGTCGGGTGGCCTGCACGGCGGCAAGCGCCAGAACCAGCGCACCCGCATCCTCGCCGAGTTCCGCGAGGGCGCCATCAACGTGCTCGTCTGCACCGACGTCGCGGCGCGCGGCATCCACGTCGACAACATCAGCCTGGTGCTGCACGTGGACCCGCCCCAGGACCACAAGAGCTACCTGCACCGGGGCGGCCGTACCGCCCGCGCCGGTGAGAAGGGCACCGTGGTCACGCTGGTGCTGCCGAGCGAGCGCCGCTCCACCGACGCGCTCACCCGGCGGGCCGGCATCCACCCGTTCCGCCTGAAGGCCGCGCCCGGTCACCCGCGGGTGGCCGAGGTGACCGGCGCCCGCACGCCGAGCGGCGAGGCCATCCCGGTCTGGGAGCCGGACGTGCGCAAGCCTCTCCGCCCCCGCCGTGAGGGCGGCGGCGGCCAGGGCGAGCGCCGCAACGGCCGCCGCCCGCGCCGTGACTTCGACGGCGACCGCCGCCCCCGGCGTCACGAGGACGGCGAGCGTTCGTTCGGCTCGGGTGAGGACCGTCGTCCGAGGCGTCACGAGGACGGCGAGCGTTCCTTCGGCTCGGGCGACGACCGTCGTCCGCGCCGTTACGAGGACGGCGAGCGGCCCGTCAACTCCGGCGAGGACCGTCGTCCCCGGCGGCACGCCGAGGGTGAGCGGCCGTTCGGGCGCTCGCAGGAGCCGCGTACCTTCGGGGACGACCGGCGCCGTGACAGCCGGCCGCGCGGCGGTTACCGCTCGGACGACCGGCCGTTCCGCCAGGACGACCGCGGCCAGCGCAGTGGGGGCGCCTACCGTTCGGACGACCGGGGCGGACGCTACGCCTCCGACCGCAGCCGCCCGTTCTCGGCCGACCGCGAGCGCGGCTACCGCTCCGACGAGCGCGCCCCGCGCGACGGCTACCGCTCCGGCGGCGGCCGCTCGGACGAGCGTGGCAACGGCGGCGGCGGCTACCGCCGCAACTCGGGTCGCCGCTTCGAGCGCTGACCCGCCGCTTCATCTCCCACCCGCCCGCCGGACCCCGAAAGGGGTGCGGCGGGCGGTGTCATTTGCCGTAGAGTCGCGCATGGCGGCATATATGAACCGGTAAATCCAAGGGGCGGCCGATGAAGCGACCCACGATCGACGACATCGCGCGCAGGGCCGGCGTCTCGAAGGGGGCCGTGTCGTTCGCCCTGAACGGCCGTCCCGGCGTCTCCAGCGAGACGCGCCGCCGCATCCAGGCCATCGCCGCCGAGCTGGGCTGGCAGCCCAACAGCCTGGCGCGGGCGCTGTTCGACGGCAGGCCCGACGTGCTGGGCCTGGTCGTGGACCGCCCGGCGCGCACGCTGGGGCTGGAGCCGTTCTTCATGCAGCTGATCTCCGGCATCGAGGCCACGCTGTCGGCCGCGTCCGTCGGGCTGCTGCTGCAGATGACCGAGGACCACGAGGCCGAGATCTCGATCTACCGGAAATGGTGGGCCCAGCACCGGGTCGCCGGGGTGTTCGTCGTGGACCTGCGGGTCGAGGACGCCAGGATCGCCGTGCTGGAGGAGCTGCGGCTGCCCGCCGTGGTCATCGGCGGCCCCGGCGGGACCGGGCGGCTGCCCGCCGTGTGGATCGACGACGGCGGCGCGCTCGCCACCGTGATCGAGCACCTGGCCGGGCTGGGGCACCGCAGGATCGCCAGGATCGCGGGCCCCGAGGAGCTCATGCACACCGGCGTCAGGACCGCCGCCATGCGGGAGACCGCCGCCAGGCTGGGCGTCGAGAGCGTCACCGTGTACGCCGACTACAGCGGCGAGAGCGGCGAGCGCGCCACGCTCGACCTCCTGCGCGGGCCGGACCGCCCCACCGCCATCGTGTACGACAACGACGTCATGGCGGTCGCGGGCACCGCCGCCGCCCGCGAGGCCGGGATCTCGGTGCCCGGCGAGCTGTCCGTCGTGGCCTGGGACGATTCCGCCCTGTGCCTGCTGGCCCGGCCGCACCTGACGGCGGTCAGCAGGGACATCGCCGCCTGCGGCGCCCACGCCGCCCGCGCCCTGCTCGACCTGGTCCAGGGCCGCGAGGTGGCCGACGCGCGCCAGGCCAACCCGCGCATGGTCAGCAGGGGCAGCACCGCCCCGGTTCGTGAACCCGTTCAGTGAGTGACCGGAAACATTGAAACTAAACGGGTTTAGTGATGCGATGACAATTCCCCGCTGCTCGAGCCCGGAGGGTTGATGAGCCCGTTCCGCCCCCTTCATGAAGCCTGGACCGTCCGCTCCGCGAGCGGCGACGTGCGGGCCCCGGCCACCGTCCCAGGTTGCGTGCACACCGACCTGCTCGCCGCGGGGCTGATCCCCGATCCCTACCTCGACGACAACGAGACCCGCCTGGCCTGGATCGGGCGCACCGAGTGGCGTTACGAGACGGAGTTCTCGTGGGACGGCACCGGGCACGAGCACGTCGACCTCGTGTGCCAGGGGCTCGACACCGTGGCCGCCGTCGAGCTCAACGGCGTCCGGGTGGGCGAGTCCGCGAACATGCACCGTTCGTACCGGTTCGACGTGCGCCACGCGCTGCGGACCGGGAGCAACCGGCTGACGGTCACGTTCGCCTCGGCGCTCGAATACGCCGAGCGGCTGCGGGAGGAGCTCGGCCACCGGCCGGGCGCCTACACCCAGCCCTACAACTTCATCAGGAAGATGGCCTGCAACTTCGGCTGGGACTGGGGCCCGACGCTGATCACGGCGGGCATCTGGCGGCCGATCGGGCTGCACGAGTGGAGCGGGGCCAGGATCGCCGAGGTCCGGCCGCTGGTCACCGTCGAGGACGGGACGGCCAGGGTGGACGTCCACGTCCGGGTGGAGAAGACGGGCGCCGCCGAGGTGAGCGCGGCGATCAAGGGGGTGTCGGTCAGCGCCGTGATCCCCGAGGACGGCGACGAGGCCGTGCTCACGCTGGAGGTGCCCGACCCGGAGCTGTGGTGGCCGAGAGGGTACGGCGAGCAGCCGCTCTACGAGCTCGAGGTGACGGCCGGCGAGGACGTGTGGCGCCGCGAGATCGGGCTGCGCGAGGTGCGCCTGCGCACCGAGGACGGCGCGTTCACCCTGGCCGTCAACGGGGTCGAGGTGTTCGTCAGAGGGGTGAACTGGATCCCCGACGACTGCTTCCCCACCCGGGTGGGCCGCGACCGCTACGCCGCCCGGCTCGCCCAGGCCTGCGAGACGAACGTCAACCTCGTCCGCGTGTGGGGCGGCGGCTTGTACGAGAGCGAGGACTTCTACGACCTGTGCGACCGGCTCGGCCTGATGGTCTGGCAGGACTTCCCGTTCGCCTGCGCCGCCTACCCCGAGGAGGACCCGATCGGGTCCGAGGTGGAGGCGGAGGCGCGCGAGCAGGTCGCCAGGCTTAGCGCGCACCCGAGCCTGGTCCTGTGGTGCGGCAACAACGAGAACATCGAGGGCTACGCCGACTGGGGCTGGCAGGAGCCGCTCCAGGGACGCAGCTGGGGAGGCGGCTTCTACCTGGAGACGCTGCCGCGCGTCGTGGCCGAGCTGGACCCGACCCGCCCGTACTGGCCGGGCAGCCCCTACTCGGGGTCCATGGACCTGCCGCCCAACGACCCGGCCCGCGGCACCATGCACATCTGGGACGTGTGGAACGAGCGCGACTACACCGTCTACCGCGGCTACCGGCCCCGCATGGCCGCCGAGTTCGGCTTCCAGGGGCCCGCCGCGTACGCCACGATCCGCCGCGCCATCAGCGACGAGCCGCTGCTGCCCGACTCCCGGGGCCTGCTGCACCACCAGAAGGCCGTCGACGGCAACCTCAAGCTGGCCGCCGGGCTCAAGCCGCACTTCCCGGTCCCCGGGACCTTCGACGACTGGCACTACCTCACCCAGGTCAACCAGGCGCGTGCCATCCAGCTCGGGGTCGAGCACTTCAGGGCCCTGTGGCCGCACTGCGCGGGCAGCGTGGTGTGGCAGCTCAACGACTGCTGGCCGGTCACGTCGTGGTCGGCCGTGGACGGGGACGGGCGCAGGAAGCCGCTGTTCCACGCGCTGCGCAGGGCGTACGCCGATCGGCTGCTGACCGTGCAGCCGCGCGACGGCGGCCTCGCGCTGGTCGCCGTCAACGACAGCGCGCGGCCGTGGCGGGCGTCGGCGCGGGCCGCACGGCACGGCTTCGACGGCACCGCGCTCGCGGCGCAGGACCTCGCGCTGGACGTGCCGCCCCGGGCGGTCGTCACCCTCCCGCTGGCCGCGCCCGTCGCCGAGCCGGGCGACCCGGCGAGCGAGCTGATCACCGCCACGGTCATCGGGCTGGACGACCGGGCGAGCGAGCCGATCACCGCCGGGATCACCGGGCCGGGCGGTGGCGACCCGGCGGTGGGTCGGGCGCTGTGGTTCTTCGCGCCTGACCGGGACCTGCGCCTGCCCGAGCCGCGTTACGACACCGCGGCCGAGGCCACCCCCGGCGGGCTCCGGTTGACGGTCACCGCGCGCACGCTCCTGCGCGACCTGGCCGTCTTCCCCGACCGGCTGGACCCGGCCGCCCAGGCCGACGACCAGCTCGTCACGCTGCTGCCGGGCGAGCGGGCCGAGTTCCTGATCAGCACGGCGGGCCTGGACGAGCGGGCCCTCGTACGCGCGCCGGTGTTGCGCTGTGTCAACGATGTGGTGGTGCGAGGGAGCGCCGCCGCCCGGACTGAGGAGCGGCGGGAGCGGAGCGACCAGAGCGACGAGGGAAGGCGGCGGCTCCAGGGCGACCGAGCCGCCTCCACGGAGTGGAGGCAATGAGCATGGTGATGAGGCGTTACGGGTTCAA
The DNA here is from genome assembly GCF_044458585.1 of Nonomuraea sp. NPDC050451. Taxonomy (NCBI): domain Bacteria; kingdom Bacillati; phylum Actinomycetota; class Actinomycetes; order Streptosporangiales; family Streptosporangiaceae; genus Nonomuraea; species Nonomuraea sp. NPDC050451. Next base: position 91,398 of record NZ_JBITHZ010000008.1, read on the forward strand.
CCTGCAGTGGATGTTCTGGAAGGACCCCGGGGTGAAGCCCGCGCCCGTCGACGAGCGGGTGCTGGACGCGATCGCCGGGTGGGGCTTCGACTTCGTGCGCATGCCGTGCGACTACCGCTTCTGGACCGACGGGCTCGACTACGCCCACCCCGACGAGCGCGTGCTCGAGGTGCTGGACACCTACCTCGACGCCTGCCGCGAGCGCGGCCTGCACCTCTCGCTCAACCTCCACCGCGCCCCCGGCTACGTCATCACCGGCTGGGAGAGCGAGCACCACAACCTCTGGGCCGACCGTGAGGCGCAGGATGGCTTCGCCGCCATCTGGACCGGTTTCGCCCGCCGCTACCGGGGCGTGCCCGGCGACGAGCTCTCGTTCGACCTGGTCAACGAGCCGCCCTCCGTGGGGGAGCGGGGGTTCACCAGGGCGGCGCACGAGACGGTGATCCGCCGCGTGGTGGCGGAACTCCGGCGGGCCGACCCGGACCGGCCGATCGTGATCGACGGGCTGGGCGGCGGCCACCTGGCGATGCCGGAGCTGGCCGACCTCGGCGTCGTCCACAGCACGCGCGGCTACGCGCCGATGAGCGTCAGCCACTACCGGGCCGAGTGGTGGCCGGGCTCACAGGGCCTGGCCGAGCCCACCTACCCCTGCGACTACGAGGGGCGGCACTGGGACCGGGCCGCGCTGCGCGACTTCTACGCCCCGTGGCGCGAGGTGGCGGCGCAGGGCGTGCCCGTCCACGTGGGCGAGTTCGGCTGCTACGACCACACGCCGAACGACGTCGCGCTGCGCTGGCTGTCCGACGTGCTCGGCGTGTTCGCCTCGTTCGGCTGGGGGTACGCGTTGTGGCAGTTCGAGGGGCCGTTCGGGGTGATCGGGCACCGGCGGCCCGGTGCGCGCTTCGAGCAGCTCGACGGATTCCTGGTCGACAGGGATCTCCTGGAGCTGCTCCAGGCGCACCGGGTCAGCCCTTGAGGCCGCTGAGGGCGATGCCGCGGGTGAAGTACTTCTGGAAGATCACGAAGAACACGATCGTCGGGACCGAGGCGAGCAGCCCGCCCGCCATGATCGCGCCCTGGTGATCGGGACCCACGTAGTAGGAGTTGAGCCTGGCCAGTGCGACGGGTATGTTCGCCATCTCGTCGCTCTGGACGATGATGAGCGGCCAGAGGAAGTTGTTCCACTCCGCGAGCACGATGAAGATCGACATCGCGGCGAGCGCCGGCCGCAGCAGCGGCAGCACGATCTTCCACCAGATCCGCCACTCCCCGGCGCCGTCCACCCTGGCCGCCTGGATCAGCTCGTTCGGCAGCGACTGCAGGAACTGCACCAGGAAGAACAGCACGAACGCCTTGGCCAGCGCCGGGACGATGTAGGCGGCGTAGTTGTCCAGCCAGCCCAGGTTCCGCATGATCACGTAGTTGGGGATCAGCGTCGTCTGCCAGGGCACCATCATCGAGGCGATGATCAGCAGGAAGATCGTCCGGCGGCCCTTGATGTCGTGCTTGGAGATCACGTACGCGGCCAGCGAGCAGATCAGCAGCGACCCGACGGTGATGGCGGTGGTGATGACGAGGCTGTTGATCATGAATCGCCAGAACCCCAGGTCCACCTGGTAGCGCTGGAAGATGCCCGCCAGGTGGCCGGGGTTGATCCCCTTGGGCGTCCACTCCGTGTCGTAGAAGTTGGCCACCGTGGGAGCCTGTGGCACGAACGACGGCGGCGTCCTGGCCAGCTCCCTCGGCGGCTTGAACACCGTGATGAGCAGCCAGTAGAACGGCGCGATCATCGTCAGCGCCAGCAGGTAGAACGGCAGGCGCAGCAGATGCCCGTTGATCTTCGCACGCCGGTTGCCGCCTGCCGGGGCCGCGTGCCGGGACGGCGGCGCGGGGGCGATCGTGTCCATCGGGGCGACGGCCATCACAGCTCCTTCATGGCGCGGCCCACGCGCAGGTTGACGAGGCTCAGCACGAAGATGATCAGGAAGAGCACCCAGGCGATCGCCGAGGCGTAGCCCAGCCTGAAGTGGGTGAATCCCTGGTCGTAGAGGTAGGGGACGATCATCAGGCCCGAGTCGAGCACGCCGCCGATGGTGTTGGCGCCCGTCGAGAAGACGATGTAGACGGCCTCGAACACCTGGAAGGCGCCGATCAGGCCGGTCACCACCACGTACGTGGTGACGGGGCGCAGCAGGGGCAGCGTGATGTGGCGGAAGCGATGCCAGGTCGAGGCGCCGTCGATCTTGGCCGCCTCGTAGTACTCCTCGGGGATCGAGCCGAGGCCGGCCACGTACAGCACCATGCCGTAGCCCATGCCGCCCCAGACGGACATCACCACCAGGATCGGGATCGTCAGCCCCGGCGTGGCCAGCCAGGCGACCGCCTTGCCGCCGAACCAGCTCACAATGGTGTTGGCCAGGCCCACGTCGCTGGGGTAAAGGACCCACTTCCACATCAGCATGAGCGCGATGGAGGAGGTCACCGACGGCAGGAAGAACACCGTGCGCATGATCCGGTGCAACCAGCCGGTGCCGTTGAAGGCCAGGGCGAGGCCCAGTGACAGCAGCGTGCCGAACACGACCGACGCCACCACGTACAGGGCCGTGTTGCCCAGCGCGTGGCGGAACCTGGCGTCCGAGGCCAGCTGCTGGAAGTTGTCCAGGCCGGTGAACGCGGCGGGGTTGATCCCGTCGAACTTCGTGAAGCTCAGATAGAGAGAGTTGGCCAGCGGCCAGATCAGAAAGCCCGCGAACAGCGCGAGGAAGGGCAGCAGCATCGCGTACGAGGTGCCGTAGCGGCGCAGCCTGCTGCGCAGGGGGATGGGGGAGGCCATATCAGACTCCTGGATCATCGGCGCCGGGACCGGGCCGCGCCGGTCCCGGCGAGCGGCTAACCGGCGTTGCGCTCCATGACCTTGGCGGCCTCCGCAAGCGCGGTCTTGGCATCCGACTTGCCCAGGATGACCGACTGGAGCTGCTTGGTCACGTCCGGCGCGCTCTCGTCCCAGCCCGGGCAGCCCGGCGCGGCCTTGCCCGTCTTGATCGACGCCTCGAACACCTGAGCCTGCTCAGGTGCGAACACCGAGCCGTTCACGATCTTGTCGGCCCGCGGCGAGATGTAGGAGATGTTCCGCTTCCTGGCCTCGTCCGAGATCGCGGCGATGGCCTCGTCGCTGTACATGAACTTGACGAAGTCCGCGCCCGTCTCGACGTACTTGCTGAAGGAGGTCACGCCGATCGCCCGGCCGCCGATGAACGCGGTCGGCCCGGCGGGCCCCGCGGGGATCGTGGCCATCCCCCACTTGCCCTTCAGCTTCGGCTTGTTGATGTCGATGCCCTTGGCGATCCAGTTGCCCGCCACCACCATCGCGGTGCCGGTGTCCAGCGCGTCGGAGCCCTCCACGGTGGCGGTGGGAGCGCCGTGCTTCTTGTAGAGGTCGGCCCAGTACGTGAGCGCCTGCTCGGCCTGCGGGGTGTTGAGCGAGGGCTTGCAGTCGGCGGTGTAGAACGAGCCGCCCGCCTGGTAGAGGTAGTTGAAGTAGCCGATCCAGTCCAGGTTGCCCCAGTCCTGGCTGTAGGGCTTCTTCACGCCGGCCGCCTTGAGCTTGTCGATGGCCGCGGTCAGCTCCTCCCAGGTCTTGGGCGGCTCGACCTTGGCCTTCTCCAGCAGGTCGGTGCGGTAGTAGAGGGCGAGGGTCGACATGTCCAGCGGCACGCCGTACACCGAGCCGTCGGGGGAGATGGCCGACTCCCACTGGGCGGGCAGCGCCTGTGCCTTGAGCGAGTCGGCGCCGTACTTGCGCAGGTCCACCATGGCGCCCCTGGTGCCGAACTGGATGGTCCAGGTCATGCCGCCGGAGATGATGTCGGGTCCGTTGCGGCTGGTGGCCGCCGCCAGCAACTTGGCGTACGCGTCGCTCCACGACAGGGTCTGCACCTTGACCGTCACGTTGGGGTGCTTCTGGTGGTAGAGGTCGGCCGCCTTCTGGAAGGTCGCGGTCTCGTCATCGCCGCCCGTGGACCAGAAGGACAGGGTCGCGGGGGCGTTCTGGTCTGCCTGCTTGGTCTCGGTCTGGCCACTCGTGGCGCAGGCCGCGCTCAGGACCGTCAGCAGGACCGCGCTGCACGCTGCCATCGTTCGTCGCATGGGGCTATCCGATCTATCGGTCGGATGGGCGCCGGGACTCCCCTGCGAAGGGGCGTGCGGATGTGCGAGGGCATCCCCACGACTGGCGCCCAAAATCAATGGTGTAGGGATCTCACCACTTAAACGGGTAAGTTACAATAGCCAGCCTTAGAGGTTGCTGAAATGTTTCCCCATATGGGGCCGCTGACCTGTGGCTACATCGCCCGTGAAACGGTTCGGTCACGGCCCGCGGGGGCGGTGCTGCCCCGGGGCAGCAGGCGTGCCGGCGGACCCTCCAGGCTCCCCGTCTCCCCGCTCCTGATCAGCCGGAGCAGGGTCTGGGCGGCGTGCGCGCCGCAGGCGGGGATGTCCCGCGTCACCGCCGTCAGCGACGGCCGCACCACCTGGGAGAGCGGCGAGTCGTCCCAGCCCACGATCGACAGCTCGGCGGGGACGTCCAGGCGCATCTCCTGGGCGACCGACAGCCCGGCCACCGCCATGATGTCGTTGTCGTAGACGATCGCGGTGGGCCTGGCCCGGGAGCTGAGCAGCCGCCTGGTCGCGCGGGCGCCCTGCTCGCCCGTGTAGTCGGTGTGGACGACCGGATGCTCGCCGACGCCCGACTCGGCGCAGATCTCCGCGAACGCCTCGTCCCTGATCCTGGTGTGCAGCAGCGCCGGCAGCCCGGCCACCCTGGCGATGTGCCGGTGGCCGAGCGCCGCGAGATATTCGATCACCTCGCGCAGCACGGCCACCTCGTCCGACCACACCGCGGGCAGCGAGCCGACGCCCGACGGGTGCCCGGTCACCACCGCCGGCATGCCCAGCCGCTCGACCACCGGCACCCGGGGATCGTCGGCGTGCAGGTCGACCAGGATCGCGCCGTCCACCCGGCCCTCGCCCCACCAGCGCCGGTAGACCGCGATCTCGGCCTCGTGGTCGGCCACCACCTGCAGCATCAGCGCGCACGAGCTGGCCGCCAGCTCGCCCTCGATGCCGCTGATCAGCTCCATGAAGAACGGCTCCACGCCGAGGAACCGCGCGGGGCGGCACAGGACCAGGCCGATGGCGTCGGCCCTGGCGCCGCTGAGCGAGCGCGCGGCCAGGTTGGGCCGCCAGCCGATCTCCTGGGCGATCGCCTGGATGCGCGCCCTGGTCTCCGCGGAGACACCGGGCTGGCCGTTCAGCGCGTAGGAGACAGCCCCCTTGGACACGCCGGCCCGTCTGGCGATGTCGGCGATCGTTGGCCTCTTCACCCCGTGCTCCTCTCTGAAACTTTCACTGAACCGTATCAGCGATAACCGCGGCTCTCCTGGCGCCGAACGCTCGCCGTCCCGCGACCGGATGATCGCGCCGGCGCGATCACCGTTACGGTGAGGGCACCCCGATGTGTCCTCCAGGAGTGCCGATGTTCGTAGACATGCCACTCGCCCAGCTACGCGAGTATCTCCCCGAACGCGCCGAGCCCGCCGACTTCGACGCCTTCTGGGACCGTACGCTCGCCGAGGCCCGCACCCACGACCTCGCCGCCGAGTTCACCCCCGTGGCCTCACCACTGACCACCACCGAGGTGTTCGACGTCACCTTCGCCGGGTTCGGCGGCCACCCGATCAAGGGCTGGCTGCTCGTCCCGCACCAGGCCGCCGGGCCGGTGCCCTGCGTGGTCGAGTACCAGGGCTACGGCGGCGGACGCGGGCTGCCGATCGACTGGCTGCTCTGGCCCAGCCTCGGCTACGCCGTCCTCGCCATGGACAGCCGGGGCCAGGGCGCCGGCGGGTGGCGGCGCGGCGACACCGCCGACCCCTGTCCCGGCTCCGGCCCCACCACTCCCGGCGTCATGACCAGCGGCATCCACGACCCGGACGCCTACTACTACCGGCGGCTCTACACCGACGCGGTGCGCGCGGTCGAGGCCGCCACGGCGCACCCGAGGGTGGGCACGGTCGCGGTCGGCGGCGCCAGCCAGGGCGGGGCGATCGCGCTGGCCGTCTCGGCTCTGGTGCCCGGCCTCGCCTGCGCCTTCCTGGACGTGCCGTTCATGTGTCACATCCGGCACGCCACGCAGATCACCGGCGAGTACCCGTACGCCGAGATCGCCGCCTACTGCCGGGCCTTCAAGGAGAGGGTCGAGCCCGTCTTCGAGACCCTGGCCTACTTCGACGGCGTCAACTTCGCCGCCCGCGCCGCCACACCCGCCCTCTTCTCGGTCGGGCTGCAGGACGGCATCACGCCGCCGTCCACGGTGTTCGCCGCCTACAACCACTACGCCGGGGAGAAGGACATCAAGGTCTACCCGTACAACGGGCACGAGGGCGGCGAGTCCGCGCACGCCATGGAGCGGATCGCGATGGCCAGGAAGGCGCTCGGCTGAGAACGTCCCCGTGGCCCTTTGGTGAGGCCGTCTCGCGTGGCGGACGCGGGGCGGCGTCACCCTCTCGCGCAGACTAGGCTTGACAAGCACGTCAGCCGACCGACGAGAGAGACCATGAAGACCTTCGAAGAGCTGTTCGCCGAGCTGTCCGAGAAGGCCAGGACCCGGCCCGAGGGCTCGGGCACCGTGGCCGCCCTCGACGCCGGCGTCCATGCCATCGGCAAGAAGGTCGTCGAGGAGGCCGCCGAGAGCTGGATGGCCGCCGAGCACGAGTCAGACGACAGGGCCGCCGAGGAGATCTCCCAGCTCCTCTACCACGTGCAGGTGCTCATGATCGCCAAGGGCATCGGCCTCGACCAGGTCTACAAGCATCTCTAGGGCGCCCGGCGCCCGCCACCAAGCCCCTGGAGAAGCAACAGCGAGACAGATCGAGGACCCGAACATGCTGCGTCTGGCAGTACCCAACAAGGGCTCGCTCAGCGAGGCGGCCCAGAACATGCTCAAGGAGGCCGGCTACCGGCCCCGCAGGGACAGCAAGGAGCTCGTCGTCGTCGACGAGGCCAACGGCTGCGAGCTGTTCTTCCTGCGACCCCGCGACATCGCCGTCTACGTCGGCGAAGGCACGCTCGACGTCGGCATCACCGGCCGTGACATGCTGGTCGACTCCGGCGCGCCGGTCGAGGAGATCATGCCGCTCGGCTTCGGCGGCTCCACCTTCCGCCTGGCCGCCGCGGCCGGCACGATGACCTCGGCCGAAGACCTCAACGGCCGCCGCATCGCCACCTCCTACGCGGGCCTGCTCGACAAATACCTCTCCGACCAGGGCGTCGACGCCCGCGTGATCAAGCTCGACGGCGCCGTCGAGACCGCCATCCGGCTCGGCGTGGCCGACGCGGTGGCCGACGTCGTGGAGACCGGCACCACGCTGCGCAACGTCGGCCTGGAGGTGTTCGGCGAGCCGATCATGCGCTCGGAGGCGGTGCTGATCAAGCAGCAGAGCGTGCCCGACACGCCCGCCGTCGAGCAGCTCGTCCGCCGTTTCCAGGGCGTCGTGCACGCCCGCGACTTCGTGATGATGGACTACGACATCCGGGTCGAGCGCATCGAGGAGGCCATCGCGCTCACGCCCGGCATGGAGGGCCCCACGGTCTCCCCGCTGCACCGCGAGGGCTGGGTGGCCGTGCGCGTCATGGTCCGCCGCCAGGGCCACCAGCGGGTGATGGACCAGCTCTGGGACATCGGCGCGCGGGCGATCCTGGTCACCGACATCTACGCCTGCCGCGTGTGACGTCCGGCTCCGGCGTTGGCCTGACAAATGTCACGGCCAACGCCGGAGGTAACGCACTAACCGCCCGGAAAATGCGGCCATAGCGTTCTTTCCATGAACGCCATCGTGTTCGACCACGTCAGCAAGCACTACGGGGACGTGCTCGCCGTCGACGACCTCTCCCTCGCCATCGAGCCGGGGAAGACCGTGGCCCTGCTCGGCCCCAACGGCGCCGGCAAGTCCACCTCCATCAACCTCCTGCTCGGCCTGCTCAAGCCCACCGCGGGCACGGTCGCCGTGCACGGCCGCACCCCCGACGAGGCCGTCAGGGCCGGACAGATGGGCGCCATGCTGCAGAACGGCGCGCTCATCCCCGAGCTGTCCGTCAAAGAGCTCATCGACCTGGTACGCCGCCTCTACCCCAACCCCCTCGCCCTGGACGAGATCCTCAAGCTGGCCGACCTGACCGAGCTGGCGGGCCGGCGGGCGAACAAGCTGTCCGGCGGCCAGTCGCAGCGCGTCAGGTTCGCCCTGGCCATCGCGGGGGCGCCCAGGATCCTGCTGCTCGACGAGCCGACCGCGGCCATGGACGTGGAATCGAGACTGCGCTTCTGGGCCGGCATGCACGACTACGCCTCCGGCGGCAGGACCGTGCTGTTCGCCACCCACTACCTGGAGGAGGCCGACGAGCACTCCGACCGGGTGATCGTCATCGCCAGGGGCCGGCTGGCCGCCGACGGCACCGCCGCCGAGATCAAGGCCGGGGCCGGCGGCCACACCGTCAGCTTCGCCCTCGACGAGCAGCCCGCGGCCGGGCTCGACCGGCTGCCCGGGGTGACCGCCGTGGAGGTCGCCGGCGGCGTCGCCACCCTGCACACCTCCGACACCGACGCCACCCTCGCCGCGCTCTACCGGGGCACCACCCTCGACGTACGCGAGCTGAAGCTCTCCAGCGCCGACCTCGAATCCGCCTTCCTCGCCCTCACCAGGGAGTCCTGATGCTCCACTACGCCCGGACCGAGGCCCTGAGGATGCTGCGCAACCGGCGCTACCTGATCTTCGTGGTCGCCTTCCCCGTCCTGCTCTACCTCATCAACGCCAACATCTACGGCAACCAGACCGATGCGGGCGGCGTGAAGTACAGCGTCATCCTGATGGTGTCGATGGCCGCCTACGGGGCGCTGGCCTCGTCCTTGATGAGCTCGGCCGTGCCGTGGGCCACCGAGCGGCAGTCCGGCTGGCTGCGCCAGCTCCAGATCACCCCGCTGCCGAGCTGGGCCATCATCGTGACCAAGCTCGCCGCCACCATGGTGCTCGTACTGCCCTCGCTGGTGCTGGTGAGCCTGGCCGCCGTGGTGCAGCAGCACGTGTCGCTGTCGCTCGGCACGTGGGCGGAGCTGCTGCTCGCGCTCTGGCTCGGCGTGCTGCCGTTCGTCGCGCTGGGCCTGGCCATCGGGTCCGTGCTCTCGGCCGACGCCGCCCAGCCGGCCGCGATGATCTGCATGTTCGCGCTGGCGATCGCCGGCGGGCTGTGGTTCCCGCCCGAGGTGCTCGGCGACACCCTGCGCACGGTCGCGGACATCACTCCGTCGTTCCACTACGCCAGGCTGGGCCAGAGCCTCGTCGCCGGCCACGGACTGCCCATGACGGACGTGCTGGTCGTCGCCGGATGGGGGATCGTGCTCGGGGCCGCTGCCGTCTTCCTCTACCGGCGGGCTACCGTACGCTCATGAGCTTCGCCGAGAGGATCACCTTCGGGGACGCGGACGGTAAGCCGTCGCGCAAGCGGCGGCTCATCGGCATCTCCGTGGGCCTGGTCTACCTGGTCTTCCCCATCAGCGACATCGTGGGAGGCACCCTGACGGGGGCCCGGGCGGTGTGGGCGGGGCTGCTGCTCTTCACCTTCGTCTCGTCCTTCCTCGCGACGGTGCTGGTCAACAAGGGCATCTTCGATCACAGCCGCCTGACCTATCCGCTGCTCCTGGTGACCAGCGTGCTCGGCGTGGTGGGCGCCATCACCTTCGGGGGCTCCTGGCTGAGCCTGCCGGTCTACACCGTCGTGCTGTACGGGTTCGCGCTGCCGCCCTTGTGGGCCGTCGTGGCCGTGCTCGCCCAGCTGGCCGTCGTCGTCGGCGCCGGTCTCGTCAACCATGACGACGCCGGCACGATCATCGTCCTGGGCCTGCAGGTGCTGACGCTCGGCGTGCTGTTCATCAGCGTGCGCAACACCAGGGCGCTGACCGTCAAGCTGCGCCTGGCCCAGGACGAGGTGGCCCGGCTGGCGGCCACGGAGGAGCGGCTGCGCATCGCCCGCGACCTGCACGACCTGCTCGGGCACAGCCTGTCGCTGATCGTGCTCAAGAGCGAGCTGGCCGGACGGCTGTCCGAGGACTCGCCGCAGGTCAACAGGGAGATCGCCGACATCGAGACCGTCGCCAGGAAGGCCCTGACGGAGGTGCGGGAGGCTGTCACCGGCTACCGCCAGCGCAGCCTGCCCGAGGAGCTCGACAACGCCAGGACCGTGTTACGGGCGGCGGGCGTGGCGGCCGAGGTGCGGGTCTCGGGCACGCCGCTGCCCGAGCTGCTCGACGGGCTGTTCGGCTGGTCCGTACGCGAGGGCGTCACCAACGTCGTGCGCCACGCGCGGGCCACCCGGTGTGAGATCAAGGTGACGTTCGACGGCGGACACGCCACCCTGGAGATCATGGACAACGGAACGGGCGGCGACGGGCCGTACGAGATGGGCAGCGGGCTGAGCGGGCTCAACGAGCGGGTGGCCGGCGCGGGCGGCACGGTGGAGGCGGGCCCCGCGCGGGGCGGCGGCCACCGGCTGCGGGTGCTGGTGCCGGCCGGCAAGGAGGCGTGCGCGTGATCCGCGTGATGCTGGCGGAGGACCAGGGCATGATCCGCGGCGCGCTGGCGTCCCTGCTGGGCCTGGAGCCCGACATCGAGGTGGCCGGCGAGGCCGCCGACGGGGAGGAGGCGGTCGCGGTCGCCGCCAAGGTCCGGCCCGACATCGCGCTGCTCGACATCGAGATGCCCGGCATGGACGGGCTCGCGGCCTGCGCGAGCATCACGCGGCAGGTGCCCGGGTGCCGGGTGATGATCCTGACCACGTTCGGGCGGCCCGGCTACCTGCGCACCGCCATGGAGGCGGGGGCCTCGGCGTTCCTGGTGAAGGACAGCCCGGCCAGGGAACTGGCGGCGGCCATCCGGCGGGTGCACTCGGGGGAGCGGGTGATCGACCCCGGGCTCGCCGCGGCGGCCCTCAGCGCCGGGCCGAACCCGCTGTCGGCGCGGGAGCGGGACGTGCTGGAGGCGGCGGTCGACGGCTCCACGATCGGCGACATCGCCGGCAAACTGCACCTGTCGGAGGGGACCGTGCGCAACTACCTGTCCTCGGCCATCCAGAAGACGCACGCCCGCAACCGCATCGAGGCGGTGCAGCGCGCCAAGGCCCAGGGCTGGCTCTGATCACCTGCGTTTGATCATTTGAGCCCGGCCACCGCCTTGACCGCCTGGTCCACCTGCTCGGGGGTGGTCACGATGCTGGTGCCGAACCGCAGCAGCGGCGGGTCGTACGGCGTCACGCTCGCGATCACCTTGCTCGCGTGCAGCCGGTCGACGGCCTCCAGCGGCGCCATCCCCTCGATCGAGCAGCACACGAGGCCCGCCGACAGCTCGGGCGCCCGCGGCGTGGCCAGCGTGACGTGCGGGATGCCGGCCAGGCCGTCCTTGAGCCTGGCGGCCAGCTCCTGGGTGCGCCGCTGCACCCGGTCCTTGCCGATCGCCGTCATGAACCCGAACGCCTGCGGCATCGCCCACCGGTGCTCGAACGCCTTGTAACCGCCCGGCGTGACCAGCTCCGCCGTGCTCGCCCCCGGAGATCCGCCGCCCTGCCACGCCTGGAACGACGCTCCGCTGAAGCTGGCGATGATCGGGGAGAGCGCGTCCCAGGCCCTGCCCCACACGATGCCGGTGCCGCGCGGCCCGAACAGCCACTTGTGCGTGCCGCTGGCCAGGAAGTCGCAGCCCAGGTCGCCGGGGCCGTCGGCCATCGCGCCGAACCCGTGCACGCCGTCCACGCACAGCAGCGCCCTGTCGTGCTCGTCGCGGCCCTTGTTCGCCTCGGCGAGCATGTCGGCGATGGCGCGGACGGGCACGCGCACGCCGGTGCTCGAATGCACCCAGGTGACCGCGACCACCCTGGTACGCGGGCCGAGGCCGGCCTTGACCGCCTCCACCATCCGGCCGGCGTCGGCGCGGGCCGGGTCGTCGTACAGCCTGACCTTGCGCACCTTCGCGCCCGTGCGCTCGGCCAGCAGCCGCAGCCCCTCGTGGGTGGCGAGGAAGTCGTGTTCGGTGGTCACCACGTCCTGGCCGGGGCGCAGCCTGAGGCCGGAGTAGAGCAGGGCGAGGCCCATGGTGGTGCTGTCGGTCAGCGCGACCTCCTCCGCCCTGGCGCCCAGATAGCGGGCCGCGGCCTCGCGTACCGCCTGGTCGGGTGACCGCGCGCCGGGCGGCGTGTACTCGGGGTCGGCGTCCAGAGCGTCGCGATGTTTGGCGATCGTCTCGCGGACCGGGGCCGGGGCGGGCGCCAGCACGAATGCTGCGAACTGCCCGTACGCCGGGTCCAGCGCGAACTGGGCCCGCACGGACGCCCAGTCACCGGGGTCGAACTCAGGCTTCACCGGAGGTGTGGTCGTCGTGCACGCGGCCGCCACCCCGGCCAGCATCCCCGCCCCGAGCAGGGTTCTCCTGTCCACCCGCATGGCTACTTCCTATCCCGGCCGCGCGCCCGCGCCCAGGACCCCACGCGGGTCGTTTTCAGCTCCTGCTCACGGCCTCCACTCCGTCAAGGCGGGCTCGGCCGCTCCCGCCGCTCCTCAGTCCAGGCGGCGGCGCTCCCTCACCTGCTTATGGCCTCCGCTCCGCGGCGGCGGCTCGGTCGCCGGGGAGCCGCCGCCTTCCCTCGTCGCTCTGGTCGCTCCGCTTCCGCCGCTCCTCAGTCCAGGCGGCGGCGCTCCCTCACCTGATCGCGGTGACCTGCCTGATCAGGTCGGAGACGCGGACGATGCCGAGGCAGCGGTTCATCTCGTCGGTGACCACCAGGTCGTCATAGACGCGGGCCGCGTCCCGGCCCGCCGCCTGCATGGCCGCGATCGCCGGAGTCGTCCGCGGCACCGTGCGGGGCGGGTCGGCCAGCCGCTGCGCCGGCTTCGCGCCGTGCAGCGCGTGCCCGTACCGGGCCGCGAACGACAGCAGGAACCGGCTGCGGTCGAGGCTGCCCTTGGGCCGCTGGAACTCGTCCACCAGGATCACGCTGGTGATCGTCGGCTCCTGCCCGAACGCCTTCACCGCCTCCTCCGCCTTGGCCTCCGCGGGCAGCGTCACCGCCGGGATCAGCAGCTCCTGGACGCGCGGGCCGAGCATGGCCGAGGCCGGCTCGTCGGTGACGGGGAGCGGCACCCTTATCTTGCCGTCGGGGCCGGGGGCCAGCAGCGGGCCGTGCGCCAGCCGTACGCCGAGGCCGCGGGCCACCGCGACCTGCGGCTCGCGTTCGACGCCGGGCGCGAGCACGTGGGCGCCGATGCCGCGGGCCAGCGTCACCACCGACCGCGCCACCGCGGACGCGCGATGGTCCCCCGGGATGCGGGTGACCGTCTCAGGGTCGAGGGCCAGCAGGTACGGGCTCGCGTCGGCGACCAGGCCCAGGGCCGCCCCGCCGGTGCCGACGTCGGCGAAGCCGAGCAGGTAGCCGATCGTGCGCAGGCCGTCGATCCCGACCTTGAGCAGCGGCCGGTCCTGTTCCTGGCACGGTCCAGTGAGCAGCAGGATCGCCTCGCGCGGATGCCTGCCCGCCCTTCGGAGCGCCTCGTGCAAGGGCGCCAGGGCACCCGCGCCAGCCAGGACGACCCTGATGGGCAGCTCCAGCACCATGGGCAGGGGAGCCGCCCTGAGGGTGCCCGCGGAGTCGACGACGGCCGGGTGGGCGATTACTGCCCCGGTGTCGAGATCCACCATGGGGCTGGTGAGCAGGGAGGACACGTACAGATCGTGGTGGAGCCCGGGGCGCGGTTGAAGGCCCAACCAGCAGAATTTACCGACATTTCGTTTTCCCTCCGGGGAGCGGCGGCTTGGCCGCGGGGAATGACATTCGGTTAGCCTTCGGGGCATGGGCGCGCGTCCGGCGAGGGGTGGCGGCCGGTGGGTCACGGTGCCGCCGGAGCGCCTGCATCCGTGGATCGACGGGTTCGCGGGGCGTCACGGGCCCTTCACGGCGACCGGCGACGAGCGGGTCGTGCGGCTGCTCGCCGATGACGGGGCATTGGCCGAGCTGCACGTACCGTTCCCGCCCATGACGCCGCCGGGGCCGCCGCACGTCACCCGGCTCGTCTCCCATGCCCGGGCCGCGCGGCAGGTGGGGGTGTTCCTGGTGCGGCTCGGGGGCTACGCGGCGGGGGTCTTCTCCGGGGCGTCGCTGGTGGCGTCCAAGGTGGGGTCGCGGCTGGTGCAGGGGCGCACGGCGGCGGGCGGGTGGTCGCAGCAGCGCTTCGCCCGGCGGCGGCGCAACCAGGCGGCGCAGGCGTACGACGACGCGGTGGAGACGGCGGTACGGGTGCTGACGCCGTACCTGGGGGAGTTGGACGGGGTGGTGCTGGGCGGGGACCGCCGGGCCATGGATGCCCTGCGCGCCGACCGGCGGCTCGCGCCCCTGCTGGCGCTGGAGACCGAGCCGTTCCTGGTGGTGCCCGACCCCCGGCTGGCGGTGCTCCGGGACACCCCGGCGTCCTTCCGCGCCACCCGCATCCGCATCATCGACCCACCCTGACCCCACGTCCGGGCCCCACACCCCGCGCTCCACTCCCACACCTCGCGTCTCGGGTCGCGCCTCGCGTCTGGCGTGGCTGCGCGGCTGCGTCCTGCGTTTTGCGCTTGCGAACGTGCCCTGGGCGCGGGCTTCGGGGCGCGGGCTGAGTGGTGTGCGCCGGTCGGCTTGCGCCGGGATCGTGGGTGGGCCGGCCTTCGGTGTGCTCCTGTGCCGGGCTCGGGCCGAGGGGGCGATGCGAGGACGTCGGCGCGTTCGTGGCATCCCTTAACGTGGCCTCGTGACCGGTTTGAGAGTTTGAGACGATTCAAAAGAATCTTGAATGCCGCTATGATGCGAGAGTTCACGGTGGACCGCCATCGGCGGTTCAGCCGTTGTCCCTGCGCCCACGGCGTGCCGCGTCCAGCGGATCGCCGCAGGTAGCGGTAGTGCGCATCTACGGTGGACCGTTCACAGCGGCCCGTCGCAGACTGCGGATTGTGCACCTTCGGTGGGCCGCGTCCAGCGGACCACTGCCAAGTAGCGGATTATGCATTTCAAGCAGCACGGCCTCGTGAGGATCGATGGCGACCAGGAACATCAAGGAGGTCGCGCAGCTGGCGCGCGTCTCGGTGGGCACGGTGAGCAATGTGCTCAACCGCCCGGAGATCGTGTCCCCCGCCACACGCGAACGCGTCTTCGAAGCGATCAAGAAACTGGGCTTCGTCCGCAATGAGGTGGCCCGCCACCTGCGGGTGGGCCGTAGCCGCACGGTCGGCCTCGTCGTGCTCGACGTCTCCAACCCGTTCTTCGTGGACGTGGCCCAGGGCGCCGAGTCGGTGGCCGACGACCACGATTCGATGGTGGTGCTCTGCAACAGCGCCGGCGACCCCGGCCGCGAGCGCCGCCACCTCGACCAGCTCGAACAGCAGCGCGTCATGGGCATACTGATCACCCCGGTGGAGATGGAGAGCCCCTGGCTGGAGGAACTGGCCGCCCGGGGCACGCCCGTGGTGCTGGTCGACAGCCCCGCGACCGGCCTGCAGTGCTCGGTGGCGGTCGACGACCGGCTCGGCGGCCAGATCGCCGGCGCCCACCTGATCGAACGGGGGCACCGGCGGATCATGTTCGTGGGCGGGCCGACGTCCATAAGACAGGTGGCCGACCGGCACGCGGGCATCAGCAGCGCCGTCGCCGCGGCGGACGGCGCGGTCGAGCTGCTCACCTCCACGGCTCCCACGCTGACCGTGGCGGAGGGCCGGGCCGTCGGGGAGCGCGTCGCGGCGCTGCCCGCGGACGAGCGGCCGACGGCGGCGTTCTGTGCGAACGACATGATGGCGCTGGGCTTCTTACAGGCGATGGCCACGCACGGACTACGCGTGCCCGAGGATCTGGCCATCATCGGGTATGACGACATCGACTTCGCCGCGGCCGCCGCGGTGCCGCTCTCCTCGGTCCGGCAGCCCCGTGAGCTGCTCGGACGTACGGCGATCGACCTGCTGCTCGAGGAGGTCGCCGACCCGGAGCAGCATCGGCACCGGCAGGTCATCTTCCAGCCCGACCTGGTGATCCGGGAGTCGAGCGCGTTCGACCGGCGCGCCTGACGCCGCTCTCCACCAGGCCCGAGGCCCTGGGCCAGAGCCCCATGAACCGTTTCATCGCCGGCGGCCGCGCGCCCGCCGGCCTCGTTCGGCGTGCGCGCGTTCCTGGCGAGCCGAGCGACCCCTCGAAGGAGCCCCCTTGACCGAGCTCTACAGCAACCCCCTGGCCACCCCCGATGACCTGGCAGGATTCCGCCTGGAGGGGGACGGCGCCACCTCGTTCCCCCAGGGCCGCCTGCGCCTGGAGAGCCTCAGACCGCCCTCGGACGGCCAGGCCGCCAACCTGGTGCTGTGGTGTCCCGAGGAGTTCCCCGCCGACGTGCGGATCGAGTGGGACTTCTGGCCCGTACGAGAACCCGGCCTGGCCATCATGTTCTTCCATGCCCGCGGCAGGAACGGCGAGGACCTGTTCGACCCGGGCCTGGCCACCCGCACCGGGCCCTATGACCAGTACCACCATGGCGACATCGACGCCTACCACGTCTCGTATTTCCGCCGGATGTGGGCCTCGGAGCGCGCCCTGCACACCTGCAACCTGCGCAAGAGCCACGGCTTCCACCTGGTGGCGCAGGGTCCCGACCCGCTGCCCGCGGTGCTGGACGCCGAGGGCCCGTACGCGATGCGCCTCGAGGTCAAGGCCGGGACGATCACGTTCTCGGTCAACGATTTGGTCTCGTTCCGATGGGCGGACGACGGCTCGATCGGCGGTCCCGCCCTGGCAGGAGGCAAGGTCGGGTTCCGGCAGATGGCCCCGCTGATCGGAGAGTACGCAAATCTCCGGGTATCTCGTCATTGACTTTGAGTCGATTCAACACTAATTTCGCACCAACCGCCGTTCACTGGCTTGTAACGGGGCAGGAATCGCGGTGCAACAACCCCACCCCCGTATCCGTGCACATGCCACGAGAGGTGGTGCCGGATGAACCATCCCGCCATGTCTATCAGGCTTCAAGCTGCCTGCTCAGAGCTCATCTGGGTGGTCCAGCTGAACCTGATGTGGATCGTCTTCACGCTCGCTGGAGGCGTGATCGGCGGGCTCGGGCCCGCCACCGTCGCCGCGTACACGCTGGCTCGGCGGCGGACTCGTAATGAATCGTTTCACGCCTGGGCCGAATTCTGGACCGTCTACCGACGGGAGTTCGTCCGGGCCTCGCTGCTGGTCCTGCCCGTGGCGGCGCTGGCGACCGTCCTGGTCGGCAACTATCTTTACCTCTCCGCTCTCGGACCCAGCATGGGAGCGTTGCGGATCGCGACCTTCGTGGCGCTCATCGCACTGGCCGGTGTGGGGGCGTACGTGGGACCGCTGTATGCGCACTACGATCTGCCGCTACGGGCCTACTGGCCCAAGGCGGTGCAGCTAGCGCTCCTGCGCCCGGCCTCGTCCGTGCTGTTGCTGCTAGCGCTCTCAGCCATCGCCTACGCGACCTCGGCGGCGCCCATCCTCGCGCCGGTGATCAGCTTCGGCGCGTGGATCTATCTCAACACGTGGCTCTGCCAGCGCTTCTTCGCGGAGAACGAGGCGCGTCTGCATTCGAAAGGGAACTCATGAGCGCATCCCGTCGTCGCCGGCTTCTCGCCGGTGTGTTAACGCTCACGGCTGCACTCACCGCCTCGGCCTGCTCCGGCGGTGACGCGCCCGCCAGCGATCCAAACACGCTGACCATCATGACCAAGCTGTTCGGTGCCGCGCCCGACCCGAAGGGCGAGATGCAGCAGGCGGTCGAGAAGTTCCTCGGCAAGAAGCTCAAGATCACCTGGGTCCCCAACGCCGAGTACTCCGACAAGGTCAACGTCACGCTGGCTTCGGGCAACGTGCCGCAGCTCATGGTCGTGGACCCGCACGGCCCGGCGTTCGTCAAGGCCGCACAGGCCGGGGCGTTCTGGGACCTGACCGACAAGCTGGACAAGTACCCGAACCTGAAGCCGACGGACGAGCGCCGCCAGCTCAACGCCTCCGTCAACGGCAAGTCCTTCGCCATCCCCCGGTGGCGGCCCATGCTGCGTTCGGCGGTAATGCTCCGCAAGGACTGGCTGGAGAAGCTCGACCTGAAGCTGCCCGAGACCGTCGACGACCTCTACACCATCGCCAAGGCGTTCACCGAGAAGGACCCCGACGGCAACGGCAAGAAGGACACCTACGGCCTGATCATCCCGAAGTGGCCGGGCAAGTACGCCAGCGCCAGCCCCTACGACACGCTCGAGACCTGGTTCGGCGCCCCGAACGAGTGGGGCGAGCGCAACGGCAAGCTGGTCCCCGGCTTCGACACCCCCGAGTTCCTCGAGGCCAACAAGTTCCTGAAGAAGATGATCGACGAGGGCCTGGTCAACCCGGACTTCGCCAGCTACGACACGGCAAAGTGGGACGATCCGTTCTTCCAGGGCAAGGGCGGCATCATCATCGATGTGAACGTCCGCTCCAGGGCGCTGCTCGACAAGTTCAGGGACGACGGCGACAAGGACTACGGTGACAAGGTCGCCATGGTCGGCAACCTCAAGCGCGCCGACGGCAAGAAGTTCTCCCTGCCGTTCACCGGCTACAACGACGCCATCGCGATCTCCAAGCAGAACGTGCGGACCGAGCAGGACCTCGACAACGTCCTGAAGGTCCTGGACAAGCTGGGGACGAAGGAGGGCCAGGTCCTGGTCCAGAACGGCATCGAGGGGCGCAACTTCAAGGCCGAGGGCGACACCGCCGCGCTGATCAACGAGACCGACCCCGCGGTCAGAGTCGTCCAGGACAATGTCGACCAGGCCTTCACCCAGCTCGGCTTCAAGGGCGACACGACGTACGGCGGCCTCGCCTACGCGCGCACGCCGTCCGGCCAGCCGTACAAGGACATCATCAAGCTGGGCTACGACCTGATGAACGAGGACCTCAAGACGGCCGTGTTCAACCCGGCGCTGCCCGTGGTCTCACCCACGAAGGTCGCCAAGGGCGCGCAGCTCGACGACATCATCCCCGACGCCCGGATCAAGTACCTGTCCGGTGAGATGACCGAAGAGCAGCTGAAGGGCGAGATCAAGCGCTGGTACGACGCCGGCGGCACGCAGGTCGCCGCCGAGATCAACGACCTGGTCTCCAAGCTCGGCACCAACTGATCCGCCTGAGGGGCCCGGGCCGCGTGCCCGGGCCCCTCACGGCTAACAAGAAACCTGCTCGTCGGCCTGCCGCCCTACTGTCGTGCGTGGTCAAGACCATAGCGGCAGTCCACTTGGCAGGTTTCTCATTAGGAAAGGAGGCCGTTGTGGCCACCGACCTGGCGCCGCCTCCCGCGAGGGCGGCGAGCAAGCCCGGCCGACGCCGGAGGCCGGGATTGGGCGCGTCCCTCGCGCGCTATCGCTGGCTCTACCTGATGCTCCTTCCGGGCGTCGTCTACTTCGCGCTCTTCAAGTACCTGCCGATGTACGGCATCACCATCGCCTTCCAGGACTTCCTGCCGTTCCTCGGCTACTCCGGCAGCCCCTGGGTGGGCTTCCAGCACTTCCAGGACCTGTTCACCGGCCCGGACTTCGGCCGGCTGATGTTCAACACGCTGTTCCTGGCGCTCCTGACCGTGGTCTTCATCTTCCCCGCGCCGATCGTCGTCGCGCTGCTGCTGAACGAGCTGCGGATCAGCGTGCTCAAGCGTTCGGTCCAGTCGGTGATGTACATCCCGCACTTCCTGTCCTGGACGATCGTCGCGTCGCTGACGTATCTGCTGTTCTCCGCGGATTACGGGGTGCTCTCCGGATGGATCCGCGACATACTCGGCGACACCGCGAAGATCGACTACATAGCGCAGGAGGAGTGGTTCCGGCCGCTGATCATCCTGCAGCAGCTGTGGAAGCTGACCGGCTGGGGCACGATCATCTACCTGGCCGCGCTGGCCGGTGTGGACCCGCAGCTGTACGAGGCGGCCCGCATGGACGGCGCCAGCCGCTTCCGCCAGCTCTGGCACGTCACGCTGCCCGCGATCCGCCCCACGATCGTCGTCATGGCCATCCTCACCTCGGGCAACCTGCTCGACACGGGCTTCGAGCAGATCTGGCTCATGACCACCTCGCTGAACCGCTCCGTGGCCGACGTGTTCGACACCTACGTCTACTACACCGGCATCACCCAGGGCGCCATCAGCTACTCCACCGCTGTCGGCGTGTTCAAGGGCGTCGTCGGCTGCATCCTGATCTTCGGCTCCAACTGGCTGGCCAAGCGCCTCGGCCAGCGTGGACTGCTCTAAGGGGCCCTTGATATGAACAGCATCAAGCACAAGAAGCTGAACACCGAGTACAGCACCGTGGGCAGCCGGGTGTTCGACGTGATCAACGTCGCCGTGCTCGTCGGCCTGGCGCTGGTCACGGTGCTGCCGCTGCTGTACGTGCTGGCGGGGTCCTTCGCGAGCGAGTCGGAGATCGCCGCGCGGCCGTTCTTCCTGTGGCCGGAGAAGTTCGTCACGGACACGTACACGTTCATCTTCTCCACCCCCACCTTCGTCCGCGCGCTGCTCACGACCATCGTCGTGACGGCCGTCGGCACGGTGGTGCAGCTGGTGCTGACGTTCTCCATGGCGTATCCGCTGGCCAAGCGGTACCTGCCGGGCCGGACGCTGGTGCTCAACCTGGTGATCTTCACGCTGGTCTTCTCCGGCGGCATGATCCCCACCTACCTGGTGGTGCGCGACATGGGGCTGCTGGACAGCTACTGGGCGCTGATCCTGCCGCTGGCGATCAATCCGTTCTATCTGATCATCGTGAAGAGCTTCTTCCAGGAGCTGCCGCAGGCGCTGGAGGAGGCGGCGCGCATCGACGGCTGCAACGAGATGGGCGTCTTCTTCAAGATCGTTCTGCCGCTGTCGAAGCCGATCATCGCGACCTTCGCGCTGTTCTACGCGGTGGCCATCTGGAACGACTACATGTCGCCGCTGCTGTACATCAGCGACCCCAGCAAGTGGACGCTGCAGATCCTGGTGCGCCAGCTGACCAGCGCCGACCAGGCCGACGCGCTGGCGAACATGGACAGGACGTTCGTGCCGCCGGAGCAGGGCCTGAAGTTCGCGGTCGTGGTGATCGCGACGCTGCCGATCCTGTTCTTCTACCCGTTCCTGCAGAAGCACTTCACCAAGGGCGTCCTGATCGGGGGCGTCAAGGAGTGAGCCGCGCCATCCTCCTGGCCGGTGACTCGACGGTCGCCTCGTGTCCGGCCTGGGAGGCGCCCATGTCCGGGTGGGGAGCGCAGCTCGGCGCGTACGCGGGCGAGCCCGTGCGCAACTTCGCCAAGGGCGGCGCCACCACGGCCGGCCACCGGGCCGAAGGGCTGTGGGCGGCGCTGCTGCGCGAGATCGCGCCAGGAGACGTGGTCGTGATCCAGTTCGGGCACAACGACCAGAAGGATCCCGCGATCCCGTACCAGGACAACCTGCGCGCCTTCGTCGAGGAGGCGCGCGGGGCTGGGGCGTCGGCGGTTCTGTGCACGCCGGTGCAGCGGCGCAGGTTCGACGGGGACCGGCTGGTGCCCACGCACGGCGACTACCCCGACCGGGTGCGGGCGCTGGCCGCCGCCGAGGGCGTGCCGCTGATCGACCTGACCGCCGCCACGACCGAGCTGTACGAGCGGCTCGGCCCCGACGGCTCCAAGGCCCTGTTCACGCACTTCCCGCCGGGGGAGCATCCGCTCTACCCCGACGGGGTGGCCGACGACACCCACTTCAGCTTCCGCGGCGCCGACGAGGTGGCCGCGATCGTCGCCGAGCGACTGAAGGAGATTACGTGAGCGAGCGTAGCGAGTGAACAATCAGACACAGCACCTTGGTCACGAGGCCGACGAAGGAGGCCTCGTGACCGCACTGCGCTGGCTGGACCGACCGGGGGAGCAGGGGGTGACCTGGGGAGTTCCGTGGCCGCGCGGCGCGGTCGAGCAGGATGCGCCGTTCGCGCTGGCCGACCCGGAGGGCCGCGAGGTGCCCGTGCAGAGCTGGGTGACCGCCACCTGGCCCGACGGCTCGGTCAAGTGGTCGGCCCACGCGATCGGCGCGCGGCCCGCGGCGCTGTCGTACCGGATCGAGACGGGACGCGAGCCCGCCGCGGCGGCCACGCCCGTCACCGTCGCCCGCCAGGACGGCGTGCTGACCGTGAGCACCGGCGCGGTCACCTGGACGATCGAGGAGTCCGGCGGCACGCTGGCCCGCACGATCTCGCGCGGGAGCCGCGAGATCGCCAGGGACGTGCGCCTGGTCAGCCTCCGCCAGAGCGAGCCCACGCCGGACGACGGCGGCCCGGTGGCCCGTACGCAGACCACGGGGCAGGTCGAGACGGTCACGGTCGAGCAGGACGGGCCCCTGCGCGCGGTCGTCCGGCTGGAGGGCCGGCACGGCGACTGGCTGCCGTTCACGGTGCGCCTGTACTTCCACGCGGGCGCCGAGCAGGTGCGCGTCATGCACACGTTCGTCTGGGACGGCGACCCCGAGCGCGACTTCCTGGCCGGGCTCGGGCTGCGCGCCGACGTGGTCATGCGGGACGAGCCGCACGACCGGCACGTGCGCCTGGCCGGCAGCGGCGGCTTCCTCACCGAGGCCGTGCGCGGGCTGACCGGCCTGCGCCGCGACCCCGGCGAGTCCGTACGGCGGGCGCAGGTCGAGGGCCGCCCGGTCGGGGAGATCGCCCCCGAGGTCGCCAACCGGTTGCACCTCATCCCCACCTGGAACGACTACACCCTCGACCAGGGCTCCGCCGACGGCTTCACCCTGCGCAAGCGCACCGCCGAGGGCCACTCCTGGGTGACGATCCCCTCCGGCACCCGCTCGGCCGGCTACGGCTACGTCGGCGGTGCCGGCGGCGGCCTCGGCTTCGGGCTGCGCGACTTCTGGCGGCTGCACCCCACCCGCCTCGACGTCAGGAACGCGGCCACCGACCTGGCCACCGTGACCGTCTGGCTGTGGTCGCCGTCCGCGCCCGCCATGGACCTGCGCTTCTACCACGACGGCATGGGCCAGGACACCTTCGCCGAGCAGCTCGAGGGCCTGGAGATCACCTACGAGGACTACGAGCCCGGCTTCGGCGACGCCCACGGCGTGGCGCGCACGCACGAGCTGACCCTGCGCGCCTATGAGGCCACGCCGTCCGCGCAGGACCTGTCCCGGCACGCGACCGCGATGAACCAGCCGGGGCTGCTGGCCGTGTCGCCCGAGCGGATGCGCGAGGCGGGCGTCTTCGGCGTCTGGGAGCTGCCCGACCGCTCCACGCCCGCCCACGCCGAGATCGAGGACCGGCTGGACTTCCTGTTCGACCTGTACGTGCGCGAGCGCGAGCAGCGCAGGTGGTACGGGTTCTGGGACTACGGCGACGTCATGCACACCTACGACCCCGACCGCCACACCTGGCGCTACGACGTGGGCGGCTACGCCTGGGACAACTCCGAGCTCTCGCCCGACCTGTGGCTGTGGCTGCAGTATCTGCGCACGGGCCGGCCGGACGTCTTCCGCTTCGCCGAGTCGATGACCCGCCACACCGGCGAGGTCGACGTCTACCACGCGGGCCGTTGGAAGGGCCTGGGCAGCAGGCACAACGTGCAGCACTGGGGGTGCAGCTGCAAGCAGCTGCGCATCTCCAACGCCGCCTACCGCCGCTTCTACTACTACCTGACCGCCGACGAGCGCACGGGCGACCTGATGGACGAGCTGAGCGTCCCCGAGGAGACGTTCACCGTCATCGATCCCCAGCGCAAGGTGCGCGAGGACGTCTACACGCCGGACCCGTCGGCGCTGTCGGTCGGCCTCGGCACCGACTGGGGATCGCTCGCGGCCGCGTGGCTGACCCGGTGGGAGCGCTACGGCGACGAGCGGGCCAGAGACCGGTTGCTGGGCACGATGGCCGACATCGGCGCGCTGCCGAACGGCTTCCTGACCGGCGAGGCCCGGCTGGACCTGGCGACCGGGCGGTTCGACGTCTCCCGGGACAAGATCTCCGTCTCGCACCTGTCGTCGCTGTTCGGGCTGCCGGAGATGTGCGCGGAGCTGATCGCGCTCGACCTGGACGTGCCCGGGTTCGAGCAGGCGTGGCTGCAGTACTGCCGCCTCTATCTCGCGCCGCCCGAGCAGCAGGAGGCGGAGGTGGGGGAGCGGCTGAGCGGGATCTCGCTGATCCAGGCGCACAGCAGGCTCACCGCGTACGCGGCCGGCCGCACGGGCGACGCCGGCCTGGCCGCGTGGGCGTGGCGCAAGTTCGCCCTGGACGAGGGGGACCAGCTCAACAGCAACCCGATGCAGCGGGAGAAGGACTGGCGTCTGACCGTGGTGGACGGGCCGCACGTGCTGTCCCCGGTGCACGAGGCGGCCTTCGTCAGCACCAACGGCGCCGCCCAGTACGGCCTGGCCGCCATTCACAACCTCGCCCTGATCGGAGCGCACCTGAAGGAGTCGTAACCGCACCGTATGACGTACGGTACGCTGTACGGAACCCCGGAAATGTCGGGACGGCACTGTACGCTGTCCCGGCTTTCCCCTTATGGCAACAGATCCAGACGATGGAAGGGTTCCGTGGTTTCCAGCCAGGCCAGCGCCGTTCACCGCGACCACACCGCCGCCGACAGCCACGACCTCATCCAGGTCCGCGGCGCGCGTGAGAACAACCTCAAGGGCGTCTCCCTCGACCTGCCCAAGCGCCGCCTCACCGTCTTCACCGGGGTGTCCGGCTCCGGCAAGTCGTCTCTCGTCTTCGACACGATCGCCGCGGAGTCGCGCCGGCTGATCGACGAGACGTACACCTCGTTCATCCAGTCGTTCATGCCGAGCCTGGCCCGCCCCGACGTGGACGCGCTGCACAACCTGAGCGCGGCCATCATCGTGGACCAGGAGCGCATGGGCGCCAACGCCCGCTCCACCGTGGGCACGGCCACCGACGCGCACACGATGCTGCGGATCATGTTCAGCCGCATCGGCGAGCCCCACGTCGGCGGGGCCGGCGCCTTCAGCTTCAACCTGGCCGAGGGCATGTGCCCCGAGTGCGAGGGGCTGGGCAAGGCGTCCACCATCGACGTCGACGCCCTGGTCGACCGCGAGCTGTCGCTCAACGACGGGGCGATCAAGGTCCCCGGTTTCCCGGTGGACAGCTGGCAGTGGCAGGTCATCGCCGGGTCCGGGCTGTTCGATCCGGCCGTCAAGCTGAAGGACTTCACTCCCGAGCAGTGGGAGGACTTCCTGCACAAGCCCCCCACCAAGCTCAAGTACGGCTCCAACAACTTCACCTACGAGGGCCTGGCCAGCAAGGTCAGGCGGACCTTGCTGGGCAAGGACCGGGAGTCGATGCAGCCCTCGGCGCGGGCGTTCGCCGACCGGGCGCTCAAGCTCACCGTCTGCCCGTCCTGCGACGGCTCCCGGCTGAACGAGGCCGCCCGGTCCGCCCGGATCGCCGGCCGCAACATCGCCGAGTGCGCGGCCATGCAGATCAACGACCTGGCCGACTTCGTCCGCGGCATCGGCAATCCCGCCGTCGGCCCGGTGCTGGACGGGCTGCGCTCGACGCTGGAGTCCCTCGTCGAGATCGGCCTCGGCTACCTGAGCCTCGACCGCGAGTCGTCCACGCTGTCCGGCGGCGAGGCGCAGCGGGTCAAGATGGTGCGCCACCTCAACTCGAGCCTGACCGACGTCACCTACGTCTTCGACGAGCCCACGGCCGGGCTGCACCCGCACGACATCCAGCGCATGAACAACCTGCTGCTGCAGCTGCGCGACAAGGGCAACACGGTGCTGGTCGTCGAGCACAAGCCGGAGACGATCGAGATCGCCGACCACGTGGTGGACCTCGGCCCCGGCGCGGGCACGGCGGGCGGGAGCCTGTGCTACGACGGCGACCTGGACGGGCTGCGCGCCTCCGGCACGCTGACCGGCCGCTACCTCGACCACCGGGTGCGCCTGCGCGACGACGTCCGCAAGCCGGCCGGCCACCTGCCGATCACGGGCGCCACGCTGCACAACCTCAAGGACGTGAGCGTGGAGGTGCCGCTCGGCGTGCTGACCGTGGTCACCGGCGTGGCCGGCTCGGGCAAGAGCTCCCTCATCCACGGGTACATCGCCGGGCGCGAGGGGGTGGTGGTGGCCGACCAGTCGCCGATCCGCGGCTCGCGCCGGAGCAACCCGGCCACCTACACGGGCCTGCTCGACCCGATCCGCACCGCGTTCGCCAAGGCCAACGGCGTCAAGCCCGGCCTGTTCAGCGCCAACTCCGAGGGCGCCTGCCCGGCCTGCAAGGGCATCGGCCTGATCTACACCGACCTGGCCATGATGGCCGGCGTGGCGTCGGTGTGCGAGGAGTGCGAGGGCAGGCGGTTCACGCCGCAGGTGCTGACGTACACGCTGCGCGGCAAGAACATCGGCGAGGTGCTCGACATGCCGGTGGCCGAGGCTCGCGACTTCCTGACCGAGCGGCAGGCCCGCACGATCCTCGACCGCCTGGTGGCCGTCGGCCTCGGCTACGTGGGCCTGGGCCAGCCGCTCACCACGCTGTCGGGCGGCGAGCGGCAGCGGCTCAAGCTGGCCATCAACATGGCCAAGAACGGCACCACGTACGTGCTGGACGAGCCCACCACGGGCCTGCACCTGGCGGACGTGGACCAGCTCCTGGCCCTGCTCGACCGCCTGGTGGACGACGGCAACACGGTCATCGTGATCGAGCACCACCAGGCCGTCATGGCGCACGCCGACTGGATCATCGACCTCGGTCCCGGGGCCGGTCACGACGGCGGCCAGATCGTCTTCACCGGCACCCCCGGCGAGCTGGTCGCCGACGGCACCTCGCTCACCGCAATCCACCTGCGGGACTACGTGACCAGGTCCTGACCGTTCCCCGCTCCCGGAGCCCGCCGAGGCCGGCTGTGCAGACTCAGACGGCCAGGCGGGCCAGGACGCGGGCGAACTCCGGCGGCGGCGCCACCACGAGCCTGGTCTGCCCCTCCTGGGTGACGATGTCGGCCCTGATGTGCGTCAGCCGCCCCTCGTGCCACCAGTACACCTGCGAGCTCAGCCCGTCCGTACGCGCCGCGTGCACCCGCAGCCGCTCGATGGCGCGTACGACGCCGATCCCGTCCACCGGGTGCACGAGCAGCGTGTACGGGTCGGGCAGCGCCACGAGCACCCCGTCGGAGGGCACGGGGAGGTAGTCGTCCAGCCACCGCAGATGCGTGGCCGCCGCCGGGGTCATGGCGGTCAGCCGCGTCACCGGCGTGCCGGACAGCAGGATCGTCTCCACCTCCAGCCGCTCCTCGCGGCGGACGTTGGCGACGGCCAGGTCCAGCGCCTTCGCGGCGGCCACGGGCCAGCACCCGGCCTGCTCCGGCCGCACGGGGCGCGGGCCCGCGAAGAGCAGCTCCACCAGGTCGGTGTTGAGGTGGCGGCCCACCACGCGGGTCAGGTCGGGCACCGCGTCCACGGCGTCCACGCGGGTGCGCAGCAGCGGGCGGGCCTGCTCCAGGTCGCACACGTCCAGCCGCTCGCCCGCGGTGGCCACGGCGTGCGCGAGGTGCTCGGATACCAGCATGGGCCAGTCCTCCCTGGCCCGGCGGCCCGCCTCGCGGCGCAGCCCGGTGAGCCTGACGACCAGCTCCATGTCGCCCCTGAGCGTCACGGAGCCGCCGTCCTTGGCGAACTCGAAGGAGTATCCGAGGGATTCCGCGACGAGCGAGAGCAGCGAGTCGAGGTCGACGTCCTCGACCGGCCGGCGCGAGGGCCGGCGGTCACGCTTGAACAAGCTCACGCGCCGTGTCCCCTTCTGTCGGATTCGTCCCTCCTACCTTGCCTGTCCCTCATCACTGACGATGCCCGCTAGCGAGCACGATTCGGTATCGATAACCCCAAGTCTCCCCAGCCACACAGTCATCTGGGGCGACCCGTGTCCCACCGCGAGCCCCGCCAGGACAGGCACTCCGAGCCTCCCGAGCCGGTCTTCGAGCACCGGGTACGGATCCCCGCAGTCGACCCACGAGCCGAGCGCGATCCCGCGCACCCCGTCGAACGCCCCCGCCTGCAGGAGCTGGGTGAGCATGCGGTCGATCCGGTACGGCTCCTCCCCGATGTCCTCCAGGAAGGCGAGCCTGCCCGCGAACGACGGCTGCCACCGGGTCCCGCACATCGAGGCCAGCAGCGACAGGTTGCCCCCGGCCAGCACGCCCTCGGCCCGCCCCGGCACCAGCGCCCGCTCGCCCCGGACGGGCCGGGCCGTGCCGAACAGCGCCGCCTGCAGGCTCTCCCACGTGCTCGGCTCGGGCCCGTTCTCGCCGGCCAGCAGGTCGCAGGCCGCCATCGGCCCGTGCAACGTGGGCACGCCCAGCTCGATGGCGAACGCGTTGTGCAGCGCCGTGATGTCGCTCGACCCCAGCAGGACCTTGGGGCCGGCCGCCCGCATGGCGTTCCAGTCGAGCAGGTCGAGGAGCCGGCCGGCGCCGTACCCGCCCCGGCAGCAGAACACCGCGGAGACGGCCGGGTCGCACCAGGCGGACTGCAGGTCGGCGGCCCGGGCGGCGTCGTCGCCCGCCAGGTAGTCGAGCGGCTGACGGTCGAGCGCGTGCGCGCCCACCAGCACCTTCAGCCCGAGGCCCTCCAGTCGTTCCACGCCCCGCCTGAGCAGCACCGCGTTGGGCGGCCCCGACGGCGAGACGACCGCGACGGTGTCACCAGGTCGCATGGATCAACTCCTCGTTTGGCTCGTACACGTGGCAAACGGTGTCACACTTACCTCTCGTATGCGACTTCCGCCTCACATCCTCGTGGTCAACGGCATCAAGGTCCGCCGGCCGGTCTTCTTGATCGGAGCGCCGCATTCCGGTACGGACCTGCTGGCCCGCGCCCTGAAACGATCCCCCGGCTTCCATGTGACCATGGGCCGCGCGAGTGTGGCGCACGTGGTGTACGCCTTCGCCCGCAAGCCGTCCATCGGCCAGACCTCCGGCGCCGTGCGGGTCATGCGCGACGCGCTCGCCGAGTCGTGGCAGGTGCTGGCCCGATCGTGCGGCCAGTGCGCCGAGTCGTGCCGCGAGGCGGGCGGCGTCACAGGGACCGGTCCCTGTGTCTCGGCCGGCGACATCACCAGGTTCGGCGACGGCAGCCCCGACCTGCTCTACAGCGCACACGTGCTGCTCCAGGCGTTCCCCGACGCGCGGTTCGTGCAGCTCATCCGCGACGGCAGGGACGTGGTGGCCGGCATGCTCGACGACCCCGCGTGCCTGGCCTGGTTCAAGCCGGTCATGCTGACGGAGCAGACCGAGTTTCCCAACCCGTTCCTCGGCGTCAACAAGGACGAGCACCTGGAGCGCTGGAAGGGCATGCCGGCGGCGGGCAAGAGCGCCCTGCGCTGGCGCAGCGCCGTGCGCATGAGCGCCGAGCTGCGCAGGACGCTGCCCGAGGAGCAGCTCCTGACGCTGCGCTACGAGGACCTGGTGCTCAAGCCGGCGCCGTCGGTCGCCATGCTCGCGGAGTTCCTGGAGACGCGGGTGTCCAAGGTCGTCCTATACGACACCGGTGTCCCCAGGGTCGGTGCCTGGCGCGCCAAGCTCCGGGGACCCGATCTGGAGCTGGTGGAGAAGGTGGCCAGGGAGGAGCTCAAGCGCCTGGGCTACGTCAACTCTCGGCCCTGAGGGCCGAGCTTGCAGCTCCTAGCCGTCGACGGCTTCGACGTTTCAGGCCGCGTCGTCGGCAGCGTGACTCACTGCCCAGCCCGCCGCACCGCGCGAAGCGATGTTGCAGGCCGCGTTGACGTCGGCGTGCTCAGCGAAGCCGCACGACGTACAGCAGAAGCTTTCCTGATCAAGACGGTTGCGCTTGTCCACCTGCCCGCAGGCCGAACACCTTTGCGAGGTGAAGGCTGGGTCGACGAAGACCACAGCGACCCCGGCCCGGGCCGCCTTGTAGGCGATGAAGCTTCCGAGCTGGCGGAAACTCCAGGAGCACAGCATGACCCGCTGGGGCTTTCGGAGCCGTACCCGGTCGCAGATCCCACTCAGATCTTCGAGCGCGATGCCTTGTCCGGTGCGTTCTGCCTCGGTCACGATGCGCTTGGCGATGGTGTGGTTGACGTCGGCGGCCAGTCGCGCTTCCTTGCGGCGGCGGCGCTTGAGTAACCGCTTGGCACTCTTGGTGGCCTTCTGCTGCAGGCGGCGGCGCAGCTCGCGGTTGCGATGGCGGGTCGCGTTCAGGCGCTTGCCGCTGTGCCGCGTCCCGTCGGAGGTGGTGGCGATGTTGGCAATCCCCAGATCCACGCCAAGAAACCCGCGCGGCTCGGCGACCGGCCGATCACCGATGTCGCACGTCGCGTACAGGAACCACATGCCATCCCGGTAGACCAAATCGGACTCACCCCGGCGATGGGTCCGCACCAGCGCGAGCTGGGCGGACGAGCCCGTGAAGGCCACGTTCTTTACTCTGCCGCTGATGGTCCAGATCGACACAGTCCGAGCGCCGTGATCCCACGACAGGCAGCGGTCGTCGTAGGGTTGCGCCGCCCTTAGCCGGAACCTGATCGGCTTGTTCTCGATCTTTTCCCGCCGCGGTGAGCGCGCCGGGCCGTAGTTGCCCGCCCGTAGATTGGCCGAGCGCGTGGCGTAGGCATCGGCGACTTTCTTGATCACGTGCTGGGCGGCTTGGGCGCCGAGTCCGCGTTCCTTGAGCAGGCCGTAGGCGAGCTTGCGCAGCGGGTACTCGCGCTGTGCCCCCGTGGTGAACGCCGTGGTTGCGACTAGGCTCGCCGCCGCATTACACGCCTGCAGGGTCGCTTCCAGCGCCGCCCCCTGCTCGGGCGTGGGCAGAAGCCTCACCTGCACCACTAGTTTCACAATCGCACTCGTTACCCTATGTTCTTGGATGGCTGCATTGAGTGGCAACCCCATGCATCCAGGCAAGACCGCCAGCATCGGGTGTCAAGACACAGTTCTCGCGCATGGCGTACAACAGCTCCGATTTCGCGGTGAGCTGACCGGGGAATCGCCGTACGCGTACGTGGTGCTGATTCCGGGGAGGAGGAATCCCCGTGGCGATGATGGGAGGGGGCTTCGGCCCCAACGTTATGGCGTCCCTGCGGCGCGACGGCTCGGTGACCAAGCAGCGGCTGCGGCCCGGCACCGTGCGGCGCATCGCGCGTTACGCCAAGCCGTACAGGACGCACATTGCCGCGTTCCTGGTGCTCGTGGTGGCGGGTGCGGTCATCGTGATCGCCAACCCGCTGCTGATGAAGGCGATCATCGACGACGGCATCCTGGCCAGGCGGCCGGGCGTCGTGGTCGGGCTGGCGGTGACGATCGGCGCGCTGGCGCTGGTGGACGCCGGGCTGATGCTGGTGCAGCGGTGGTTCTCGGCGCGCATCGGCGAAGGGTTGATCTACGACCTGCGCACCGAGGTGTTCGACCACGTGCAGCGCATGCCGGTGGCGTTCTTCATGCGGGCCCAGACCGGCGCGCTGGTCAGCAGGCTCAACACCGACGTGATCGGCGCGCAGCGGGCGCTGACGAGCACGCTGTCGTCGGTGGTCTCCAACGTGGTCAGCCTGGTCCTGGTGCTGGGCGCGATGCTGGCGCTGTCGTGGCAGGTGACGCTGGTCGCGATGGTGCTGCTGCCGATCTTCATCGTGCCCGCCAAGTTCGTGGGGCGGCGCATGTCGGCGCTGACCCGCGAGCAGATGCAGCTCGACGCCGAGATGAGCTCCGTGACCACCGAGCGGTTCAACGTGGCGGGCGCCATGGTGGCCAAGCTCTACGGCCGCCCGGAGGACGACGCGGAGGTGTTCGGCCGCAGGGCGGCCCGGGTGCGCGACGTGGGCGTGACGGTCGGCATGTACGGCACCGTCTTCAGGGTCGCGCTCGGGCTCGTGGCCGCGCTGGCCACCGCCCTGGTGTACGGCATCGGCGGCGTGCTGTCCGTGTCCGGCGTCTTCGAGCTGGGCACGCTGGTGGCCCTGGCCGCCCTCCTGATGCGCCTGTACGGCCCCCTCACGTCCCTGTCGAACGTGCACGTCGACGTGATGACCGCGCTCGTGAGCTTCGACCGCGTCTTCGAGATCCTCGACCTCAAGCCCATGGTGGCCGAGCGGCCCGGCGCCGAGCCGATCCCCGGCGGGCCCGTGACGATCGAGTTCGACGACGTGCGCTTCCGCTACCCGGCCGCCGAGGAGGTCTCGCTGGCCTCGCTGGAGTCGGTCGCCAGGCAGGACAGCGGCCCGTCGTACCCCGTGCTCAAGGGCATCTCGTTCACCGCCGCGCCGGGCCGGCTGGTGGCCCTGGTCGGTCACTCGGGCGCGGGCAAGACGACCATCACGTCACTGGTGTCCCGCCTGTACGACGTCAACGAGGGCGCGGTGCGCATCAACGGGCTCGACGTGCGCGACGCCACCCTCGACTCCCTGCGCGACACCGTCGGAGTGGTCATGCAGGACGCTCATCTCTTCCATGACACGATCGGGGCCAACCTCCGCTATGCCAGGCCGGAAGCGAGCGACGAGGAGATCTGGGAGGCTCTCAGGGCCGCGCAGATCGGCGATCTCGTGGAGGGCCTGCCCGAGCAGCTCGACACGGTCGTGGGCGACCGCGGCTACCGGCTGTCGGGCGGCGAGAAGCAGCGCCTCGCGCTGGCCCGGCTGCTGCTCAAGGCGCCGCGCGTGGTCGTGCTCGACGAGGCCACCGCCCACCTCGACTCGGAGTCCGAGGCGGCCGTGCAGGTGGCGCTGAAGACCGCGCTGGAGGGCCGCACCTCGCTGGTGATCGCGCACCGGCTCTCGACGATCAGGGAGGCCGACGAGATCCTGGTGATCCACGAGGGCCGCATCGCCGAGCGGGGCCGCCACGAGGAGCTGCTGGAGCGCGGCGGGCTCTACTCCGAGCTCTACCGCACCCAGTTCAGCGCCAGTTAGGGAGACCAATAAGCGTTCCGCGTTGTGGAATCGCCTTCCTCCACAAGGCCGGTGCTGGGCGGCCGTGCGCCTCTCGCCCCCGAAGGACGGCGGTGGCGAGCGGTCGGCCGATGGGTCAGGGGAAGAGGGCCCTGATGCGGGCCGCCTGTTCGAGCCGCTCCGCCGCACACTGCTCCTCCAGGGAGCGGCCCTGCGCCCCCTGGAGGAGTCGCTTCGTCGCGATCGCCGCGTCCCGGTTTACGGCCAGCAGCTCCGCGACCTTGTCTCGTACGGCTTGATCCAGGTCGCCCCCGGCGACCACTTTCTCCGCGAGGCCGATGCGCATGGCCTCGTCCGCGTGCACGGTCCTGGCGGTCAGGCAGATGTCGATCGCCTTGGCCAGGCCCACCAGCTCGACCAGGGGCTTGGTCCCCGTCAGGTCGGGCACCAGACCCAGTGCGGGCTCTTTCATGCAGAAGGAAACATCATCGGCCACGATCCGCAGGTCACAGGAGAGCGCGAGCTGGAACCCCGCACCGATCGCGTACCCCTGCACTGCGGCGATGGAAACGATCTCCGGGCGGCGCAGCCACAGGAACCCCGCCTGTGCCTGGCTTATACGCTGCTCGAAGGTTGCGTCGTCGCTCTTGGCCGCCGAGCTGAACGAGCCCTGTCCGGGCACCCCCTCAGTTGTGAACATTCGCAGGTCGATCCCTGCCGAGAAGGACGGTCCCTCACCTTTCACGACGACTACGCGCACCTGCTCGGGCAGGCTCTCGCCGATCCGAGCCAGCGCCGACCATGTCGCGAACGTCTGCGCGTTCCGCTTTTCCGGCCGGTCCAGCGTGATCGTCGCTATCTCACCGTCCACCTCGAAGCGAACTCCGTGCTCCGCCGTAACGGAGACCTCGTCCGCATTCCCCCCGCGCTGTCGCGCCTGCGCTTCCGCCATCGCCCGCTCCCTCCAGTCCTGGTCGCGCAAGGAGTGCGCGCCCAGTGTGCTGACCGTCGCGCCCGAGCTTACAGAATATGATTCTGGCCCGGGCGCGACGGTATGGCTGACTAGGGACGGGCGGCTGCGGTCGCACGTTCCGAGGCGGCCGTCAGCGCTTGGACTTGCCTCGGGTCGCCCCGCCGCGCCCGCGCAGAGTCACGCCGGACTCGCTCAGGATGCGGTGGATGAACCCGTAAGACCGACCGGTCGAAGCGGCCAGGGCGCGGATGCTCTCACCCGCGGCGTAGCGCTTCTTGAGATCGCCGGCCAGTTTTTCCCGGTCGGCCCCGGTGACCCGGGTGCCCTTCTTCAGTGTCTCGGCCACGAGTACCTCCTGTAGTGCCGGACTTCCGCAGCGTTACTCCGCCATGATCAGTCATTTCAGCGGGATCGGCTACCTACTCCACGGGAAAAGATCCGTACCCACTCAAATTAAGATCAGGCAAGTGCCACAAGATCGGAAAATTCGTCGCTCCATGCGTCTTCAGTTCCGTCCGGTAGCAAGATCACCCTATCCGGTGACAGGGCGTCAACGGCACCCTCGTCATGTGTGACTAGGACGATTGCTCCTGAATAGGACCTCAGCGCATTGAGAACCTGCTCGCGGCTGACCGGATCGAGGTTGTTCGTGGGCTCGTCGAGAAGGAGGACATTGGCGCTCGACAGCACCAGGATCGCCAGCGCCAGCCGGGTCTTCTCGCCTCCGGACAGCACCCCCGCGGGCTTGTCGACGTCGTCGCCCGTGAACAGGAACGAGCCGAGCACCTTGCGCAACTCGGTGTCGGTGAACTGGCCCCCGGCCGACCGCATGTTCTCCAGCAGAGTGCGGCCGGCGTCGAGGGTCTCGTGCTCCTGGGCGTAGTAGCCGATCTTGAGGCCGTGGCCGGGCCGGATCTCGCCCGCGTCGGGGTCCTCGATCCCGCCGAGCATGCGCAGCAGCGTGGTCTTGCCGGCGCCGTTCAGGCCGAGGATGACGACCCTGTGACCTCGGTCGATGGCCACGCTGACGTCGGTGAAGACCTCCAGCGAGCCGTACGACTTGGACAGCCCCTCGGCCGTGAGCGGGGTGCGCCCGCACGGCTGCGGCTCGGGGAAGCGCAACCGCGCCACTTTGTCGCTTTTGCGCTCTTCCTCGGTGCCCGACAGCAACCGGTGCGCACGCCGCATCATGTCCTGCGCGGCCTTGGCCTTGGTGGCCTTGGCGCGCATCTTGTCGGCCTGCGCGAGCAGCGCACCTGCTTGTTTCTCGGCGTTGGCGCGCTCGCGCTTCCTGCGCTTCTCGTCGGTCTCGCGCTGGGCGAGGTACGCCTTCCAGCCGACGTTGTAGTGATCGATCACCGAGCGGTTGGCGTCCAGGTGCAGGACCTTGTTGACCGTCGCTTCAAGAAGACCGACGTCGTGACTGATGATCACCAAGCCGCCTTGATGCGAACGCAAAAAATCACGAAGCCACCCGATTGAGTCGGCATCTAGGTGGTTTGTCGGCTCGTCGAGAAGGAGAGTTTCCGCCCCGCTGAAAAGAATTCGTGCCAATTCCACGCGTCTGCGCTGACCGCCGGAAAGCGTTTGCAACGGCTGTGAGAGCACGCGATCGGGCAGCCCGAGGCTGGAGGCGATGGACGCGGCCTCCGACTCGGCCGCGTATCCGCCCAGCACGTGCATCTGGTCCTCGAGCCTGCCGTACTTCCTGACGGCCTTCTCGCGGGTGCGGTCGTCGGCGGAGGACATCCCGAGCTCGGCCTCGCGCAGCTTGCGCAGGACCTCGTCGAGACCCCGCGCCGACAGGATGCGGTCGCGGGCGAGCACCTCCAGGTCGCCGGTGCGCGGGTCCTGGGGGAGGTAGCCGACGCTGCCGCTGGTGGTGACGGTGCCGGCGGCGGGCAGGCCCTCGCCCGCCAGCACCTTGGTGAGGGTCGTCTTACCCGCGCCGTTGCGCCCGACGAGCCCGATCTTGTCGCCCGGGTTGACCCGGAACGAGGCTTTTTCAATAAGCAGCCGCGCGCCCGCGCGCAGCTCTATGTCACTGGCGATGATCATGTTGGCGGAACACTCCCGAGCTAGGAAACGGAGGATTGGGCGTGCGACGCCAGATCAATCGGGAGTATGCATACGGATCAGTGTAGGCTGTTCGGCCGCACGCGTCGGCAGCTTGGCCCGCGCCAGGGGCACGGCGCCTGATCGCGAAGGCTTCGTCCCGCGCTCATCTCGCGTACGCCCTGCCGTCCCCGTCGTGCCAGATCTTGTCGCGTGTGAATACGAAGAGATGGCTCGCGGTTCTGGCGGCGGCAGCGGTGACGGTGACGGCCGCGCCCGAGGCGGCGCTCGCCGACGGGCGGCGCGCGTTCGACCTCCAGGCGCACCGGGGCGGGCTCGGGCTCGTGGTGGAGAGCACCCTGCCCGCGTTCGCCAACGCGCTGGAGCTCGGCGTCAGCACGCTGGAGCTCGACGTGCAGATCACCGAGGACGGCCAGGCGGTCGTCACGCACGACAGGCGGATCAGCGACAGGAAGTGCCGCGACACGGCGCCCGCCGTGCCCGGGGACCCCGAGTTCCCGTACGTCGGCAAGTACATCAACACGCTCACCCTGCGGCAGGTGAGGACCATGGACTGCGGGTCGCGGACGCTGGCCGAGTTCCCGGGGCAGCGGGCGGTGCCAGGGGCGCCCATGGCGACGCTGCGCGAGGTGTTCGACCTGGTGCGCGGCTACCGGGCGTGGGGCGTGAAGCTCAACGTCGAGACCAAGGTGGAGGCCGGGGCGCCGAGCGAGACGGCCCCCAGGGAGCAGTTCGTGCAGGTGACGCTGCGGGAGATCCGGCGTGCCGGGATGCTGCGGCAGGTCACCGTCCAGAGCTTCGACTGGGGCGCCCTGATGCGGGTGCGGGAGCTGGAGCCGCGGCTGCCGCTCGTCGCGCTCACCAACCGCGACTTCCTGCAGACCGGGCAGCCGGGCGCCTCGCCCTGGCTGGGCGGCATCGACATCGACGACTTCGGCGGCGACCCGCTCAAGGCGGTCAGGTCGTTCGGGGCGGACGCGTTCTCGCCGGTGCACGGGTTCCCGCAGAACGGCAAGGTGACCGACCCCGGCTACCAGGCGTACGTCACCAAGGACATGGTCGACCAGGCCCACGCCCTCGGCCTCAAGGTGATCCCGTGGACGATCGACGACGGGCCGACGCTGAACAAGCTCATCGACGACGGCGTGGACGGCATCATCACCGACTACCCCGACCGGCTGCGGCAGATCATGGCCGAGCGCGGGTTCAAGCTGCCCAAGCGTTACCGGCTCCACCGGCAGTAGGCCTGAGAGCAAGGCCCGCCCGGACCCCCGTGGAGCGCCGCCGGGGGCCCGGGCGGAATCTCAGGCCGACAGCGGGTTGACGTGCCGGTGGTGCACCCCGATGACGGGGATCTCGTGCAGGCTGCCGGAGTACAGGAACTGCGTCATGCCGATGAGCAGCCGCCGCACGTCGTCCTGCGGCCGCACGACCAGGCGGATGAACTGGCTCGTCGTGCCCAGCTTGTTGCCGCACTCGCGTACGTACACGCCGTGCTCGGAGAGCAGGTGGTCGCGCAGTCCCACCCCGTCGTACCCGGGCGGCAGCTTGATCAGCAGGAAGTTGCCCTGCGAGGCGAACACCGACAGCCCCGGCATGGTGCTGAGCTGCTGGAACATGGCCCGCCTGTCCTGGCCCACCATCCTGAGGCTGTTCTGGTACTCGCCCATGAACTGCCGCATCATGAACACGATGACCTCGGCGAACGAGTTGAGGTTCCACTTGGGCAGCGCGTCGCGCACCCGCCCGGCCAGCGCCGGGTTGGCGACCATGTAGCCGAACCGGATGCCGTGCAGGCCGAAGTTCTTGCCCAGGCTCCGCAGGACGATCACGTTCGGCCGGACCGCCGCCTCCGCCGCCAGCCCCGCGCCCGGCTCGCAGTCCACGAAGTCGCCGAACGACTCGTCCACGATCACCAGGTCGAGGTCGATGAGCTCGTCGAGCAGCTGCAGGACGTCGTGCTTGGGCAGGTAGCCGCCGTCGGGGTTGTTCGGGTTGCAGATCACCGCCACCCGGGAGCCGCGCATGCGGATGAACGAGACGTAGTCCTGCACGTCGAGGGTGAAGTTGCGGCTCTCCAACAGCGGGTACATGTCCACCCGCTTGCCCGTCTCCAGCGGCTGGTCGGTCCAGCGCCCGAAGGTCGGGATGGGCACCGCGAGGCTCTCGCGCACCAGCAGGTGGTCGATCCAGGTGATCAGCTCGGTCGACCCGTTGCCCATGGCGACCGTCTTCGGGTGGAGGCCGAGCGTGGCGCAGAGCTCCGCGGTGATCGTGCCCGCGTCGCTCGGATAGAACTTGAGAATCGTCTCCAGGTTCCTCCCGAGATGCTCGAAGATCTCAGGGGTCGGGAAATATGGATTGCACGGGATGCAGAAGTCAACCGGCGCGCGCTCTCCTGACGAGGCGCGCATCAACGAGAAGTACGACGGGCTGTGAGCCTGTGCCCGCAAGAGGCTGAGCTCCACGACACCTCCATGGACATGTCCGATGTGTGTAGGTACGCGTGGGTGGAGCGACCGGTTCATGATGGTTGCGCGAGGAGCTCCCGGCGGGTCAGGACTCGGTCCGGCGCAGCGTGAGGATCGCGATGTCGTCGCGCGGAGCGGTCCTGGTGAACGCGCGCAGGTCTTCGCCGAGCGCCTGGGCGAGCCGTTCGGGAGGGTCGGGGGCCCAGCCCTCCAGGCGCTCCTCCAGCGGGTAGAAGGCGCCGCGGGGGTCGCGGGCCTCGGTGACGCCGTCGGTGCACAGCACCAGCGCCGCGCCGGGCGGGAACGCGAACCGCGCGCCCCTGCGCGGTGCGGGGGCGAGCGTGCCCAGGCCGAGCGGTACGGACGGCTCCCCGAGGTTCACCTGCCGCGCGTCGCCGCGGTGGAGCATGTACGGGGCGATGTGCCCGCAGTTGACCGCCTCGACGTCCAGCCGCCGGCCGATGTCCAGCACCAGGGCGGTGACCAGGCGCTCGGGCTCCCCGGTGGTGGCGGCGAAGGTGTTCTGCCTGACGACGGCGTTCTCCATCGCCTCGACGACCCCGGCCAGCGTCTCCTCCCGGTAGGCCGCCTCCCTGAACGAGCCCAGCACGGCCAGCGCGGTCCCGATGGCGGGCAGGCCCTTGCCCTGCACGTCGGCGATGAGCACCCGGGTGCCGTGGTGGGAGACGGCGACCTCGTACATGTCGCCGCCCACCATCGTGTCCTCCTCCACCGGCTGGTAGAGGCCGTCGATGACGACGTCGGCGGTGCGCAGCGGCAGCGGGCGCACGATCAGCTGCTGGAGGGCGGCCGCCGCCGAGCGCAGCCGGTGCACCTCCTCCTCGCGCCGCACCCGGTAGGCGCAGCCGAGCACGCTCAAGGCGCCGAACACGGCCGTGAACCCGGCGGCCAGCAGGTTGTCGTCCAGCTCGCCGCCCAGATACGTGGTGACCCCCGCCGCCGCCAGGACCACCCACACCGACGCGACGGCCGTCTGCCGCACGGTGCCCAGCCCGGCCACGATCGCCGGGAGGAAGATCAGCAGCGGGAACAGCCGCACCGCCGTGCCCGTGAAGATGTCGAGCGCGGCCACCATCGCGGTGATGACGACGAGCCCGGCGACGAACACCGGTGTCGAGAGATACGGCCCTTCGCGCCGCCCGCCAGCCGTCACGAGTCTTTCATCCCCCGTCGCGGAACGGCGTAACGGTGATTTTCTCGAACGTCCGGAAGAAAGCATGAAATGAGCGCCCGAATTCGGGCCGTCGTGCCTGGATCGGGCCCCTGTACAGGGAAGATAAGGGGATACAAGCCAGAAGTAAACGACTCTGCACCTTATGGCGGGATTTGCCGGTGTCGGCGGTGACTGCATTATGGCCTGCTTATTGATTTCTCATCGATGGCGTCATTGACAAGCAAAGATGATCTTGTAAGCATTTTGAGTTAAGGCGTGCCGGGTGCAGTTCCGCGCGAGAAGGGGTGGCCGTGTGAGCGAGCAGGACTGGACGTTGCTGCCGGCCGTGACCGTCCGGAGCGCGGGCTTCCCCTGGGAGCTCGTCCGATCCCTGGCCTACCCGCGGGCCGCGGCGGCCGCC
Source organism: Nonomuraea sp. NPDC050451 (assembly GCF_044458585.1). Taxonomy (NCBI): domain Bacteria; kingdom Bacillati; phylum Actinomycetota; class Actinomycetes; order Streptosporangiales; family Streptosporangiaceae; genus Nonomuraea; species Nonomuraea sp. NPDC050451. The sequence continues at coordinate 131,518 of NZ_JBITHZ010000008.1, forward strand.
GCCGAGGTCGTACGGCTGGAGCGGCGGGCGCTCGACCTGCTCGCCGAGGCCCCGGCCCACCGCACCCCGGCCGAGGACCCCCGCCCGGTCCGCAGCGCCGCAGGCGGGGACGCCCGTCCCGCACGCGGGACGGGCGGCGGGCGGCTGCCGCGTGGCCTGCGCAGCCGCCTGCGCGACCTGCGCCCGCTCCCGGGCGACACGCCCGCGCCCGCCGGCTGGCTCGCCGCCTGGAACGAGGTGACCGGGTCGCTGGAGGACGCCCGGCTCGCCCTGGCGGGCACGACGGCCGCCGACGCGGCGCTCGCCCGCGCGGCCGTGGCAGGGATCGCGGCCGACGAACGCTTCCTCGACGCCCTCGTGGGCCGCGCGCCCGGCCTCTACCGCGATCTGCGGCGCGGCATCGCCAAGGGCGGCCGGCTGCGGCGCCTGGTCGGCTCGGTCCTGCAGGGGCTCTGCGCCACGTGCTGCTTCGGGCCGCTCGACCACGGCCGCGTCGAGCCCTCGGTGGCCGGCGGCCACACGTGGTCGGGTTACCTGACGCGCCCGCGGCGGGTCGCGTACCCGGCCGACTGGGTGGGCGAGTCGCTCCAGCAGCGCGTCCTGGCCGATTCCGGGCTCGTGGCGGGGCTGGTGCCGCGCCGCCGGACGTGGACGGGCACGGTGCCGGACGCCGTGCCGGACGCGGCGCCGTTCGTGGCGCTGTGCGACGGGAGCCGGACGCTGGCCGAGATCGCCGCCGAGTCGGGGACGGAGCCGGAGCAGGCCGCCGCGGCCCTGGCGGTGGCGGTGCGCCGCGGGCTGCTCACCCACGACCTCTGTCCGCCGGCCACGGTCGCCGACCCGCTGTCCTGGCTCCGCGAACGCCTCCCCGCCGAAACCCCCCACCCGGACGCCTGCGGCCCCGGCGGCGACCTGCCGGTGGGGCGGCGCGTACGGGAGATCACCGAGCTGCTCGCGCAGTATCCCGCCGCCTCTCCCGACGTGAAGCTGGCCCTCCAGCGGCGGATCGAGACGCTGGCCGGCAGCGGGCGGGCGCACGAGGACCGGCCCGGCGACAACGGCGTCGTCGTGCACGAGGCGGCCGCCGGCACGCTCCGGGTGACCGTCGGCGAAGGGCTGGCGGCCGACCTGGAAGGCCGCGTGCCCCAGGTGCTCGACCTGCTCGCCGCCGACGCCGAGCTGACCAGGCAGCGCACCAACCGGCTGCTCGCCGGCCGGCTCGGCGCGGGCACGTTCGGGTTGGCCGAGGTGCTGGGGGCGAGCGATGACCTGGAGATCCGCTACGGCGACCGCCTCGCCGAGCGGATCGCCGCGATCGTGCGGGCCGCGCCGCCCGGCGCCGCCACCGTCGACCTCGCGGGCCTGCTGGACGACCCCGATCCGCCGGCCGCGCCCGTGCTCTGCTCGGCCGACGTCATGGTGGCCGCGCCGTCGCTGGAGGCGTACGAGCCGGGGCTGACCCCGCTGGTCCTCGGCGACCTCCACGACGTCGCGCTGCTGACGCCGTGGGCCCTGCAGTTCCACCCCGACGGCGCCGGGCTCGTCGCCGAGCGGGACGCGGCGATCGTGCGGGCGCTCGGCGGCCACACCGCCCTCAACGTCATCTCGCGCCGCGCCGCCGGCCGGCCGCCGCTGGAGTTCCCCGGGCCGGTGCTGGAGCTGGGCGGGGTGACGGCCGACGGCGGGCGGCGCCGGATCGGGCTCGACGAGCTGTACGTGCACAGCGACGGGCGCCGCGCCGTCCTGCGGGCCAAGGGGGTGGACGGGCCGCTGCTGCTGCACAACGGCGAGCACGACGACACCGCGCTGCACACGGCGCTCGCCCTGCCCAGAGTGCGGCGGCCGGACCTGCGCCACCTCTCCAGGGTGCCCCGGCTGACCTGGGACAACGTGGTCATCTCGCGGCGCGCGTGGCGCGTGGGCCGGGCGTCGTTCGAGACGCTCGGGCAGGCGGTCGGGGATCGCGAGCTGCTGGTCGCGATGGCTCGGCTGCGGGAGACGCACGAGCTGCCCGTGACGTTCTTCGCCGCGTCGCCCCGCGACCGCAGGCCGATCCACGTGGACACCCGCTCGCCCGCGCTCGTCGAAGGGCTGGGCCGGCTGGCGGCCACGGCCGAGCGTCTCACGCTGACCGAGACGCTGCCGGGGCCGGAGGAGTGCTGGCTGCGCGACGGCGGGCTCCGGTTCGCCGCCGAGCTCCGCTGCGTCTACCTGCGCCCGGCCGGCGGCCGCCCGGCGCCCCGGCCGAAACCGGAGGCGGCCGACACCTGCGCTCCCGCGCCGACGACGCGCTCGCGGGCGGTCGCCCGCTATCCGGGTCCGGCGGACGTGCGCGCGGATTCGTGCTCGCGGGCGGCCGACCCGATGGTCCCGCGCGCGCGGGCGGCGCATCCGTACCCGTGGCAGGGGGAGTGCCGCTGATGGAGACCCCCAACCCCTGTGGCGCGTCGGCCAGGGGGAGGACACGGACGCCGGGCCCGTCGAGGGGCACGGTTGCGGGACGCCTCGGACACCCGGCCGGGGAAGCAAGTGCGCTGGGTGACCGGGGCGTGCCGCCCGCGGGCCGGGGGTTGAGGGGGAGCGGGTAAATCGGTTGCCCGGCCCGCGCCGGGCTGCTGTACTCCCTGGAGCGAGCCCATCGGATCAAGGAGGTCGGCGATGAGGACGACGTTCATGTCCCGCCAGAGCAATGAGACCTCCTATCCAAAGGGCATGACGTTTGTTGTCGAGATCATTCGACCAAGGGAATCCACCGCATAGCACCTCCGTCCTGCGCCTGCTGCGCCCAGGACCCCGCCAGAGCGCCGCGCTCGTCGCGGCGATCGCCGCCGCCACCGCGCTCCCGCTCGCGGCGCCGCAGATCACCCGCCGCTTGGTGGACGACGCGATCGGCGGCGCGAGCATCAGGCACCTGACCCTGATCGCCGCCGGCTACCTGGCGCTCGCCGTCGCCGGGCAGGCCGCCCGGCTGGTCACCGCGTGGCTGGCCGGCCGCCTGGCCTGGGACGGCACCAACCGCCTGCGCGAGCGCCTCGCCCGGCACGCGCTCGGTCTCGACCTGGCCTTCCACGGCCGGCACACGCCCGGCGAGATGATCGAACGCGTGGACGGCGACGTCGTGGCCGTGGCCGACTTCGTCGTCGCGTTCCTCATGGACGTCGTGGCCAGCGTGCTGCTCCTGGCAGGGGTGGTCGTCATCGTGCTCGGCGTCGACTGGCGCATCGGCTGCGCGCTGCTGGCCTACTGCCTGCTCATCGGGTGGGGGATGGCCCGCGCCCAGCGGCTGGCCGTGCCGGCCGCCGCCCGGACCCGCGCGGCGAGCGCGCGGCTGTTCGGCATGCTGGAGGAGCGGCTGGCAGGAGCCGAGGACCTTCGCGCCAACGGCGCCGGCGAGCACACCGTACGCCGCTTCCACCAGGTCAGCGCCGCCCTCTACCGCGCCGAGGTCAAGGACGCCCGCATCGGGACCACGCTGCTGGCGGGCACGTCGGTGGCGTTCGCCGCGGGGACCGCGATCATGCTCGGGCTCGCCGCCTGGGCGCTGCGGTCGGGGACGCTCACGGTCGGCACTGCCGTGCTGATCTTCCAGTACACGCTGATGGTGCGGGCGCCGTTCGAGCGGCTCATCGACCAGATCAGGCAGTACCAGGCGGCGCTGGCCGGCCTGGCCCGCATCGCGGACCTGCTGGCCGAGCGGCGCACCCTGCCCGATGGCACCCGCCCCCTGCCCCCGACCGGTCCGCTCGGCCTGCGCCTGGACGGCGTCGGCTTCGCCTACCCCGGCGATGACGAGCAGGTGCTGTCGGGCGTCACCCTCACGCTGGCCCCCGGCGAGACGCTGGGCCTCGTGGGGCGCACCGGCAGCGGCAAGACCACGCTCGCCCGCCTGGCGCTGCGCCTGTACGACCCGACCGAGGGCGCCGTACGGGTCGGCGGGCTGGACCTGCGCGAGGCGGACCAGGCGTCCCTGCGAACGCGGATCGGCGTGGTCACGCAGGACGTGCAGCTCTTCGCGGCGAGCCTGCGCGACAACCTCACGCTCTTCCGGCCCTCACCGGGGGACGGGCGGCTGCGGGAGGTCCTCCACGGCGTCGGGCTGGGCGACTGGCTGGCCGGACTGCCCGGCGGGCTCGACACCGAGCTGCGCGCGGTGTCGGCGGGGGAGGCACAGCTCATCGCGTTCGCCCGCGCGTTCCTCGCCGACCCCGGCCTCGTCGTGCTCGACGAGGCCTCCAGCAGGCTCGACCCCGCCACCGAACGCCGCATCGAGCAGAGCATCGACCGCCTGCTCGACGGCCGGACCGGCGTGATCATCGCGCACCGCCTGTCCTCGCTGTCGCGCGTGGACAAGATCGCCGTGCTCGACCACGGCAAGATCGTCGAGTACGGCCGCCGCGCCGACCTCGCCGCCGACCCCGGCAGCAGGTTCGGGCGCCTGCTCGACCTGGCGGGGGTGAGCCGGTGAAACCGGTCATGCTGGTGGCCACCAGGCTGGCCACGTTCGACTTCCGCCGCTATCTCATCGGCGCGCTGCTCTGGCTGCCCGTCCACGTGATCCCGCTGGCGAGCGGGCTCGTCCTGCAGCGGATCTTCGACGGGCTCGGCGGCGACCCGGGCTGGGCGCTGTGGTTGTGCGCGGCGTTCGTGGGCGTGGAGGTCGCCCGGGGCCTGATGATCGTCATCGCGTGGACGTACGGCGTCTACTGGTGGGCCGCGGCGGCCACCCTGCTGCGCGCCAACACCCTGCGCTCCGTCCTGACCGCCCGCGGCCCCGCCGCGGCGCGGCTGCCGCACTCGGCCGGCGAGTCCGTCGCCCGCCTGCGGGACGACGTGGCCGACGCGGTCGACTTCACCGACGAGAGCGTCAGCCTGGCCGGGACGACGCTCTTCGCCGCCGCGGCGCTGGCGATCATGGCGTCCGTCGACCCGGTCATCACGCTGGCGCTGGTGCTGCCGATGATCGCGATCGGCGTGCTGAGCAGGCTCATGCGGCAGACCATCGAGCGGCTGCACCAGCGGGCCAGGACGCTCGGCGCGGCCGTCACGGCGTACGTGGGCGAGCTCTTCGGCGGCGTGCTCGCGATCAAGGCCGCGGGAGCCGAGGCGGCGGCACTGGAGCGGCTGCGCGAGCACAACCGGCGGCGGCGCGCGGCCGCCGTCAAGGACCGCCTGGCCACCGACCTGCTGGACGCCACGACCGGCGCGACCGTCGAGCTCAGCATCGGGCTCGTCCTGCTCCTGGCCGCCCCCGCCATGCGCGGCGGCGAGTTCACGGTGGGTGACCTCGCGCTGTTCACCAGCTACATCGGCTGGCTGACGGCCCTGCCCCGGTCGATCGGGACCATCCTCTACCGCCTGCCGCAGGCCGCGGTCGCCACCGACCGGCTCACCCGGCTGATGGCGCCGCACGAGAGCGCCGACGACCTGTCGCGCGGCGCCGACGTCTGGCTGCGCCGCGACCCGCCGGCCGTTCCGGCCGTGCCCCCGCACCCGGGCCCGCTGCGGGTGCTGGAGGCCCGCGGGCTGAGCGCGGGCGGGGTGCGGGGGATCGACCTGCGGGTCGAGCGCGGCTCGTTCACGGTCGTGACGGGCGCGGTCGGCTCGGGCAAGACCACCCTGGTACGCGCCCTGCTCGGCCTGCTGCCGCTGGACGAGGGCACGATCTCGTGGAACGGCGTGCCCGTCGACGACCCGGGCACGTTCCTCGTCCCCGGCCGGGCGGCGTACGCGAGCCAGGTCCCGAGGCTGTTCTCCGAGACCCTGCGCGAGAACCTGCTCCTCGGCCGGCCCGCGACCGACGCCGAGATCGGGCGGGCGCTGGAACTGGCCGCGTTCGCGCCGGACCTGGCCGCGATGCCCGACGGGCTCGACACGGTGGTCGGGCCGCGCGGGGTGCGGCTGTCCGGCGGGCAGGTGCAGCGGGCCACCGCCGCCCGCGCCCTCGTACGCGACCCGGACCTGCTGGTCGTGGACGACCTGTCGTCCGCGCTCGACGTCGAGACCGAGCGGCTCCTGTGGGAGCGGATCGCCGGCCACGGCACCCTGCTGGTCGTCTCCCACCGGCAGGCCGCGCTCGAACGCGCCGACCAGATCGTGGTCCTCGACCGCGGCCGGGTCGCGGGGCGCGGGCGGCTCGGCGAGCTCCTGAAGAGCTGCCCGGAGATGCGGCGGCTGTGGAGCGCCGAGCGGATCGCCGAGGCCGAGGAACGCACGGGCGACTGACCGGGTGACATCCGTCTCCTGGTTCAGGGCCGGGGGACGGGCGGTCGCGGAGATCGGGCACCATGGATGTCGTGACAGTGACACGACTGGCCGAGCTGGTCGCCGGGGGAGGCGTGGCGGTGCTCAGCGGAGCGGGCCTGTCGACCGAGTCCGGCATCCCCGACTACCGAGGACCGACCGGCCGGGCCCGGCGCGCGGAGCCGATGACGTACCAGCGCTTCACCGGCAGCGCGCAGGCGCGGCAACGATACTGGGCGCGCAGCCACGTCGGCTGGCGGCAGATCGGCCAGGCCCGGCCCAACGCCGGCCACCGGGCCGTGGCCGAGCTGGAGCGGCGCGAGCTGCTCGCCGGCATCGTCACCCAGAACGTCGACGGCCTGCACCAGGCCGCCGGGGCGCGGCGGGTGATCGAGCTGCACGGCGGGCTCGACCGGGTCGTGTGCCTGTCGTGCCGCGAGCGCACGCCCCGCGCCGAGCTGGAGCGGCGGCTGCGGGCCGCCAATCCCGGCTGGGAGGCCGCCGGCGCCCGGATCAACCCCGACGGCGACGCCGTGCTCACCGACGCGCAGGTGGCGGGGTTCCAGGTGGTCGACTGCGCGGCGTGCGGCGGGATGCTCAAGCCCGACGTGGTGTTCTTCGGTGAGAACGTCCCCCGGCCGCGCGTGGACGAGTGCTTCGCCCTGGTGGCGGGCGCGCGGCTGCTGCTGGTGCTGGGGTCGTCGTTGACGGTCAGGTCGGGGCTGCGGTTCGTCACCAAGGCAGCCTCGCTCGGCATCCCCATCGCCATCGTCAACCAGGGGGCGACCGGCGGCGACGCCGACGCCTCGCTCACCCTGGACGCCCCGCTCGGCCCCACGCTGACCGAGCTCACGGCGCGGCTGCCGGTCCCGGCACAATAGGGGTCATGCCTCGTACATGTCCGTGCGGCCTGCCCGCCTCCTACCAGGACTGCTGCGGCAGGTTCCACCGGGGCGAGGCGGCGGCCGCCACCGCCGAGCAGCTCATGCGGTCCCGATACAGCGCGTTCGGCGTGGGCGACGCCGCCTACCTGCTGCGCACCTGGCACCCGTCCGCGCGCCCCGCCCGGCTCGACCTGGACAGGAAGACGCGCTGGGTGCGGCTGGAGGTGCTGGAGACGACCGGCGGCAGCGTCGTCCACACCGAGGGCACGGTACGCTTCCGCGCCCACTACGTCGAGCGCGGCAATCCGGGGGAGCTGGAGGAGAACAGCAGGTTCGTCCGTTTCGAGGGCCGCTGGGTCTACGCCGGCGCGCTGTGACCCCTCACCGGGGCTTGCGCGCGACGTCGCTCTCACACAGCGACGGCGTGGCCTCCTTGCTGCGGACGGGTTCAGCATGGGGTGAATACGGGGACCAGATAGCGCACTGTGCGGCCCATACGCGTGGTCACGCGCACATCATGCACCGATAGCCGTCCCCGTGTCGGCAGCGCCGCCGGGGGGCATTTCAGCACTGTTGCGAGCGGCCAGGGCGCAAAGGCCAGGGCGAAGACACCGGGATGCGGATGGGTGCCCAGGCGGCACCGTAGCGCGTCGGCATCGGCATTGATGACCGCGATCATAAGGACTGCCTGGGGAATGCGGGTCTGCCATCCGGCCACGCCGATCACCGCGTCGGCCCGGGGACTCAGATGTCCGTCGTTGCGCGGGTTGCGCGCGGGCATCACCTCCCCTCGACCGGCAGGGGGTATCACCTTCTGGCCTATGCGGAAGACCGCACGGCCGATCGTGACCAGACGAGGGGATGCTTACGAAGCCTCCCGGTACGGACGCCAGACGCGGTTCCAGAGGCGACGGCCGATCCGCAGGCGTAGGCCGGTGCCGTCGCAGCGGGGGCAGAAGCGCCCAACCCCCACAGCCCCGCCTGGCTGCCCTCGGGCAGCCCACCGCCGTAGAGGGCGAGGCACCCGATCACCTGCGGCGGGACATCGCTTCGCCTGTCACTCTGATAGAGGGAGCGCCGGTGACTGCTTCATCGGAGTTCGCCCATCAGCAGGGCGTTCCATTGCGCGGCGGCGACAGCAGCACGCCAAGGATAGCTATCCTCGATCATCTGAACTCCCCGCTCGTCGATTTGGGTCCGGCGGATGAACTGCAGGCCAGCGGCTTGGCGCAATTCGTAGAAGATCCCTTCGCAGTCGCACGTCCAAAGCAGGACACGGCCCTTGGGCGCCCATCGGTCCGGTGTCGTCCACTTCAACTGCTGGCATTGTGATGTTGGGGGTTTGACGTGCGGGCTGAAACACTGGCGCGGTCTGTCGTTTCGGCTTGTCCGTTCGGCCCCTTCTGCCTTCACTGGCGGCGTCATCGCAGATGCGCCACACAGACCGGCGCATCGGACAGCCCGAGCGGCGAGCCGTCGGTTGTGAGCACTTCCGCCCACACGGCCGCGCCGCCAAGGGCGTCGTCGCGGACGCCCCAGCGAAGCGCTGTCTCTTTGACGATCTGCAGGCCCCGCCCAGAGCAATCCACCTCGCTGGGCTCACATACGTGGGGAACGGTCAGACCCCCATCGTCCATCACGTCGATGCGCGCGAGATCGTCGCCGATCGCCCGGACGTCCACGATGATCAGGCCACCGGCCAGGCCCGAGACGGAGTGCACCACCGCGTTGGCGACCAGTTCACTGACAACGAGTTGCACGGCGTTCATGTTTCGATGCCCCGCCGCTCTCAGGACGCACGTGACGCAATGACGAGCGGCCGGTACTGAGTTCGGTACCCCTGGAAACACCAACTCCGCGAGAAATCGCCCGGTCACCGCCGCCCCCATGTCACGACGACCCAGCTATCTGCCCTACGCGCCACGCGCACTCGCATTGGGTTCCGACATGCGTGGCATCTCGATGAACGAGCCTCGTCCCGAAAGGAGGACCACCCCGCAGTCCGACACCCTCATCCGCAACTCCAGTGCCGGCCGCACCCGCTGCCTGACTTCTTCGTCCACCCGGTTAGGTGCTGTCACAGCTCCGCCCTTCGCTGCCAGGCAGTCATTTGGCGACTGCCCACTATGCATTCATTGCTCACGAAGACGACCCCAGCCCGTCTCGCAGCTTGCCGCATCTGCATGCACAGCGTGGAAGGCCATGTCTCCGAGCTGCATCTACGCCCAGAAATCCTTGGCTTCTGCCGCCATCGCTCGCGCCTGGCTGGGAGGCTTACAACTACGCCCAGTATGCGTTCAGTTACCATGTGAATGCAAGGTAGTTATATGCATACCTTGCAGAAATCGAGAGACCAACCAAGATGCAGGACGAGCCCTACATGCGCGATGATGTCCAAGTGCCGCATAGACGTCAGCCGCCTACCGTCCGTATGCGCCGGTTGGCCGCTGAGCTTCGTCGCCTCCGTGAGACTGCCGGGCTCTCACAAGAAGACGTCACCGCCCAAACCGGCGTGAACGTCGCAACCCTCTACCGCATCGAGACCGGCCGAACCAAACCCCAGCCCCGAACTCTTCACGCTCTCCTCACCGCTTACGGCGTGACAGATCGCGATCGCGACGCCTTGGTCCACTTGCAGAAGGACGCCGGGAAGCGAGGCTGGCTGCACCCATCCGACTCTGGCCTCCCCGAGCAGTACACCGCCTACATCAACTTCGAGGCAGAGGCGCGGGAGATCCTTAACTTCGAGACGATCTTCGTTCCCGGCCTTCTCCAGACAGCCCACTACGCAAGGGAGGTCATTTCGGGCGTCCTCCCCACCGCAACCGACGACCAAGTGCAGCGCCGCGTTGACGCGAGGCTCAAGCGCCAACTTCTCCTGACGGCTCCAGACAGCCCTCGCCTATGGGCAGTCATCGACGAAGCCGCCTTGCATCGCCGTGTCGGCGGGCCAACCGTCATGCGCGACCAGCTTCGCCACCTCGCCGCCCAGGCGCGTAACCCGCAGATCACGATCCAGGTAGTTCCGTTCAAGGCTGGCGCGCATCCAGGTATGCCGGGCAGTTTCATCATCTTGCGCTTCGGCGTTATCGCCCCCGACATCGTCTACATCGACAGCATGGGCGGCGATCTCTTCCTTGAAGAGGAAGCCGAACTAATTAGACATAACATGGTTTTCGAGCATCTTCGCGCCGTAGCGCTCAGCCCCTCGGACACGGCGACGCTACTCAAAGCTCTGAGCGAGGATCAGGACTGAGAGGAGTTGCGATGCAGCCCGAGGCTTCCGACCTCCCTTGGCGTACCAGCAGCTTCAGCGGGAACGGTGCAAGCTGCGTCGAGGTGGCGATCACCGAAGCTGTGATCAAGGTCCGGGATACCAAGGATCGGGCCGCTGCGACGCTTACCTTTAGGCCAGACGAGTGGGAAGCCTTCCTCGCTGGTGTGCGTCACGGCGAGTTCGATCTGGTCAAATCTCCTGACCCTTGCTGACCCTTGCTGACCCGCGGGCCGCCTGTGAGTTCCCAGGGGAGTCGTCCGACGTGGCGGCGCCAACCGCATACTCGACTGGGGCGCGGGTCGCTCCGATCGATCAGCTCCCAACAACATCACGCCGAGCACCAGGTTCAACCATAGATAGCCAGCGCAAGCCGGTAGCCGATGTGCTCGCCGAGCTGCCAATGCTCTCGCTGAAGAAGTGGGGTAGACGGTCTGGCCGGTGGGGCCGACGCGGGCTGGCCTCAGTGAGGCTGGGTTGTGCGCGGCTGGCACTCCAGGTATCGCTCACATGTTCTACTCACATGGCCGAATATTGGTAACCTATTGATCACTCAGCGTGAAGGATTTGAGGGTGGGCACGTCATCCAGACGTACCGGCTCACTTCTGATTCGGGCGTGCTGATCTCGTTGCCCGCCTGGTCGGCGCGCAACTCGGCGAAGGGTGATGGATGGGCAGGCGTCAGACGACCGGGAAACGGCTGCGGACGATCGCTGCGCCATTCACCGTCGCTGCTCCCGCGGGAGCGCGAATCCGGGATCGGCTGCGGCTGCCAGGCCGTGACATCGAGGTTCTCACCGCCGTCGGCCGTCACCTTGGGCACCATGCCCGTGCCGACCTTGCCGAGCGCATTCGCATCGGGAACGTCAAGGCCAGGGAGAACCGGCGAGCCGAGCGGAAAAAGAGGCTCACCAGAGTGGCGTCGTCTCGGTGGGCAGGGGCGATGACCCGCGCATCGGAGGACCAGTACCAGCTGTCGCTGCGGTGCCTGCACGACGAACGCGCTAGCCTACGCCGCGCCATCGCCGTGATCGGCAAGCGACTGGCGGTGACGTGCGGGCAACGCAAGGGGCGCGTGCGCGGCTACGCTGACCAGAGCGAGCGGTGGCAAAAACAGCGTCGGCTACAGGTGCTCACGGCCAGGCTGGCGCGTGTGGAGGACCGCATCAAGCAGGGCCGCCCGGGGATCGTGGCCGGCGGTCGCCGACTGGCCAAGATACGGCATCACCTTGCCGACGTCGACCTCACCGAGCAGCAGTGGCGCCAGCGCTGGGACGCAGAGCGGATGTTCCTCACCGCCGATGGGGAGACCGGAGCGCCGTTCGGCAACTACACCATCACCGTCGACCCCGGCGACGGCTCGGTGTCGATCGTGCTGCCCGAGCCGCTGCGGCACCTGGCCAACGCCAGCAGGGGCCGCTACCGGCTGGCCGCCACCGTGCGCTTTCACCATCGACGCGACCAGTGGCTGGACCGAGTCCAGGCCAACCGGGCGGTGCGTTACGACATTACCCACGACCCCGCGCGGGACCGCTGGTATCTGGACGCCTCCTGGTCCGCCGACACCGCAGCACTGCCCTCCCCGGACCAACTGGCCGACTCCGGCGCCCGGTTGCTGGCAGTCGACCTCAACGCCGACCACCTGGCCGCCTGCGTCGTCGACGCCTGTGGCAACCCGATCGGCGAGCCCATCACCGTCTCGACCGAACTGACCGGCCCCACCTCCCGGCGCGACGGGCGGCTGCGGCGGGCGATCAGTGAACTGATCCACTTGGCCCACCAACACCACTGCACCGGCATCGCGATCGAGAACCTGGGCTTCGACCACGCCCGCGCCGCCGGCCGGGAGACCATGGGACGCGGGCGCCAGGGCAAGACCTTCCGCCGTACCGTCGCCAGCATCCCTACCGCCCGGTTTCGCGAACGGCTGCGCGGCATGGCCTACCACCGCGGCCTGGTCGTGATCGCCGTCGATCCTGCCTATACCTCCAAGTGGGGCGCCCAGTACTGGCAACGCCCCCTCCAACAGCAGACCAATCAGAGCAGGGCCACCCGGCACCATGGCGCCGCGGTGGCGATCGGACGACGCGCTCTCGGGTACGGGATACGGCGTCGGCCAGGTGTGACCGCCCGCCACCAGAGGATGGCGGCGCGGAGAGCTACCGGTCCGGCCGCATCCGGGCAACCACCCGCCCCGGCATCGACCCCGAAAGCGTGTGGGACCGCGAGCCCACCCAGGACCGCAGGCACGCCCGCCGAGGGCGGCAAGACCTGACCGGCGCCGAGGTGACCAGCTCGCGCTGTTCCAGGTTCCCAAAACCGTTCGGGGAACCACCGGACGCAATCCGGCGCAAAGCGATTCGGCCAAGATCGGCCGACATCGCTAGGAACGGTTCACCCAGACCTTGAGCACCGTGACCGCGCCGGGCGCGACGGTGACCGATCCTTCGTGCCGTACGCCGTCGAACACGCTGGTCCCGGTCACCCCCTCGACCGTCACGGGCTCGTCGCCGTGGTTGATCAGGAAGACGTGGCCGCCCCGGCGTACGAGTTCGAGGGTGTCGGGGAGGCCGCGCGGCCGGGACACGTCCGCGTGGTCGAGCACCTGCGCGAGCAGCTCGCGCAGGCCCGTCACGGGGGCGGTGGCGAGATACCAGGCGGAGCCCGCGCCCAGGTCGTGGCGGGTGACGGCGGGGTGTCCCGCGTCGGGCCCGGTGGCGAAGTCCCGTACGGCGACCGCGCCCGCAGGGTGGATCCGCTCGGACCAGATCCGGGCCGTGTCGCCGCCCGCCAGCGTCACCGTCTCGTGCTCGCGCAGCGGGTGGAACTCCTCGATCGACAGGCCCAGGAGCTCGCGCAGCGCGCCGGGGTGGGCGCCCGGGTGGATGGTGTCGTGCTCGTCCACGATGCCGGAGAAGTAGGAGACGAGCAGGTTGCCGCCCGCCTCCACGTAACGGTGGAGGTTCTTGGCGGACGCCTCGGTCAGCAGGTACGAGCTGGGCGCCACCACCAGCCGATATCCCGAAATATCGGCTGAAGGATGGACGAAGTCCACCGTGACGTGCTCCCGCCACAGCGCCTCGTAGAAGGCGTCCATCCGCTCCCTGAACGTCAGGTCCACCGACGGCCGCCAGTCCAGCTCCAGTGCCCAGTACGACTCCCAGTCCCAGACCACCGCCACCTCGGCCCGCACCCGGCTGCCCCGAAGATCGGCCAGCCCGCGCAGGTCGGCGCCCAGCCGGACCACCTCACGCCACTGCTCGGAGCCGGTCCCCGCGTGCGGCACCATCCCCGAGTGGAACTTCTCGGCCCCGAACCGCGACGCCCTGAACTGGAAGAACAGCACGCTGTCCGAGCCGCGGGCCACGTGCGCCAGGCTGTTGCGGCGCATCTCGCCGGGGCGCTTGGCGATGTTGCGCGGCTGCCAGTTGACCGCCCCCGCCGAGTGCTCCATGAGCATCCACGGCGCGCCGCCCGCCACCGAGCGGGCGAGGTCGGCGGACATGGCCAGGTCGATGTGGTTGTCCGGCCGCTCGGCCTGGAGGTAGTGGTCGTTGGCGACCACGTCCAGCTCGCGGGCCCACTGCCACAGGTCGGTGGACTTGCAGTTCACGGTGCCGGCGAAGTTCGTGGTCACGGGGACGCCCGGGGTGAGCTCGCGCAGGATGTCGCGCTGGAGCGCGTAGTGCTCGCGGTGCTGGCCGTCGCTGAAGCGGGCGTAGTCGAGGCGCTGGGCCGGGTTGACGACCGTGTGGTTGAACCGGGGGGCGTCGATCTCCGCCCAGTCGGTGTACGTCTGGCCCCAGAACGTGGCACCCCAGGCGTCGTTCAATGCGGAAATATCGCGATACGTGGCCTTCAGCCAGACGCGCCAGGCCGCCACGCTGTGCTCGCAGTAGCACTCGCCGAGCGGCGCCCCGTACTCGTTGTGCACGTGCCACATGACCACGGCCGGATGCCCGCGGTAGTGCTCGCCCAGCGCGCGCACCAGCCGCGCGGTCGCCGCGCGGAAGGCCGGGGCGCTGGAGCAGGCGCTCTGCCGGCCGCCGAACCCGATCCGCGTCCCCTCCCTGGTGACCGGCAGCACGTCAGGATATTTCCGGATGAACCAGGCGGGCGGGGCGGCGGTCGGCGTCGCCAGGTCGACCGCGACCCCGGCCTCGTGCAGCCGGTCGACGATCTCGTCCAGCCAGCCGAACTCGTAGCGCCCCTCCGTGGGCTCCATCAGCGCCCACGAGAACAGGCCCAGGCTGACCAGGTTGACCCCGGCCTCGCGCATCAGGGCCACGTCCTCCTCCAGGATCTCGCGTGGCCACTGCTCCGGGTTGTAGTCGCCGCCAAAGGCGATGCCGGCAGGACGCTCCGGATACATCCATCCCCCTAGAGAAGCTCTTCTGTGAACGTGCACAGTAGCGCCAACCCGGTCTTCCCGGGAAGCCGCCCCGACTTCTCCCGATAATGGCTGATTAACGAGAGCATAACGACCCCTTGACTGGCGTTTCGTGGTTGTTTCACTCTGTGCACGTTCACAGAACCTTCTGGAGGTACGCATGCGCGCCAACCGCCTCGGAGCCGCCCTGGCCGTCGTGCTCACGGCCACTCTCGCGAGCTGCGGGTCCAGCGAACCCGCCCAAAGCACCGAGGCGGCGCAGAGCCCCACGGCCGCCGCCAAGGGACCGGTCAAGCTCACGTACTGGACCTGGGCCCCCAACATGGACAAGATCGCCGCCGTCTGGAACCAGTCGCACCCGGACATCCAGGTCACGGTCAGCAAGCAGGCGGGCGGTGACGACGCGGCGGCCAAGTTCCTCACCGCGGCCAAGGCCGGCAACCCGCCGGACCTGGTGCAGGCCGAGTACCAGCACCTTCCCTCGTTCGTCGCCGCCGACGCGGTGGCCGACATCAAGGCCGAGACCGCCTCGATCAAGGGCGAGTTCGCCGAGGGCCTGTGGGGCCTGGTCACGCTCGGCACGGAGGGCGTGTACGGGATCCCGCAGGACAGCGGCCCGATGATGCTCTTCTACCGCAAGGACCTGTTCGACAAGTACGGCATCGCGGTCCCGAAGACCTGGCAGGAGTACGCCGACGCCGCGCGCACCGTGCACAAGAAGGACCCGAAGGCCTACCTCGGCACGTTCTCCAGCAAGGATCCGGGAGCGTTCACGGGCCTGGCCCAGCAGGCCGGGGCCCAGTGGTGGTCGATCAGCGGCGAGTCCTGGAAGGTCAACATCGCCGACGAGCCCACCAAGAAGGTCGCCGACTACTGGGGCGGCCTGGTCAAGGAGGGCGTCATCGATGACATGCCGTACTTCACCCCCGAGTGGAACAAGGCACTCAACGACGGCAAGCTGCTGACCTGGCCGTCGGCGGTCTGGGCGCCGGGCGTGCTGGCGAGCAACGCGCCCAAGGCCAAGGGCAAGTGGGCCGCCGCGCCGCTGCCGCAGTGGAACGCGGGCGAGAACTTCAGCGGCTTCTGGGGCGGCTCGTCCACGGCCGTGTCCGCCAAGACGCCGAACAAGGCCGCCGCCGCCCAGTTCGCCACCTGGATGAACACCGACCCCGCCGCCCTGGACCTGCTGGTCAAGGAGGCCGCCATCTACCCGGCCGCCACCAAGGCCCAGACGTCGCTCGGCCAGGCACCCGACTACTTCTCCAACCAGCCCGACTTCTGGCAGCAGGCCGCCGCCGTCTCCGCCGTCGCCCGCGGCTTCACATTCGGCCCGAACGTCGGCGTGACGTACAACGCCTTCAAGGACAACTTCGACAAGGCCGTGCAGAACAAGTCATCGTTCTCCGACGCGATCCAGGGCATGCAGGACGCTACCGTCGCCGACATGCGCAAGTCCGGATTCCAGATCGCCTCATGAAGAAGTCCGAGAGGGGGGCGTGGCCGTACCTGTTCCTGACCCCCGCGATCGTGCTGTTCACGCTCTTCCTCGCGGTGCCCATCGGGTACACCGTCTGGCTGGCGATGCGCCGTACCAAGGTGTCCGGGCTCGGGCTGGGCAAGGGCGCGCGGAAGGAGATCTTCGTCGGGTTCGACAACTTCTCCGCCGCCCTGTCCGACCCCGAGCTGTGGCACGGCTGGCTGCGCGTGCTCGGCTACGGCGCGCTGGTGCTGGTCGTGATGCTGGGGCTGGCCCTGCTGTTCGCGCTGCTGCTGGACTCGGCGCGGGTGCGCCTGGCCCGGTTCTCGCGGATCGCGATCTTCCTGCCGTACGCGGTGCCGGGCGTGGCCGCCACGCTGCTGTGGGGGTTCCTCTACCTGCCCTCGCTCAGCCCCATCAGGGACGTCCTGGACATCGACTTCCTCGGCGCGAGCACCGTCACGTACTCCATGGCGAACGTGGCGGTGTGGGGCGGGACCGGCTTCAACATGCTCGTGCTCTACACCACGCTCCGGGCGATCCCGCGCGACCTGTACGAGGCCGCGCGGCTGGACGGCGCGTCCGAGCTCCAGATCGCCCTGCGGGTGAAGATCCCGATCCTCACCCCGGCGATCATCCTGACCACGGTCTTCTCGATCATCGCGACCATCCAGGTGTTCACCGAGCCCACCACGCTGCGGCCGCTGACCAACACGATCAGCTCCACGTGGAGCCCGCTCATGAAGGTCTACCGCGACGCGTTCGTCACCGGCGACCTGTACTCGGCCGCCGCCACCTCGATCGTCATCGCGGCGATCTCGCTCGTCCTGTCGTTCGGGTTCCTGCGCGTGGTCCGCAACCGCGCCTTCGGGGAGGGCTGATGGCCACGACACACCGCGCGACGGTCGCGCGCAGGCCGTGGGGGGTGGCCCCGACCGGGCTGCTCCTGCTCGGCGCGATCTACTGCCTGTTCCCGGTGCTCTGGGTGCTGATCGCGGCGACCAAGTCGCCGGGCGAGCTGTTCACCACCTCGACGCTGGCCTTCGGCACCGGCTTCGCCGACAACGTGACCCAGCTGTTCGCCTACCGGGACGGGGTGTTCTGGTTGTGGGCGGCCAACACGCTGCTGTACGCGGGCGGCGGCGCGCTGCTGTCGACCGCGGTCTCGGCGATCTCGGGGTACGCGCTGGCGAAGTTCCGCTTCCCCGGCCGCAATATCATCTTCAACCTGCTCATCGGCGGCATCCTCGTGCCGGCCGTGGTGCTGGCGATCCCGCAGTACCTGCTGTTCTCCAAGGTCGGGCTGGCCGACACCTACTGGGCCGTGCTGCTGCCGCAGATCCTGCACCCGTACAGCATCTACCTGGCCCGCATCTACGCCGCGGCGGCCATCCCCGAGTCGCTGCTGGAGGCGGGGCGGATCGACGGGGCCACCGAGTGGCGGCTGATGTACCGGGTGGCCCTGCCGCTGATGGTGCCGGGCATGGTGACGATCTTCCTGTTCCAGTTCGTGGCCATCTGGAACAATTTCCTGCTGCCGTTCATCATGCTCGGCGACGACGGCAAGTTCCCGCTCACGGTGGGCCTGTTCACGCTGCTGCAGTCGGGGGCGAACCAGCCCTCGCTCTACAACCTGATCCTCACCGGGGCCTTCCTGTCGCTCGTTCCCTTGATCGCGCTCTTCCTCACGATGCAGCGATACTGGAAGACCGATCTGTCCTCCGGAGCCGTGAAATGAAGCGCCCTACGATCCATGACGTCGCCGCCGCCGCGGGCGTGTCCCGCGGTACGGTGTCCCGGCTGCTCAACGGGGACAAGTACGTCAGCCCGGCGGCCCGCGTGGCGATCGAGCGGGCCATCTCGGAGACCGGCTACGTGGTCAACCGGGCCGCCCGCAGCCTCGTCACCCAGCGCACCGGGTCGATCGTGATGGTGCTGTCGGAGCCGCACGAGAAGCTGTTCGAGGACCCCAACTACAGCACGACCATCCGGGTCGCCATCAGGATGCTCGCCGAGCGGGACCTGTCGCTGGTGATGATGCTGGCGGGCGACGAGGGCGACCGCGAGCGGGTGGTCCGCTACGTCCGCGGCGGCCACGCCGACGGGGTGCTGCTGCTGTCGACGCACGCCGGCGACCCGTTCATCGACGCGCTGCGTTCGGGGCCGCCCGCGGTCTCCTGCGGCGCCGTCGTCGGCAGCGAGGGCGTCATCCCGTACGCGGCGGCCAACGAGCGCCTGGGCGGCCGCCAGATGACCGAATACTTCGTGAACCAGGGCCGCAGACGCATCGCCATGATCACCGGCCCGATGGACACCCCCGGCGGCATCCAGCGCCTGGAGGGCTTCGCCGACGTGCTGGGCCGCAAGGCGACGAAGAAGCTGATCGCGCACGGCGACTGGACGCAGGCGAGCGGCGAGCGGGCGATGACCGAGCTGCTGGCCCGCACGCCCGACATCGACGCCGTCTTCGTGGCCTCCGACCTGATGGCCGCCGGCGCCCTGGCCGCCCTGCGGGCGGCGGGCCGCAGGGTGCCGGACGACGTGGCGGTGGGCGGATTCGACGACTCGTCGGTGGCCCTCTCGACGCATCCGCCGCTGACCACGATCCGCCAGCCGCTGGCGGAGGTGGCGCAGGAGACCGTACGCCTGCTGCTCGCGCTCATCGACGGCGCCGAGCACGTGGACCCGGTGATACTGCCCACGGAGCTGGTGATCCGCGAGTCGGCCTGATCCGGTGAGCCGCCGGGCGCGTGCCGGACGGCCCGGTCAGCCGGCGTTCGCGTTCTCCTTCCTGCGGGCGTACCAGGTGAGCACCCAGAGGACCAGACCGAGCGCGAGCAGCACGCCCGCGATCTCGTACTGGCCGGAGGGACGTCCGGAGGACCACGGCAGGACCAGGTACAGGCACGTGATCGCGCCCACCACGGGCAGGACGCGCCCCGCGCTGAAGTGCTCGGTCACCGCGCGTTCCCTGCGCAGGACGAGAACGGACACGTTGACCAGCGCGAAGACCGCCAGCAGGAGCAGCGAGGTCGTCCCGCCCAGCAACGGCACGACCGGGCTGTCGGGACTCAGCGAGACGAACGTGATCAGCCCGAGCGCGATCACGGTGGTGAACACGATCGCCGCCTGCGGTGTGCGCCGCCCCGGGTGCACCTTGGCCAGGAAGGGCGGCAGCACGCCCTGCTTGCCCATGCCGTAAAGCAGCCGGCTGGCCATCAGCATGTTGATCAACGCGGAGTTCGCCACGGCGAACATCGAGATGAACGGCAGCAGATCGGAGATCGGGAAGCCGGGGGCGGCGGTCTGCACCACCGTCGCGAGCGGGGTCTCGCTCTCGGAGAGTTGTCCGACGGGGACCACGGCGACGGCGCAGATGGACACGAGCACGTAGATCAACCCGGTGATCCCGAGCCCGGTGAACATCATGCGAGGGAAGATCCGGGCCGGGTTCTTGGTCTCTTCCGCCATGTTGACCGAGTCCTCGAACCCGACCATGGCGAAGAAGGCCAGCGACGTGGCCGTGCTGACCGCCAGGAACACGCTCTTGTCGGAGGCGGTCTCGAAGGTGACGACGCGGGAGAAGTCGGCGTTCCCGCCGAGGATGAAGTACAGGCTGACCAGGATGACGATCAGCAGACCTGAGAGCTCGACCGCGGTGAGCAGGACGTTGATCTTGACGCTCTCGCCGACGCCGCGGAGGTTGACGGCCAGGACCAGGAGCATGAACGCCAGCGCGATCAGCAGGATGACGCCATTGCCGACGTCCAGGCCGAAGCCGGTGGCGAGGTTGGCGGCGAAGGCCCGGGACGCCGCCGAGGCGGAGGTGATGCCCGAGCACATCACCGCGAAGCACACCAGGAAGGTCAGGAGGTGTTTGCCGAAGGCCCTGTGCACGTACAGCGCGGCTCCTGCGGCCTGCGGGTATTTCGTCACCAGCTCCAGGTACGAGCACGCGGTGATCAACGCGACCGCGAAGGCGATGGCGAACGGCAGCCAGGCGGCACCACCCACCTCGCCGGCGATCTGGCCGGTCAGCGCGTAGATCCCGGTGCCGAGAATGTCGCCGATGATGAACAGCAGCAGCAGGCCCGGGCCCATCACCTGCTTCAGACTCGGTTCGCCGCCGCCGCTGGTCTCCTCGATCGGACTGGGGGGTCTGGTTGCGGACATGTGTTAGTCCTTCTCGCTGGGAGCCGCGGGGAAACCGTGATCGCGGGGGCATGATGGCCGTATGACGATCGAACTGAGCCACCACGAGCTGCTCACCACCACGCGCAGCGTGCGCAGGCGTCTCGACCTCACCCGTCCCGTCTCCATGGAGCTCGTACGGGAGTGCCTCGACGTCGCGCTCCAGGCGCCCAGCGGCGGCAACCGGCAGGGGTGGCACTGGCTGGTGGTGACCGATCCCGAGCTGCGCAAGGCGATCGGGAGCTACTACGAGCGCTCGCACACCGCGTACTTCGAGTCCGGCTCCTCCGCGCGGGCGCTGTTCCAGGACGACCCGGTCCGGGCGGCGCAGCAGCGGCGGGTGGGCGAGAGCTCGCTGTACCTGGCCGAGCACATGGGGGACGTGCCGGCGCTGGTGATCGGGTGCATCACGGTGGGGGCCGGCGGGCTGCCCCAGGGGAACCAGGCCGGGCTGTGGGGGTCGCTGCTGCCCGCCGCCTGGAGCTACATGCTGGCCGCCCGCGCCCGCGGGCTGGGCACGGCGTGGACGACGCTGCACCTGGCGTACGAGAGCGAGATCGCCGAGCTGCTCGGCATCCCCGGCGACGTCCGCCAGGGCGTGCTCATCCCGACCGCCCACTATCTCGGCGAGACGTTCGCCCCCGCGAAGCGGCAGCCGCTCGACGAAGTGCTTCACGTCGATCGCTGGTAGGCGCACAGTAGGAGGATCCGGGAGAAGGAGGCACTCGTGATCCTGCCGACGTCGCTGGTCGGGAGCTACCCCCAGCCGGAGTGGCTGATCGATCGCGCCAGGCTCGCCGGGCGGTTCCCGCCGCGCGTACGGGCCAGGGAGCTGTGGCGGATCCCGACCTCGACAACCCGGGCACGGCGCTCGACCGCAGCGGCCACCCCAACCCGGTCCCGCGCATCGTCGGCCCGATCCGCCGCCCGGCCCCCGTCCAGGTGGGCGACTGCGGTTCCTGCGCGCGCGCACCGATCGCCCGGTCAAGATCACGGTGCCGGGGCCGTTCACCATGAGCCAGCAGGCGCAGAACGACCACTACCCGGACGCCGAGGCCGCCGCGATGGACTACGCGGCGGCGGTCAACGCCGAGATCCGCGACCTGTTCGCCGCCGGGGCCGACATCGTGCAGATCGACGAGCCGTACATGCAGGCCAGGCCCGAGGCCGCGCGCGCCTACGGGCTGGCCGCGCTCAACGCCGCCCTCGACGGCGTGACCGGCACGACGGCGGTGCACATCTGCTTCGGGTACGCCGCCATCATCCACGAGCGGCCGGAGGCGTACTCGTTCCTGCCCGAGCTGGCCGGATGCCCGGTGCGGCAGGTGTCGATCGAGACCGCGCAGTAGGGCTGGACCTCGGCGTGCTGTCCGACCTCAAGGACAAGACGGTCATCCTCAGCGTGATCGACCTGTCCACGCCGGAGGTCGAGCCGGTCGAGGTGGTGGCCGGGCGGGTGCGCAGGGCGTTCGAGTACGTGCCGCCCGACCGGATCGTCATCGCGACCGACTGCGGGATGAAATATCTGCCCCGTGAGTCGGCCGAGGGCAAGATGCGGGCGATGGCCGAAGCCGCCCGCCTGTTGCGTCACGAAATATCGGCATAAATCAGGGCTTGCCAATTAGGATCATGGCTCCACCCATCCGACCAAGGAGCCGACAGTGCCCGAGAGCGAGCAGGAGCGCGCGCCTCGCGGGATCGACACCGGCAAGCCCAGTGTCTCCCGCGTCTATGACTACATGCTCGGCGGCAAGGACAATTACGAGATCGACCGCCAGGTGGCGGCGGCCGCTCTCAAGGTCGCGCCCGACGCCCCCGAGGCGGCCAAGGCCAACCGGGAGTTCCTGCGGCGCACGGTCCACTTCCTGGCGGCCGAGGCAGGCATCCGCCAGTTCCTGGACATCGGCTCCGGCCTGCCGACGCAGGGCAACGTCCACGAGATCGCCCAGGCGGTGGCGCCGCACTCCCGGGTCGTCTACGTGGACCACGACCCGATCGTGCTCGTCCACGGCCGCGCCCTGCTCGCCGTGGACGCCAGCACCACGATCGTCGAGGCCGACGCCCGCGAGCCGGAGAAGATCCTCGACGACCAGAAGACCCGCTCGCTGATCGACTTCAGCGAGCCGGTCGGGCTGCTGATGTTCGGGATCCTGCACCACCTGGGCGACGACGAGGACCCGGCCGGCGTCGCGGCCGCGCTCATCGGGCCGCTCGCCCCGGGCAGCCACGTGGTGATCTCGCACTTCCACAACCCGGGCGAGGCGCACCCCGAGGTGTCGAAGCAGGCGTACGAGGCGGAGCAGATCTTCAACGAGCGCCTCGGCACCGGCCGGTGGCGCACCCGCGAGGAGATCCTCGCCTACTTCGACGGTCTCGAACTGCTGGAGCCCGGCCTGGTGCCGCTGCCCGAGTGGCGCCCGGGCCCCGACGACCGCGCCACGCCGGGCATCACGTACCACACCTTCGTCGGCGGCGTCGCCCGCAAACCCTAGGGGCCCGCAAACCTTGGCTAGGCGGGCAGCTTGCCGGTGGCGACCACGTCGCGGTACCAGTGGGCGCTGTCCTTCCAGGTGCGCTCGCGCGTGTCCGGGTCCACCCGCACGATGCCGAACCGCTTGGCGTACCCGTGCGCCCACTCGAAGTTGTCCATCAGCGACCACACGAAGTACCCGCGCACGTCGGCTCCCGCCGAGATCGCCTCGGCCACGGCGGACAGGTGACGGTGCAGGTAGTCGACGCGCTGCTCGTCCCTGATCCGGCCGTCGGGGTCGACGACGTCGGCGAAGGCCGCGCCGTTCTCGGTGATCATCATGGGCATGGACGGGTAGTCGCGGTGCAGCCGCAGCAGCAGCTCGGTCAGGCCGGTCTCGTCGATGTTCCAGCCCATCTCGGTGTACGGGCCCGGCTGGGGGACGAACTCGACGTCGTCGCACGCGATCCACGGCGACGCGGCCCCGTCCTGGTGCCCGTCGGCGGTCGCCCGCTCGCTGGATCCGTCCCACTGGCGGACCAGCGTCGGGTTGTAGTAGTTGACCCCGAGCACGTCCAGCGGCTGGCACGCGGCGGCCTCGTCGCCGTCGCGAACGAACGACCAGTCGGTCACGGCGGCGGTGTCGGCGATGAGGTCGCGCGGGTAGGCGCCCTCGAGCATGGGGCCGAGGAAGGCCCGGTTGGCCAGCGCGTCCACGCGCCGTACGGCGTCGGCGTCCTGCCCGGACACGCCGCGCACGTGGTGCAGGTTGAGCGTGACCGACATCTGGGCGGCCGGGTCGGCGACCGCGCGCAGCGCCTGGACGGCCAGGCCGTGGCCCAGGTTCAGGTGGTGGACGGCGGCCAGGGCGGCGGCGGGCTCGGTCCTGGCGGGGGCGTGCACGCCGGAGGCGTAGCCGAGGTAGGCCGAGCACCACGGCTCGTTCAGGGTGATCCAGGTGCGGACGCGGTCGCCGAGCGTGCGGCCCATGAGGTCGGCGTACTCGGCGAAGCGGTAGGCGGTGTCGCGGTTGGGCCAGCCGCCCGCGTCCTCCAGCTCCTGCGGCAGGTCCCAGTGGTAGAGGGTGGCGACGGGGGCGATGCCGCGGGCGAGCAGCCCGTCGACCAGCCGCGAGTAGAAGTCGAGGCCCGGCTGGTTGGCCCGGCCGCCCGGCAGCACGCGCGGCCAGGAGATCGAGAACCGGTAGGCGCCCACGCCCAGGCCGGAGAGGATGTCCAGGTCCTCCTCCAGCCGGTGGTAGTGGTCGCAGGCCACGTCGCCGGTGTCGCCGTTGGTCACCAGTCCGGGGGTGTGGGAGAAGGTGTCCCAGATCGACGGGCCGCGGCCGTCCTCGTTCCAGGCGCCCTCGACCTGGTAGGCGGCGGTGGCGGTGCCCCACAGGAAGTTCTCGGGGAAGGCGGTCATGCTGCTCCTCACAGGGTGATCTCGATGTCGTCGGTGCCGGGCTCCGCGGTGACCTGCGGGCCGTCCGAAGTCTGGGGTCCGCCGTGGAGCCGCAGGCTCCAGCGGACGGGCGTGCCCGCCACGCGCCGGGCGCTGACGCGGTCACCCGTGCGGGAGACCTCGAACACGGCGCCGGCGCCACCGTAGGGGGAGGGCACGGTGACGGTGCGGCGGGCGCCGTCGGCCGGCCGGTAGACGTTCAGGGTGACGCCGTCGGCGTAGTCGTAGTCGGGCCGGTCCTCGCGGGCGCCCGTCGGCAGCACCGCGCCGGGCCGCACGAGCAGCGGCAGGCTGTCGAACCCGTGCCGTTCGGTACGCCATCCCGGGCCGCTGACGGTCTCGCCGTCCAGCAGCCGGGTCCAGGTTCCCTCCGGAACGTAATACGAAATGTCGCCATCGGCCGACATGACCGGCGCCACCAGCAGGTCGGGCCCGAGCATGTACTGGGCGTCCAGATGGTCGCAGCCCCGGTCCCCGGGGAACTCCAGCTGCATGGCCCGCATCATCGGCAGCCCCTCGGCCGCGGCCTCGGCGGCGGCGCCGTACAGGTAGGGCATCAGCCGCGCCTTCAGCCGCGTGAACGACCGCAGCACGTCGACCGACTCCTCGTCGAACTGCCACGGCACCCGGTACGAGCTGCTGCCGTGCAGCCTGCTGTGCGACGACAGCAGCCCGAACGCCACCCACCGCTTGAACACGGCCGGATCGGGCCGCCCCTCGAACCCGCCGATGTCGTGGCTCCAGAACCCGAACCCGGCCAGCCCCAGGGACAGCCCGCCGCGCAGCGACTCGGCCATCGCCTCGAACGTCGACTCGCAGTCGCCGCCCCAGTGCACCGGCAGCCGCTGCCCGCCCACCGTGGCCGAGCGGGCGAACAGCACGGGCGCGCCCCGCTCCGCCAGCACCCGGTGCACGGTCTCGTTGTAGAGCAGCGTGTAGTAGTTGTGCATGCGCTCGGGATCGGCGCCGTCGGCGTAGGCGACGTCGGTCGGGATGCGCTCGCCGAAGTCGGTCTTGAACGCGTCCACCCCCATGTCGAGCAGCCCGCGCAGCTTGCCCGCGTACCACTCCCTGGCGGCCGGGGAGGTGAAGTCCACCAGCGCCCGGCCCGCCTGCCAGTGGTCGTCCTGCCAGACCGTCCCGTCCGGCCGCCGCAGCAGGTGACCTGCGGCGGCCCCCTCGTCGAACAGCGCCGACGCCTGCCCGATGTACGGGTTGATCCACAGGCAGACGCGCAGCCCCCGCTCCTTGAGCCGCCGGATCATGCCCTCGGGATCGGGGAACACCTCCGGGTCCCACTCGAAGTCGCACCACCGGTAGCGCCGCATCCAGAAGCAGTCGAAGTGGAACACGCTCAGCGGCAGGTCCCGCTCGGCCATCCCGTCCACGAACGAGGCCACCGTCGCCTCGTCGTAGTCGGTGGTGAACGACGTGGACAGCCACAGCCCGAACGACCAGGCGGGCGGCAGCGCCGGGCGGCCGGTCAGCGCCGTGTAGCGGCGCAGGATGTCCTTGGGCGTGGGCCCGTGGATGACGAGGTACTCCAGGTCGTGGCCCTCGGCGCTGAACTGGACCCGCGACACCGACTCCGAGCCGACCTCGAACGACACCCGGCCGGGATGGTTGACGAACACGCCGTAGCCGCGGTTGGTCAGGTAGAAGGGGATGTTCTTGTAGGCCAGGTCGCTGCTGGTGCCGCCGTCCTCGTTCCAGATGTCGACGGACTGCCCGTTGCGCACCAGGGGGCCGAAGCGCTCGCCCAGCCCGTACACGAGCTCCCCGGCGCCGAGGCCGAGCTGCTCGACCATGAAGTGCCGGTCGCCGGGGTCGCGCATGACACCCAGGCTCCTGCCGGCGCTGCGGGTCAGCTCGCGCCCGCCCGCGCTGAAGGTCATCTCCCACGGGGCGTCCCTGCGCACCCGTACGGTGAGCGCGCCGCTGGTCAGGCCGGCCTGCTCGGCGTCCACGGCGAGGTCCACGTCCGGGGCGTCGTCGCGCACCTCGAAGACCGGGGAGTCGGGGACGGATCCGGCGAAGTGCACCGTCCGGACGCGGATCACGTCCGGCATCGGGGACGACAGGTCCACCCGCAGCACCGGCCCGTCGATCGTGTATCCCCGGTGGGTGATGGGCCTGGCCGGGGCCAGGATCCGCAGCGAGCCGGCCTCGGCGGTCACGTCGTGCGCCGCCGCGGCGTAGTCGGCCCGCACGCCGGGACGCAGCCGCCAGTAGCCGTCCTTGAACTTCATGCCGCTCCTTGAACGAGGGCCGCGACCGCCTGGGGCGCCAGCGTGATCTGGCCGTCCGCGGCGGATCCGGTCAGCAGGTCGGTGGCCGGGTGGGGGAGCGCCACGCGTGCCGTCCCCGTGCCGTGGTTGAGCAGGAACAGCACCTCGCCGCGGCGTACCGCCTCGACCCCGGGCGGCAGGTCCGGCAGGACGCCCGCCACGCCCGCGTCGGCCAGCGCCCGCGCGGCCAGCTCGCCGAGCGCGTCCGGCTCGGGCATCGTCGCCACGTACCAGGCGACGCCCTGCCCGGCCCGGTGCCGCAGCACCGCGGGCCCGCCCCCGGCGACCCCCTCCGCGACCCCCTCCGCGAACCCCTCCGCGAACTCGGCCACCGTCTCGGCGCCCTCCGCGGCGACCAGCTCGGTCCAGGTGTGCGCGGCGAACTCCTCCCCGCCGGCCCACCGGCAGCGCACGGGGCCGTCCGCGGGCCGCCATTCCTCGCCGGACGCGCCGAGCACCTCGCGCAGCGGCGCGGGGAACCGTCCGGTACGCACGTGCGCCCGCTCGTCCACGATCCCCGAGAACGGGCCCACGACCAGGACCCCGCCGCCGCGCACGTAGGCGGTCACGGCCGCGGCGTCCTCGTCGCTGATGAGGAACAGGTTCGGGATCACGACCAGGGCGTAGCCCCGCAGGTCGGCCGAGGGTGGCACCAGGTCGACGGTCACGCCGCGCTCCCAGAACGGCAGGTAGTAGGCGAAGAGCTGGTCGGTCGCGTTGAGGCGGTCGCTCGGCCGCCCGCGCTCCTCCAGCGCCCACCAGCTCGCCCAGTCGAACACCATCGCCACCCGCGCGGGCACCGGCCGCCCCGCCACGGAGGCCAGTTCGCGCAGCTCGCGGCCGTGCGCGCGGATCTCGGCGTGCAGGCGGGTGTCCGGCCCCGCGTGCGGCACCATCGCGGAGTGGAAGCGCTCGGCGCCGAACCGGGAGGCCCGCCACTGGAAGTAGCACAGCCCGTCCGCGCCGCGGGCGAGCGCCTGCAGCGACTCCAGCCTGAGCCGGCCGGGCGGTTTGGGCGGGTTGTGCGGGCGCCAGTTGACCGCGCCGGCGGCCTGCTCCATCAGCAGCCACGGCCTGCCCTTGGCCAGGCCGCGCATGAGGTCGTGCGTGAGGGCCGTGCGGGCGGGCGCGAGCGGGTCCGCCGGGTCGGGGTAGTGGTCGTTGGAGACGATGTCCTCCTCGTCCGCCCACGACCAGTAGTCGACCGGCTTGAACAAGCCCATGAAGTTGGTGGTGACCGGGATGTCCGGGGTCTTGGCGCGGAGGAGGTCGCGTTCGGCGCGGAAGTGGGCGAGCAGCGCGTCGGAGCAGAAGCGCCAGAAATCGAGCTGCTGCGAGGGGTTGACGATGTAGGGGGCGCGGCGCGGGGTGAGGATCTCGGCCCAGTCGCTGTAGCGCTGGCTCCAGAACGTGGTGCCCCACGCCTCGTTGAGCGTGTCCAGGTCGCCGTAGCGCTCCCGCAGCCAGGCGCGGAACGCCTGTGCGGAGTCGTCGCAGTGGCAGACCTGGCCGTACTCGTTGCCGACGTGCCACAGCGCCAGGGCCGGATGGCCCGCGTACCGGTCGGCCAGGTCGTTGACGATCGCCAGCGCCCGCTCCCGGTAGACGGGGGACGACGGGCAGAACTGGTTGCGCGAGCCGTACCAGAGGCGGTGCCCGGCCTCGTCGACCGGCAGGGTCTCCGGCCAGCGGTGCCCCAGCCACGGGGGCGGCGAGGCGGTGGGGGTGGCCAGGTCCACCGCGATCCCGGCCTCGCCCATGAGGTCGAGTACCCGGTCCAGCCAGGCGAAGTCCCGCTTGCCCGGCTCCGGCTCGATGCGCGCCCAGCTGAAGACGCCGACCGTGACGAGGTTGACCCCGGCGGCCCGCATCAGCTCGGCGTCCTCGGCCCACACGTGCTCCGGCCACTGCTCGGGGTTGTAGTCGCCGCCGAACAGCAGCCCGCGCCCGGTGGTGAGGGTGTGCGTGCCGAGCGTCATGATCTGACTCCTTCGGGGGGTGGTGCGGAGCTGTCGCCGACCACGAGGCGGCAGGGCAGCAGCCGCTGCGCGGGGGGACCGTCGCCCTCCAAACGGCCGATGAGCATGCGGGCGCCGAGACCGCCCAGCTCGGCGCTCGGCGGCTCCATCGTGGTGAGCCTGGGGTGGAACATCTCGGCGACCCGCGCCGACGACAGCACCAGCAGCAACGTCAGGTCCTCGGGGATCCGCCAGCCGCGCGCCGCCACGGCCGCGATCACCCCGACCGCCGCGTGGTCGCCCATCACCGCCAGCGCCGTCGCGTCGGGATGCGCGGTGATCAGCCGCTCGAACGCCTGCCGGCCCTCGTCGGCCGAGCCGGGCCGGAAGTCGTCGACGTAGCCGATCCCGGCCGCGCGGGCGGCCTCGGCGAACTCCGCCCCGGCCCGGATCGCGGGCCCGTACCGCGCCGCGTGCCGGTCGGCCGAGAGGTTGAAGAAGGCCAGCTTGCGGTGCCCGAGCCCGGCCACGTGTGCCACGGCGTCCGCGGCCGTGGCCGCGAAGTCGATGTCGGCGTAGTCGATCGAGCCCGGGTCGCGGGTCCGCCCGATCATGCTGAACGGCACGCCCGCCTCCAGGAGGAACTCCGTGCGCTCGTCGTCCAGCCCGACCTCCATCAGCAGCACGCCGTCCACCAGCCCCAGCCCGGTGATGTGGCGCAGCTCCTCGACCGGGTCGGCGTGCTCGGGGGAGAGCAGCAGGTGGTAGCCCAGCTCGCGGGCCGCCTCCGCGGCGCCGGTGGCGAACTGCATCTCCGTCAGCCCGAAACCGCTGCGCGGGGTGGGGTACAGCAGGGCCAGGATGTGGGTGCGCTTGCTCTGCAGGCCGCGGGCCAGCAGGCTCGGGCGGTATCCCAGCTCGGCCGCCGCCTGCTCGATCCGCCGCCGGGTGGCCGCCGCCACCGGGCGGGTGCCGTTGAGCGCGGCGGACACGGTGCTCACCGCGACCCGCGCCCGCTCGGCCACGTCACGTATCGAAGACATCCACTGCCGATCCGCTGGGTCGAAACGTTTCGCACAACGTAGGACGCGGTTTGCGGGGCTGTCAATGGGGTGAAATCGGGCGTCCTAAATCACGTGCCCGCGTGCAGGGCGTCACCGCCGCCCGGGGCCGGGCCCAGGGCCGGTGGCGTCACGGCGGGGACCGCGCGGAGCAGCTCGCGCGTGTACGCGTGCCGGGGCGCGGCGAAGACGTCGGCCGCGTGGCCGCTCTCCACCACCCGGCCCGCGCGCATGACCGCCACCCGATCGCTGACCTGCCGGATGACGGCCAGGTCGTGGGAGATGAACAGCATCGCCAGGCCGAGCTCGTCCCGCAGTGTCAGCAGCAGGTCGAGCACCTGCGCCTGGATCGACACGTCGAGGGCCGAGACCGGCTCGTCGCAGATCAGCAGCGACGGTCCGGCCGCCAGCGCGCGGGCGATGGCGACGCGCTGGCGCTGCCCGCCCGACAGCTGGTGCGGCCGGCGGCGCGACAGCTCGGGCCCGAGCCCCACCATCGCCAGCAGCTCCTCCACCCGCCCGGCCGCGCGGGTGGCCGTCGAGGCGGCGGTGCGGGCCTCCCCGGGCGTGCCGAAGGCTCTCCGGGCGGCGGCGACGGCCTCGCCGACGGTCTTGGCGACCGTGTAGCGGGGGTCGAGCGAGCTGAGCGGGTCCTGCCAGACCACGCCCACGCGGTGCCGGAGCGGGCGGCGCTCGCGCTCGGACAGGCCGCTCCACGGCTCGCCGCCGAGCAGCACCTCGCCGCCGTCCGGGGCCAGCAGGCCGAGCGCGACGCGGGCCAGCGTCGTCTTGCCCGAGCCCGACTCCCCGACCAGGCCGACGATCTCCCCGGGCGACACGTCCAGCGACACGCCCTCCAGCGCCGTCGTGCCGTCGGCGAAGCGCTTGCCGACCTCCCGTACCGACAGCACGGCGGGGCCCGGGAACGCGCGGGCCGGCCGCGGCGCGGCGCTCGGCACGGCGGCCAGGAGCTCGCGCGTGTACGGGTGCTCCGGCCGCGACAGCACCTCGCGGGCCGGCCCCAGCTCGACGATCCGGCCCGCCCGCATGACCGCGATCCGGTCGGCGAGCCTGGCGACCACCGCCAGATCGTGGCTGATCAGCAGCAGCGCGGTGCCCGCGGCCCGGCGTTCGGCCAGCAGGTCGAGGATCCGGGCCTGCACGCTCACGTCGAGCGCGGTGGTCGGCTCGTCGGCGATCAGCAGGTCCGGCCCGGCCGCGAGGGCGCCCGCGATGAGCGCCCGCTGGCGCAGCCCGCCGGAGAGCTGGTGCGGGTACTTGCGGCGGCGTTCGGCGGGGTTCGGCACGCCGGCCGCGGCCAGGAGCTCGGTCACCCGCTCGGCCACCTCGCCGCGCGGGGCCAGGCGGTGGGCCCGCAGCCCCTCGGCCACCTCCGCGCCGACCGTGCGCAGGGGGTCGAGCGCGGTCAGCGCGTCCTGCAGGACCAGCCCGATCCGCCTGCCGCGCAGCCGCCGCCAGTCCTTGGAGCGGTGGCCGCGCAGGTCCTGGCCGTCGAGCGAGAGCCGGGCGGCGCGGACCCGCGCGCCCCTGCCCGCCAGGCCGACCAGGGCGCGGGCGGTGACGCTCTTGCCCGACCCGGACTCGCCGACCAGGGCCAGGCACTCCCCGGGCGCGATGGAGAAGGAGACGCCCTCCACCGCCACGCCGCCGCGGAAGGACACGCGCAGGTCCTCGACGTCGAGCAGCTTCGCAGCGGGTGTCATCGGTGCCGTCCTTCGAAGCGGAGCCGGAGGTGGCGGCCTGCCACGTTCACCGCGATGACCGTCACCGTGATCGCCAGGCCGGGGAAGAACGCCAGCCACCACGCCGTGGCCAGGAACTCCCGGCCCTCGGCGAGCAGCGCGCCCCACTCCGGCTGCGGCGGCCGGACGCCGAGCCCGAGGAAGCTGAGCGCCGAGCCGGCCAGGATCGCGGTGCCCGTGCCCAGGGTGGCCAGCACGAGGAGCGGGCTCAGCGAGTTGGGGAGGATGTGCCGGGCGACGACCGACCGGTGGGGGAGGCCGAGCACGACCGCGGCGTCCACGTACTCGGCCCGGCGCACCACGAGCGCCCGGGAGCGGATCATCCGGGCGTACCCCGGCACCTCGGCCACGGCGATGGCGATCAGCGCGCTGCCCTGCCCCGGCCCCAGGACGGTGATCACGAGGAGGGCCAGCAGCATCCCGGGCAGGGCGAGCAGCACGTCGGCCGTCCGCATGATCGTCTGGTCCGCGGCTCGCCCGCCGAGCGCCGCCAGCAGGCCCGCGCAGGTCCCGGCGGCGACCGCCAGCGCCGTGGCCGCCAGGCCGGTGGACAGCGACAGCCGCGTGCCGTACAGGATCCGCGCCCACACGTCGCGCCCGAGCTGGTCCGTGCCGAGCAGGTGCCCCTCGCCGGGCGGGCGCAGCGCGAGCGCCGGGTCCACCTCGGTCGGCGAGTACGCGGTGAACAGCCCCGGCCAGAGCGCCGCCAGCGTCAGCGCCACCAGCACCAGCGTCGCCGGCACCAGCGCGGCCGCCGCCCTCATGTGGACCGCAGCCGGGGGTCGATCACCAGGTACGCCACGTCCACCGCCGTGTTCACCACCACGAACACCAGGGCCGACAGCATGACCACGGCGATGACGACGGGAAAGTCGCGGCCGACCACGGCGGCGAGCGTGACGCGCCCCAGGCCCTGCCGCGCGAACACGGTCTCCACCAGCACCGCCCCGCCGAACAGCCCGCCCAGCATCCAGCCGGACAGGGTGACCATCGGGATCAGCGCGTGCCGCAGCGCGTGCCTGAGCCGCACGGCCGCCTCGCCCGCGCCCCGGGCCCGCGCGGTGGTGGCGAACGGCTGCTCCAGCGCCTGTTCCAGGCCCTCGCGCAGCACCTGCGTGAGCACCGCGCCGAGCGGCACCGCCAGCGCGACCGCCGGCAGCACCAGCGACGCCGGGCCGCCGTCGCCCACCGGCAGCAGCCCCAGCTGGAACGAGAACACCGACAGCAGCACCAGGCCGAACCAGAACGTCGGCGTGGACAGCGCCACCAGCTCGGCCAGCGCGACCGCGCCGCGCACCCGGCGGCCCGCGGTGAGCACCGCCACCGCGAGTGCTCCGGCCAGCGCCAGCCCGATGGCGCAGACGGCCAGCTGCACGGTCGGCCAGACCTGCTCGCCCAGCACCTCGGCCACCGGCCGCTCGATCTGGAACGAGCGGCCCAGGTCGCCGCGGGCCAGGCGGCCGAGATAGCGCAGGTACTGCTCGGCGAGCGGCAGGTCGAGCCCCATCTCGGCGCGGATGGCCGCCATGGTCTGGTCGGTGGCGGGGGCGCTGCCGACGATCGCCCTGGCCGGGTCGCCCGGGATCAGGTGCATCGCGGCGAAGGCCAGCGTGGCCGCCCCGAGCAGCACGCCCGCCGCCCGCGCGAGCCACCCGGCGACCAGGCGCGCGACGCCCTGCCGCGGCTTGAGTCCGCGCCTCATCGGGTCAGCCGTACGTCGTAGAAGTGCGGGAAGCCCGCCGGGTCGGAGGTGAGCCCTTCGACCGCCTTCGACACCGCGACGAGCTGCGCGGGCACATAGAGCGGGACAACCACGGCCTGGTCCACGGCCCACCGCTGGGCCTTGGCGTAGAAGGAGCGCCTGGCCGCCTCGTCGCTCGTGCGGCCGGCGCCGACCACCCAGGAGTCCACGTCGCGGTCGTCGACGCGGGCGATGTTCTCACCGGCCATCGGCAGGCTCTTCGAGTGCAGGAAACCGCGCAGGATGTCCGGGTCGGCGCGCGACCAGGCCATGTCGTACAGGTCGTAGTCGCCGTCCTGCACCAGCCCGAACAGCTGCCCGTTCTGCACGCTGTCGCGCACGAGCTCGAACCCGGCCTTCTTCACCGCCGCCTGGATGCCCTGGGCGAGGATGCCACGCTGGTCGGCGCTCTCCTGCGCCTGGGTGGTCGGCCAGCGCACGGTCAGGCGGGCTCCGTCCTTGGTCCGGTAGCCCTGGGCGTCCCTGGCCGTCCATCCGGCCTCGTCGAGCAGCTCGGCGGCGCGCGCGGGGTCGTACGTCCAGGAGTTCTCCACGGACTTGTCGTAGAACGGGGTGGTGGGAGAGAGGATGCTCCACGCGCGCTGGTAGACACCGAAATGCGTGGTGCGCACCAGCAGATCCACGTCGATGGACCTGCGGAAGGCGTCGCGGACGCGGGCGTCGGCGAAGACGCCGGAGCTGGAGTTGAGGTACACGCCGTAGACGGCGCCCTGCGAGGGCGTGCGGAGGAGGCGCAGGCCCTGGTTGGCCTCGACGGCGGCCACGCTCGGCGTGGGCACGGCCGCGATGCCGTCCACCTGCCCGCTGGTGAGCGCGCCGATCCGGGTGGCGTTCTCCGGCAGGAACCGGAACGTCAGCGTCTCCAGGTGCGCGGGCCCCGTGTGCCCGGCGGTCTCGGGACCCCACCGGTAGGCGGGGTTGCGGCGCAGGGTCACGCTCTTCTGCCGGGCGTAGGAGTCGAAGACGAACGGTCCCGAGCCCACGACCTTGGCGCACCGCGGCCCCTCGGCGCCCTTCGGCGACTGGATGCCCAGGTAGGCGGTGCTCGCCGCCTGGAGGAACGGCTGGAACGGCTCGGTGAACCTGACCCGCACGGTGTGGTCGTCCACCACGACGCTGTCCCGGTAGGGGCCCAGCAGCACGTTCGCGTACTGCGACTTGGTGGTCCTGGCGACGATGCGATCGAAGTTGGCCTTCACGGCCGCGGCGTCGAGCTTGGCGCCGTCGTGGAAGGTGACGTCGGTGCGCAGGTCGAAGGTGTACTCCTTGAGGTCCTTGGAGACCTGCCACGAGCGGGCCAGCCACGGGTGCAGGCCGCCGGAGGCGTCCTGGGAGACCAGCGAGTCGACGACGCCGCGCTGGATGAGCGCGGTGGCGTCGGCGATGCTGACGTGCGGGTCGAGGCAGCTCGGCTCGGTGTTGAGCGCGAAGCTGAACCCGGCGCCCGCCGAGGGCGCGGGCCGCGAGCCGGCGCCGCAGGCCACGGCGAGCGGAACGAGCACGGCGAGCACGACGAGAGAGGAGACGACGCGGGCGACCAGCCTCATGGAACGTCCTCCGGGAGAGGTCGGGGCGGGCAGTGGACCGATCGTCGGGACCGGCGCTGGAGCGCCGCTGGAGCCGGGCTGGAGAACGACCCGGCGGAGGTCACCAGCGCAGGCCGCCGTTGACCTCCAGCACGTGCCCGTTGACGTACGAGGAGTCCGCGCCCGCCAGGAACACGGCCGCGGCCGCCACCTCCTCCGCCGTCCCCATCCGCCCCGAGGCGAGCGCGGCCCGGTACCGCGGCCACACCTGCTCGTTGGCCGCCAGCAGGCGTCCCATCCCCGCGTCGATGAAGCCGGGAGACAGGCAGTTCACGGTGACGCCCGACGCCGCCGCCTCCAGCGCGAGCACGCGGGTGAGCATCTCGACGCCCGCCTTCGAGGCCGCGTACGCCGAGGCGCCCGGCACCGGCCGGGTCCCCAGCGCCGACGACATCGTGATGATCCGCCCGGCGGGCGACTTCTCCAGGTACGGCAGCGCGGCGGACACGCAGGTGAACACGCCGGTGAGGTTCGTCCCCACGACGTCGGCCCAGTCGTCGGCCGTCAGCGCGCGCACCGGTCCCGGACGGCTGACCCCGGCGTTGGCCACCACGATGTCCAGCCCCCCGAACCGGTCCGCCACCCCGGCCATCAGCGCCCGCACCGACTCGGGATCGCGCACGTCCACCGGATGGAACGCGCCGTCCTCACCGGGACCGGTTCTGGCGACCCCGGTTCTGGCGGCGCGGACGACGTGGCAGCCCTCGGCGGCGAACGCGTCGGCCACGGCCTTGCCGAGCCCGCGCGTGCCCCCGGTCACGACGGCGATCTTGTCTTTCAGCCTCATGGCGGGCAGCGTAGGAAGGCCCGCTCGAGCCGCTCTATAGCGTGCCCGGCCACGCTGGAACGCATGATCATGGTGATTGGAGCGACAGGGACCATCGGCCGCGAGGTGCTGGCGGAGCTGCGCCGCTCGGGGGTCAAGACCCGGGCGCTGACCCGGGACCCGGCGCGGGCCGGCCTCCCGGAGGACGTCGAGGTGGTGAGAGGCGATCTCGGCGACCCGGCCACGCTGCCGCCCGCCCTGGACGGGGTGACCTCGGTGTTCCTGACCGGGGTCGGGCACCGGCGGGCCGAGCACGACCGGGCGCTGGTCCGGGCGGCGCGGGCCGCGGGCGTCGCGCACGTCGTGCAGCTGTCGTCGCTGGCCGTCGAGGAGCGCACGGCCGGGGTGCTGGCGGGCTGGCACCTCGAGGGCGAGCGGGCGGTCCGCGAGTCGGGACTGCGCTGGACGATCCTGCGGCCGAACGGCTTCATGTCGAACGCCCTGCAGTGGGCCCCGGCCATCGCGGCGGCGGGTGTCGTGCGGGCGCCGTACGGTGACCTGCCCTCGTCGGTGGTGCACCCGGGGGACGTGGCCGCGGTGGCGGCGGCCGTCCTGCTGGGCGGCGGGCACGACGGGGCCGTGTACCCGATCACCGGGCCGCAGGCGCTCACGCCGCGCGATCAGGTGCGGGTCATCGGCGAGGTGCTCGGCCGGCCGCTGCGCTTCGAGGAACTGCCGGTCGAGCGGGCCAGGGAGCAGCTGCTGCGGCACATGCCGCCGGAGACCGCCGACGCCGTGCTGGCCGGCCGCGCGAACGCCGACCTCGCCGTGCGCGCCAGGGTGGACCCCACGGTCGCCGAGCTGACCGGCCGCCCCGCCCGCACCTTCCGCGAGTGGGCCACACAGCATTTCGGCGCTGGGCACTTCGGCGCGGGCGCGGCTACGCCCGGCAGGTGAGCGGGCCGCCGTTCAGCGCCACCATCTCGGCGAAGACGGGGGCGGAGGGCAGGTACGCGCCGGGCGGCCCGCCGCCCGCCTCCTGGTAGGCCCGGTGCAGGTTGGCCACCAGCCGCTCCGGGTCGCGCAGGTCGCCGAAGCGCCCCGGGCCCGACTCCCTGGCCAGCTCCAGCGGGGCCAGACCGGCCTCAATCCCCTTGGTGGCCAGCTCCCGCACCCACAGCAGGTAGTCCTCCGCCACGTCGAACACCTCGGGCCCGCACACCGGCCCGTGCCCGCACACCACCACGGCGGGCTCCAGCGACCGCAGCCGCCGGACGGCCGCCAGCGACCCGTCCAGCGACCCCATCAGCACGAACGGCGTGCACCCCGACAGCACGACGTCGCCCGCCACCAGCACCCGCGAGTCCGGCAGCCAGGCGACCACGTCGTTGGTGGTGTGCGCGGGCCCGACGTGCAGCAGCTCGACGGTCCGGTCCGCCAGCCGCAGGGTGAGCCGGTCGGCGAAGGTCACGTCGGGCAGGGCGGGCGGCACGTCCCCCCAGTCCACCTGCGGCCACACCGCCCGCAGCGCGCCGCCCTTGGCCGCCATCTCGGCCCTGGCCAGCTCGTGCGCCACGATCGTGGCCTCGGGGAAGAGCCCGTTGCCGAACGTGTGGTCGCCGTGGTGATGGGTGTTGACCAGCAGCCGCACGGGCTCCGGCGTGAGCGCCTCGACGGCGGTGCGCAGGCCCCTGGCGCGCGCCTCGGTGGCGGCCGTGTCGATCAGGACGGTGCCCCCGCCGGTCAGCACGGCGGCGTTGCTCACGCACCAGCCGCCGTCCGGCTGCACGTACGCGTGCACGCCGTCGGCCACCTCCCGCAGGTACGGCGTCACGAAGGGGCCTGGCCCGACAGCACCACCGAGCACAGGTGCGGATCGCCGGTCGACACCCTGCCCACCCGGGTGGCCACGCGGAACGCCTCCTGCCGGGTGGCCCGGCGGAACGACTCCTCGTCCGTCCAGGTCGCGATGTTGATGTAGACGTCCGGATCGCTCTCGGAGCGCAGGAACTGGTAGGACACGAACCCCGGCTGCGCCGCGAAGAACGCCGCGACCCCCGCGTAGATCTCCTCCAGCTCCCGCGCGGAGCCGTTGAGCGTGAGCTTGTTCACGAAGACGACCATGCCGGCGACCCTCGCCGACCCGGCTGGAGTCTCGGTATAGCGCGGTCCAGGAGAACTCCAGTTCGGCTCCAGCGCCCTTGCCGAGCATGGCCAGACATACCCGGAAGAACGGAAGGGCGGAAGGACGTGACGAGTACGCGCCGCAGGGTCGTGGTGACCGGCATGGGAGTGATAGCCCCCGGCGGGATCGGGGTCAAGGCGTTCTGGCAGCTGCTCACGGACGGGCGTACCGCGACACGGCTCATCACGGGGTTCGACGCCTCCCCTTTCCGCTCGCGGGTGGCCGCCGAGGCCGACTTCGACCCGGCGGGCCACGGCCTGACCCCGCAGGAGACGCGCAGGATGGACCGGGCGGCCCAGTTCGCCGTGGTCGCCGCCCGCGACGCGGTGGCGGGCAGCGGCATCGACCTGTCCGCCGCCGACCCGGCCAGGACGGGCGTGACGGTCGGCAGCGCCGTGGGCTGCACGATGAGTCTGGAGCGTGAGTACGTCGTCGTCAGCGACGGCGGCAGGAAGCGGCTGGTCGACCACGACTACGCCGTGCCCCACCTCTACGACTACCTGGTGCCGGGCTCGCTGGCCGCCGAGGTGGCCTGGGCGGTCGGCGCCGAGGGCCCGGCGGCCGTGGTCTCCACCGGCTGCACCTCCGGCCTGGACGCGGTCGGGCACGCGGCCGAGCTGATCAGGGAGGGCTCGGCGGACGTCATGGTCGCCGGCGCCACCGACGCGCCCATCTCGCCCATCACGCTCGCCTGCTTCGACGCGATCAAGGCGACCACGCCGCGCAACGACGACCCCGAGCACGCCTCCCGGCCC
Organism: Nonomuraea sp. NPDC050451; assembly: GCF_044458585.1. Lineage (NCBI taxonomy): Bacteria > Bacillati > Actinomycetota > Actinomycetes > Streptosporangiales > Streptosporangiaceae > Nonomuraea > Nonomuraea sp. NPDC050451. The sequence continues at coordinate 170,032 of NZ_JBITHZ010000008.1, forward strand.
TTCGACCGCACCCGCAACGGGTTCGTGCTCGGTGAGGGGGCGGCCGTGTTCGTGCTGGAGGAGCGGGAGCCGGCGATGCGCAGGGGCGCGCGGATCCTGGCCGAGATCGCCGGGTTCGCCTCGCGGTGCAACGCGTACCACATGACCGGGCTGCGCCCCGACGGCCGGGAGATGGCCGCGGCGATCGGCTCGGCGCTCGACGAGGCCCGGCTCGACCCGGGCGACGTCGACTACGTCAACGCGCACGGCTCCGGCACCCGGCAGAACGACCGCCACGAGACCGCCGCCGTCAAGCTCGCCCTCGGCCACCACGCCCGCGCCACCCCGATGAGCTCGATCAAGTCGATGATCGGCCACTCGCTCGGCGCCATCGGGTCGATCGAGATCGCGGCGTGCGTGCTGGCCATCCAGCACGGGGTGGTGCCGCCCACGGCGAACCTGCACGAGCCCGACCCCGAATGCGACCTCGACTACGTGCCGCTGACCGCCCGCGACCACGAGACCGACGTGGTGGTGTCGGTGGGCAGTGGCTTCGGCGGGTTCCAGAGCGCCATGGTGCTCACCAGATGACCGCCGCGGCTCCGGAGCGCCCGGTCCACGCCGTCGTCACGGGGCTCGGCGTGGTCGCGCCGAACGGCCTGGGCACCGAGGCGTACTGGGCGGCGACCCTGGAAGGGCGCGGCGGGATCGGCAGGATCACCCGCTTCGACCCGGGGCAGTACCCCGCCCGGCTGGCCGGCGAGGTACGCGGCTTCGACCCGGCCGCGCACCTGCCGGGGCGGCTGCTGCCGCAGACCGACCACATGACCCGGCTGGCGCTGGTCGCCTCGGACTGGGCGCTGACCGAGGCCGGGCTCGACCCGTCGGCGCTGCCGGAGTACGGGATCGGCGTGGTCACGGCGGCCGCCTCCGGCGGATTCGACTTCGGGCACCGCGAGCTGGAGAAGCTGTGGAGCCGCGGCCCCGAGCACGTCAGCGCGTACCAGTCGTTCGCCTGGTTCTACGCGGTGAACACCGGCCAGATCTCCATCAGGCACGGGCTGCGCGGGCCGAGCGGCGTGATCGTCACCGACCAGGCGGGCGGCCTGGACGCGGTCGCGCAGGCCAGGCGGCAACTGCGCAAGGGCGGTCGGGCCGTGCTCACGGGCGGCGTGGACTCGGCCCTGTGCCCGTGGGGGTGGGTCGCCCAGCTCGCCGGCGGCCGGGTGTCGGTCTCGGACGACCCCGCGCGGGCGTACCTGCCCTTCGACGCGGCGGCATCCGGGCACGTGCCGGGCGAGGGCGGGGCGATCCTGCTGCTCGAGGACGCCGCCCGGGCCGGCGCGCGCCCGTACGGCGAGATCGCCGGATACGCCGCCGGCTTCGACCCGCCCCCGGGCACGGGGCGGCCGCCGGTGCTGCGCCGGGTCATCGAGCAGGCCCTGGCCGACGCGGGGGAGCCCGGCGTGGACGTGGTGTTCGCCGACGGGGCGGCAATGGCCGCGGCCGACCGCGCGGAGGCCGAGGCGCTGGCCGCGGTGTTCGGGCCGTGTGGCGTCCCCGTGACCGTGCCCAAGACGATGACCGGCCGCCTCTACTCGGGCGGCGCCGCGCTGGACCTGGCCACCGCCCTGCTGGCGCTGCGCGACCAGGTCATCCCGCCCACCGTGAACGTCACCGCGCCGGCCCCCGGGCTGGACCTGGACCTCGTCACGGGCACGGCCAGGCCCGCGGCGCTGCGGACGGCGCTGGTGCTGGCCAGGGGGCACGGGGGATTCACCTCGGCCGTGATCGTGCGCACGTACTCATGACATACGAGAAAGGAACATAGGATGCCCGAGCGCGATCTGACGATCGACGACCTCAAGCGCCTGCTGCGGGTGGCCGCGGGCGACAGTGACGTGGCGGACCTGGACGGCGACATCGTCGACGTCAGGTTCGAGGAGCTGGGCTACGACTCCATCGCCCTGCTGGAGACGGCCAGCCTGATCGAGCGCGACTTCGGGGTGAAGGTCGGCGACGACATCGCCGGCGCCGACACCCCGCGCGAGTTCCTCGCCCAGATCAACGCGGCCGTGGCGGCTCCATGAGCGTGGAAGCCGAGGTCAGAGCCGGGCACTGGGAGCAGTGCGGCGGGTGCGGCTCGACGGTGTACGGCCCGCGGCTGGAACGGGCGCAGCGCGTCTGCCCCGACTGCGGGCACCATCACCGCGTCGGCGCGGCCGACCGGCTGCGGCTGCTGGTGGATCCGGCGTCGTTCGCGCCCCTGGTCTACCGGGCCGGGCCGGACGACCCGCTGGACTTCGCCGGCTACCGCGATCAGCTCGCGCGGGCCCGCCGCCGTACCGGCAGGGAGGACGCGGCGTGCGTCGGCCGGGCGGCGATCGGCGGGCGCCCGGTGATCGTGGCCGCCATGGACTTCACCTTCATGGGCGGCAGCATGGGCACCGCCGTGGGCGAGGCGGTGACGGCCGCGGCGGAGGAGGCGCTGTCGTCCCGCGTGCCGCTGGTGGTCGTGGCGGCCTCGGGCGGGGCGCGCATGCAGGAGGGCGCGCTGTCGCTCATGCAGCTGGCCAAGACGGCGCGGGCGATGCGGCGGCTGCGCAAGGCGGGGGTGCTGTCGGTGTGCGTGCTGACCGACCCCACGTTCGGGGGTGTGACGGCGTCGTTCGCGACGCTGGCCGACGTGCTGGTGGCCGAGCGGGGCGCCAGGATCGGGTTCGCCGGGCCGCGGGTCATCGCGGCGGCCACCCGCGAGGCGCTGCCGGAGGGCTTCCAGAGCGCGGCGGACCTGTCCGCCCGCGGGCTCGTCGACCGCGTCGAGTCGCGCGAGGCCATCCGCCCGCTGCTGGCCCGGCTCCTGGCCCTGCTCGACCCGGTCCCACCGGAGCCCGCCCCACCGGACGCCGCCCTGCCGGTGCCCGCACCCGGGGCGCCGGCGGGCGCCGGTGATCCGTGGGAGACGCTCCGGCTGGCCAGGGACATCGCCAGGCCGACCGCCCTGGACCACATCCACCGCATCTGCGACGACTTCGTCGAGCTGCACGGCGACCGCGCGTACGGGGACGACCCGGCCGTCGTGGGCGGCATCGGCTCGCTCGGCGGCACCGGAGTCATGCTGATCGGCCACCAGAAGGGCCACGACACGGCCGAGCTGGTGGCCCGCAACTTCGGCATGCCGCAGCCCGAGGGCTACCGCAAGGCGGCCCGGCTCATGGCGCTCGCCGACCGCCTCGGCCTGCCGGTGGTGACGTTCGTGGACACGCAGGGCGCCGCGCCCGGCGTCGGCGCGGAGCAGCGCGGCCAGGCGTGGGCGGTGGCCGAGTCGATCGCCGTCATGTCCGAGCTGGGCGTGCCCGTGGTCGCGGCCGTCACCGGCGAGGGCGGCAGCGGCGGCGCGCTCGCCCTCGCGGTGGCCAACCGGGTGCTGATGCTGGAGAACGCCTGCTACTCGGTGATCAGCCCGGAGAGCTGCTCGACCATCCTGTACGGCGACCCGTCCAGGGGCCCCGAGATGGCCGCCGCGCTCCGGGTCGGCGCCGCCGAGCTGGTACGGCTCGGCGTGGCCGACGCGATCGTGCCCGAGCCGCCCGGCGGCGCGCAGGCCGACGGCGCCGAGGCGTCCGCCCGGCTCGGCGCGGCCGTCCGGGCGGCGCTGGCGGAGCTGCGCGGTTGGACACCCGACGAGCTCCGCCGCCAGCGCCACGACCGCTTCCGCAGGCTGGGAGCGGCGTCATGACCGGGTCGCTGGGAGAGGCGTCATGAGCGGCGAGCAGCGGGAACGGCCGACGCTCGGCGAGCTGTCCTGCGAGCTGACCAGCCTGGTGCGCTCCCTGCCCGGGCCGCTGGCCAGCGTGTCCCTGCGGACGGGCGACTACGAGGTGGAGCTCACCTGGGCCAGGACCGAGGCCCCCGACCAGCCGCGGGAGCCGGACCAGGCGCCGGGCGAGCCGGGCTTCGAGGCGGGTTTCGAGGCAGCGGTCGCCCCGGTCGTCGGCACCTTCTACGTCGCCCCCGAGCCGGGCGCGGAGCCGTACGTGAAGCCCGGGGACCGGGTGGAGGAGGGGCAGACGCTCGGCGTCGTCGAGGCGATGAAGCTGATGAACCCCATCGCCGCCCCCCGCCCGGGCGAGGTGGTCGAGGTGCTCGTGGAGAACGGCACCCCGGTCGAGTTCGGGCAGCAGCTCGTGCTGCTCCGCACGGAGCTGCCATGACCGTCTCCAGCGTGCTGATCGCCAACCGCGGCGAGATCGCCCTGCGGGTGGCCCGCACCTGCCGCGAGATGGGCATCAGGGTGATCGCCGTCTACTCCACCGCCGACCGTGACTCGCCGGTCGTGGAGTTCGCCGACGAGGCCGTGCTCATCGGCCCGCCGCCCGCCCGCCGCAGCTATCTCTACATGCCCTCGCTGATCGAGGCGGCGCTGCGCACCGGCGCGGAGGCCGTCCACCCCGGCTACGGGTTCCTGTCGGAGGACCCCGACTTCGCCCAGGTGTGCGCCGACCACGGCCTGGTGTTCATCGGGCCGCGCCCGGACGTGATGGCCTCGCTCGGCGACAAGGCCGAGGTCAGGGCGCTGATGGCGGCCGCCGGCCTGCCGGTGCTGCCCGGCAGCGACGGCACGGTCTCCGGCGTCGCCGAGGCCGAGGAGGTCGCCGCCGCGATCGGCTACCCGGTCGTCGTCAAGGCCGCGGCGGGCGGGGGCGGCCGGGGCATCGCGGTCGCGGCCGACCGGGCCGGGCTGCGGCAGGCGTACCGGGAGACGACCGCGCTGGCCAGGCAGGTGTTCGGCAACGGCGAGGTGTACGTCGAGCGCTACCTGACCCGTACCAGGCACGTCGAGGTGCAGGTGCTCTGCGACGGCCACGGCGGGGCGGTGCACCTGGGCGAGCGCGACTGCTCGTTGCAGCGTCGCAACCAGAAGCTGGTCGAGGAGTCGCCCTCGCCGCGCCTGCCCGGCGGGCTGCGGGAGGAGCTCGGCGCGTACGCGGTGGCCGGCGCCCGCGCGGTCGGCTACACCGGCGCGGGCACGATGGAGTTCCTCGTGGACGGCTCGGGCGCGGTCGCGTTCATGGAGTTCAACGCCAGGATCCAGGTCGAGCACCCGGTCACCGAGATGCTCACCGGGATCGACCTGGTCAGGCAGCAGATCCTGGTCGCCTCCGGCGAGCCGCTGGCCTTCGCGCAGGCGGACGTGGCGCCGCGCGGCGCGGCCATCGAGTGCCGGGTCAACGCCGAGGACCCCGACGCCGGGTTCCGCCCCACTCCGGGCGCGCTGCGTACGTTCCGCCCGCCCGGCGGCCCCGGCATCCGGGTGGACTCCGGGTTCGTGCAGGGCGGCACCGTGCCCGCCGCGTACGACCCGCTGATCGCCAAGCTCGTGGCCTGGGCGCCCACCAGGGACGAGGCCATCGCCCGCGCCGACCGGGCGCTGGCCGAGTTCAAGGTGGAGGGCGCCGGCGTCGCCACCACGATCCCGCTGCTGCGGCGGCTGCTGGCCAGCCCCGAGTTCGTCAGCGGCGAGCACACGACGCGTTTCGTCGACGATCTCATGGCCCGGGACCGGGCCGCTTAGGGAGGTTCCATGTCCAAGGCAATCCCCGCCGTGGTGACCGGCGCGACCAGCGGCATCGGGCTGGCCGTCGCCCGGTTCCTGGCGGCGCAGGGCCATCCGGTGTTCATCTGCGCGCGCAGCGCGGACACGGTCGCGCTCACCGTCAAGGATCTGCGCGAGCAGGGCCACGAGGTGGACGGCGTCGCCGCCGACGTGCGCGACCCCGCGTCCGTGGGCGAGTTCGTCAGGGCCGCCGTCGCCCGGTACGGCCCCATCGGCATCGTGGTCAACAACGCGGGCCGCAGCGGCGGCGGGCCCACCGCCGACATCGCCGACGAGATGTGGCTCGACGTCATCCGCACCAACCTCGACAGCGTGTTCTGGGTCTCGCGCGCCGTGCTCAAGGAGGGCGGTATGCGCGAGCGCGGTTGGGGGCGGATCGTCAACATCGCCTCGACCGGCGGCAAACAGGGCGTCGTGCTCGGCGCGCCGTACTCGGCCTCCAAGCACGGCGTCGTCGGTTTCACCAAGGCGCTCGGCCTGGAGCTGGCCAAGACCGGCATCACGGTCAACGCGGTCTGCCCCGGCTACGTCGAGACCCCCATGGCGGCCCGGGTCCGGCGCGGCTACGCCGAGGTGTGGCACACCACCGAGGACGACGTGCTGGAGCGGTTCAACGCGAAGATCCCGCTCGGCCGCTACTCGGAGCCGGACGAGGTGGCGGCCATGGTCGGCTACCTGGTCACGGACGCGGCCGCCCCGATCACCGCCCAGGCGATCAACGTCTGCGGCGGACTCGGCAACTACTAGGAGAAAGCAGTGGCGACAACACATCACGCCGTCCACGAGATCACCGTGGCCGCCCCGGCCTCGAGGGTGTACGAGCTGGTCGCGGACGTGGCGGCCTGGCCCGCGGTGTTCCCGCCGACCGTGCACGCCGAGGTCGTGGGGCGCGACGGGCAGGAGGAGCGGATCAGGATCTGGGCGACGGCCAACGGCGAGGTCAAGAAGTGGACCTCCCGCCGCCGCCTCGACCCGGAGGCGCTGCGCATCCACTTCCGGCAGGAGGTGTCGCAGCATCCGGTGGCCGCCATGGGAGGCACCTGGGTGATCAGGCCGGTCGGCGACGGCCTGACCGCGATCACCCTGGAGCACGACTACCAGGCGGTCAGCGACGCCCACGTGGCCTGGATCGAGGAGGCCGTCGACCGCAACAGCCAGGCCGAGCTGTCGGCGCTGAAGGGCCGGGCCGAGCATGCCCGGTCCGACGAGCTGACGATGTCGTTCGAGGACACCGTCGAGGTGTCGGGCAAGGCCAGGGACCTGTACGCGTTCATCGACGAGGCCGAGCACTGGCCCGACCGGCTCCCGCACGTGGCCAGGGTCGAGCTCACCGAGCCCGCGCCCGGCGTGCAGCGCCTGGCCATGGACACCCTCGCGCCGGACGGCTCCACCCACACCACCGAGTCGATCAGGCTGGTCTTCCCCACCGGCAGGATCGTCTACAAGCAGCTGCGCCTGCCGAAGCTGCTGACCGTGCACACCGGCGAATGGCGCTTCGCCGACACCGAGACCGGCTCCACGGTCACCTCCCGGCACACCGTCGTGCTCAACCCCGACGCCATCGCCCCCGTGCTCGGCCCGGCCGCCGGCATCGCCGACGCCCGCGAGTACGTACGCGACGCGCTCAGCCACAACAGCGCCACCACCATGCGCCACGCCAAGGACCACGCGGAGAGGAACCTGTGATGACCCAGCAGTCACTGACCACCGCCCGCCCCGCCCACGAGCACTTCCAGTCCGTCCACCACTTCCTCAACCGGCAGATGCAGCTCCTCGACGAGGGCGACTCCGCCGGCTGGGCCGCCACGTTCACCGAGGACGGGGTGTTCGCCCAGGACACCAGGCCCGAGGGCCGCAAGGGCCGCGCCGTGCTCGCCGAGCGCATGACCCACCACGTCGGCGTGATCAGGCGTCGGGGCCTGACCCGGCGGCACTGGCTCGGCATGCTGAGCGTGGACCACGGCGGCGACGGCACCGTGCGCGCCCGCTACTACGCCATCGTCGTGGACACCCCGGTGGGCGGCGAGGCGTCGCTGCACCTGAGCACGTTCTGCGAGGACGTGCTGGTGCCCGACGGAGACAGCTGGCTGGTCGCCTACCGGTTCGTCCACCACGACAACTTCGACAGCGTCCGGGATGATCGGGGGACGGACTCGTGAGCGGTCCCGAGGCGGTGCTGCGGGTCGCGTCGGGCGTCCGCGCGGCACAGGTGCTGTTCTCGGCGGTCGAACTGGGCGTGTTCGGCGCGCTGTCCGCCGAGCCGCTGTCCGCGGACGAGCTGGCGGGCAAGCTCGGGCTGCACCCGCCCGCCACCCGCGACCTGCTGTCCGCGCTGGTGGCGCTCGACCTGCTGGTACGCGAGTCGGGCCGCTACCGTCCGGCGGAGGCGGCCGAGGCGTACCTGGTGGCCGGGCGGCCCGACTACCTGGGCGGGTTCCTGTCGTTCCTGGACGGCGTGCTGCATCCCGCCTGGCGCGAACTCACCGGGAGCCTGCGCACCGGCCGGCCCGTCCGGCCCGGCGACCCGTACGGCTCCCTCTACACCGACCCGGCCGAGCGGGACGGCTTCCTGGCGGCCATGGACGTGCTGAACCGGCCCATCGGCGCGGCCCTCGCCCGGCTGGGCGGCTGGCGCAGGCTCGGCTCGTTCGTGGACGTGGGCGGCGCCCGCGGCAACCTGGCCGCCCAGCTCGTACGGGCCCATCCCGGGCTGGAGGCGAGCGTGTTCGACCTGCCCGCGCTTCGGCCCGCGTTCGACGCGCACATGGCGTCGCTGGGGCTCGGCGAGCAGGTGCGCTTCGTGGCCGGCGACTTCTTCGCCGACCCGCTGCCGGAGGCGGACGCGCTGATCTTCGGGCACGTGCTGCACAACTGGCCGGTGGAGCGCCGCCGCGAGCTGCTGAGCAAGGCGTTCGACGCGCTGCGGCCGGGCGGGCAGGTGTTCGTCTACGACCCGATGACCGACGAGCGGCGGCCCCGGCTGCCGGTCGCGCTGGCCAGCCTCAACATGCTGGTCTGGTCGGACGGGGGCGCCGAGTACCCGGTGGCCGACCTGCGCGGGTGGCTGTTCGAGGCGGGGTTCGCCTCGGTCACGGCCGGGCCGCTCACCCCGTCGAGCACGCTCGTCGTGGCCAGGAAGGCGCCCCGATGACGATCGGCCACGCCGCCCGCCACGGCCCCGACCCCCGCACCCCCCTTCCGCCGGACGCGGCTCCCCACGGCCCCGACCCCCGAGCCGCCCTGTCATCGGGGGCGGCTCCCCACGACGCCGGGCCGCTCGGCGCGGTTTCCCATGGCACGGAGGCCTCGCCCAACGGCGCGCGCGGGTCCTCCGAGGGGACGAGCCGCCTCGCCAAGGGGAGGGGCCGCCCTGCCGATGGGAGGCGCGCGCCGTCCGGAAGGGCGGGTGTGCCGTCCGAAGGGGTGGGTGTGCCGTCCGACGGTGCGGGTGCGGCGGGGCGTTACGGCGAGGCGGGCGCGGGGGTGGACGCGGGCCGGTTCAGGGCGATCTTCGGGGCGCTGCCGACGGCGGTGGCCGTGGTGACCGTCCTGGACCGCGACTCCGTCCCGCGCGGCCTGACCTGCAACGCCGTCACCGCGGTCTCGCTGCGCCCGCCTCTCCTGCTGGTCTGCGTGGACCGCCAGGCCCGCTCGCTGCCCGCGCTGCGCCGCTCGGGCGCGTTCGCGGTCAACTTCCTGGCCGAGGGCCGCCACGAGCTGGCGGCCAGGTTCGCGGGCAAGGGCGAGGACAAGTTCGCGGGCCTGCGCTGGACGCCCTCGCCCGCGAACGGCGCCCCGCTGCTGGCGCAGGACGTGGTCGCGCACGCCGGCTGCCGCCTCGTCGAGGTCATCGAGGCCGGCGACCACTGGATCCTGCTGGGACTGGTCGAGTCCGGCGACGTCCACGACCGGCCGCCCCTGGTGTACCGGAACGGCGAGTACAGGAGTCTGTTGTGAGATTCGGCGTCAATTTCTTCCCCACGGTGGGCCCCGCCGACAAGAGCGCGGCCCGGTACTTCGAGGAGGCGCTACGCCTGGCGTCGCTGGCGGAGGAGCTCGGGTTCGACCACGTCAAGACCATCGAGCACTACTTCGCCCGCTACGGCGGATACAGCCCCGACCCGGTGACGTTCCTGGCCGCGGTGGCGGCGCGGACGAGCCGGATCCGGCTGGTCACGGGCGCGGTGATCCCCGCGTTCACGCATCCGGTGAAGCTGGCGGGCAAGCTGGCCATGCTGGACAACCTCTCGGGCGGCCGGCTCGACGTGGGGTTCGGCCGGGCGTTCCTGCCGGAGGAGTTCGAGGCGTTCGAGATCCCCCTGGACGAGAGCAGGCCGCGGTTCGACGAGGGCGTCGAGGCGTGCCGGCGGCTGTGGTCGGAGGAGGACGTGGTCTTCGAGGGCCGGTTCCACCGGTTCGGCCCGGTCACGCTGCTGCCCAGGCCGCACCAGCGGCCCAGGCCGCCGATCCTGGTGGCCACGGCCATCTCGCCCGAGTCGTGCGTGGCGGCGGGGGAGAAGGGTTACGGACTGATGATGGTGCCCTCCATCCACAAGCCGGAGGCCGTGCAGGAGCTCCTGACCCTCTACCGCAAGGCGTGGGCCGAGGCGGGCCACGAGGGCCAGGGGCCGGTCCAGATGACCTACAACTGCTACCTCGCCGAGGACTCGGCCGAGGCCAGGCGGCTCGGGCGCGTCTACAGCGAGCGCACCAACCAGGTCATGGCCGAGGCGGTGGCCTCGTGGGCGACCACCCGCAGCGAGGGCTACCGGGGCTACGAGAAGATCGCCGAGAAGGTGGCCTCCAGCGACTTCGGCCGCCAGCTCGCCGAGGGGAAGGTGCTGGTCGGCGACCCGGACGAGGTGCTGGCCACGCTCGCGGGGATCCGCGGCAGGTTCGGCGACGTGTCGATCAGCCTGCAGGTGATCTCCGGCAATCCGCCGCCGGCGGAGTCCGAGCGAACTCTGAGGTTGTTCGCCGCGCACGTGCTGCCCGCCGCGAGGTAGTTTATTTATACAAACCGCCTATTCAGTTAGACTAGGGAGTCTATAACGCGAGCAGGGAGGGACCGTGGGCGGCGAGGTTCCGAGGGGGTTGCCCGCCAAGCGGGCCGCGGTGATGCGGGCGGCGCAGGAGGCCTTCATCCAGGAAGGATACGGCGGCGCGAGCATCGACAAGATCGCGGCGGACGCGGGCGTGTCGAAGCAGACGGTCTACAACCACTTCGGCGACAAGCAGCGGCTCTTCCTGGCCGTGGTCGAGGCGGCCAGGGCGGAGGCCGACGCGCAGTCGGTGGTCGACGACTCCCTGCTGCGCTCCCCGGAGCATCTCAAGCGCGACCTCACCACGCTGGGCACCGAGCTGCTGCGGGTGGTCCTCGACGAGCGCATCTCCGCGATGCGCCGCCTGCTGATCGCCGAGGCCGCCCGGCATCCGGAGCTCAACGACAGGTGCGGGGGAGGCGGCCAGGGCAGGGGGACGATCCCCAGGGTCGTCGAGTGGCTGACCCTGCGCCTGGCCCTGCTCACTGTCCAAGGCGTCCTCGACGTGCCCGACCCGGAGGAAGCCGCATCGCATTTCGTCGCGCTGCTGTCGTTCCCGGGCCAGCAGCAGTCGAACTACGGGGCCCAGCCCCTCACCGAGGAGCAGATGGAGAAACTGTCACGGTCGGCAGCCGACCTCTTTCTGCGCGCATACCGCGCGCAAAATTGAATAATCAAGCACATTAACCCGTGTCTTAGAGCCGCCCGGACTCCGTCACCCCCCGATATCGCTGAGTAACATAGAGGAAATATTTCCTACTTGACATGTAGGTATTACGGGCTAATGTCATATCATGCGTGCTAGCTGCACTCGGGGTAACGATGTGCGAGCGACTCCGGGAGCGATGGCCGCCATTCTCAATCGCGCCGCGCACACACGGGGAGAGCATCGTGCGTTTCGGAATTCTGGGCCCTCTTTTCATTTCGGCGGACGAGGCGGCGAGCATGCCGACCGCGCCGAAACAGCGCAAACTCCTGGCCCTCTTACTGCTCAACGCCAATCAGCTCGTTTCTGTCTCGGAATGCGTCGAGGAGCTGTGGGAATATGACCCGCCCGCCAGCGCCGTGGCCACTCTGCAGACGTACGTCATGCAATTACGGCGCTTCCTGCGCACCGGCGCCGCGCCGTGCCTGGCGAGCACCGAGCGGCTGATCACCCGCGACCGCGGGTACGGCATCGTGACCCGCGAAGGCGAACTGGACCTCGCGATCTACAACGACAAGGTCCGCCAGGGCCAGACCGCGCTGGCCGTGGGGGACGACCGGACGGCGGCGCGCGTGCTGCGCGGAGCCCTGTCGCTCTGGCGCGGCTCGGCGCTGTCGGACGTGCAACCGGGGCCGTTGCTCAACATCCAGCTCGCCGGGCTCGAGGAGAGCCGGCTCGGCGTGCTCCAGCAGCGCATCGAGGCGGACCTGCGGCTCGGCCGGCACCAGGAACTGCTCAGTGAGCTCAGCGTGCTGACCCGCCGCCAGCCGCTGCACGAGAGCCTGCACGCGCAGTTCATGCTGGCCCTCTACCGCTCGGGGCGCCAGGTCGACGCCCTGCAGGTCTTCCACCGGATCCGCCGGGTGCTGGCCGACGAACTCGGGCTCAGCCCGTCGCCGCCGTTGCAGCGCCTGCACGAGGCGGTGCTGTCCGCCGACCCCTGCCTGGAGGCTCCCGTCGCCGAGACTCCGCCGGCGATCTACAGCCTGATCTAGCCCTGGCCCCGGAGAGGGGAGAGGTCCGTTGACGGCTTGGACGCAACTGACTAATACTTTGGACTAGTAGTCCAAATTATGGAGGTGCACTCCGTCATGTCCGTGCCAAAGCACGCACCGGGATGGGCCGTGCTGACGCTGCTCTGCCTCGGCCAGCTCATGGTGGTGCTCGACGTCTCGATCGTGAACGTCGCCTTACCCGCCATCCGCGCCGACCTGGGCTTCTCCGAGGTCGGCCTGCAGTGGGTGGTCAACTCCTACGCCCTGACCTACTGCGGATTCCTGCTGCTGGGCGGCCGGGCCGCCGACCTGTTCGGCCGCCGCCGCGTGTTCGTCGCGGGGCTGGCCCTGTTCACGCTGGCCAGCCTGGCCGGCGCGGTCGCCCAGGACCCCGCCGTCCTGGTGATCGCCCGCTCGGTCCAGGGCCTGGGCGGCGCCATCCTGTCGCCCGCCACCCTCACCCTCGTCACCACGACCTTCACCGACGGCGCGCGGGCCAAGGCCATGGCCGCGTGGAGCGCGGTCGCCGGCGGCGGCGCGGCGCTCGGGTCCGTGCTCGGCGGCGTGCTCACCGACCTCATCGACTGGCGCTGGATCCTCTGGGTGAACGTGCCGATCGGCGTGCTCGCCATCGTGGCGGCGTACCTGCTGCTGGGGGAAAGCCGGGCCGAGGGGGAGCGGCCGCGCCTGGACCTGCTGGGCTCGCTGCTGGTCACCGCCGGGCTGATCGCGGTGGCGTACGGGGTCGTGAACACCACCGGCGAGGGCTGGGGCGCGGCCGGCACGCTGATCCCGCTGATCGGCGGCGTGGTGCTGCTGGGCTGGTTCCTCTTCCACGAGGAGCGGGTGGCCCGCGAGCCGCTGATGCCGCTGCGCTTCTTCAGGACCCGGTCGGTGACCGTGGCCAACCTGACGATGTTCTGGCTCGGCTGCGCCGTCATCGCCCACTTCTACTTCCTGTCCCTCTACATGCAGAACGTGCTGCACTACACCCCGCTCGCCGCGGGCCTGGCCTTCCTGCCCGGGGCGGCGGTGATGACGATCGGCGCCTACAGCGGCCCCGCGCTGATGAAGAAGGCCGGGCTGCGCCCGCTGGTGATCTTCGGGCCGGTGCTCGTCGTGGCCGGGCTGGTGTGGCTGTCGTTCATCCCGGTGCAGGGCTCGTTCGTGACGCACCTGCTCGTGCCGATGATGCTGGTCACCTTCGGCACCGGCGTGGCCATGATGCCGATCGGCTTCGCGGCCATGACCGGCGTCGAGCCGCGCGAGACCGGCCTCGCCTCCGGCATGATCAACACCACCCGCCAGGTGGGCGGCGCCGTGGGGCTCGCCGTGCTGGCCACCATCGCCGCCACCCGTTCGGGCGCCTCGGCGCAGGCCCTGGTCGACGGCTACGGCACGGCGTTCCTCATCGGCGGCGGCTTCGCGGTGCTGGCGGTGCTGACCTCCCTGCTCATGCCGCGGACGGCCGGGCTGCCGGCCGCGCCGCCCCCTCAACCGGCGGAATCACCCGATGCCAGTCCCTCACCAGCGTGATCCCGAGCTGACCCGGGCGCGGCTGCGCGCGTGGCTGCCGGGCAGGCCCGACGTGGGCCCCGTCTCGATCCCCGGCTCCGGCTTCTCCACCGAGACGCTGATCTTCGAGGCGTCCTGGGCCGGCGGGGATCGGCGGCGGCTCGTCGCCCGCGTGGCCGGGCCGGGCCACCGCCTGTATCCGCGGGCCAGGCTGGACGTCGAGTTCCGGCTCATGAAGCTGCTCGGCGACGGCTCAGGCGTGCCGGTGCCCGCCGTCCACGGGTACGAGGACGACCCCGCCGTGCTCGACGGGCCGTTCTTCGTCATGGACCACGTCGACGGCCGGACCCCGGCCGACCTGCCCTCCTACCACCGGGAGGGCTGGGTCGCCGACCTGCCGGAGGAGGACAGGGCCCGGCTGTGGTGGGCGGGCGTCGAGACGCTGTGGCGGGTGCACCGTCTCGACGCCTCCGGCCTGGGCTTCGCCGCGCAGCCGGGCCGGGGCGCGAGCGACCTGGAACGGCAGCTCGACCACTACGAGCGGCACCTCGACTTCTTCGGCGCCGAGCCCGACCTGGCCGGCCACGCGCTGGCCTGGCTGCGCGGGCACCGGCCTCCCGCGCCGCCCGCCCCCAGCCTGCTGTGGGGTGACGCCCGGCTCGGGAACATGATCTTCGCCGCCTCGGGGCGGCCCGCCGCCGTGCTGGACTGGGAGATGACCTCGCTCGGCGACCCGGAGTCCGACCTGGCCTGGTTCCTGTACCTGGACCGGCACCTCAGCGAGGGCATCGGCGCCGAGCGCCTGCCCGGCCTGCCGGGCCGCGAGGAGACCGTCGCCCGGTACGAGAAGCTGTCCGGCCGCCCCGTCCGCAATCTTCCCTATTACGAGGTCTTCGCCGGGTTCCGGCTGATGCTCATCACCGCCCGGCTCACCAGGCTGTTGCGGGCGAACGGGACCGTGGGTCCCGGGTTCCCGCTCGCCCGCAACACCGCTGCCCTGCTCGCCCGCACACTCCGAGGAGTCGACGGTTGAAACTGTCCGTGCTCGACCAGTCCACCGTGGCGGAGGGCACCGCTCCCGCCCAGGCCCTGCACAACACGATCGAGCTGGCCCGCCTGGCCGACCGGCTCGGCTACGAGCGCTACTGGGTCGCCGAGCACCACGGCATCCCCTCCCACGCCGGTCCCGCCCCCGAGGTCCTGATCCCCCGGATCGCGGCCGAGACGTCCGGCATCAGGGTCGGCTCGGGCGGCGTCCTGCTGCCCTACTACAGCCCGCTCAAGGTGGCCGAGGTGTTCCGCGTGCTGGAGGCGCTCCATCCCGGCCGCATCGACCTGGGCATCGGCCGCGCCGGCGGCGCCAGCCCCGCCGAGGCGCGGGCCATGCGCTGGGACGACCCGCGCGGTGTCGACGACTTCGACGACAAGCTGGCGGCGCTGCTGGCCTACCTGCACGAGGACTTCTCCGGCGGGCAGACGCCGATCACCGTGATGCCGCGGGTGCCGTCCGTGCCTCCCGTGTGGCTGCTCGGTTCGAGCGTGCGCAGCGCCGTCTTCGCCGCCCGCCTCGGGCTGCCGTACGCGTACGCGCACTTCATCAACCCGGAGTCCACGCGCGCGGCCGTCGAGGCGTACACCAAGACCTTCGCGGGGCCGCACCCGCGGCTCATCGTGGGCGTGGGGGTGTACGTCGGCGACACCGAGGCCCAGGCACAGCGACTGCTGGCCAGCCACCTGCTGGTGCGCAGGAGGCTGTTCGCCGGCGACATCCGCGCCATCCCCTCGGCGGAGGAGGCCGCGGCCGAGCTGGCGCGCGGGCCGCACCCGCTGGCGGGGGAGGTCACCGAGTGGCCGCGCTACTTCGCCGGCGCGCCCGAGCACGTGCGCGGGATCATCGAGAGCCTGCGCGACCAGCTCGGCGTGACGGAGCTGATCGCGATGAACATGATCCACGACCACGGCGACCGGCTGCGCTGCTACCGGCTGCTGGCCGAGGCGTTCGACCTGGCCCCGCGGGCGGATCCAGCCACGCTCTAGAGCCGCTCGACCGGCCATCTGCACCCTCGTTCGTAGGAAAGCCCCCACAGGAAACGAGGTTGCAGATGGCCCTGTTCGCCGTCATCAACGACGCCACACCGACCGGGATCAGCGCCGACGAGTTCATGCGACGGCTGCCCGAGGGCTTCGCGTACATGAAAGGCCTGATCGACAAGGGTGTGATCATTCACAGCTGGGTGCGGGTGGGCGAGTCGGGCGGGCTGAACATCTTCGACGTCTCCTCTCACGAGGAACTGCTCGACGCCCTTTACAGCAATCCGATCAGCCCGCACCTGAAGTTCACCGTCTACCCGCTCACCGAGGTGGAGGCCTTCGACCCGGCCGGCTGAACGGCGGCGAGGAAACCCTCGACGGCGGCGGCGAACTGCCCGGGCCGATCCACCCACGGGAAGTGGCCCGCGCCGCCGAGCGTGATGTGGCGGGCGTCGGGGAAGTACCCGGCGGCGACGTCACCGGCCACGACGCCCGTCAGCCCGTCACGCTCCCCGGTCACCACCAGCACCGGCCCGCTCACCTCGGACAGCCGTCCGAGCACGGCCTCCGGGCCGGTGCCCGCCGCCCAGAACCCGGACCAGGCGGTCAGCGAGAAGCCCTTCAGCTGGGCGGCCGCGTGCTCGCGCTGCCGCTCGTCCCACTCGCCGTATCCGGCCGGGGTGTAGCGGCTGAGCACGTCGAAGACGCGCTCGGGGTCCGCGCCCGGCCCGAGGGTCACCAGCTCGCGGGCCGCCGCCGAGACCTCGTCGTACCAGGGCGCGTCGGCCCGCTTGGCGAGGATGTCCGCGATGTCCTCGCCACCCGCCCCGAACAGGTCGGGCCCCGGGCCGACCAGCACGAGCCGCGCCACTCGCTCGGGCCGGGCGGCGGCATAGGCCAGCGCGACGACCGTGCCGCTGGAGTGGGCGAGCAGGTCGAGCCGCTCCAGGCCGAGCTCGGCGCGCAGCGCCTCAACGTCGTCGGCCAGCGACGGGTAGGCGTACGTGGCCGGGTCCCCGGGGACGTCCGACTCGCCGGTGCCGCGGGCGTCGTAGCGGATGAGCGTCCTGGTGGCGCCGAGCCCGCCCAGGTCCTCCAGGTACGCCGACGCCCTGGGGCCGCCGGGTACGAGCAGCAGCGGCGGGCCGTCGCCCAGGGTCTCGTAGGCGAGCTCGGTGCCGTCGAATGAGGTGAAACGTGTCGTCATGCGGCGGACGTTACGGGTGGTCGCTGGAGTCTCGGTGGAGCACGACCCGGCCCACGAGCCCGCCGTTCTCGAAGTCCTCCAGGGCCCTGCCCGCCTCGCCGAACGCGTACGGACCTGCCACGAACGGCCTCAACCGGCCCTCGGCGGCGAGCGCGAAAACGCGCGCGAGGTCGTCGGGCCCAAGTCCGGTGGACGCCGGCACCACGCGCGGGTCCGCCAGCCGCTCCAGGTCGGCCAGGTGCGTGCCGCGCGGCTGGTCGCGGGTCGCCCAGTTGCCGTAGGAGACCAGCACGCCCCCGGGCTTGAGCATGCTCAGGGACTCGGCCAGGTTCGGGCCGCCGATGGTGTCGAAGACGGCGTCCACCCCGTCGGGCGCGTACGCGGCCACCCTGGCCGGCACGTCCTCGGTCCAGTGGTCGACCGGCTCGAACTCCAGGTCCGCGCACTCGGCGAGCTGCCGCGTGCTCGACACCCCGACGACCCGCGCCCCGGCCAGCCCGGCGAGCTGGACGAGCGAGGTGCCCACCCAGCCGGGCGCCCCCGGCACGACGACGGTCTGGCCCGCCCCGACCCCGGCCAGGTCGTGCACCATGCGCCGGGCGAGCGCGGCGGCGTAGCCGAGCGAGACGGCCTCAACGAAGGTCAGGCCGTCGGGGACGGGCACGACGGCCGCGGCGGGCACGTTCACGCCCGTGGCCCAGCCTCCGTGCTCGACGATCGCCGCCACGCGCCGGCCGGCCCAGCCGGTCACGCCCGGCCCCTCCCGGACGACGGTCCCGGCGACGTCGCGCCCCGGCACGAAGGGGAAGCGGGGCTGCCCGGGGAAGGTGCCGCGGCGCATGAGCATGTCGTCGAACGACACCCCGGCCGCCTCCACGCCGATCTGGACCTGTCCAGGAGCCGGCGGCTCCAGCTTGCTCGCGGACGGACGGAGCCGCCGCGGCGCGACGAGCGCCTCGGGGAAAACGATCTCGATGATCTCCACGTCTGCGAACCTAGGGGCTGCGACTATAGCCGGACTCGAGCGGCCCTCCCTACCGTCGGCCGGTATGGGGCTTGAAGTGGCGATCCTGCGGTATCTGTCGCGTGGCCTGCGCCTGCTCGGCCTGGCGACCTACCTGCCGGCCGAGCACCTCACGCAGCAGGACCGGCCGGAACCTCGTGACGCCTGACGGCTCACGGCGGGGGAGCGGTGGATCGGCGCTGGATCAGCTCGATCGGCCCGGCCAGGACCTCGGCCACCGTGTCGTCCGGTTTCAGGCCGGCCAGCAGGGTCACGCCGCGCCGGCCCAGCTCGCCCAGCGGCATGCGCACCGTCGTGAGCGCCGGATTGAGGTAGCCGGCCAGCTCCAGGTCGTGCACCGCGACGATCGAGACGTCCCGCGGAATCTCCAGCCCGGCCGCGCGCACGCCCTCCATCGCCCCGATGGCCGAGGCCACGTTGGCGACGAACACCGCCGTCGGCCGCTCGGGGGCGGCCAGCAGCCGGGCCATCGCCGCCGCCCCGCCCGCCGGCGTGTAGTCGGCGGCCACGATCGGCCCCTCCGGCAGCCCGGCCTCGCGCATCGCCGCCGAGTACCCCGCCGACCTGCGCGTGGCCGTGTCGGAGCGCGACGGGCCCGCGAGGTGGGCGATGCGGCGGTGGCCCAGGCGTACGAGGTGCTCCACCGCCAGCGCGGCGGCCCCCGCGTCGTCGAGGATGACGTAGCGCTTGACGCTCCTGCTGCGGTTGTTGAGCATGAGCCACGGGATGGCGGCCCGGTCGAGCTGCGCGATGAGCCCCGACTCGTCGCCGGTCCCGGCCAGCAGCAGGCCGTCGATGCGGCCCTGCCCGATCCGGTCCATGTAGTCGCCCAGCGCCGCGCCCGACGCGCTGCCGGTGACCAGCACGTAGCCCTGCGAGGCCGCCTCCGCCTCCGCGCCCTTGATGATCTCCGCGTAGACCGGGTTGGCGAAGTCGGGGATGAACAGGCCGAACATGTGCGCCCGTGACGTGCGCAGGCTCCGCGCTGCCACGTTGGGCCGGTAGCCGAGCTCCTCGATCGCCGCCAGCACCCGCTCGCGCGTCTCCGGCCGGATGTTGAGTGTGGGGTCCTTGTTGGCGACGCGGGAGACGACCGCCCGGTCGACCTTGGCGACCGCGGCGACGTCGGCCAGCGTGACCCGGGAACGCTTCATGACGACGATCCTCCCCTGTCCGCCGGGCGGCAGCGTACGCTCTCGCCGGTGTCCATCGAGCGGTAGAGCGCGTCGAGCAGGCGCAGCGTGCCGAGGTTGTCCGCGCCGGACGTCTCCGGCTCGCCGCCCTCAGCGACGGCCCGCAGCAGCGAGCCCATCGGCCCGGCCACCGCGTCCGGCAGCCACCGTCTGGTCACCGGGTACGGCAGCCAGCCGTCCGTCGGCAGCGCGCGGCTGTTGACCGCCAGGGTGTCGGGGCGGCCGTGCGGGTAGTCGTACAGCAGGCCGAGCGTGCCCTTGATCGCGCCCTCCGTGCCGTCGACGCGGAAGGACGCCTCCTGGTCGCCCGTGCGGTTCTCGTGCGTGACGTGCACGAGCGCCCGCAGGTCACCCGGGTAGACCAGCGTGCTCATCGTGCGCGTCTCGCCCTGGGCGAGCTGGCCCGGCGTCCGGCTGCCGGTGCAGAAGACCAGCTCGGGGTCGCCCAGGATCGAGCGGATGGCGTCCAGGTAGTGGATGGAGTGGTAGACGATCTCCAGCCGGTCGGTGGTGACGAGCCAGTCCCAGGCGCTCCAGTCGGTGAGGATGTTCACGGTGAACGTCATCGCCGTCGGCTCGCCGATCCAGCCCGCGCGCACCATGGCCCGGGCGGCGGCGATGCCCTCGTCGAAGCGGAGCTGCTGGTTGACCGCCACCTTCAGGCCGCTGGCCGCCGCCAGGTCGACGATGCCCCGGCCGGTCGCCACGTCGGGGGCGAACGGCTTCTGGCACAGCAGGTGCTTGCCCGCCGCCAGTGCCGCCCGCGCGATGCCGGGCTGCGCGCCGGGCGCGACGGCGATGTCCACCACGGCCGCGCGCTCGTCGGCCAGCAGCTCGTCGAGCGAGCCGTACGTCCGGGGGATCCCGTGCCGCCGGGCCACCTCGGCGGCGCGGCGGGCGTCGAGGTCGTACAGGCCGGTCACCTCCAGCCCGGCCTGCCGGTAGGCGGGCAGGTGGGCCACGTCCACGATGGCCCCCGCGCCGACGACGGCGACGGGCAGCCGGTGCGCGGCCGGGATGGACAGGTCGGCCGCGGCGGCGATGGGCGCGAACACGTCGATCACGCGGCGGCCTCCCGGGCGTGGCGGGTGCGGGTCATGGCGCCTCCTGGAGGCCGTAGAAGCGGGTCGCGGTGCCGCCGAGGACGGCCGCGCGATCGGCGGCCGACAATCCCGGCATACCCGACAGCAGGGCGTTCGTCTCGCGCCACACCTTCGCGTAGTCGCCGGCGAGCAGCGCCACCGGCCAGTCGCTGCCGAACATCAGCCGCCCGGGGCCGAACACCTCCAGCGCGTGCTCCACGTAGGGGCGCAGGTCCCCGGCCGTCCACGTCGCGGCGTCGGCCGCCGTGTTGAGGCCGGACACCTTGGCGTACACGTCCGGGCACTCGGCCGCGCGGGCGAGCAGGGACGCCCACGGCTCCCAGCCCTTCTCCTTGATCGGCGGCTTGGCCAAGTGGTCGATCACCATCCGCAGCCCGGGCACCCGCTCGGCCAGCACCGGCACGTGCTCCAGGTGCCGCGGCAGCACCGCCACCACGTCGAACGGCAGCCCGGCCGCGGCCAGCAGCCCGAGCCCCTCGATCACCGGGTCCTGGAGCACCCAGTCGGGGTCGGGTTCGTCGTGGATGAGATGCCGCACCCCCGCGAACCTGGGATGCCGCCGGTACCGCTCCAGCGCCCCGGCCGCCTCATCGGGCCGGTGCAGCGGCACCCACCCCACCACCGCGCCGATGAAGTCGTGCGCGCCGGCCTGCGCGAGCATGGCGTCGGTGTCGGCGTAGGAGTCCATCGACTGCACCAGCACCGTGCGGCCGACCCCCGCCGCCGCGAGCTGGGGGATGAGCTCCGCAGGCTCGAACGTGCGGTGGATCGGCCCGTGCTCCGGCGTCAGCCACGGGTACGAGCCCGTCTCCAGGTTCCAGAAGTGCTGGTGGGCGTCGACGACGGTCATCCAGCCTCCTCATGTGATCAATCGTTTGAGCGTGCACATATTAGGGGTTGTCCGGCGGTTGTACGAGCTCCAGGGTGATGTCGTCGGGGTCGAGGAAGTAGCAGGCGTAGCCGCCCCGGTTCACCCCCGCGGTGATCGCCTCGGGCGGGTTGACGAAGCGCACCCCGGCCGCCGACAGCCGGGCGTGCTCGGCCGGGGCGTCCTCGACGGTGAGCGCCAGGTGCGCGGCGCCCGGCAGGTGGCGGGCCGGGTCGCGCGGGACGCCCTTCGGCCGTACGTACTCCACCAGCTCCAGGTCGTGCGTGGAGACGCCGCGGGGCTGGCCGGGCACGGCGAGCTGGGCCACGCGCAGCACGGCGTCGGGGTAGCCGACGAGCCTGCGGGTGTAGTCGTTGTCCTGCTCCTGCCGGTGCACCAGCGCGAACCCGAGCAGGTCGCGGTAGAACTCCACGGACCTGTCGAGGTCGGAGACCGTGAAGGAGAAGTGCCAGACGCCTCTCATCGCGGTGCCTCTCCTCCTATGGTCAAACGCCTGACCTCGCGAGCGATCCGCGCGGCGTCGGGGACCAGGGCCTGCGCGAGGACCGGCGCGGCGGGCATCCGCACGTCGGGCGCGCCGATCCGGATCGGCGGCGCGGCCAGCCCCACCCCCGCGCCCGCGATGCGGGCGACGACCTCGGCGCCGAAGCCGCCGGTGACGTTCGCCTCGTGGACGACCGCCAGCCTGCGGGTGCGGCGCGCGCTCCCGATCACGGCCTCGGTGCCGAACGGGTTGAGCCACGGCGTCTCCAGCACCTCGGCCTCGACCCCCTCCCGGGCCAGGGCCTCGGCCGCCTCCAGCACCCGGTGCGTCATCGCGCCCCAGGTGACGAGCGTGACGTCGGAGCCCGCGCGGCGGGTGCGCGCCCCGCCCATCGGCTGGACCGGCCCGTCCGTCCTGACCGGCTCCTTAGGGCCGAAGTACAGCGTGCGGTTCTCGATCACCAGGACCGGGTCGTCGCCGTGCACGGCCGTCACCAGCAGGTCGTAGGCGTCCTGCGGCGTGCTCGGCATGCACACCCGCAGGCCCGGCACGTGCAGGAACAGCGCCTCCAGGCACTGCGAGTGCTGCGCGCACGCGCCCGGCGCGTTGCCCTGCTGGGTGCGGATGGTCAGCGGGGCCCGCAGCCGCCCGCCCGACACGTAGCGGACGTTGGCCGCCTGGTTGACGATCTGGTCCAGCGCCACCAGGGAGAAGTCGGCCCACATGATCTCGACGATCGGGCGGCGGCCGAACATCGCCGCGCCCACCGCGCTGCCGAGGATCGCCGACTCGCTGATCGGGGTGTCGAACACGCGCTCGCCGTACTGCTTGCGCAGGCCCCTGGTCACGCCGAACACGCCGCCGGGCACGCCGACGTCCTCGCCGTACACCAGCGTCTCCGGCAGCTCCTCCATGAGGCGGTGCAGGGCCGCGTTCACGGCCTCGCCGTAGGACAGGTCAGGCATACAGGTGCTCCCTTGCGGTGGCGGGGTCGGCGAGGGGCGCGGCCAGCGCGCGCTCGGCGGCGGAGGCCATCTCGGCCCGCGCCCCGCGCTCTACGGCGTCCAGGTCGGCGGCCGGCACGCCGTCGGCGAGCAGGCCCTCGCGCAGCCGGGCGATGGGCTCCCGCCTGCCGATCCGCTCCAGCTCGCCGGGCTGCCGGTAGGTCTCCGCGTCGCCGATGTAGTGGCCGACCAGGCGCTCGGTCATGCACTCCAGCAGCGTCGGCCCGCCGCCCTCGCGGGCCACCTCCAGCGCGTCGCGCACGTGGAAGCGCACGGCCTCCACGTCGTTGCCGTCGACGCGGTGCCCCGGCATCCCGTACGCGGCGGCGCGGTCGGCCAGGCGCGGGTTGCGCACCATGTCGGCGATGGGGGTCAGCTCGGAGTAGCGGTTGTTCTCGCAGACGAACACCACGGGCAGGGAGAACGCGGCGGCGAAGTTCATCGCCTCGTGCACCGCGCCCTGGTTCATCGCGCCGTCGCCGAAGACGCTCACGGCCACCCGGTTCGAGCCGTCGTGCCGGCCGGCCAGCGCCGCCCCGCACGCGATCGGCGCGCCCGCGCCCACGATCGAGTTCTCGCCGTGGAAGCCGTACTCGGCCGCGGTGAAGTACGCCGAGCCGCCCCGCCCGCCGTTCACGCCGGTCGCCCGGCCCGTCAGCTCGGCGAACAGCGCCTCCGCCGGCACGCCCCTGGCCAGCGCCCAGCCGTGGCCGCGGTAGGTCGCGAACAGCGCGTCGTGCGGCTCCAGCCCGTCGCACGCGCCCACCGGGACGGCCTCCTGCCCGATGCACAAGTGCACCGAGCCGACGATCGGCCCTTCCGCGCGCAGGTCGCGCACCTTCTCCTCGAACGCGCGGATCCGCCACATGGCCAGCAGGTCCGCGAGCCGTCTCTCACTCATCCTCGCTCATCTCCCCAGGCGTCCAGGGCCGCGGCGCAGATCGCCTCGGCGTCGCCGATGTAGGACTCGGGCGGGATGGGCAGCGCGCCCAGGCTCGCCAGATCGTCCGGCCCCGCCACGTCGCGCAGCGCGTCGGCCAGGGCCCGCCCGCGCTCGCGGGCCTCGTGCGCCGCCTTGTAGACCAGGTCGTGCGCCCGTTCCCGGCCCAGCGCCGGGGCCAGCCGCATCATGTACGCCTCCGCCATGATCAGCCCGCCCTCGGCGCCCAGGTTGGCCCGCATGGCCTCCGGGTAGACCCGCAGCCCGGCGGCGACCTCGGCCGCCGTGGCCAGCGCGCCCGCGGCCAGCTCGGCCAGGAGCGGCACCACGTACCACTCGACCTGCCACTCGCCGGCGGCCCGCTCGTGGCCGGCCTCCATCGCCCGGAACAGGCCCGAGCTGAGCGCGCCCGCCGTGCCGGACATGCCGATGACGGCCTCGCAGCCGATCGGGTTGGCCTTCTGCGGCAT
This sequence comes from Nonomuraea sp. NPDC050451, assembly GCF_044458585.1. Taxonomy (NCBI): domain Bacteria; kingdom Bacillati; phylum Actinomycetota; class Actinomycetes; order Streptosporangiales; family Streptosporangiaceae; genus Nonomuraea; species Nonomuraea sp. NPDC050451. Next base: position 194,231 of record NZ_JBITHZ010000008.1, read on the forward strand.
CGTGGACGACGCGCCGCGGTGGTGCCCGCCTGCCTCGCGCACCTCGCCGACCTCGGTCCTGGACAGGTCCACGACCTCGCGGGCGAAGCGGGCCGCGGTGGCCGCCAGACTCGCGCAGGTCACGCCGAACTCGGCGACGCCGTCCCTGGCCACGTGCCAGGGCACCTCGGTGGTGCCGAGGCCGAGCACGCCGGCCACGCGCTCGCGCACCTGGCTGGAGCGCTCGCCCATCGCGGCGGACGTGCCGCCCGCGCCGAACAGCGACACGACCCGCACCTGCCGCGCCGCGTCGCCCACCCGGTCGCGCTGGCGCGTCACCTCCGCCAGCAGCACCGCCATCTTCGCCCCGAACGTCGTGGGCACCGCCTGCTGGGCGTGCGTGCGGGCGGCGATGACGGTGCCGGCGTGCTCGGCCACCAGCCGGGCCAGCGCGCCGCCGAACGAGCCGAGCAGCCCCCGCAGGTGGTCGAGGGCCTCGCCCATCTGCAGGGCCAGGCCGGTGTCCATGATGTCCTGCGTGGTCGCGCCGTAGTGGACGCGGCCGTTCGGCCCCTCGGGGAGCGCGGCGGCGATCATGCGCACGAGGGGCAGGATCGGGTAGCCCACGTTGACCGCCTCCTCCCAGAGGCGCTGGACGTCGATGCTGGCGGGCACGCAGGCCGCCTCGATGGCCCGCGCGTCGGCCTCGGAGATCACGCCCTCCCCGGCCTGGGCGCGGGCCAGCGCGGCCTCCGTGCGCAGCCAGGCGAGCACGGTCCGCTCGGCCGAGAAGATCTCGGCCATCGTGCCGTCGCCGAACAGCTCGGGCAGCAGCTTGAACGTCTGGCGCACGGTCAGTTCATCTCCAGTCCGCCGTCGACGTTGAGTGCCTGGCCCGTCACGAACGACGCCAGGTCGCTGGCCAGGAACAGCACCGCGGACGCGACCTCCTCGGGACGGCCGGGGCGGCGCAGCGGGGAACGCTCGCTGACCTCCTTCAGGTAGCCGGCGCCCGCGTCGCGGCCGAAGCGCCGGTCGCGGTCGGCGATGATCTCGTCCCACATGGGGGTGAGGAAGACGCCGGGGCACACCGCGTTCACCCGCACGGGGGCCAGCGCCTCGGCCGCGGACTTCGTCAGGGAGAGCAGGGCCGTCTTGGTGGCGGAGTAGTGGGCCGCGTTCGGGCGGCCCGAGCGGGCCGCCACCGAGGCCAGCGTCACGATCGAGCCGCTGCCCCGCTCGGCCATCGCGCGCCCGACCGCCTGGGTGAGCCAGAACGTGGCGTTGAGGTTGACGTCCACGATCCGCAGCCACTCGCCGGGCTCGATGTCGAGCAGCGGGGTGGTGCGCATGACCCCGGCGCAGTTCACCAGCACGTCGATCCGGTCGCGGGCGCCCGCCAGCGCCGCCGCCTGGGCCCGGTCGGTGAGGTCGGCCGGCCGCGCCTCGGCGCCCAGCTCGGCCGCCGCCTCGCTCAGCCGCGGGCCCTCCAGGTCGGAGAGCACGACGTCCGCTCCGGCGTCGGCCAGCGCGCGGGCGCACGCGAACCCGAGCCCTCCCGCGCCGCCCGTGACGAGCGCCGTCCGCCCGCCCAGGTCGATCGTGACAGCCATCCCCGATGGTCTCCCGTCTTTCGTTCAAACGATTGACCAGAACATAACTCGAACGGCACAAACCAGACAAGAGGATGATCGGGAAATCAGCGCCAGCCGAGCTCCTCGTAGAAGGCGGCGCGGGCGAGCTCGAACGACGCGCGGTCCAGCACCGCGGCCTCGTGGGGTCCCGCCGTGACGGGCTCCTCGTGCATCCGGGCCGGCAGCTCGTCGGGCCCGCCGCCCTCGCGGATCGCGTACGCGCGCATCTCGTCGAGCCGCGCCTGACCGGCCGCCAGCAGGTCGTCCAGGGTGAACTCCCGCCCGAGGACGGCGGTGACCAGGGCGCTCAGGTGGTCGAGGGTCAGTGGGCGGGTGGGGGAGGAGGCGAAGACGCACAGGTTGAGCGCGTCGAGCCCGCTCCACAGCCGCAGCAGCCGGGCGGTGCGCCGGCCCCGCTCGGCGTCGAGCCCGGCGACCGGCGCGGGCTCCGCCCCGATCCGCCGGGCCTCGCCGAAGCTGTAGGCGAGACCGGCCACGGGGTCGAAGTCGAGGTCGTGCTCCAGCGCGTCGTAGCGCGGTCCGCCGGGGGCGATCGCGTACCCGAGGCCGATGCCCGGCTGGATACGGGGGTCGAAGCAGGGCAGCTCGGCGCCCTTGACGGTCATGGCGTACGGGGCCGCGGCAGGACCGAGCTTCGCGGCCGCCCGCGCCGCGCCCTCGGCCAGCAGGTCGCCCATTTCGCCCGTGCGCGCCGCGACGTCGTCGATCAGCCCGGGCAGCGCCGCCGCGTCGCCGAACGCGGGCCCGCCGGGGAGCAGGCCACGCTCGGCGCACTCCATGGCGAACGCGAGCGTCCCGCCGAGGGAGACCGGATCCAGCCCGAGGTCGTTGCAGCGGGCGTTGGCGGCCAGCACGGTGTCGAGGTCGTCGATCCCGAGGTTCCACCCGAGCGACAGGAACGCCTCCTGCCCCAGGCCACCGGTCCGCCGCTCGGCGAGCCCCGGGGGCGCGTACACCTTGAGGCAGTCGTTGGGGCAGCCGGGGCAGGCCCCGGTGGTCGCCACCGCGCGCCCGTCGTAGTCACCCGCGGCAGGCACCCGCAGCCCGTGCGCGCCGGTCACCGAGAAGTTGCGCACCGCGGCGTATCCGGGGGCGGGCGGATCGCCCACCCATCCGGCGAACCCGGGCATCCCGGCCTGGATCGCCGCCAGCGGGTTCGTGGCCAGCGCGTCGCGGTAATAGGCGGCCAGCCCGGCGATCGCCCCAGGGTCGGCGACCTGCGCCGGGGCCTCGCCCACGCACACGACGGCCTTGAGATTCTTGGCCCCGAGGACGGCGCCGAGCCCGTAGCGCCCGGCGGCGTAGGCGTAGTCGGTCACCACGCTCGCGTACCGCACGAGGTTCTCCCCGGCCGGCCCGATCGCCGCCACGTGCGCGCGCTGGCCGTGCCGCGCCCGCAGCGCGTCCGTCGCCGCCGCCGTGCCCAGCCCGCGCAGCTCCGAGGCGTCGTGCAGGGACACCTCTCCGTCCTGGACGAGCAGGTAGGACAGCCGCGCGGCCCGCCCCGTGACGGCCAGCGCCTTGGCGCCCGCCCCGCGCAGGCCCGCCGCGAACGGTCCGAGCGCGTGGGACTCCCCGGCCACTCCCGTCAGCGGCGACTTCGCCAGGAACACCGCCTTGGCCAGCCCCGGCGCCGCCGTACCGCCGAGCACCCCGGCCGCCACGTACAGCAGCGCCCGCGGATCGTACGGATCAAGCCCCGCGGGCGTGCGCCCGGCCATCAGCCGCAGCCCGAGCACGGACCCGCCGAGCTCGCCCGGGTGATGCTCCTTCTCCACGTTCCCGCTGGTCAGATCCACTATGAACGGCACGGCCAAGCCTCCAGAGCGATTGAGGAAAGCGAGCCGCACCACATCACACAACACCCGGGAAAGGCAACCCCGTCAGGGCCGCTCCGGGTGCGACCGCAGCCAGCGCGACAGCCCGCGGGCGGCGCTGACGACGGCAGGCACGAGCGCGCCCGGCTGCGCGCCGACCCTCATAGCGTGTGCCGAGAAGTTCCCCGCCCACGCCTACCGCGTCGTTGTGGTAGACGCGCTTTTGATCATCGTCCGTTCGTCCGCTCTTTGCCGGAGGGCGGATGCCGCGGTGGACTGCGGGGCCGTCGCATCCAGGGGGCGGACTCCTCACCCACGATGTTCACCTTTATGTCTTTGCAGCAAAGTGAACCGCCGTTGCCCGCGGATCCAGCCTGCCGAGCCCTCGGGTCTGCTGCTATGGGTAATGCAGAACCGAACTGAACAGCGCTCTGGAAATCCGGTCCCTCCTCGAAGGAGCTGTTCACGTGACTCCTCCGCTCCCAGAAGGGAACGGCTTCTCGCTAGGCCGCTTCCGCGACTTCGCGAAGGGCAAGCCCTGCCCTCAAGATGTTGATCGCCGCATTCACATCGGCGTGCGCCTCGTGGCCGCATCGCTGACATCGGAATTCGGCTTGGGCGATGCGGTTCTCCTTTGCACAATGCCCGCACCGGGCACAGGTGCGGGAGGTTTCGGCAGGGTTTACTGCAACCAGCTCTCGACCGGCGCTTTCAGCCTTGTACGCGAGGATCGTCAGGAACACCCCCCAACCCGCGTCCAGCATCGAACGGTTCAAGCCGGACTTGGCGGAACCGCCATTGGGAAGGTATCCACCAGAGCCATCCGGCTTGGGTGCTGCCCGCTTGGTCATGTTTGCGATCTGCAAGTCCTCATGCACGATCACGTCATAGTCGCGAACCAGTGCCAGCGCTGCCTTGTGCGCGCCGTCCAGACGTTGCCGCCGAACCTTGGCATGCAGCGCGGAGACGCGGGCCGCAGCCACACGACGCCGATTGGAACCCCGCCGCTTCCTTGTGAGGACACGCTGAGCGGTGGCAAGCCGGTCGGCTGCCGCGCCAAGGTGGCGCTGGTTGGCCACATGAGCACCGTCAGAGGTGGTAACCAACCATGCCACGCCCATGTCGATGCCCACTGCCGCGCCTGTGTCAGGCAGAGAGTCGGTGGCCACGTCGGCACAGGAAAGGATGACGTACCAGCGGGACGCCTCCCGCTTGATGCTGATCGTCTTCACCTTTCCGCGTACGGTTCGGTGCTGGTGGACGCGCACGTGGCCTATTCCGAGCAGGTAGACACGCGTCTGCGTCTCATGCGGAACCGAGTCCCATGTAGCGCCGTTCTTCCTCGCGGGCCACTCGATCGTGTTGAACCTGCCGTTGCCCTTAAAACGCGGATAGCCCGCCTTCTGCCCGGCTTTGACGCGACGGAAGAATGCGGCGAACGCCTTGTCCAAGCGCCGCAGCGTCTGCTGCTGCGAGCCCGCCGACCAGCGGCCCTGCCCATCCGGGTCCGCCGCGCGGATCTCCTTCAACTCCCCCGACTGGTCGCCATAGAGAACCGTGATACCTGCCTTGCTGTAGGCGATGCGGCGGTGTTCGAGCGCGGCATTGTACAGCTGGCGATGATCCTCCAAGCACTGGGCCAGCATCGCTGCCTGCTTGCTGGTGGGGCGCAGCAGGAACTTGAACGACCTGCGCATGCCCACCTCCTCGCGATCAACCCGATGGATCAACGCTATCGCTCGGCACCGACAAAACTTGAAGGGAGGAAGCGCGGATTCCGCTCTGGACTGAAGGTCGAAGTACCCTCCGCGCGAATCTGATGGCTGAAGCGCTCAACCCGTCGCTGACCCGCCGCGACGCGGCCCGGCTGCTCGGCGCGGCCGCCATGGCGGCGGCCGTCGCACCCTCGCAGTGGACCGTCCGCCGCACCGACGTCGACGCGCTCCTGCGGCAGCTGACTCTGGAGGAGAAGATCTCGTTGCTGCACGGCGGCACCGACCCCGCCTCCAAGGGCCAGGCCGGGTACGTGCCCGGCGTGCCCCGCCTCGGCATCCCCGAGATCCGGCTGGCCGACGGGCCCGCCGGGGTGCGCGTCACGGCCAGTGCCACCGCCCTGCCCGCGCCGGTGGCGCTCGCCTCGACGTTCGCGGCCGACCTCGCCCGGCGGTTCGGCGCGGTCATCGGCAGGGAGGGCCGCGCGCTGGGCATGGACGTCCTGCTGTCGCCGATGACGAACATCGTCCGGGTGCCGCAGGCCGGCCGGAACTTCGAGACGCTCGGGGAGGACCCGCTGCTGGCCGCCGCGCTCGTCGCCGGCGAGATCCGCGGCATCCAGGGCGAGGGCCTCATCGCCACGGTCAAGCACTACGCGGCCAACAACTTCGAGAACGCCCGCCAGACGATCGACGTCAAGGTGGACGAGCGGACCCTGCGTGAGATCTACCTGCCGGCCTTCGAGGCCGCCGTGCAGGCGGGCGTGGGCGCGGTCATGGCCGCCTACAACCACGTCAACGGCGTGTACGCCGCCGAGCATCCGCACCTGCTGACCGGGATCCTGCGCGACGAATGGCACTTCGGCGGCTGGGTCATGTCCGACTGGTTCGCCACGCACAGCGGCGCGCCCTCGCTCACCGCCGGGATGGACATGGAGATGCCCTTCGGCGTCAACTACGGGGGCCTGGCCGCCGCCGTCGCCTCCGGGCAGCTGGCCGAGTCGGCGGTGGACACCGCGGTGCGCCGCGTCCTCGTCCAGCTCGACCGGTTCGGCCTGCTCGGCGGCGGCCGGCCGCGGCCCTCCCCGGACCCGGCGGGCGGCGCCCGCACCGCGAAGGAGATCGCGCTGGCCGGCGCCGTGCTGCTGCGCAACGAACAGGACCTCCTGCCGCTGGGCCGCGCCGACCTGACCGACCTGGCCGTCATCGGCCCCACCGCGGCCGGCCCCCTGGTGGGCGGCGGAGGCAGCGCCAGGGTGATTCCCGCCGGCGCCGAGAGCCCGCTGACCGCCCTGCGCCGCCAGGCCGGCGCGGGCAGCCGCATCCGCTGGGCCACGGGCGTGGACCTGGAAGGAGTCCCGGTGCCCGCCTCCGCGCTGGTGCTCCAGCGTGCCCAGCAGGGCGGCACCCCGCAGGCCGCCGCCCAGGTCGACCACACCGGCGCGGACGCCCTGCCCGCCGGCTCGTCGTGGACCTGGACGGGCACGCTCACCGCGCCCGCGACCGGCGACTACGACCTGCGCATCCAGGGCGCGGGCGGGGTGCCGTCGTTCAACGGCTCGATCTCGCTGACCCTCGACGGCGTCAGGATCGGCTCGGTCGGCGCCCTCATCGGCGGCAACAGCAGCCTCATCGCGACCTCCGGCGGCCTGACGAACGCCGGGACGACCGTCCGGCTCCAAGCCGGGGTGGCCAAGCCCGTCACCGTCGCGGCCACCGGCGTCGCGGGCACGCCGCTGCAGGTCAGGCTGGCCTGGGTCACCCCGCAGCGCCGGCAGGAGGTGCTGCGGGAGGCCGCCGCGCTGGCCAAGGGGGCGCGGGCGGCGCTCGTGTTCGCCTTCAACGAGGGCACCGAGGGCGCCGACCGCGCCGCCCTCGCCCTCCCGAACGGCCAGGACCCGGTCATCGAGGCCGTCGCCGCCGCCAACGCCCGCACCGCGGTCGTGCTCAACACCGGCGACCCGGTGCTCATGCCGTGGGTGCGGGGCGTGTGCTCGATCCTGCAGATGTGGTACCCGGGCCAGGAGGGCGCCGACGCCACCGCCACGCTCCTGCTCGGCGGCGCCAGCCCGGGCGGCAAGCTGCCGGTGACGTTCCCCGGGCGGGCCGAGGACATGCCCACCGCGCAGCCCCAGCGCTACCCGGGCGTGGACGGCGTCGCGGACTACAGCGAGGGCGTGCTCGTCGGCTACCGGCACTACGACGCGCACGGCATCGAGCCGCTGTTCCCCTTCGGGCACGGCCTGTCCTACACCCGCTTCCAGTACGGCGGACTGTCGGTGGGGGCCGCGGCCGGCGGGCTCAGCGTGTCCTTCACGGTCGCCAACACCGGCCGGCGCGCCGGGGTGGAGGTGCCGCAGGTGTATCTCGGCCCGCCGCCGAGCCCGCCGGTCCCGATGCCGCCCCGCGCGCTCGCCGGGTTCGCCCGGGTGCGGCTGTCGCCCGGCGAGCGGCGCCGCGTCACCGTGACGGTGCCGCTGCGCGCACTGCAGTACTGGTCGGATGGCCGATGGACCCTCGCGGGGGGCCGCCGTACCGTCCACGTCGGGTCCTCCTCCAGGGACCTGCGTCTACGTCAGGAGGTAACAGTCCGATGAGACGATTACTGATCGCGCTCGCCGCGGCGGCCCTGGCCGCCGCCGTCCCGGTGCCCGCCGTCGCGTCGGGCGGTGATCGGCCAGGTGATCGGCCCGGAGATCGGCCCGTGGCGCGCACCGACACCGGCCTGGTACGCGGGGCCCGCGCGGACGGCGTCGACCGCTTCCTCGCCCTCCCGTACGCCGCTCCGCCCGTCGGCGAGCTGCGCTGGCGGGCACCCCGGCCGGCGCCCGCCTGGCAGGGCGTGCGCGACGCGTCCGAGTGGGGCAACCGCTGCCCGGCCGCCGCGAGCTCCAACGGCCCCCGCTCCGAGACCGAGGACTGCCTCTACCTCAACGTGTTCCGTCCCGCCGGCACGAAGGCCGGGCAGCGGCTGCCCGTGCTCTTCTGGATCCACGGCGGCGGCCTGCAGAACGGCTCGGCCAACCAGCACGACGGCACCCTGATCGCCCAGCTCGAGAACGTCGTCGTGGTGAGCGTCAACTACCGGCTCGGCGTGTTCGGCTACCTGGCCCACCCGCTGCTGGCCGCGGAGGCGGGCACGTCCGGCAACTACGGCCTGCTCGACCAGCAGGCCGCGCTGCGCTGGGTGCACCGCAACATCGCCGCGTTCGGCGGCGACCCCCGCCAGGTCACCATCGACGGAGAGTCGGCCGGCGGCTTCTCCGTCTGCGCCAACCTCACCTCGCCCGCCTCGGCCGGGCTGTTCGCTCGCGCGATCATCCAGAGCGGGTCCTGCACCAGCCGCCCGTACGCGGACGGCGAGCAGGCCGGCACCTCCATCGCCACCACGCTCGGCTGCTCCGACCTGGCCTGCCTGCGCGGGCTGAGCGCGGCCAGGCTGGTCGACGGGCCGCAGTTCGCCTCGTTCCTGTACGGCACGCCCGCCCTGCCGGAGAACCCCGACACCGCCGTGCGGGCGGGCCGCTTCCAGCGCGTCCCCCTGATCGTCGGCGCCAACCGCGACGAGGGCCGCACGTTCCTGCAGGGCGCCCGCGGCTGGACCCAGGAGCAGTACGAGGGCTGGGTCCGCGGCCTCTTCCCCGACCGCGCCGACGCCGTGCTGGCCAGGTATCCGTGGCCGGCGCAGTCCGACCAGTTCACCTCGGCGTACCTGGCGGCGGCCGTCTTCACCGACTCCGGCTTCCTGGCCGGCCTCGGCGGCTGCCCGACGCTGCGCTTCATCGAGGCCCTGTCCGCCCACACCCGGGTGTACGGCTACCGCTTCGACCACCGCACCGGCCCCGGCCTGACCCCCGAGCCGGTCGGCTACGAGTGGGGCGCGGGGCACGCCGCCGAGCTGGCCTACCTGTGGCCGAGCTTCGACAACGGCACCCCGATCGCGCCGACGTTCGACGCCTCGGAGCGGCGGCTGGCCCGCGACATGGTGCACTACTGGGGGTCGTTCACGATCTCCGGGCAGCCGCGGGCCGCGTACTCCGCGCGCTGGCCGGCCTTCGACCGGACCTCCCCCGTCATGTCGCTGCGGGCGGGCGGCCGGTCCACGCCGGTCCCGCTGGCCACGATGCTCGCCGAGCACAACTGCGACCTGTGGGAGGCCGGTTGAGATGATGCGCCGCGGGGGCCGGCCGCGAGATCATGGAGGTCCCAGGACTCGCGAAGGGCGGCCCCCGTGACGAGAGTTTCCCTGATCGTGCCGTGCTACAACGCGGCCAGGACCCTGCGCCTGTGCCTGGAGTCGGCGCTGTCCCAGACCCGGCCGCCCGACGAGATCGTCGTGGTGGACGACGCCAGCGGCGACGGCTCCCCGGCCATCGCCGAGGAGCTGGGCTGCCGGGTCGTGCGGCTCCCCGCCAACCGCGGCGTCTCGGCGGCCAGGAACGCCGGGGTGGAGAGCACCACCGGCGACGTGATCTTCTTCCTCGACAGCGACGTGGCGTTACGCCCGGACGCGGTCGCCAATGCCGTCCGGATCCTGGAGGAGGATCCCGGCGTCGGCTGCGTCCACGGCGTCTACGACACCGAGCCCCTCATCGACGACGGTCCCGTCGAGTGGTATCGCCTGCTCCACCAGGTCCACTGGCGGCGCAGGCACCTCGGCGAGGTCAACAGCGTCGTGTTCGCGCTCGCCGCGATCCGCCGCTCGGTGTGGCTGGAGGCGGGCCGGCTCGACGAGGGCCTGCGCGACAGCGAGGACGTGGAGTACAGCAGCCGCCTGGCCGTCCGCACCAGGATCCTGCTGACCGACGCGGTGATGGGCCGCCACGACGAGGGGCACCGGTTCCTGCCGGTGCTCGCCGAACAGTGGCGGCGCGCGCTGCCGCTGATCCCGCTCGCCCTGGCCACGGCCAGGCGCGGCGCGGCCAAGCCGGAGAACGCCAACAGCCGGGCCGGCATCCTCGCCTGCGCGCTCGCGCTGGCGTCCCTGCCTTTGGGGCTGGTGCATCCGGGCCTGCTCGCGGTGCCGGTCGCGCTGGTGGGGTGGTTCGTGGTGGCCGATCCGCGGCTGCTGCGGTTCGTGCACCGGGAGCGGGGGACGGCCTTCACCGCCTACTTCATGGCCGTCCACCTGGCGGTCCACGTGGTGCTCGTCACCGGCCTGGCAGTGGGCTCCCTGCGCGTGCTCAGGGGAACTCCCGCCTGACCCGGGCGTCCGGCCCGCGTGGTCAGCGGGGCTCCCGCCTGACCTTCACGGCCGTCCGGTAGACCTGCGCCGTCTCGGAGGCGGCGCGCGACCAGCTGAGGCTCTCCCGGACGAACCGCTCGCCCCGCTCGGCCAGCCCCCGGCGCAGCGCCGCGTCGGACATCACCTCGATCACGCCCCGCGCGATGTCGGCGGGCTCGCTCGCCCGCACGAAGTACGCCGCGGGCCGGTCCGGGTCGGCGCCGAGGAAGACCAGGGAGAAGCCGTCGCCAAGGATCGTCGCCCGGCCCATCGCCATCGCCTCGGTCGCCACGAGCCCGAACGGCTCGAACAGCGACGGGAACACGCACGCCGCGGCCAGCTCGTAGTACTCCAGCAGCTCCCGCCCGCCGGCGAACCGCCCCGGGACCAGCACCCGCCCACGCAGTCCCGTCGAGGCGACGATCCGCTCGACGCCCTCGACGTCCCCCTCACCGACGATCACCAGCCGCAGCCCCGGCACCGCTCCGGCCGCCGCCCGCATCGCCTCCAGCAGCTGGTAGACGCCCTTCTGCCGCTCGATCCTGCCCACGAACAGCAGCACCGGATCCCCTTCCGGCAGCCCCAGCCGCCCGCGCAGGGCCGCTGCCCCGGCCCGCAGCGCGTCCCGGTCCAGCGTCGGGAGCACCGCCTCGTACGTCCCGCCCAGCGGCACCACGTCGATGGGCGTCCGGCCCCAGCCGGCGGCCACGAGCTGGTCGCGCACCTCCGGCGTGGCCACCACCACCCGCCGGGCGACGCGGGCCAGCCACCTCTCCAGCGCCGCGAACACTTTCAGCGGGTCCGAGATGCTGCGCTGCGGCGCGACGCCGTACTCCGTGGTGTGCACGTGGAAGACCACCGGCAGCCGCAGCACGTAGTGGCAGAGCAGGCCCGCCAGGAAGTTCGTCGAGTCGTGCACGGCGACCAGGTCGGGCCGCTCCCGGCGGCGGCGCAGCCGCAGGAAGTAGCGCCAGTTGCTGACCACGACGTTCAACGCGAGCAGCAGGAACTCCGAGCGCCTGGTGCGGTTGAGCCGCCGCCCCCTGAGCAGCGAGCCGCGCGGCCGGTGCACGCGGACGCCGTCCACGATCTCGTCCACCGGCAGGCGGCCGTCGTTCGGCGTGTACACCGTCAGCTCGTGGCCGCGGGCCAGGTACGGGGTGATCAGCTCGGCGTACCTGCCCAGCCCGGCGGTGACGTTCGGCGGGAACTGGTTGACGACGCAGGCGATTCTCATGGGGAGCTCCGGTAGACGCGGGCGGCCGCCACGGCCACGACGGCCAGCAGGACGAGGTTGGCCAGCGCGAAGCCGGCGAGCCCGCCCGCCAGCCCCTGCCAGCGGATGCAGGCCGCCAGCGTGGCCAGGGCGGGCGGCGTCCCCGCGGCCAGGCAGCCGATGAGCACCTTGGCCCCGCGCACCCCGTCCATGGACAGGGCGACCGAGTACAGGTTGAACGCCGTGTGCGCGCCGATGCCCAGCCCCGACAGCGCCATCAGGCCCAGCGAGTACGGGTACTCGCCGCCCATCACCCGGAAGAACACCGTGCTCGCGGCGAACGAGAACACCGCCGTGACCCCGGCGACCGCCGGGACCAGCCGGGCGATCCGCCGCATCAGCAGCGGCTTGTCCGCGGTGGCCATCACCGGCAGCAGCACCAGCCCGACCCCGTCGGTGAACACCACGCCCAGCAGCCGCTTGGGGAAGCCGTTGTAGACCGAGTACACGCCGACGTCGGCCGGGCCCGCCCAGTGGTTCAGGAAGATCACGTCGACGCCGAAGAGCACGCCGGTGAGCGCGGCGATGACGGTCACGTACATGCCGTGCCGGTACAGCGACCGGGCCAGCCGCGCCGACCAGAGGCGCGGCCGCACCCGCACCGCCGCCAGCGCCGCCACGGCGAACGCCACGTTCGTGGCGATCAGCGCGACCAGGTACGGCTCGGCCTGCCTGACCCCGAGCGCCAGCAGGCAGTACGCGGCGGCGCCCAGGTACACGATCGCGATCGCCAGCTTGAGCCCCGCCACGAAGGCGAAGCGCTTCAGCCCGCGCAGGAAGCTCTCGGTGAGCTGGTTCACCGTCATCGACACCGCCAGCGCCAGCCCGAAGGCGAGCGTGCGCGTGTCCACGTTCAGCGCGGCCGTGAGCAGCGGCGCCGCCAGCAGGCCCAGCGCGGCCAGCCCGGCGCTGACCGCCAGCGTGGCCGGCAGCGCCGTCGCCACCAGCTCGGCCCGCCGCCCCGGCTCGGCCCTGGGCAGCTCCTGCAGCATCACGTAGTGCAGGCTCGTCAGCATCCCGACGGTGACGATCAGCGCGATCGACAGCACCACCGTGAACTGGCCGAACGCGCTCGCCCCCGCGCCCCGCGCGATGACCAGCGTGGTCGCCGCCGCCGTGCCGCTGGCCACCGTGCTCACCAGCGTCGGCCCCGCCACCGGGCGCAGGCGCGCCGTGCGGGCCTTCAGGAGCCGCACCGCTGGTACGCCCGCCGCGCGAACTCCAGGTCCTCCGGGGTGTTGATGCCGCGCGCCTCGTCCGGGTCCGCCACCGGCACGACGGTCACCGGCCGGCCCTCGGCCCGAGACAGATGCGTCAGGAAGGGCAGGAAGTTCACCTCGCCGGTGGCCGCGCCCGCCGCCGCCCCGGCCGCGTACCGCTCCCACGCCTGCCGCAGCCCGCCGGTGGCCAGGCAGAACACGCCGACGTCGCTGAGCCCGCCGGGACGGCACTCGTCGCCCTCGCGGGACTGCCGCACGCGTACGAGCCCGTCCCCGTCCAGCTCGTACTCCACATACGGATCGGCCATCGGCACCAGCGGCAGCGTCAGCCCCTCGCCCGGGTGGGCGGCCAGGACGTCGCGCACGGTCGCGGGGGAGAGGTTCGCCTGATCGCCCCAGACCACCAGGATCGTCTCGTACGCCGCCCAGTGCGCGGCGGCGCCGAAGATCGCGTCCCCCATGCCGGTCGGCCGCTCCTGCACGCTCACCGACACCTCGCCCGCGGCGATCTCCCCGGCGGCGAGCTCCCGGAACGGGCCCTCGCCGTCGGGGGAGACGACGACGTGCACATGCCGCGTCCACGGGCGCAGCCGCCGCAGCAGCAGGTGCCACACGGTGACGCCCTCGGCCACCTCGATCATGATCTTCGGGATGCCCTGGCCCAGCCGCGTCCCCCGCCCGGCGGCCGGAATCACCACACAAATGCTCACTCGTCCTCCAGCAGCGCCACGATGTCCTCCAACCCGCGTACCGCGACCGCTCCGGGGGCGGGCTCGGTGGTGTGGACGTGCAGCGTCGCCAGACCGGCGCCGACGGCGGAGGCCACCCCGTGGACGGAGTCCTCCAGCGCGACGGCCTCGGCCGGATCGACGCCCCAGCGGCGGCAGGCCAGGCCGTAGAACTCCGGGTCCGGCTTGCTCACCGGCACGTCGTCGGCGGTGAGCACGTCGCGGAAGCACGCTCCCAGCGACGAGCCCGCCAGCACCCGCTCCACCGACTCCCGGCTGCCGCTGGTCACCAGGTACGCCACCCGTCCCTCCGCCGCCAGCCGATCGAGCAGCCGGCGCGCCCCCGGGAACGGCCGGACCCGGCCCGCCGCGACGAACTCCCGGTAGAGCCCCTGCTTGCGCCGCGCCAGCCGGACCGCCACGTCCCGGTCCCCGGTGAGGAGCGCGGCGACCTCGGCGGTGCTCGCCCCCGCGTGGGCGGCGTACCGGAAGGACGGGAGGGCGGCCGGGGCGAGCTCGGCGACGGCCTGCCGGAACGCGGCCTCGTGCGCGGGGAAGGAGTCCACGAGCGTCCCGTCGAGATCGCACAGCCACACCCGCCGCCCGGCCACCACCTCCGCGAGCGGCACCCCCGCCCCACCGGCGGACCCCTGGACGGCGGCTCCCCGGGCGGCGCTCGCCGGGCTCGCTTGAGCGGTGGCCCTCTCCACGGCGCCGGCCGCGCCGGTGGGGCGGTTCATCCGGCCCGTGCCAGCGGGATCTCGCCGAGCACGGCCCGCAGCGCCTCGGCGGTGCGCGGGCCGTCGTGCGTGCCGGGACGCTCGGCGTCCTCGAGGTCCGCGCCGATCCAGCGCGCCCCCGCCCAGCAGCCCCGCTCCACGACCCCGCGCGGCACGGCAGGCCCATCGGACCCGCCCCGGCGGCTCAGCACGTGCGTGACCGTGCGCCGCTCGTTGCCCGGGTCCCCCAGGTACGCCAGCGTGCGATCCACCAGGTCGGTGGCCGTCAGCCCCTGGATGTCGTGATCTCCACCGAGGTTGACGACGAACACCCTGGCCGCGGCCCGGCTCTCCGCGATCGCCCCGGCCAGCCCCGGCGTCAGATAGCTGGGCAGCAGCGAGGAATGCGGCGTGCCCGGGCCGTACACGATGAGGTCGCTGTCCCGGACCGCCGCCAGCGCCTCGGGGTTGGGCGTGACCCTGGCGGCACGCCGCGCGATCAGCTCCCGCACGCGCTCCGGCGGCCCGGAGAGCTCGGCCGGGCCGGCCGGTGGATCGCGCAGCAGGAACAGCCCGGTGATGGCCACCGCGTCCTGCGGCCCGACGATGTCGGCCTCGTCGGCCAGCACCCGCCCGTCCTCCTTGAGCGCGACCAGGAACGCGTTCTCGCCGCCCGTCACGTTGAGCAGCCGCGCCGGTGACCCGAACGTGTGCGCGCACGCGCGTACCGCGGCGTTGAAGTCCTCGCCCAGCCGCAGGTACGCCCCCGCGAGCACCAGGTTGCCCAGCGCGCAGCCGGCCAGGTCGAGCCCGTCCGGCTCGGCGCGCAGCCGCCCGGCGAACACCCGCAGCTCCCGCGCGATCCGGTAGTCCAGCGGCCCGTCGGCCAGCCGCGCCAGGTCCGCGGCCGTGGTCCCGGCCGGCAGGCGGCGTTCGAGCAGCTCGCGCCGGGGGTCGCCGGCGTCCAGGTGGAGCAGGAGGTTCTTGCGGAAGTCCGAAGGGCCGAGCATGCCGGGCAGGTAGCGGCGCAGCGCGCCGGTGGACAGCCCGTTGTCGTACCCGTTGATCAGCAGGGACAGCTCCAGCCCCGGCATCCGCAGCAGGGCGCGGGCTGTCCCCGCCGCGCCCCGCCCGCCGCTGAACATGGCGACCCTCACCGGACCTCCTCGTGGCCCGCGGGGACCCGCAGCACGCCGCGCCGCAGCAGCCAGTGGCGCAGCCCGAGATAACCGACGAACAGGGCCCGGTCGCGCGCCCCCCGCCAGAACCGCCAGCCCCGGCTGCCGCCGCCCCGCTCGCGGTGCTCGATCGGCAGCTCCACCCACGCGTGGCCGAGCTCGGCGACGCGGGCCGTGATCTCGGTCGAGCAGTTCATCCCGGCCGACTCCAGCGGCAGCGCGCGGAACAGCGGCCCGCGCACCACCTTGAAGATCGAATTGAAGTCGCGGTAGCGGGTGCGGTGCAGCAGATTGCTGACCGCGCCGCTGGCCGCCGACCCCCACCGGTACGGCAGGCTGTCGGCCTTCCTGATCCGGGCGCCCGAGAACGCGAGCCCCGCCCCGGCCCGGATGCGCTCGATGAACCGGTCCAGGTTCGCGATCGGGAACTGGCCGTCGGAGTCCAGCAGCACGACCCAGTCCATCCGGGTACGCGCGATCGCGGCCGCGATGGCGGCCCCCGCGCCCCGGTTGCGCTCGAACGTGACGACGACGAGCTGCGGGCACCGCGCCCGCAGGTCCTCCAGGATCTTCCCGGTCGCGTCGGCGCTGCCGTCGTCGCACACGACGATCTCCCAGGCGCCGACCGCCGGATTCCGCTCCAGGTAGTCACGCCATTCCGTCACCGCGGCCGCGATGTTGTCCGCCTCGTTGTACGCGGGCGCCGCCACCGAGATCTCGATGAGGGGCGCCGCGGCAGGCGCGTTCGGCAAGGGTCACCTCCTCCGGGTGGCGTCCGCGCCGGCTCCCGTCAGGCGCGCGATCCAGCGGTCAAGGGGAAGCAGGTTGACGCCCACGATCACGGGGACGTGCGCCAGCGTGAACCAGATCGCCGCGCCGAACGTGATCGGCCCGCCGGTGAACAGGTTGATGTGCGGGGCGTCGATGCGCTCGGGGATCGGCACCGGGTTGACCACCTGCCACATCACGTCCAGGAAGCCCGAGAACACGATCAGCACCCCCGTGGCCATGATCTTCAGGCAGCGGCCGGGGGAGCCGCCGCCGATCCGGTACGCGGCGGCGGCGGTGAGCACGATCCCCGGGTAGAGCAGCAGGTAGAGATGGGTGTAGAAGCTGTCGCCGTACGCCCGCGCGCCGTCGCCGTAGTAGAACCAGCTGATCCGGGGGATCAGATAGCCGGTCAGGAAGACGAACGGGGCGTACAGCAGCCAGTGCAGGCGCGGCGACACCCACGGGAAGAACGCGATCGCGCAGCACAGGAAGGCGAAGGCGAGCAGCTTGGCCACGAGCTGCCAGGCGGCGCCGATCTCACGGGCGTGCGGGGTGGCCAGCCAGACGAAGGCGAAGCCGGCCGCCCCGATGGCCAGGGCGATCCACCAGATGTGCGCGGCCCATGGGCGCCGGGCGTCGAGCAGGGGGTCGGGATGGTTCACTGCCGGTCCTCGTGGAGGGGCGTCATGGGGGAACGCGCTCGCGGGAGCGCTCCCAAACGCAGTATGGCAGCTATGTGCGCAATGGTGGCCTCAATACCAAATATCGGACCTGCCGGAATTGTCTGGCCTTTTGACTAACCGTAGTGAAGAGACAAAAGCCCAGTTCATCCGCCATACTTCAAAGTCTCTGGAAATATGGAACGTTTTACTCACGAATAGGTGCGAGCGGGCCTGCCTGCGGTGTCAAGCCCCCGCTCTCGGCGCGATTGCGCCTGCCTGGCGCTGTCCCTCAATTGGGCAAATTTCTGGATTTATGGACGTTAATGCAGCTCAAGTGGGACCTGGTAGGGTTGGGAGCGCTCCCGCGCCTGGTTCGCATTCTGGGCCCGAAACACTGGTTTCCGGATTGCCGGAACCAGGCCCTGTGGAGGATCCGGCCGGGTGGCATCCCTTCAGGGCCCGCGTCTCGGCGCGACTGCGGGCGAGGGCCGGACCGAATCCTCCAGGTGTGGAGCGTTGATCCCGGGCCGGAGCTCGGGAATTGCCGGACGATCTCGCGAAATCTGGGTGGTTGCCCACATATGTCCGGCATATTTCGCGACGATAGATCGGACTTTTCGTTTCTGTCAACATAAGTCGGTCGACCATCGAAGTAAGCTAGTGCCCATGCCAACGGGATCCAACGGCCAGAGCACCGGAGCGGGGGCGCTGCTGGCGATCCTCCGGGACGGGCGGGCACGCACCCGCGGCGAGCTGGCCCAGCTCACCGGCCTGTCCAGATCCACCGTGTCGCAGCGGCTCGACGGGCTGCTCGCCGGGAGCTGGGTGGTGGCCGCCGACGACTCGATCTCCTCCGGGGGCCGCCCGGCGGCGGTGTTCGCGTTCAACGAGGGCGCGCGGGTGGTGCTCGCCGCCGACCTGGGCGCCACCCACGCCCGCCTGGCCGTGCTCGACCTCGGCATGACCGTGCTCGCCGAACGGGCCGCCGAGCTGCCCGTCGACCGGGGGCCCGAGCGCACGCTGGAGTGGGTCGCCACCGCCTTCCGCGAGCTGCTGGCCGGCGCCGGATACGACCTCGATCAGGTGTGCGGGGTCGGCGTCGGGCTGCCCGGACCGGTGGAGCACGCGTCGGGACGGCCGGTGAACCCGCCGATCATGCCCGGCTGGGACGGCTTCGACGTGCCCGGATGGCTCGGCGGGCGGCTCGGCGCGCCGGTGCTGGCCGACAACGACGTGAACATCATGGCGCTCGGCGAGCACTGGGCCGCCGGGCCCGAGGTCGACCACCTGATCTTCATCAAGATCGGCACCGGGATCGGCTGCGGCATCATCTCCGGCGGCCGGCTGCACCGGGGCGCGCAGGGCGCCGCGGGGGACGTCGGCCACATCCGGGTCCCGGCGTCCGAGGTGCCCTGCCGGTGCGGCAACACCGGCTGCCTGGAGGCGGTCGCGGGCGGCGCGTCCATGGCCGCGCAGCTGCGCGCCGCCGGGATCGAGGCGCACGGCAGCCGCGACGTGGTGACGCTGATGCGCGCGGGCGACCTGCGCGCGACGCGGCTCGTCAGGCAGGCCGGCCGCGAGGTCGGCGCCGTGATGGCCTCGATCGTCAACTTCTTCAACCCCTCGCTCATCGTCATCGGCGGGGACGTCGCCGAGGCGGGCGAGCAGGTGCTGGCGGGGGTCAGGGAGACGATCTACAGCCGGTCGCTCCCGCTGGCCACCCAGCATCTCGGCATCAGGTCGAGCCGGCTCGGCGACCGGGCGGGCGTCGTCGGAGCCGCCGTCATGGTCGTCGACCACGTGCTCGCACCGGACGCCATCGATCAGGCTTTCGGGCACCATTGACCGCGTCTGTGCGGCGTAGTAACAATTGATCGTCGCAGGCTCCCCGCGCGGTGGCATGCTCGTGGAGCCGGGCACAGTTTCGCCGTGACGTGGTCGGCGCACGCGTCCCTCGAGAAAGGGAAACACGCGTGAGCCAGCTCCATGAGCAGGAAGAGGCGCTTCGCCGCACGTTCGGCCTGAGCCGCCGCCGCTTACTCGCGGCCACCACCGGCATCGCCGCCGCGGCCGCCGTCCCCCTCGCCCCGCCGGCCGCCGCCGACCCCGTGCAGGCCCAGGGCGGGTGGAACCGGCCGCTGATCCCGCCGGGCAAGCGCGGCATCATCCTCTACACCGTCCGCGACGCGATCGGCCGCGACCCGGCGTCCACCACGCTGCCGTCCGGCTTCCGCCGCGTGTTCGAGGCGCTCGCGCGCATCGGCTACAAGCAGGTCGAGTTCGCCGGGTACCGGCAGCACGCCAACGCGGAGGGCGGCGCCAACCTGGAGACCGTCGAGGGCGCCCGGCTGCTGCGCACCTGGCTCGACGACAACGGGCTGCGGGCCGAGGGCAACCACGGCTTCATCCCGGCCTCGTGGCCGCTGAGCACCGCCGACCTCGACCGGTTCAAGCAGGTGCTGGAGATCGCGAACATCCTCGGCCTGGACCACGTGGGCACCGGCGCCGACCCGACGGGCAGCGCGTACAAGGCCGACTGGGACGTGGCGGCGGAGAAGTGGAACGCGCTCGGCGAGCTCGCCTGCCGGGCCGGGGTCAAGCTCTACACGCACAACCACGACGCGGCGTACGCGTTCCTGCTCGACAGCGGCCCGCTGGACGACCAGGGCCGGCCCACCCGCTCCTCGGGCGTCCGCAAGCTGGAGTACTTCTTCAGGATCAGCGACCCCAGGCGGGTCTACTTCGAGATGGACATCTTCTGGGCGCACGTGGCCCAGTTCAAGCACCGTACGTACACCGCGCCCGACGGCTCGGCGCAGACCGACGTCTTCGACCCGCTCGCCACCGTGCTGGCGCAGGAGAAGCGGTTCCCGCTGTTCCACGCCAAGGACGGCAGCTCCAACCCGGCCACCGCCAACGGCTACGACATGGTGCCGTTCGGCGCCGGGGACATCGACTACGCCCGCTTCTTCGGCCGGCTCCGGTCCAGAGGGCTGCACAACCCGATGTACGAGCAGGACAACGCGCCCGGCACGGACCCGGGCCAGTCGCTGCAGTACGCCGAGCTCAGCTACCGCAACATGGCCGCCCTGCGCGGCTGACCCCACCAAGGCCGGACCGCCACGCGATCCCTGCCGTTGCAGCGGCAGGCGTGGCGGCCCGGACCATGACACTCCTCGTCCTAGGAGCGGCATCACCATGCAGCGTACCCTCGCGGTGCTCGGCGGCTTCTTCCTGGCCGCCACCGCACTCGTCTTACCCGGCCCCGCCCAGGCGCACGAACCGGCCACCGAGTGGTCGAGCTACGAGAAGATCACGCTGACCAAGAACGTGGGCGAGCCGATCGACCTGGCCGTCCTGCCCGACCGGCGGGTCCTGCACACCGCGCGCAACGGCGACATCCGGCTGACCGACCCGGCCAGCGGCGTCACGAAGATCGTCAACACCGTCCCGGTCTACAACAACTCCGAGGACGGCCTGCAGACGGTCTCCCTCGACCCCCGCTTCAGCGAGAACCACTGGGTCTACCTCTTCTACGCGCCCAAGACCATGTCGGCGCCGTACCCGGAGACGACCCCGGCCGGTTCGGCGCCCAACTCGCTGCCCGCCGGGGCCGACGAGACGTACTGGAACCAGTGGAAGGGCTACAACCAGCTCTCCCGCTTCAAGTGGACCGGCAACGCGCTCGACCTGTCCACCGAGCAGGTCATCATCAAGATCGAGACGCAGCGCGGGCAGTGCTGCCACGTGGCCGGCGACGTGGACTGGGACGCCGACGGCAACCTCTACCTCGCCACCGGCGACAACACCCCGGCGGGCGCGCCGGGAGCCAACGGGTACGCGCCCAACAACGACGCCCCCGGCATGAACCCGGGCTTCGACTCCCGGCGCGGCGCGGGCAGCAGCAACGACCTGCGCGGCAAGATCCTGCGGATCAAGGTCGCGGACGACGGCACGTACACGATCCCCCAGGGCAACCTGTTCGCGCCGGGCACGGACAAGACGCGGCCGGAGATCTTCGTGACCGGGGTGCGCAACCCGTTCCGGATGGACGTGGACCCGGAGACGGGCACCCTGTCGTGGGCCGACTACGGCCCCGACGCCGGCACCCCCGACCCGAACCGGGGCCCGCTCGGCTACGTCGAGTGGAACATCACCCCGCTCGCCAGGCCCATGAACAGCGGCTGGCCGTACTGCACGGGCGACAACTTCAACTACAACGACTGGGACTTCGAGACCGCCCGGCCGGGTCCGTGGTTCGACTGCGCGGCGGGGCCGCTGAACACCTCGCGCTGGAACACCGGCATCGACCGGCTCCCGCCGGCCGTCCCCGCCGACCTCTACTACGGCGACAACAACACCCACCAGCCGGCCGAGTGGGCCGGGCTCGTGGACTTCGACCCGCAGGGCGGCCAGGGGCCGATGGGCGGGCCGATCTACCACTACGACCCGGACAACCCGGCGCCCGGCAAGCTGCCCGCGTACTGGGACGGCAAGGCGTTCTTCGCCGAGTTCTCGCAGGACTACCTGGCGGCGTTCACCGTGACGTACCCGGACGGGCCGGTCACCAAGCTGGAGCACTTCCTGCCCAACGCCGAGCTGAGGAACGCCGCGCAGCCCATCACCGACAGCCCGATGGACATCGAGTTCGGGCCCGACGGGTCGCTGTACGTGCTGGAGTACGGCGACGGGTTCTTCCGCGCCAACCCCGACGCCGGGCTCTACCGGATCGACTACACCCCGGACAACAAGACGCCCCAGGCCAAAATGACCATGGACCGGACGTCCAGCGGCCAGGCGCCGCTCACGGTCGCCTTCGACGCGTCGTCGTCCAGGGACACCGAGCCGGGGACGCTGACGTACGAGTGGGACTTCGACGGGGACGGCACGTTCGACGCCACCGGGGCGACGGCCACGCACACCTACACCGAGCTGGGGCAGTACGTGGCGCGGCTGCGCGTCACCGACTCCGGCGGCCGGGCGGGCCTCACCTCGGCCGAGATCACCGTCGGCAACACCGCGCCCGAGGTCAGCGTCCAGACGCCGCCGGACGGAGGGTTTTTCGACTGGGGGAACGCGGTGCCGTACAAGATCGCCGTGCATGACGCCGAGGACGGCGACAGCCCGGTGTGCTCGCGCATGCAGTGGACGTTCGGCCTCGGGCATGACGTGCACGCCCACCCCGAGACCACCGGCACCGGCTGCGCCGGCGCCTGGCCGACGCCCGCGAACGCGCCCGAACACGGCGAGACGGAGAACATCTACGGCGTGGTCGTCGTGAGCTACCGCGACAACGGCGCCAACGGCATCCCCGGCGCGCTCGGCGAGGCCGCGCTCACCCTCAACCCGAAGCTGATGCAGGCCGAGCACGCCGACGAGAGCAGCGGCGTGACCAGGACCGCCGACGACGGGGCGTCGGGCAAGTTCAAGATCACCTCGTTCGACGCGGGGGACTGGCTCGCCTACGACCCGGTCAACTTCGCCGGCATCACCGGGGTCCAGACCAGGGCCTCGGGCGCGGGCACGCTCTCCCTGCGCTGGAAGTCGCCCACCGCCGCGCCGTTCGCGACGGTCACGATCCCGCCGGGGGACGGCTGGCAGACGATCACCACCGCGCTCGCCGACCCGCCCGCGGGAACCGGCCGGCTGTACGTCACCTCGACCGGCGGCGTGGACGTGGACGCGCTCACGTTCCAGGGCGGGGGCGTCGCGGACACCAGCCCGCCCACCGTCACCGCTACGCTCAACCCGGCCTCTCCCGACGGGGCGAACGGCTGGTACACCCGCAACGTCACGCTCAACGTCACCGCGACCGACAACGGCACGGTGGCCGGTCGCCAGTACTCCCTCGACGGAGGCACCACCTGGGCGAACGCCGCCAACCCGGTGACCCTTAGCGCGGAGGGCGCCAAGGAGGTCCGCTACCGGGCCACCGACAACGGCGGCAACGTGTCCCAGGTCGGTACGGTCACCGTCAAGATCGACAAATCGGACCCGGCGCTGGCCGTCACCGGCGTGGAGGCCAAGCCGTACGGCGACTCGGGCACCGTCACCCCGGTCCTCACGGCGACGGACGCGGTCTCGGGCGTGGAGGGCACCACGGCCAAGCTCGACGGAACCCCGGTCCCCTCGGGCGCCCCCGTACGCCTCTGGACCCTGCCCCTCGGCGACCACTCCCTCGTCGCCACGGCGACGGACCGGGCGGGGCGGACGGTGACCTCGACCGTCACGTTCGCGACCTCGACCTCGTACGCCGACGTGCGCGCGCTGATCGCGCACTTCAGGAAGGCGCACACGGTAACGGCCAAGGGGGCCCGGGAGCTGCTGGAACAGCTCGACGCGGCGGAGTGGCACGAGAAGCGCGGCAGGCCGGGGCATGCGATCGACGCGCTGAAGCGCTTCATCAGGGCCGCCGAAAAGCGCGCCAACGTCCCCGACTCCACGTCCCGCACCATCCTGACCCGCGACGCCCAAGCCCTCATCAGCCGACTCACCACCCCGTAGGGGCGAGTGCCCGGCCCGGCTTCGGCACCCGAGCCGGGCACCCACGCCCACCCGCCCACACAACGACCGCCCTTCCCACCCGCTCTTCCCACCGGCCGCGCGCACCGGTCCGCCGCGCGCACCGGTCCGTCCCGTCCTGCCCTGCCCTGCGTATCGACCTCGCGCACCCACCGGAGACCGGCGACACCGGTACGACGGGCGCTCAGCGTGCGGGCCCGCCGGAGGTTGGGGCGCCGGTGCGGCGGGAGGGAGTGCGGCGGTGTCCGGCGCAACGTTGCGGCGCGTTTGGCGGCATCCCAGGTGGGCACCTGGGCCGTGTCCTTCCGGTGCCGGTGGGGATCAGGCGGGGCCGAGGCTCCAGGTGCGGAGGGTGCGGTCCTCGGTTGTGCCGGCGACCACCGGGTGGCCGCCCTGCTCGGCGAGCGCCGCCATGGGGATCGACCCTCCGGGGCCCGGCCCGAGCACGCCGATGGTGTCGCCGTCGTCGAGGTTCCAGACGCGGACGATGACGTCGTCGTTCCACTGGCCGTGGACGACGACGGCGATGGGCACGTCCCCCAGCCGTCCCGCGACGAGAGCCGTGGTGCCCCGGTCGTCCGGGCTCTGGTCGCTGAACTCCCACTTCTTCCTGCGCTTGCCCGTGGCCAGGTCGTACACGCGCAGGGTGGCGTCCAGGTGGGTCGAGACGAGGACGGGCTTGCCCTTGATCTCGCCGCAGGCCAGCCGCTCGATCCCGCCGATCTCACCGGTGTCGAACGAGTGCGTCATCCTCCCGTTCGACAGCCGCCACACCCGGACCCGCTCCCCGCCGTCGCCCGTGACAAGCACGTCGTCCTTGCCCAGCCGGCCGAACGCCAGCCCTCTGACGCCCTGGAAGTGGTCGGTGATCGCGGGGCCGATCTGCTTGCCGGTGGAGATGTCCCACAGCCGTACGACGCTGCGGAGGTCCTTCATGGAGTCGTACTTCTGCGACACCGCCACCGCCCTGCCCGCGCCCGTGACGGTGACCGCGATGACAGGGTCGCTCACCTTGCGCGAGGCGAGGCTCTCGCCGGTCAGGCTCCACAGCCGCATCCGCCCGTCGGCGTGCCCGGAGGCCGTCACCGGCGTGCCGCCGACATCGCCGATGGCCATGTCCGTCGTCGCGGCCCCGCCGTCCCCGAGCCGGGTGGGCGCATGGCCCAGGTCCCACGCGAACACCGCCCCCTTGGCGGTCCCGCACACGACGGTGCTCCCCGCGGCGGCGAGCGCCGCGATCGTGCCGTCCGCCTTGGGCAGGGGCGCGGAAGCCGCGACCTGCGTCCCGAAGGGCTCGGTGGACGGTGTCGGTGTCGGTGTCGGGGACGCGGTGCTGGGGGACGGGCTTCCGCTGGGCGGCTGGTCCGTGCGCCGGCCGTCCGGGTGGAGGAGGTTGTTGCTCGGGCGGAAGATGGTGAAGGCGGACACCGCGAGGGCGGCCGCCGCCGCTGCGGCCCCGCCGAACACGGCCCGCCGGCTGACCGAGCGACTCCGTCCGGTCTCCGTATCCGCATCCGCCACCGGCCCGCTCCCGGCATTGGGTCCCGTCGGAACGGCATTCCCGGCAGGGGGTTCCGTCCGCACGCCTGACGAGCCAGAAAGGGGCCGCACTCCCAGGGGAGGAGGCGGAGGTCCGGCGTGCGCCGCCCCACCGGGCGGAGGCGCCGTCCCCGAAGGAGCCGGACCGGACGGGACCGCTCCAGCGGGCGGCGCCCAGGCGGCGACGGGCTGTGCCGCACCGGCGGCCGGGGCTCCGGGGGTGGGTTGTGCGGTTCCGGGTGGTGGAGCAGCAGGGGCGGCGTGCGCAGCGCCGGCGGGCGGGGGAGCCATGCCAGGCTGTGCCGCCCCGCCGGGTGGGCCGGTATCGGTGGGTGGGGTGGCGGGAGGGGTTCCCATGCCGGGGACGCGGGCCGTCGGGCCGGCCTGGCGGATGAGTTGCCGGAGCAGGGTCGTCGGGTCCGGGCGGGTGGACGGGTCCTTGGACAGGCAGACCAGGATCGTGCCCAGCAGGTGCGGCGGCACGCCCGTGAGGTCCGGGGGGCCGCTCAGGACGCTGTTCACCACTGCCGCCAGCGTGTCACCGGCGAAAGGCGTGCGCCCGGTGGCCGCGAACACCATCGTCCCCGCCCAGCTGAACACGTCCGACGCCGGCCCCACCCGCTCGCCCCTGAACTGCTCCGGCGACATGTACGCGGGCGTCCCCACCGGCACCGACGTCCGGGTCGTCGCGTCCAGTGCCTTCGCGATCCCGAAGTCGATGACGATCGGCCCGTCCGGCCCCATCAGCACGTTGCCCGGCTTGAAGTCCCGGTGCACGATCCCCGCCTGGTGGATGGCCGCCAGGGCGGTCAGCGTGGAGATGGCCAGCCGGTCCAGCGCCCCGCCCGACCGCGGCCCCGACGCCCGGACCAGGGCCTGGAGCGTGTCCCCTGCCACGTACTCGCTCACGATGTACGGCCGCTCGTCCGCCATCCCGGCGTCCAGCACCGCGGCCGTGCAGAAGGCGGCCACCCGCCGCGCCGCCTCCACCTCACGCAGGAAGCTCTTGGTGACGTCCTCGTCGTGGGCGAGGTGCAGGACCTTGACGGCGACCTCGCGCCCGTCGTCGCCGACGCCCCGGTAGACCACGCCCTGTCCACCGGAGCCGAGCACGCCGACGAGCCGGTACGAGCCGATCCGCTCGGGATCGCCCGGCCGGAGCGGGCGCAGGTCCGGCATCCCGCTCCTTCCTCGGGCCAGATCGGGCGATCACACGATAAGGCCGTACGTCCTGGTTTACGACATTTTCTCGAAGAAGAATTCGTGCTTCATGAACGACGTGTCATATTCGTGCCCGGGATACGGCGGGATGAGCTGAGACGCCTGGAACAGCCGCCACCCGTCGCGCAACGCCTCCACGCCCGTCTCGTACGGCGGCTCGTCACCGTCACCGGCCGTCGGTTCGGTGCGCCCGGTGCCGTCGTAGCGCGACCAGCCCACCACCTGGGCGTCGAGCGCGGAGGTGGCCAAGTAGAGAACGAGCACCTGCTGCTTCATGCGACCCTCCCGGGGCGGTTGTTCACGCGAGTCGTCCAGTATTCGACGTCGAACGACGGATCGTTGGTCAGGGTCCGCCACATCCGCACCCGGTTGTGGACCTCCAACCGCCCGGTCGCCTGCTCGTACCAGGGGAAACGCCGGTCCAGCTCGGCCGCGACGGCAGGATCGTCCAGGTCGGAGGTGTCCCAGAGCCGCACCTGCGGCACGGTCGGGTTGAAGCGGATCTTGAACATGTACCTGCGGACGTCGCTGTCGTTGCGCCGCCCGCCGTGCCAGATGCCGTGGTGGAGCAGCATCACGGTCCCGGCGGGGCAGGTGAGCCGGGTCTGGCCGCGCAGGTTCTGGTAGCGACCGGTGTCGCTCTCGTTGATCCGGCGCAGGTGGCTGCCCGGCACCACGAGGGTGCCGCCCATGTCCGCCGTCACCTCGCGCGGGTAGTACATGAGCTGCACGTCGAAGGCGTCCATGCGGGTGTCGATGATGGCGTCGGCGTGCAGCGGCTGGGCGTGGCCGTTGTGCGGCTCGCGTACGTGCACGGCGTGGTGGTCGACGGTCGGGTCGGGGCCGACGAGGGAGTGCAGCGCGCCCGCGACGGCGGGCAGCTCGATCAGCCGGCGGGCGAACGATCCCTCGGGGTAGGCCTGGGTGACCGGGGTGCCGTACGGCGGGCGCGGGATGCCCGTCTCCAGCACGTCGATCGCCTGGTCGTTGAGCTCGTCCGGAACGATCCCGTCGAGCCGCAGATAGCCGGCGGCCACGAATCCGGCGACCTGCGCGGAGGTCAGCAAAGTGGTTCGCATGCCTCGAAGTTAGAACCGGACACCCGCTATGTCGTGGGTTGTAATCATCAACTACTGGTCCATTTTCCCCCGCTGCGATAGAACAGATCCCTGTGCGGCAGGTGACGATCACGCTCTCCGACCCGCCGGCCGTCGCCGGCGCCGGGGCGGCCGTGCACGGCGTGGTCAGCGCCCACGACGTCTTCCGGCTGCCCGACCTGTGGCAGCTCCACCTGTACGGGTACACCGCCGAGCTGGTGCTCGACGGCACCGTGCACGCGATCAAACCCGGCCACGTCAGCCTGATCCCGCCCGGCGCCGAGGTCCACTACCACTACCGGGGCAGGTCGGAGCACCTGTACGCGCACTTCAGGCTGCCCGGCGGCGACGAACGGCGGGTCGTGCCCGTCATGCGGGACGCGGGGGACCAGGCGCCGCTCATCGCCGCCTCGCTGCGGCAGGCCATCGCGGCGGTCCCCGACACCAGGGCCAGGGCGTCGGCCGAGGTGTGGACCGTGCTCTGGCGGATCGCGAACCTGCCCGTCGCCGGCAGCGCGCACGCCGTCGTGGCGGCCGCCATCGAGTACATCGACGCCGACCTCGCCGCGCCGCTGACCGTCCCCGGCATCGCCCGCGCCGCCGGAGTGTCGCACAACCACCTCACCCGGCTGTTCCGCGCCCAGACGGGACACACGGTGGTCGCGTACATCCGCCGCAGGAGGCTGTCCCGCGCGCTGCACCTGCTGCGCGAGTCGACCCTGGCGATCCCGGCGATAGCCGCGGCGGTGGGCATCCCGGACCTGCAGGCGTTCAACAAGGCCTGCAGACGCGAGCTGGGCGCCTCACCCCGGGCCCTGCGGGCGAGCGGCCCCGACCAGCGGCGCCGGTAGTTCAGGCTGGGTGCGGCCCCGACCGGCGCCGGGCGCGTGTCCGAGCCCTGACCGGCGTCGGGCGCGTGTCCGAGCCCCGCCTGGCGCCGGAGGCGGGCCGCAGCCGGTAGGTTGGCCGACCATGGAGGAACGCCACGATCATCACCGCCGCCCCGCCCGTGCCCTGGCCGCGATGGCGCTCGCCGCTCTCCTCGGCACGGCCGCCTGCGGCGACCCGGCCCCGGCGGCCTCAGCGGCCGGACGGCAACCCTCGCCGGGCCCGTCCACGTCCACCCCGCAGGCGGACGTGACGCTGCCCGCGCCCGACCAGAAGATCCCCGGCGACCCGGCCCGGCTGGCCGCCGCGCTCAAGGGGACCAGCGCCGCCCTCAACGCCGCGATCGACGCCTGGCCGAAGACCGGCAAGCCGCCCCGCGACGTCGAGCTCCTGGCCCTGCACCAGCAGCGCGTCTACCGCTACACCGCCCGCCACCCCGAGCTCGCCGCCCGGGCCTTCGCGCGCCTGCCGTCCGGGCTGGCCGCCCAGGCCCAGGACAACACGGCCGCCATCCGCGGGCTGCTCTCCCTGGCCCACCCGATCAAGCCCTCGGCCACGTTCAAGGTCCAGCCCGCCCGGCCCGCCGCCGAGCTGCTCGGCCACTTCAAGAAGGCCGAACGCAAGTTCGGGGTGGAGTGGGAGGTGCTGGCGGCGGTGATGATGGCGGAGACCAAGTTCGGCCGGGTGAAGTCGGACAGCCACGTCGGCGCCCAGGGGCCCATGCAGTTCATGCCCGGGACCTGGAAGGCGTACGGCATGGGCGGCGACGTGCAGGACCCGCGCGACGCCGTCATGGGCGCCGCCAACTACCTGCGCGCCTCGGGGGCGCCCCGCGACTATCGGCGGGCGCTGTACGCCTACAACCATTCCCGGGCGTACGTGAACGCCATCCTCCTGCACGCCCGCCAGATGAAGCGCGACCCGAGGAACTACTACGCCTACTACAACTGGCAGGTGTTCGTGATCACCACGGCCGGCGAACGCCGCCTCACCGGCCCGTAGGACCCGCTACGACAGGGCGCGGGCGGCGTGGATCAGGGGGACGTGGCTGAAGGCCTGCGGGAAGTTGCCGACCAGCCGGCTGTAGCGGGGGTCGTACTCCTCGGCCAGCAGCCCCACGTCGTTGCGCAGCCCCAGCAGCCGCTCGAACAGGGTCTTCGCCTCCTCCTTGCGGCCCTGCATCGCCATCACCTCCACCAGCCAGAAGCTGCACGCCAGGAAGGCGCCCTCCCCGCCGGTCAGGCCGTCCACGTCGTTGTCCTCGGCCAGCGGGTAGCGCAGCACGAACCCGTCCGACATGAGCTCCTTCTCGATGGCCGCCACCGTCCCCACCACCCGGGGGTCGTCGGCCGGCAGGAAGCCGACCATGGGGATCATCAGCAGCGACGCGTCCAGCTCCGACGACCCGTACGACTGCGTGAAGGTGTTGCGCCGCGCGTCGTAGCCCTTCGAGAGGATCTCGGCGTGGACGACGTCGCGCAGCGTGCGCCACTTGTCGACCGGGCCGGTGCGGCCGAACCGCTCCACGTACTTGACCGCCCGGTCCAGCGCCGCCCAGCACATCACCTTCGAGTGCACGAAGTGCCGCCGGGGCCCGCGCACCTCCCACAGGCCCTCGTCGGGCTCGTCCCAGTGGTCCTCCACGTAGTCGAGGAGCTCCCGCTGGATGGTCCACGCCCGGTCGTCGGGTGACAGGCCGCGCGTGCGCGAGACGAACAGGCAGTTCATCACCTCGCCGTACACGTCGAGCTGGAGCTGCTTGACCGCCTCGTTCCCGATGCGGACGGGCCGGGAGTCCTCGTAGCCGTCGAGCCAGTCGAGGCGCAGCTCGGGCAGCCGGCGCTCGCCCGCGACGCCGTACATGATCTGCAGGTCCTGGGGCCGGCCCGCGATGGCCCGCAGCAGCCACGCGCGCCAGTCGGCGGCCTCCTCCAGGTAGCCGGAGCTGATCAGCGCGTCGAGCGTCATCGTCGCGTCGCGCAGCCAGCAGAAGCGGTAGTCCCAGTTGCGCACCCCGCCCACGTCCTCGGGGAGCGACGTGGTGGGCGCGGCGACGATGCCGCCGGTGGGGGCGTAGGTGAGGCCCTTGAGCGTGATCAGCGAGCGCACCACGGCGTCCCGGTACGGGCCCTGGTAGGTGCACCGCGCGACCCACTCCGCCCACATGGCCTCGCTCTCGCTCAGCTGGGTCTCGGCGTCGATCTGCGCCGGCATCGGCTCGTGCGAGGGGTGCCAGGTGAAGACGAACGGCAGCCGGTCGCCCTCCTTGATCGTGAACGTGGCCCGGTGGGCGTAGTCGCCGCCCTTCAGCGGCACGGGAGAGTGCAGCCACACCGAGTCGGGGCCGCCGATGGCCTGCAGGTGGCCGTCGCTCTGGCGCACCCACGGCACGATCCGGCCGTAGTCGAAGCGCACCCGCAGCTGCGTGGACATCTCCACGCTCCCGGAGACGCCCTCCACGATGCGCACGACGTCGGGGTTGCGGTCGCGCGGCGGCATGAAGTCGATCACCCGGACCGTGCCCGTCGGGGTGTCCCACTCGCTCTCCAGGATGAGCGTCTCGGGCCGGTAGCGCCGCCGGGTGGCCGGTCTGCGGCCCGTGGGGCCGAGCCACCAGTGGCCGTTGCGCTCGCTGCCGAGCAGCGACGCGAAACAGGAGGGTGAGTCGAACCTGGGCAGGCACAGCCAGTCGATCGAACCGTCCCGGCCCACGAGAGCCGCCGACTGCATGTCCCCGATGAGGGCGTAGTCCTCGATCCGCATGCCTAGACGCTACTCGGATGAGGGGTGATCCCGTGAGCGGGTCCGATCATGTCGCGTCATGCCCGGTCCCGGTCACGGGATCACGTCAGGGGGAACCAGCGGGTGAACAGCTGGGTCAACGGCCCGATGGCCAGCGCGAACACCAGCGTCCCCACGCCCACGGTGCCGCCGAGCAGCCAGCCGGCGGCCAGGACCGTGACTTCGATGAGGAAGCGGCCCAGCCGCACCGACAGGCCGAGCCGCATCAGCCCGGTCATGATGCCGTCACGCGGGCCCGGGCCCATCCCGGCGCCGATGTAGAGCACGGTGGCCAGGGCGATGGCGACGACGCCGAGCGCCACGTACAGGCCCTGCAGGATCACGTGCGACGGGGTGGGCAGCAGGAAGATCGCGCCGTCGGCGAACAGGCCCAGGAAGACGACGTTGCTGACCGTGCCCAGTCCGGGCTTCTGCTTCAGCGGGATCCACAGCAGCAGCACCAGGGCACCGATGCCGATGATGACGGTCCCGATGGACAGGCCGGTCCGCAGGCCCAGGCCCTGGTGGAACACGTCCCACGGGTCGTTGCCCAGCCCGGACTCGACCTGGAGGCCGATGCCGGCGCCGTACAGGGCGAGCCCGCCGTACAGCCTGACGAGGCGGGCGGGAAGGGACGAACTGAGCCGGGGGACGGTCGCTTCACTCATAGTGGCCACAGATTGGCATGCCACCGACTTGCCAAAACAGGGCCAATCGCGAAAAGTGGCCTTATGAGGCATCTGTCGGCGGCCCAGGTGGCGCGGCTCATCAAGATCGACCCGGCGGCGCGTCCGTACTACCGCGCGCTCGCCGACGGCGTGCGCGCCCTCATCATGGACGGCCAGATCCCGGTACGCGTCCGCATGCCCGCCGAACGCCACCTGGCCGAGACCCTCAAGGTCAGCCGCACCACCGTGACCTCGGCCTACGACCTGCTCCGCGAGCGCGGCTACCTGGACAGCCGCCAGGGCTCCGGCAGCTGGACCGCCCTGCCCGACCCGGCCACCACGGCCGACAATCCGTGGCTCAGCACCGACGGCGACGGCCTCGTGCAGCTCCAGTGCGCCGCCCCGCCCGCGCCGTCGGCCCTGCGGCAGGCGATGCTGGAGGCGGTGGACGACCTGCCCAGGTACGGCATGGGCAACGGCTACGACCCCATCGGCCTGCCCGTGCTCAGGGAGCGCATCGCCGCCCACTACACCGCCAGGGGCCTGGCCACCCGGCCCGAGCAGATCCTCGTCACGACCGGCTCCCAGCACGCCATCCAGCTCGTGCTCGGCCTGCTCGTCGGCGCGGGCGACCCGGTGCTCGTGGAGTCGCCGACGTACCCGCACGCCATCGACGTGGCCCGGCAGCGCGGCGCCAGGATCGTCCCGGTCGGCATCTCGCACGAGGGCTGGCAGGCCGATCTGCTGGCGGGGGCCATGCGCCAGTCGGGGGCGCGGCTGGCCTACCTCATGCCCGACTTCCAGAACCCGACCGGCGCCCTCATGGACGACGCCACCCGCGCCGCCGTCGTGGGCGCGGCCCGGCGCACCGACACGGTGCTGCTGGTGGACGAGACCTGGTCGGAGCTGACGCTGGACGAGGTGCCCCGGACGTCGCCGGCGGCGGCGTTCGACACCGACAGCCGGGTGATCAGCATCGGCTCGGCCTCCAAGCTGTGGTGGGGCGGGCTGCGCATCGGCTGGGTCCGCACCACCGCCGCGCTGGCGCGCCGGCTGGCCATGTTCCGGGCGGCCGTCGACATCGCCAGCCCGGTGCTGGAACAGCTCGTGGTGGCGCGGCTGTTCGACCGGCTGGAGGAGACGCGCGCCGAGCGCCGCCGCACGCTGCGCGCCTCACGCGACGCGCTGGTGTCGGGGCTGCGCGAGCACCTGCCCGAGTGGACATTCACGGTGCCGCGCGGCGGCGGCACCCTGTGGGTGCGCCTGAACGGCCCGGGTGCCACGCCGCTCGCGGAGGCGGCCGCCCACCACGGCGTACGCCTCGCGCCCGGCCCCTGGTTCGGCCTGGAGGGCACCCTGGAGAGCTACCTCCGCCTGCCCTACACCCAGCCGCCCCAGGTCCTGACGGAAGCGATCACCCGCATCCGCGCCGCCCGCGACCACGGACCCACCGGCCCCCGCCGCCCGGTGGACGCGCTCATCGCGATGGTCTGAGAGTCACTCCCCGGAGCCCCGTGCCAGGGGCGCGCGCCATTTGCGACGCATCGCCAGGAAGCGCAGCCCGAACGCCAGCACCGCCGCCGCCAGCGTGGCCGGCCAGCCGTGCAGCCCGTACGCCGACAGCGCCGCCATCACCCCCGACCCCAGCAGCGCGGGCACCGCGTACAGCTGACGGTCGTACAGCAGCGTCGGGATCTCCCCGGCCAGCACGTCGCGCAGCATGCCCCCGCCGATGCCCGTCACCACCCCCAGCAGCGCCGCGTGCAGCGGGGCGAGGCCGTACTCCAGGGCCTTCTCCGTCCCCACCGCGCAGAACAGCCCCAGCCCCGCCGCGTCGAGCACCAGGATGAGCGGCATCACCCGCGCCACGTGCGGATGCCAGAAGAACACGATCACCGTCGCGGCCACCGGCACCAGCACGTACCCGAGGCTCTGGAAGGCGGCGGGCCGGACGTTGAGGATCAGGTCGCGTACGACGCCGCCGCCCAGGGCGGTCATCTCGGCCAGCACCACCATCCCGACCACGTCGAGCCGTTTGCGCACGCCCATGAGCGCGCCCGTCAACGCGAAGACGAAGATGCCGATCAGGTCGAGGATTTCAGACACGTCGGAATATTTACCGTATGACCGATTCGTGATGCTCGGCCATCATCCCCCGCAACTTCCGGGTGAACATGAACAGCGCGAGCCCCGCCACGACCGCCATCGCCGCCAGGACCAGGTAGTACATCGGGTCGGACAGCACCCGGCCGAGCCGCCCCGTCTGCCCGCCGACCGCGTCGCCCACCGACACCGCGATGAACCAGACCCCGAGCATCTGCCCCTTGAACGCCTCGGGCGCCAGCTTCGCCGTCACCGACAGCCCGACCGGGCTCAGCGACAGCTCACCGAACACCTGGATGAGATAGACGAGCACCAGCCACCACACCGACACCTTGCGGGGCCCCGCCAGCGCCGCCGCGACGGCCATCACCACGAAGCTCAACCCCACCATGACCAGCGCGAACCCGAACTTCTGCGGCGTGCTCACCCGCGTCCCGAGCTTCACCCACAGCGCCGCGAAGACCGGCACGAAGATCATGATGAACAGCGGGTTGAACGACTGCGTCGTGGCCGGCTGGATCGGGATGCCGAACAGCGACAGCTCGGTGTGGTCCCTGGCGAAGAACAGCAGCTTGCTCGGCGCCAGGTCGTAGAGCATCCAGAAGACGGACGCGGCCACGAACAGCCAGATGTAGGCCTTCATCCGGATTCGCTCGTCCTCGGTCAGGTCGTGGCTGCCGAGCAGGATGTAGGAGAAGTACGCCACCGGCACGACGAGGATGACCACGGTGATCGCCACGGTGAGCCGGTCGATCGTGAGCGTGCCGGTCGCCGCCCAGGCGCCCAGCGCGATCGCCGTCGCCGCCGCGGCGATCCCGGCCACCGGCCAGAACCGGCGGTGCTCCACGTGGACCGGCCGCTCGCCGATGCCCCGCAGGTTGTGGCCGCCCCAGACGTACTGGATCAGGCCGAGCGCCATCCCGACGGCCGCCGCGCCGAACCCCAGGTGCCACCGGTCGCCGTTGGCCAGCCAGCCGACGACGATGGGCGCGAAGAAGGCGCCCAGGTTGATGCCCAGGTAGAACAGCGAGAACCCGGCGTCCCTGCGCCCGTCGTCCTCCTCCGGGTAGAGCCGTCCGACCATGACGGAGATGTTCGGCTTGAGCAGGCCGGTGCCGGCGATGATCAGCAGCAGGCCCAGCCACACGAAGAACGGCGACGACACCGGGACGGCCATGCTGATGTGCCCCAGCATGATGACGAACCCGCCCCAGAACACCGACCTGCGCGGCCCCAGGATCCGGTCCGCGATCCACCCGCCGGGCAGCGCCACCAGGTAGATGAGCGCGCCGTAGACGCCCACGACCGCCTGCGCCGTCTCGTCCGAAAGGCCCAGGCCGTGCTGCACCGGCGACGCGGCCAGGAACGTGGCGAGGATCGCCCGCAGCCCGTACCAGCTGAACCGCTCCCACATCTCGGTGCCGAACAGCGTGGCCAGCCCCCAGGGATGCCCGAAGAACGTCCTGCCGGTCATGTGCCGCCCTCTCTGTGCACCCGGTCGATTACTTTACGTGACGGACGCAGGTCTTTCTCCGCAAGCTCTTGCCGCTACCCCTTAGGTGTGGTGCGATGCAGGCCAACTCACGCAAGTGACCACTGACTGGAGGCGCGCGCCATGGCCGAAGTCCTCGAAGTCCGGGCCGAGATCGAGCGGCAGATCGCCGGCCGTACCGTCTGCGAACAGCTCAGGCACGCCGCCGAGCAGCACCCCGACGCCCCCGCCTACTCCGATCCCGAGGGCGACGGCTGGACCACGCTGACCTACGCGCAGGCGCGGCAGCGGGTCCTGGAGATCGCCGCCGGATTCACCGCGCTCGGGCTGCGCCCCGGGGAGTCGGTGGCGGTGATGATGGTCAACCGCAGCGAGCACGTGCTCGCCGACCTCGGGGCCGTGCACGCCGGCGGGGTCGGGTGCACGGTGTACTCGACGTTCGCGCCCGACCAGATCGCGTTCGTGGCCGGAGACGTGGCCGCCAGGTACGCGGTGCTGGGCGGCCCGGCCGAGCTGGCCCGCTGGCAGCCCGTCCTGTCCCGGCTGGACGGGCTCCGCAAGATCATCATGTTGGAGGGGGCGCCCGCGGACGAGCGGTTCATGTCGTGGGAGGACTTCCTGGAGCTGGGCCGCACGCGTCTGGCCGCCGACCCGGCCGAGGTCGAGACCCGCATGAGCGCGGTCACCCCCGACGACGTGGTCACCGTCCTCTACACCTCGGGCACCACCGGCATGCCCAAGGGCGTCCCCCTCACCCACGCGAACGTCTTCTACGAGGTCGCCGCCACCGACCGCATCACGAGCCTGCCCGTCCGCGGCACGCAGATCTCCTACCTCACGTACGCGCACATCGCCGAGCGCATCCTCAGCCTCTACCTGCCCCTGGTCAAGGTCTCCCACGTGCACTTCTGCACCGACCTGGCCAACCTGGGGGCGACGCTGGGGCAGGTCAGGCCGATGATGTTCTTCGGGGTGCCGCGCGTGTGGGAGAAGATGATGGCCCGCCTGCTCGCCGTGCTCGCCACCCAGCCGGAGGAGCAGCAGGCCGCCGTGCGCCAGGCGATGCGCGCGGGCGCCGCGTACGTGGAGGCCGGCCAGTACGGGCGCACGATCACCCCCGAGATCCAGGCGGCCTACGAACAGGCGGACGCGTCCCTGCTGTCGATCATCCGCGGCATGATCGGCTTCGACCGCGCCGAGTGGACCGCCACGGGCGCCGCGCCGCTGCCCGCCGAGGTGCAGCACTTCTACGCCGGGCTCGGGCTCAAGGTCATCGACGTGTACGGCATGACGGAGACGACCGGCGCGTTCACCGGCAACAGCCCCTCCTGCTACCGCCTGGGCACCGTCGGCAGGGCCGAGCCCGGCGTCGAGATCCGCATCGCCGAGGACGGCGAGATCCTCACCCGCAGCCCGCTCAACACCCGCGGCTACGTCAACCGGCCCGAGGCCACGGCGGAGCTCGTCGACGACGGCGGCTGGCTGCACACCGGCGACATCGGCACGGTCGACGAGGACGGCTTCTACCGGGTGGTCGACCGGAAGAAGGAGCTGATCATCACGGCGGGCGGCGAGAACATCTCCCCGGCCGAGATCGAGAACCACCTCAAGGAGCACATGCTCATCGGCCAGGCCCTCGCCTACGGCGACAACCGGCCGCACCCGGTGGCCCTGCTGACGCTCGACGGGGAGGTGGCGCCGGGGTGGGCGCAGGCGCGCGGCATCGCGTTCGCCTCGCTGGCGGAGCTGGCCGAGCACCCGGAGGTCATCAAGGAGGTGGAGACGGCGGTCGAGGGCGCCAACGCCAAGCTGGCCAGGGTGCAGCAGGTGAAGAAGTGGGCGCTGCTCGGCACCGAGTGGACGGCCGAGACCGAGGAGCTCACCCCGAGCCTGAAGCTCAAGCGGCGGATCATCCACGCCAAGTACGCCGACGTCATCGAGGGCCTCTACAGCGGGCCACGTTAGGCCCGCTTCCGGCGCGGACCTCGCTCTTGCGGCGGCCGGCTTCCGGCGGTCGGCTTCCGGTCGGTCACTTCCGGTCGGTCACTTCCGGTCGGTCACTTCCGGTCGGCCACTTCCGGTCGGCCACTTCCGGTCGGCCACTTCCGGGAGGCCGCTTTCGCTGGGCCGCTTTCGGCGGGGTTCGCGCCTGCTCCGGCTGATCCCGGTTTTGCCATTCGTGGCGTGTGTCGAGGTCCTGGCCATTACCGGGCGGTTCCTACCGTCTCGATCATGACCAGAAGCCTTCTTCTCGTCTCGCTCGCGGCCGGGCCGCTCACCGTGCCCGCGCCTCCGGTCGCGACCGAGCCCGCCATCCGCGCGATCACCGTCCGTCCGGCCGAGCCCATCGTGGGGGCGAACGACTCCGTACGCCTGGTGGTCGACGTCGTCGCCAAAGGCGCGCGCGGCAAGGACGGCATCACCGTCAAAGTCGAACCCGGCGCTCCGCCCGGCCCCGTACTGACCGACAAGCTACCGATCCCGGCGCCGGCTCCGGCCCCGGCGCCCGCCCCCGACACCGGCTCGGTGGGCCCCGCCCCCACCAGCGGCTCCGCCGGCACCCGCCCCGCCCCGGGCACCGCGCCCCGGCCGGCACCGGTCGCCCGCCCCGCACCGATTGCCCGCCCGGCACCGCCGAACCAGCCACGACCGGGCGCCCGCCCAGCACCGAATGCCCGCCCCGCACCGCACAACCAACCTCGACCGGGCGCCCAGCCCGCAGCGCCGGCACCCGCCCAGGCACCGGCACCCGCTCCTGCTCAGGCACCCGCACCAGCACCCGCTCAGGCACCCGCACCAGCACTCGCTCCCGCTCAAGCATCCGCACCAGCACTCGCTCCCGCTCAGGCACCCGCTCCCGCTTCGGCACCCGGCCAGGCCCTATCCCTCGGCCAGAAAGCGGCGCAAGCACCGCAGGCGGCCGAGGACGCTCTGGAGGGAACCCTTCCGCAGCTGACCTGGCGCACCGCGGGACCGGGATCCGGCCCGCCGGCCCGCATGGCGAACGGCTGGGAGACCTGGCGCTTCCTCCCCGACAAGCAGCTGAACCGCTACTACCCGACCGGCACCTGGACGATCAGCGCCACCGCCAGGGGAGCGGGCGGGACGACGGTCACCGAGTACGCGTCGTTCCAGTTCAGGCGGGACACGAAGCTCTCGTCGGTGCGGGCGGACAAGCTCGAAGGCTCGGACCTGGTACGCCTGCGCGGCTCGCTCAGGCGGGTGGACCCGCGCGGCTACACCGACTACGGCCCGTTCGCCAGGCAGCGGCTGGAGATCCTGTGGCGCGGCGACGAGGCCTCGGCCTGGGAGCGGATAGGGCAGACGACGACGGACGCCTCGGGGACCTTCGAGGCGACGGTCACGGGCCGTTCAGGGGGCTTCTGGCGCGTCCGCTACCCCGGAACAGGACACTACGCCTCAGACGCCTCCAAGTCCCGACAAATTACGCAATAGCCGAAAAGATGCCTATAGCACGGCCTTAAACCGCCGTTGCGGAATTGTGATCAGCTTTACCACAACTTTTCCTTACCCTTACGCGTCATTGGCGTTGACGTGGCCCCGTCTTGGGGCCGCGTTCGAGACGGGGAAGGAATTCCATTTTGAAGATGCGACGTCTAGCCGCCGGCCTGGCGGCTGCCGCCCTGGGCGCGACGATGGTGGCGACCGCCGCCTCGCCCGCGCTCGCGGACCCGGACCCGGGCCTGGACCCGGATGTCGCGGGCTACACGAGCCTGCAGTTCGACGCGAACCCCGAGCCCGCATGGCGGGGCCGGCCCATCACTCTCGAGGGCAAGCTCTCCGTGCAGTGCGACGAGGACTACATCAGTGGCCTCGTCTCGGTGCACAACGCCGACTACTGCAAGGACTCGGAGCGCTGGCACCGTCTGGCCTGGAAGCGGATCGTGATCCTCTTCCAGCCTGACGGCAGCGGCCGCTGGGAGTACGTGGACACCATCAGGACCAGTGGCAAGGGCTACTTCTCGACGCGGGTTCCCGCCCGCACGTCGGGTACGTGGCGCGCGGTCTTCGAGGGCTCCCGCTCGCTCTCCCCGGCGGAGGGCAAGGACTGGGTCAAGGTCGTCGGCCGCCGCTGATCCACCCCGAAACGCCCGGCCTCTCCGGCCGGGCGTTTCCCATTCCCACCCCTTCCTCCCAACACCGCGACCCCCACCACCACAACCCGGGCCCACTCCCAAGCCCCCAGGTTCCGCGCACCCCGGGTCCCGTGCACCCCGGGTCCCGTGCGCCTCAGGTTCCATGTACCCCAGGTCCTGCGCACCCCAGATCCCGTGGGGTCTCGGGTCCCGCGCGCCTCACTTCCAGTGGGCCCTGCCTGCCACGCCCCCACGTCCAATGCGCTCGGCACGTCGCACGCCGTACGTCCAGCGCCGCTCGCCTCCGCGCCGCTCGCCTCCGCGCCCCGCGCCCCGCTGCCACGCCCCGCATGCCCCACGACCATCGCAGTCGCCCAGTGCCGCCCGCGCCCAGTGCCGCTCGCGCCCAAGCGTGGCGTGCCCCGTGCCTTACGTCCCCAGGGCGCTCCATCGCTCGCGGCTTCCAGGACGCCCTACCACCAGGGCACCACCAGGCGCGTTCCGAAAGCGGCGGCGTGGTGACGAGACGTCCCGGAAGTGCGGGAACCGGCGGTGTCTAGTACGACACGGCAACCTGGACGCGGTGATGCCGGGGCCGTTCGACCTCGTCCACCACCGCCACCCCCAGATCGGCGAACGAGAACGCAGGCTCCAACGCCGGCACCTCCCCACCCCCGATCCGATAACGCCCGGTCCGCGACGCCGACTCATCGAGGAACACAGGCGGCGGCGCGAGCACCACCCAGTCGAGCCCCGACCCCTCGAACACCTCCAACTCCGCCGCATGCCCCAGCGAGAACGCCCGCGCCTCCGCCGGGAAGTCCGGCGTGTCCACGAGCCGGACCCCCGGAGAGACCTCCAGCAGGCTCCCGATCCCGACCGCCACCAGCCGGGACACCCCGGCCTTGCCCAGCCCGCCGACCAGCGCCCGGGCCGCAGCCGTGTAGAACTCCTCCGACGACATGTCCAGCCGAGCCGCCACCTGAACGGCCGCGTCGTGCCCCGCCGCGACCTCCGCCACGCCGGCCGGGTCGGTGACATCCCCAGCCACCACCCGCACCCGCCCCGTGGGGGAACCCGCCCCGGACGCACCCGGCTCGGGGAACACACCCGCATACTTCCCGGGATCCCGGACGACGGCTGTCACCTCGTGCCCCCGCCCGGCCGCCTCCGCGACCACCCGCACCCCGGCCCGGCCACCGGCACCGAAAACGACGATCTTGCTCACCTTCACCACGCCCCTTCTGCCTGGGCCGGCCTCTTCGGACCGGCCACTCGCCGAGACGGTAAAGGGTGAGACGTCGCTTTCCGCAACGATAGTTACCTACGATGTCGGGATGGCCGAGCCACTCGATCCGGACATGTTCACCGGATGCCCTCCGGTAGCCGCGCCGATCCGCATCGGCGACAAGTGGACCGCGAAGCTGATCCGTTGCCTGGAGTCGGGCCCACGTCGCTTCAAGGAGCTCCAGGTCACGCTGCGCGGCATCACCCCGAAGGTCCTCACGGAGTCCCTGCGCGCCATGGAGCGCGACGGCTTTCTCACCCGCACCGCGTACGACGAGATCCCGCCGCGCGTCGAGTACGAGCTGACCGACCTCGGCCGCAGCCTCATCGAGCCCATGAACGCGGGCTGCGAGTGGTCGAGAAACCACCTGGCCGACCTGATGCACGCCCGCGAGGCCTGGTACGAGGCGGCGGGGTGAACACAGAGACGCGGCTTCGGCCTGGCTGTGTGGAATCGATCTAGGCGGCAAAACGTTGTCGTGCGGTGAAGGAGTGATTTTGAGCGTCGCCCAACAGGCGTCGTAGTCTGGCCCTCTGGCGAACGAACAGGAGGTGACGCCCCATGTTGCGAGACTCGTTCGGACGGGTGGCGACGGATCTGCGGGTGTCCCTCACGGACAAGTGCAACCTGCGCTGTACGTACTGCATGCCCCCAGAAGGCCTCGACTGGCTCCCCAACGCGCAGCTCCTCACCGCCGACGAGATCGTCCGCCTCGTGACCATAGGCGTCGAACGCCTGGGCATCACCGAAGTCCGCTACACCGGCGGCGAACCCCTCATCAGGCGGGAGCTGGTCGACATCGTCGCCCGCACCGCCGCCCTGACCCCCAGGCCGCAGGTCTCGCTGACCACCAACGGCATCGGGCTTGCCCGGCTGGCCGCGCCGCTGGCCGCCGCCGGGCTCGACCGGGTCAACGTCTCGCTCGACACGCTCGATCGCGACACGTTCAAGCGGCTCGCCCACCGGGACAGGCACGCCGACGTGATCGCCGGCCTCGCCGCCGCCGACGACGCGGGCCTGCGTCCCGTCAAGGTCAACGCGGTGCTCATGCGCGACATCAACGACCACGAGGCCGTACCGCTGCTGCGGTGGTGCCTCGACCAGGGCTACGAGCTGCGCTTCATCGAACAGATGCCCCTCGACGCCCAGCACGGCTGGACCCGCGAGGGCATGGTCAACGCCGACGAGATCCTCGACCGGTTGTCGAGCGCGTTCGACCTCACGGCGGACGACCTGGAGGAGCGCGGCAGCGCGCCGGCCGAGCGGTTCCTCGTGGACGGGGGTCCCGCCCGGGTCGGGGTGATCGGGTCGGTGACGCGCCCGTTCTGCGGGTCCTGCGACCGCGTACGGCTCACCGCCGACGGCCAGGTACGCAACTGCCTCTTCGCGAGGGAGGAGTCCGACCTCAAGACGCGCATGCGCGAGGGGGCCTCCGACGAGGAACTGGCCGAACGCTGGATCGCCGCCGTGGCACGCAAGCGCGCCGGCCACGGCATCGACGACCCGTCCTTCCTCCAGCCCGCTCGTCCCATGTCCGCCATCGGCGGCTGACCAGGTGGCGCCCTCGGCCGAGAGCCCGGGTCAGGTGGCCTTCGACGCGGTGATCCTGGCCGGGGGAGAGGCGCGACGGCTCGGCGGGGCGGACAAGCCCGGCCTCACCGTGGGCGGCAGATCCCTGGTCGAGCACGTGGTGACGGCCGTCGCGGACGCCCGCACGACGATCGTCGTCGGCCCCGAGCGCCCGATCCCCGGAGTGGTGTTCGTCCGTGAGGACCCGCCGAGAAGCGGCCCCGTCCCGGCCCTGACGGCCGGACTGAACGAGGTCACCGCCCCATGGGTGGTCCTCCTGGCGGGCGACCTGCCGTTCATCACCGCCCCCCACGTCACGGCCCTCCTGAACGCCGCCACAAACCACCCACCGACCAGCCCAGCCGGACCCCCAGCACCCCAGACGCATGCCGAAGCCGCAGAGCCGGCGCCCCTCAACGCCGCCGACCCGGCTCCGGCGACCGCCACAGGGGAAAAGCCGACGCCCCAGACGGACACCGCTGCGACACGCCCGACGGCCGGCAACGCCGCACGCCCGACGGCCGGTGCGACGGCGCGGCCGGTGTCTGGCAATGTCGTGATCCCGACGCCCGGCGACGTCGTAGAGGCGGCGCCCGGCGGCGTGGCGCGGTCAGCGTCCGAGGGCGCGGCGGGGCCGTCGATGCCCAGCCAAGCGCCCTGGCCGGTGTCTCAGGACGCCGCTGGGACGGCGGCGGGGAGTGCCGTGCCGTCAGCGGCCGGAGATGCCCGGCAGCGGGCGTCCGAGAAAGGGACGGTCGGTGGGGTGGTGATGGTGGATGACGGGGGACGGGAGCAGTGGCTGGCCGGGGTGTGGCCGACGGCCCGGCTCAAGCGGGCCCTCGCCGCCTACCAGGGCCGCTCGCTCAAGGGCCTGCTCGGCCCCCTCACAGCCGTACGGCTGGCGCTGCCGGGAAGGCCGTGGTTCGACTGCGACACAATGGACGACCTGGAGGAGGCTCGCATGAACGTGCTCAACGAATGGACCGCACTGGCCTGCAAGGAGCTGGGCATCGACCCGGCCACCGTGGACCGCGACCTGATACTCGACCTCACCAAGGAGGTCGCCCACGGCGTGGCCAGACCGGCCGCGCCCCTGACGGCGTATCTGCTCGGCCTCGCCCAGGGAGCCGGGACCGCCCCCGACGACGCGGTGGCGAAACTGATCACATTGGCGAAGAACTGGGGACAGGCCACAGCGGAGACGCTGACAGACAGCTGACACTCGAACGAACTCTTGAAGTCAAGCCGCCCTCCCGCCTGAAGATTTCCTGTGAATAACGAGGCGGGAGGGAGTGCAAACGGTTTCGGGAAAGCGGCCCTATCCGACTGCGGCCGGCATCGCCAAGCTGATCAATAGCTTCACCAGGAAAAAGGCGACGCCGGGTGGTTACGGGGGCAAACCACCCGGCGCCGCGTCATCGGCGTTCCGACGGGGGCCCGGAACGCCGGCACCAGCACTCCGACGGGGGACCGGAGCGCTTGCCTAAAGCGTACACCTACAACCCGTGGGATGCGTCAAGACTTAGTCACGACCCGATCTCGCGTCGATGCAGCGGTATCTCGGTTTGGTTAGCTTCAGGGGTGTCAAAGGTAGGCGGAGGGGCAGGCTTCCCTCTCTCATTGGCCCCGATTACGGCTATGTATGGCAAAAAGACAGCCGCCGCGATGAACAGCAGCCGGTACGGCCACGGCACCGGCACCACGACCGCCAGGATCAGGCAGATCGTCCGGATGCCCATCTTGATGAGGTAGCCGATCTCGCGCTTGCGGATGTCGTCCGACAGCGACGGCTTGGCGTCCGTGACCTGGTGGACGTCTGCTCTCCTGCGCCACCCCTTCATGTCTTCCACCGTAGACCTGGAACAGGCAGGGGGCGACAGCGCCCCGGTGCGGGAACAGGGGTCATGCGATCATGGCCTTTGAGTAAGGAGGATGTGGAGATGACGGATCGAACGTACCGGGTCACCGAGATCGTCGGAACGTCGGGGGAGAGCGTCGACGAGGCCATCCGCAACGGCATCAGGCGGGCCTCGCAGACGCTGCGTCACCTCGACTGGTTCGAGGTGACGGAGATCCGCGGATACCTCGACGCGGGAGAGGTCGCGCACTTCCAGGTCGGCATGAAGGTGGGCTTCCGCCTCGAGGACGCCTGACCTCCAGGACACCTCGCGGGCCGTGTACGGCTCTCTGGCGGCCGTAGGGGGCCGTGCAGGCCCCGGGGGAGCCCGGAGGATCGGAGGGCCGTCCCGCCGCCCCTCGCCGGAGGCGAGAGGTTAGATTGGCCGGTGTGAGTGTTGAGTTCCGGATCCTGCTGGTGTGCACGGCGAACATCTGCCGTTCCGCCATGGCGCAGGTGATCGCCGAGGCGATGCTCAACTCCGCGCACCTGCCCGTGGTGACGGGGAGCGCGGGGGTTCATGCGCTGGTCGGCCAGCCGATGGCCCCCCACGCGATCACGGCCCTGCACCGGCTGGGCCTGGACGGCCGGGCGCACCGTGCCCGGATGCTGGACCTCGACCTGGTCAGCTCGGCCGATCTGCTGCTGACGATGGAGGCCGGGCACCGGGCCGTGGCCGTCGGGATCGACCCTGCGGCGGAGCGCAAGACGTTCACGCTGCCGGAGTTCGCCCAACTGGCGGCCGGGGCGGGGCACCGCCGTTACCGGTCGGACACGGCCGAGCGGGCGCGGGCGATCGTCGAGTCGGCCGCCGAGCGGCGCGACGTGCGGCGGGTGCTCGAGGTGTACGACCCGTACGGGGGCCCGTACGAAGGCTACGAGGCGTGC
This sequence comes from Nonomuraea sp. NPDC050451, assembly GCF_044458585.1. NCBI lineage: Bacteria > Bacillati > Actinomycetota > Actinomycetes > Streptosporangiales > Streptosporangiaceae > Nonomuraea > Nonomuraea sp. NPDC050451. The sequence goes on from NZ_JBITHZ010000008.1 coordinate 239,222, forward strand.
ACCAAGACCCTCGGCGAGGCTCTCAGCCACGCCCTGGGCGCCCTCCTGGGCCCCCGCTGATCACGAGGGCCGCGCCCGAGATGGGCGCGGCCGCCGGGAAGGTCAGCTGGCCTGGCTGACCGTCGACATGTTGAAGTCGGGCACCCGCACCGCCGGCATGATCGTGCGCTGGAAGTAGTCGTTCCACTCCCGGGGCAGCGTGCGCCCGCCCGCGCCCACCTCCGTCAAGCGCCCGAGCAGGTCGACCGGGCTCTCGTTGAAGCGGAAGTTGTTGACCTCGCCCACGACCTCCCCGTGCTCGACCAGGTAGACGCCGTCCCGCGTCAGCCCGGTCACCAGCAGCGTCTGCGGGTCGACCTCGCGGATGTACCACAGGCAGGTGACGAGGAGCCCATGCTCCGTGGAGGCGATCATCTCCTCCATGGACCGGCCGCCCTCGGGGCCCGACATGATCAGGTTGCTGATTCCGGGCGTCACCGGCAGGCCGCTCAGCTCCGCCGAGTAGCGGGTCTGCAGCAGGGCCTCCAGACGCCCGTCCTTGATCCAGTCGGTCGGCCCCAGCTGCAACCCGTTGTCGAATACCGAGCTCTCCCGGCTGGAGGCGTGCGCCGTGACGAACGGCGCGCACGCGATGCCCGGCGCTGACGGGTCGCTCGACAGCGTGACGGGCAGCGTGCCCAGCCGCTCGCCCACCCGCGTGCCGCCGCCGGGCTTGGAGAACACCGAGCGCCCGTCGAGCGCGTCCCTGGCCCCCGCCGACCAGAACAGGTAGATCATCAGGTCGGCCACCGCGCTCGGCGGCAGCAGCGTCTCGTAACGCCCGGCCGGCAGGTCGACCCGGGTCTTGGCCCACTCCAGCCGCTGCGCCAGCGAGGAGTCGAGCGCCGCGACGTCCACGTCCGTGAAGTCCTCGGTGGACACGCCCGTCCACGCCGAGCGCTTCAGGTCGGCCGACTTGGCGTTGAGCTCCAGGCGCCCGGTCGGCTGGTCGTGCCGCAGCCGCAGGCCCGTCGACGTGCCGAGGAACATCGAGGTCAGCGAGTGCTCCGCGAACCCGTACAGCTTCCTGCCGCCCGCCTCCGCCGCCGAGAACGCGTCGCCGAGCGCGGGCGCGAACCCCTCGAACACCCCGATGTCGGTCGGCTCCACGGCCGAGCCCCAGTGCGGCGACGCCGGCACGCCCTCGACGAGGGCGCGGGCGTCCTCGGCGGGCTGGGCCTCCCGCGCGGCCGCGTCGGCCGCCGCCACCACGTCCGCGAGCTGATCGTCGCGTACGGCGGCTCGCGACACGACCCCGACACCCTCCCCCGCGATCGAGATCACGGTCAGCCGGGAGGAGCGGGCGACGCCGTTGGTGGTGAGCGTGTTGCCCGCGAACCGCAGGTTGGCCGTGGACCCCTCGTCCACCAGCACCACGCAGTCGTCGTTCGCCGAGAGCTCCAGGGCCCTCTCGACCATCTCCTGCGGAGAGGTCTGGACCGGCAAGCCGGACCGGCTCTCCGAGAATCCGTGCTTACGGGTTCGCTCGCTCCGCTCGTTCACTTGCCACCCTCCTGAACGGTGTTGAGGATCCGCACGCCCCTGAACAGCGCCGACGGGCAGCCGTGGCTGACCGGCGCGACCTGACCCGGCTGGCCCTTGCCGCAGTTGAAGGCGCCCCCGAGCACGTACGTCTGCGGCCCGCCGACGGCCTCCATCGACTGCCAGAAGTCCGTCGTGGTCGCCTGGTAGGCGAAGTCCCTGACCTGCCCGGCCAGCTTCCCGTGGGAGATCTTGTACGCCCGCTGCCCGGTGAACTGGAAGTTGTAGCGCTGCATGTCGATCGACCAGCTCTTGTCGCCGACGATGTAGACGCCCCGCTCCACGCCCGAGATCAGCTCGTCGGTGGAGGGGCCGTCAGGCGCGGGCGCCAGCGACACGTTGGCCATGCGCTGGATCGGCATGTGCCCAGGCGAGTCGGCGAACGCGCACCCGTTGGACCGCCCGAGCCCCTTCATCAGGGCCATCCGCCGGTCGAGCTGGTAGCCGACCAGGATCCCGTCCTTGACAATGTCGAAGCTCTGCCCCTGCACGCCCTCGTCGTCGTAGCCGATCGTGGACAGGCCGTGCGTGACCGTGCGGTCGCCGGTCACGTTCATCAGCGGCGAGCCGTAGACCAGCTCGCCCAGCTGGTCGAACGTGGCGAAGCTGGTGCCCGCGTACGCCGCCTCGTAGCCGAGCGCCCGGTCCAGCTCGGTCGCGTGGCCGATCGACTCGTGGATCGTCAGCCACAGGTTGGACGGGTCGATGACCAGGTCGTAGTCGCCCGCCTCGACGGAGGGCGCCGCCAGCTTCTCCGCCAGCAACTCGGGCAGCCTGGCCAGCTCGCCCTGCCAGTCCCAGCCCGTGCCCGTCAGGTATTCGTACCCGCGCCCGACCGGCGGCGCGAGCGTCGACATGTCGTCGAAGCCGCTCTCGTGCGCCTTCATCGCGTTGAGCTTGGGATGCACCCGCACCCGCTGCTGCGTGGTGACCGTGCCGGCCGTGTCGGCGTAGAACTTCTGCTCCTTGACCTGCAGCAGCCGCGCCGACACGTGGTCGGCGCCCTTCAGCAGGCCGGCCGACCAGTCGGCCAGCAGGCTCACCTTGTCGGCCGAGGAGACCTCGAACGGGTCGACGTCGTACGCCGACACCCACACGGCCTCGGCGTGCACCGGCTCGGGCGCCAGCTCGATGGGCTCCCGGTTGATCGGGGCGCTCACCTCCGCCACCCGCACCGCCTGCTCGGCCACGGCCGCGGCGGCCTCCGGCGTCAGTCGGATGCCGGCCGCGAACCCCCACGTGCCGCCCTTGACGACGCGCACGGCGTAGCCGAGGTCGTCGGCGTCCATGGCGCCTTCGAGCCGGGCGTCATAAAGGCTGAGAGTCTCGGCCCTGACGCGTTCGAGCCGGAAGTCGGCGTGTTCGGCGCCGAGTTCGCGGGCGCGTTGCAGGGCGGCGTCCGCCAGCTGCCGCAGCGGCAGCTCCAGGAAGTCGGGATCGATCTGGCGCATGTCCACGATCCTAACCCTGTGATCTTGTGCCACCCGGACAACCGGATACCCGCCGGTAGGAGATAGCGTCTGGTGCCATGGCACGCTCTGTACTCGTCACCGGAGGCAATCGCGGCATAGGCCTCGCGATCGCCCGTGAACTCGCCGCGGCCGGCGACGCCGTCGCGGTCACCTACCGATCGGGGGAGCCGCCCGAGGGCCTGTTCGGCGTGCGCTGCGACGTCACCGGCATGGCCGACGTCGAGGCCGCGTTCGACAAGGTCGAGGCGGAGCAGGGCCCGGTCGAGGTCCTCGTCTCCAACGCCGGCATCACCAAGGACACGCTGCTGGCGATGATGAAGGAAGACACCTTCACCGACGTCATCGACGCCAACCTGACGGGCGCCTACCGCGTGGCCAAGCGGGCCATCCGCCCGATGATGAAGCTCAAGCGCGGCCGGATCATCCTCATCTCCTCCGTGGTCGGCCTGACCGGCCAGGCCGGCCAGGCCAACTACGCCGCCTCCAAGGCCGGGCTGGTCGGCTTCGCCCGCTCCCTGGCCCGCGAGTACGGCTCGCGCAACATCACGGTCAACGTGGTCGCGCCCGGTTTCGTGGCCACCGACATGACGGCCGACCTCGACCAGGAGGCGATCGTCTCGCGCATCCCCCTCGGCCGCCAGGCGGCGCCCGAGGAGGTGGCACGCGTCGTACGCTTCCTGGCCGGCGACGACGCCTCTTACATCACCGGGGCCGTGATCCCGGTCGACGGCGGACTCGGAATGGGGCACTGACGTGGGAATTCTCGAAGGCAAGCGGATCCTCGTGACCGGCGTGCTCACCGACGCCTCGATCGCGTTCTCGGTGGCCAAGCTGGCCCAGGAGGAGGGCGCCACGGTGGTGCTCACCGGGTTCGGCCGGCTGAGCCTGGTCGAGCGCATCGCCAAGCGGCTGCCGGCGCCGGCGCCGGTGCTGGAGCTCGACGTCCAGAACAACGAGCACCTCGACACGCTCGCGGCGCGGGTGGGCGAGCACGTGGACGGCCTCGACGGCGTGGTCCACTCGATCGGCTTCGCCCCGCAGACGGCGCTGGGCGGCAACTTCCTCAACACCACGTGGGAGGACGTCGCCACGGCCCTGCACGTGTCGACCTACTCGTTCAAGTCGCTCGCCGTGGCCTGCCTGCCCCTCATGAAGGAGGGCGGGGCGGTCGTGGGCCTCGACTTCGACGCCACGAAGGCGTGGCCCGTCTACGACTGGATGGGCGTGGCCAAGGCGGGCCTGGAGTCGTGCAGCCGCTATCTCGCCCGTGACCTGGGGCAGCACAACATCCGCGTCAACCTGGTGGCGGCCGGTCCGCTGCGCACCATGGCGGCCAAGTCGATCCCCGGCTTCAAGGAGTTCGAGGACAGCTGGCCGGAGAAGGCCCCGCTGGGCTGGGACCTGTCGGACACGATTCCGGCGGCCAAGGCCTGCGTGGCTCTCATGTCGGACTGGTTCCCGGCGACGACCGGCGACATCGTCCACGTGGACGGCGGTGTCCACGCCGTCGGCGCCTGATCAGAGGGCCGTAGGCGCCTGATCAGAGGTCAGTGCGGGGTCTCGCGGGTCGCGGGGCCCCGCTTCTTCGTTCCCGGCCGGTCAGGCCAGGCGATGACGGCCGTTCCCGGTGCCACTGCCGCTGCCGGCGCGCGCCGGTTCGAAGGGGATCGACTCCACCGGCTCCGTGCGCTGCCGCCGCTGCTGGACGATCCGCGTGGCCAGCACCGCCGACCCCAGCAGCGCGATCGTCAGCGCCGTCCCCAGCACGTCCGAGGCGGGCGGGCTGGGCCGTACGACCCGCTTGTCCTGCATCGGCAGGGTCAGCTCATGGGCGAACGGATTGGGCCACAGCAGGTCCACCCGCGGCTCGTCCGTGTCGACCTTCGTCTCCTTCTCGACCACCGGCCGCCCCGTGTCCACGGTCTGCGGCCGCTGCTCCGGCGCGGTGGGCCTCCTGCTGGGCAGGGACTCCACGCCCCATTCGCGGGGCCGCGACGTGCGCGAGGGGGAGGGCGAGGGGGAGAGCTTCTGCGTGGCCTCCCCGTCCGCGCAGGCGAGCCCCGGCTGGCAGGCGCTGCTCGAGGGGTCGTCCTGCCCCGTCGTGGAGGTGGCGGGCGACGGCGAGGACTTGGTGGTGGGCGTGGACTTGGTGGTCGGCACCGCCTCTCCGACCCTGCCGAGCACCTCGTCGGTGGTGTCGGTCACGCCGTCCGTCACTTTTTCGGTCGTCCCGCCGGTTAAGGTGTCGACCGTGCCGGTGAGCGTGCTCACCACGTCGCACAGTGTGTTGGTCACCCCTGAGAGCAGGCCCCCGTCGCGTGTGCAGTCCTGCGCGTCGGCCGTCGCGGCCGTCGCGGCCCCCGGGACGGCCACCAGCGCCACCGCGAGAACTCCAACCGAGATCGCGGTCCTGCTCCCCATCCGTCCCCTCCTGCGTCGCTTCCGGGGAAAATCTTTATGGACATCGGACATGAGACGCAGGCGTTTGGCAGGTAAAGTTGCGATTCGGTATCGACTAGTGATACGCGAGGGGGTCTCTCGTTCCTGGGGCGAGGGGTCAGTCGAGTGACGACACGTCATCGAGGGCCTCTCGGATCTCTATGGGCAGCACCACGTCCTCGGCCGTCAGGGCCCCCGTGAGCTGCGCGTGCGTACGGGCTCCGACGATGGCCGAGGAGATCCCCGGCTGATCGCGGACCCAGGACAGGGCGACCGCCAGCGGTGAGACGCCGAGCCCGTCGGCGGCGGTCATGACCGACTCGACGACGCTGCGGCTGCGCTCATCCAGATACGGCCGGACGAAGTCGGCGAAGTGCGGGGTGGCGGCCCGGGAGTCGGCCGGGATGCCGGTGCGGTATTTCCCGGTCAGCACCCCGCGGCCCAGCGGCGACCAGGCCAGCACGCCCACGCCCAGCTCGGCGGCGGCGGGCAGCAGCTCGCGTTCGGGCTCGCGGGCCAGCAGCGAGTATTCGGCCTGCGCCGAGGTGATCGGGATGCGGCCGGGGATCATCTTCTGGGTGACCGCCGCGACGGCCAGCTGCCAGCCGGTGTAGTCGCACACGCCGGCGTAGACCGCCCGCCCGGAGGAGACGATCGCGTCGAGCGCGGCCAGGGTCTCCTCCAGCGGCACCTCGGCGTCGTACGTGTGCAGCTGCCACAGGTCGACGTAGTCGAGCCCGAGCCGGTTGAGCGAGTCGTCGACCGCGGCGATCAGGTGGCGCCTGGAGGCGTCGCGCGGCCGGCGGCCGGTCGGCGTCACCACGGCCTTGGTGGAGATCACCAGCTCCGAACGCGGCACCGAGTCGCGCAGCATCCGGCCCAGCAGCCGCTCGGAGTCGCCACCGGTGTAGACGTCGGCCGTGTCGACGAGATTGCCGCCCGCGTCCAGGAACGTGCGGAGCTGGGCGGCCGCCTCGTCGGCGTCGGTGTCACGCCCCCAGGTCATCGTGCCGAGCCCCAGCCGGGACACCGACAGGCCGCTGTGGCCGACATAGCGCTGCTCCATGATCCCGCCAGGTTACCAACAAGAAACCTGCTCATCGGGCTGCCGCACCACTGTTGCTCGCGGTTGAGGCGGCAGCGGCGGCCCACGATGAGATGTTGTGATCCACGCCTGCGACACTTGCGGAGTGACCACGCTGCTTTTGGCCCGCCACGGGCTGACGGACCTCACCGGCCCGGTGCTGGCCGGACGTACGCCGGGGGTGCATCTGAGCGAGGCCGGCCGGGCGCAGGCCGCGGCGCTGGCCGCCCGCGTCGCGGGCGTCAGGCTGGACGCCGTCGTCTCCAGCCCGCTCGAACGCTGCCGGGAAACGGCCCACGCGGTCGCCGACGGGCGGGGGATGGACGTCCTCGTCGACGACCGCTTCATCGAGTGCGGCTACGGCGGCTGGACCGGCCGCCCGCTCAAGGAGCTCGCCAAGGAGCCGCTGTGGCAGGTGGTGCAGGCGCACCCCAGTGCGGTGACATTTCCGGAAGGGGAGTCCCTGGCCGGTATGCAACACCGGGCGGTCTCGGCGGTCCGGGAGTGGAATCAACGCCTGGGGGAGAAGGCTGTCTACCTGGTTTGCAGCCACGGCGACGTGATCAAATCGATCGTCGCGGACGCTCTGGGCCTGCATCTCGATCACTTTCAGCGGATAACAGCCGATCCTGCGGCCCTCACCATCATTCGCTATGCCCCCCTGCGACCCTTTGTTCTCAGGGTCAACGATATGGGGGAATTGCGGCTTCCCGAGGATTCGGAGGAGAAAGACGGGGGAGAAAACATCACCGGGAGCGATGCCGCCGTCGGCGGCGGACCCGGAACCACGTAAGGTCAGCGTATGCCGGTCTTCGACTACGACCCACCAGAGAGGTTCGTCGCCGGTGCCCTGGGGCAGCCGGGCGCGCGCGCCTTTTTTCTGCAGGCCAGGGCCGAGGGCAGACTGACCACGGTGGCGCTGGAGAAGTTGCAGGTCGCCGCCCTCGCGGGCAGGCTCGACGAGTTGCTGGACGAGGTGCTGCGCCTGAGCGGGGGCACCGCGCACGTGCCCGCGCTGGCCCCGGCCGACCTGGCCGACGACGCGCCGCTCGACGTGCCCCTCTCGGAGGACTTCCGGGTGGGCACCATGGCGCTGGCCTGGGACGCGGAGAAGTCGCAAGTGGTGATCGAGGCGCAGGAGGTCGTCGACGAGGACGACGTCGAGGACGCCGACCCCGCGGTGCTGCGCGTGCGCATCAGCGCGGGAGCCGCTCGCGCCTTCACCCGGCGGGCCCTCGAGATCGTCGCCGCGGGCCGACCGCCGTGCCCGCTGTGCGGACAGCCGCTCGACGCTTCCGGGCACGTCTGCGTACGCCTCAACGGATATCGCGGGGGTGAGGCGGCTTCATGACCGCTCCGGAGAGCGAACCGGCCGTCAAGCCGTCCCGGCAACCGCCGTCCATGCAGGAGGATGAGGCTCTCGCGCTGCTGCGCGACGGCCGGCTGGAGGTGGCCGGCCGCCTCGTCGAGGCCACCAACATGACGCTCTACTGCTCGGTCAAGCTGGGCTCCCGCTCGGCCGCCTGCGTCTACAAGCCGGTACGCGGCGAGCGCCCGCTGTGGGACTTCCCCGACGGCACGCTGGCCGCCCGGGAGGTGGCCGCGTTCGAGGTCTCGCAGGCGACCGGCTGGAACATCGTGCCGCCCACCGTCTACCGCGACGGCCCCTTCGGGCCCGGCATGGTCCAGCTGTGGATCGACACCGAGCGCGAGATCGACCTCCAGCGGCTGGTCAAGAGCCGAAACCCGCTGGTGCGCCGGATGGCGGTGTTCGACGCGGTGGTCAACAACGCCGACCGCAAGGGCGGCCACCTGCTGCCGCTGCCCACGGGGCACGTCTACGGGGTCGATCACGGGGTCTGCTTCTCCGTCGAGGACAAGCTGCGTACCGTGCTCTGGCAGTGGCGCGGCAAGCCCCTCGCCCGCGAGGCGGTGGCCGTGCTGGCCAAACTGGAGCGCGACATCGAGTCCGGCTCCCTCGGGCGCAGGCTGCGCGAGCTGCTGAGCCTGGAGGAGGTCGAGGCCACCTGGCAGCGCGTCAGGCGGCTGCTCGACACCGGCGTGCACCCGTACCCCTCCGAGGGCTGGCCCGCCATCCCCTGGCCCCCGATCTGAACCGTTCCCGGGCCCGTCAGGGCCCGCCCCCCTCCCGTCGGCGGCCGAAGCCCGTTTATTACCCTTTGCCCCATGTGCACGCTGATCGTGAAACCCGGGCGGACGCTCACCCTCATGGGCGTCAGAGACGAGTTCACCGACCGCCCGTGGGAGGCGCCGGGCGAGCACTGGCCGGAATATCCGGGCGTGGTCGGCGGGCGCGACCTCAAGGCCGGCGGCACCTGGCTGGCCGTCAACCCGGCGGCCCGCCGCGCCGCCGCGCTGCTCAACGGGCACGGCCGGCCCGCGCCGGAGACGGACCGGCTCTCGCGCGGCGACCTGGCACTGCGGGCCGCGTTCACGGGCGGGCCGCCCGGCCCCGACCTGACCCGCTACGACCCCTTCCACCTGGTGCTCGCCGACCTGGCGCGGATCCGCATGTTCAGCTGGGACGGCGACCGGCTGACCACCACCGACCTGCCCGACGGGATCAGCATGATCGTGAACACGGGCCTCGATCCGGCGAGCGAACGGGTCGTCGTGTACCTGCCCAGGTTCGAGAGCGAGACCTGGAGCGAGCTCATCAAGGCGGAGCCGTCCGCCGACCCCGGCGCGCTCATCGTCCGGCACGAGCGCCCCGACGGCCGGGTCTTCGCCTCCCTGTCGGTGATGGAGGTCTCACTCTCGCCGCAGGACGTGACGTACGAGTTCACTGACCTGACCGCTGATCGGGACAGATAGGCTCAAACACATGAGATCGTGGGCTGCCCAGAACGTTCCAAAGCTCCCAGGTGAGAGCATTCCGCTGAGTCTCTATGACACCTCGGCCAAGCAGGTGAGGCAGAGCGATCCGGGGCCGACCGCCAGGATGTACGTCTGCGGCATCACCCCCTATGACGCCACCCACCTCGGCCACGCCAACACCTACCACGCCTTCGATCTCGTCGGCCGGATGTGGCGTGACGCGGGCCACGAGGTCCACTACACGCAGAACGCGACCGACGTGGACGACCCGCTGCTGGAGCGGGCCGAGCAGACCGGGATCGACTGGCGGGAGCTGGCCGAGCGGGAGATCGAGCTCTTCCGCGGCGACATGGAGGCGCTGCGGATCCTGCCGCCCCGCGAGTACGTGGGCGTCACCGAGGTCGTCGGCCGGGTGGCCGAGCTGATCTCCAGGCTGTCCGCCAAGGGCGTCACGTACGCCCTGGACGGCGACGTCTACTTCAGCGTGTCCGACGCGCCCAAGTTCGGCCAGGTGTCCGGCTACGACGAGGCGCAGATGCTGGCCCTGTTCGCCGAACGCGGAGGCGACCCCGATCGGGCGGGCAAGCGGCACCCCCTCGACTGGCTGCTGTGGCGGGCCGAGCGCCCCGGAGAGCCCGCCTGGGACTCCCCTCTGGGCCGAGGGCGGCCCGGATGGCACATCGAGTGCACCGCGATCGCCCTGGACAGCCTGGGGGGCGGCTACGACGTGGCGGGCGGCGGCTCGGACCTGATCTTCCCGCACCACGAGTGCGGCGCCTCCGAGGGACACGCCCTCACCGGCGAGTGGCCGTTCGCCAAGTTCTACACGCACGCGGGCATGGTGGCGCTGGACGGCGAGAAGATGTCGAAGTCCAAGGGCAACCTGGTGTTCGTGTCCAGGCTGCGGGTGGCCCACGAACCGATGGCGATCCGGCTGGTGCTGCTGGCCCAGCACTACCGCGCGGACTGGGAGTACGTCCCGTCCATGATGGCCGACGCCGAGCGGCGGCTGGCGCGGTGGCGCGCGGCGGTCGCCCTGCCCTCGGGGCCGCGCGCCGACGAGCTGCTGGCCACGGTACGCGCCCGGATGGCCGACGACCTCGACTCCGCGGCCGCCCTGACCGCCATCGACGCCTGGGCCGACGAGGCCCTCACCCAGGGCGGCCCCGACCCCGACGCCCCCGCCCTGGTCCGCGACCTCACAGACGCCCTCCTGGGCGTCGCGCTCTGACGCCGTCCCACGAGCGCCGGGTTCGCCGGCGCTCCCGGGTCGAACGGCGCGCAACGCGAACGGCGGGGCGCCGAAAACCGGTCAGGCCCCGCCGAAAGCCGCAACCTCCGTTACAGGGACGCCCGGTGCAGGCCGGGTGAACGCCGGGCGAGCGTGTGGCGCCTGGTGAGGGCTGTGTCGTAGCGGTGCCAGATCAGGGCCGCCACGTCCGGGTCCGGACCGAGCGGATCGCTCACCAGCCCCGCCCCCGCCGACGCCAGCCGGTCGTGGAAGTGGCCGGGCGCGAGCACGTACGAGGCGATGGCCACCCGGGCGGCCGGGGTCGAGCCGAGCCGTTCCATGGCCTCCTCCAGGGACGGCGACCCGGCCGAGGCGAAGGCGGCCGTGACCGGCCGGGCCAGGCGTACCGCAAGCCGGTGGGCGGCGGCGCGGACGTCGGCGAGGGCGGACGGGTCGGAGGAGCCCGCGGCCCCGAGCAGCACCGCGTCCGTGGCGCGCAGCCCGGCGCGCGCCAGCTTGCGGACCAGCGCCGAGGTCAGCAGCCGGTGCGGCCCCAGCCAGCCGGCGACCACGGCGTCGGGGCGGCGGGAGGCGATGACCTCCGGCAGGTCGATGTGGGCGTGGTAGCCGCCCGCCAGCAGCAGCGGGACGACGACCACGGGCCCGCGGACGGCGGGCAGCACGTCGGACAGCAGGGGCGAGCTGATCTCGAGGTAGCTCAGCTCGACCCGGTGCCCGGGACGGGCCCTCCTGACCGCCTCCGCCAGGGCCGACAGGGTCGACTCCCCGGCGGCACTCCGCGTGCCGTGCGCGGCCAGGACGAGCGTGGCCGTACGTTCGATCACTGTCCCGCCTCGTACTGGCAGGCGAGCCGGTAGCCGCGCTTGACCACCGTCTCCACGATCCCGCTCGGCCCGAGCGCCCGCCGCAGCCGCGTGATCGCCATCTCCACCGCGTGCTCGGCCGAGTCGCGGGCGACGCTGCCGGGCAGCACGGTACGCAGGTCGGCGCGGGACACCACGTGACCCGGCTTGTCGGCCAGGCGCTTGAGCACCGCCATCGGCGCCGGGGGCAGCGGGCGCAGCTCGCCGTCCACCACCACCGCGTGGCCGCGGATCTCCAGCCGATGATCGCCCGCCACGAGCCGGGTCACCCCGTGCTCGGGCAGGTGCCGGGCCAGGGCGCGGGCGAGCGCGCCGAGGCGGGAGCGTTCGGGCTGAAGTGTGGGCACGCCGCGCGAGGTCAGCGGCTCGGCGGTGACGGGCCCGACGCAGGCGGCCACGACCGTCCCGCTGAACGCCGACAGCAGCGACTCCTCCAGCCCTTCCGCGCGGGCCGCGCCCAGCATCGCGTGCACGGCGGGCGCGCTGGTGAAGGCCACCGCGTCCACCGCCCCGGAGACCGTCTGGCTGATGAGGCGGCGCAGCGGCGAGATGTCGCGGTACGGCAGCCACCGGTAGACCGGGATCTCGATCACCTCGGCCCCCGCCTGGCGCAGGTCCGCCACGAAGTCGCTGAGCGGCTCGCCATGCTGCTGCACCGCGATGCGCCGCCCGCGCAGGTCCTGGTCGAGCAGGTACTGCTTGACCTCCTGGCACGATTCGGTGGCGGGCGTCCAGTGGTCGTTGAGGCCGGCGGCGCGGACCGCACCCCGGGCCTTTGGGCCGCGGGTCAGCAGACGCGCGTTCGCCAGGTGCTCGCCCAGGTCGGACGACAGGCCCCAGCCCTCGGCGGCGGCCATCCACCCGCGGAAGCCGACGCCGGTGGTGACCACCACGTCGTCGAGCGGCCCCGCCAGGCTGAGCCGGGTCGCGGCGAGCAGGTCGGCGTCCTCGGCCAGCGGGACCAGCCGGATCGCGGGGGCGCTGACCACCCGGGCGCCGCGCCGCTCCAGCAGCGCGCCGAACTCCTCGCGCCGCCTCGTCGCGGTCACGCCGACCGTGAAGCCCGACAGGGCGTCGGGGGCCGTCTCCGGGGAAGACCCGCCCTCAAGGGCAAGCACGCTCATGCCGGCACCTCCAGGTAGTCGAAGATGCCTGGCCGGGCCCCGAGCACCCGGCCAGGCATCACAGGCACGTGTGACGCAAGTGAGATCACCCTCCGATACTGCTTTCGGGTGGTTTCACCCACGGGTCTCCTCTGTTACCGCTGTGCTACAAGGCGGGTCCTCAGGGATTGGCGAGGCGCGGTCACGGGAAACGTCAACGGTGACGACGTGGCCTATCGGGGAGTTGCGGGTGACGGTCCGGCCTATTCGCACGTTCGACGATCCGGTGCTGCGTTCGGTCGCGGAGCCGGTCCAAGACTTCGACCGGGAGCTGCGGCGCCTGGTCAAGGCGCTGACCGTCACCATGCGCGCCGGCGCCGGCCGCGCGGGCCTGGCGGCGCCGCAGGTGGGCGAGCCGGTACGGGTGGTGGTCTACTCCTACGACGGTAAGTCCGGCCATCTGGTCAACCCCCGCCTCGAGCTGTCGGAGCGGCGGGTCACGGCCGACGAGGCGTGCCTGTCGGCGCCCGGGGTGTGGTGGCCACTGGAACGTTCCTACATGGTCACAGCGCGTGGCCGTGACATGCTGGGCAAGCCTGTGACGGTTCGCGCGCTGGGGGTGCTGGCCAGGGTGCTGCAGCACGAGGTCGACCATCTCGATGGCGTGCTGTTCAGCGACCACCTGGAGGCGGCCGAGCGGGAGCGCTTCCTCGCGGCGGCACTGCCCGGCTGAGCCGGGAGGTCGGTCAGGCGGCCGAGCGCAGGGCGAGCTCCCTGCGCTGCTGCGGGTCGGTGCCGCCCCACACGCCGTGCGCCTGGCGCGTGGTCAGCGCGTACTCCAGGCAAGGTTCACGTACGGGGCAGCCGGCGCACACATGCTTGGCCCGTTCGGCCTGCGACTGGCTCGGCCCTTCCATCGAGATCGGGAAGAACAATTCCGGGTCCAGGTCGAGGCAGGCGGCCCTGCGGGTCCAGTCGAGCATCATCATGTTGCTCGCGCCTACCCAGTCGACCTGCTCTCATACCTCCGCCGGCTCACCAGCGGCTCCAACCCAGAGCTCGGGCCCACGGCGCGCTGATGGCCGGCACGGGTGCCTCCGCGTCGCTGAGCACGAGGTCGACGACGTCGATCAGGTCGTCCGCGACCTCGGCGGCCTCCAGGATCTCCTCCTGCCGGGTCTGCGGAGTGGGGACCAGGATGCCCCTGGCCCCGGCGGCCCTGGCCGCCTCCATGTCTCTGCCGATGTCCCCCACGACCACGCAGTCGCGGGGGCTCACGTCCAGCACGGCGGCGGCCCTGATCACGAGCCCGGGCGCCGGTTTGCGGCAGGTGCAGCCGTCGGCGTCGTCGTGCACGCAGATCGCCCACGCGTCGAACGGGCCCAGCAACTCCTCCACCCGGGCGTTCACCTGGTCCATGTCGTCCGGGGACAGCAGGCCCTTGGCCACGCCGGACTGGTTGGTGACCACGGCCACCGGCACCTCGGCCCGTCTGAGCCTGGCCACCGCCTCCACCGCGCCCGGCATGGGCTCGACGAGGTCCGGGTCACCGTTGTACGGCACGTCCCTGATCAAGGTCCCGTCCCGGTCGAAGAGCACCGCGCCGGGACGTCGCTTTTCGAACACCTTCCACCTCCGTCGCGTGTCCGCCAGCTACCCGGCGCCTAACCAGGCAAACAACTACTCAACGTGACCAACTCCAGGCCGTTTCTCCTGTTTGCGCAGCTCAATGCCGTGGGGAAGGTTTGAGCATCGCTCCTCTCGGTAGCGGTTCCCGGCCTGTGAGGGGGAACGGTGAGGTTTCTCGGCATCGACGCGATCTTCCATGATCCGGCCGCCACCTGGTGCCCGCGCGCACAGGCGGCGACGAGCGGTCGAATGCCGGGAGCGGTGCTGTGCGGTACGACCCCGCGTCGGAGGATGAGAACCATGTCGCGCGCGTCGGCGAGGAGGACCGCCGTCCGCACCGTGAGCCACCGCGGCCGGGACGACCGGGGCCGGGTGCTGGTGGCGCGGCTGGACGGCGCCGGCGACGTGCTGCTGGCCGGGCCCGCCGTCAGGGCCGTGCGCACGCTGGCCCGCGAGCTCGTCTTCCTGGCCGGTCCGGGCGGCAGCGCGGCCGCCGAGCTGCTGCCCGGCGTGGACCGGGTGATCGAATGGCGGGCCCCGTGGATCGACCACACCCCGCCGCCCGTCACCAAGGGGCAGGCGGCCGACCTGGTCGGCAGGCTCGCGGGCATCGACGAGGCGGTGATCCTCACCTCGTTCCACCAGTCGGCGCTCCCGCTGGCCCTGCTGCTCAGGCTCGCCGGCGTCCGCAGGATCACCGCCATCAGCAACGACTACCCCGGCTCGCTCCTGGACGTCCGGCACGTCGTGGACGAGAGCGTCGACGTGCCCGAGGCGGAGCGGATGCTGGCGGTCGCCAGGGCGGCCGGGTTCGAGCTGCCGAAGAACGATGACGGCAAACTCGCTGTTCAGCGGCCATTGCCGGATATCACCGGAGATTTGGGGCACCTGCTTGGTGCCGGCGCCGATGCCGGCAGCAAAGGCACGTACGTCGTGGTGCACCCAGGGGCATCGGCCCCCGCGCGGACCTGGCCGGCCGAACGCCATCGGCGGACCGTACGGGAGCTGGTGCAGGACGGACACCGGGTCGTCGTGACCGGCAACGAACGTGACCTCACCGCCTACGTGGCCGGTGACGTCGCCGTCGATCTCGGCGGTGTGACCACATTCGCCGAACTCGCCGCCGTCATCGACGGCGCCTGCGTGCTCGTGGCGGGCAACACCGGCCCCGCGCACCTGGCCGCCGCGGTCGGCACGCCGGTCGTGAGCCTGTTCGCCCCTGTCGTCCCCGCGGCGCGGTGGGCCCCGTACGGCGTGCCCACGGTGCTGCTCGGAGACCAGGAGGCGCCCTGCCGCGCAAGCAGGGCGCGCGCCTGCCCGGTGCCCGGGCACCCGTGCCTGTCCCACGTGACAAGCGAGCAGGTGGTCAAGGCAGTAAGGGAGCTGACGCAGTGAAGGTCGATCTCATCTCCGAGCACGCGGACCCGCTGGCGGCGGTCGGCGGCGTCGACTCCGGCGGCCAGAACGTCCACGTCGCCGAACTGGCCCGCGCGCTGGCCGGGCGCGGGCACACGATCGTCGTCCACACCCGGCGCACCTCCGAGCGGCAGCCCGAGTCGGTGACCATGGCGCCGGGCGTCACGGTCGAGTACGTCACGGCCGGGCCGCCGGTCCCGATCCCCAAGGACGAGCTGCCCCCGTACATGGCCGAGTTCACCGAGCGCCTGGCCGACCGCTGGGCCGCGAGCCCCCCGGACGTCGTCCACGCCCACTTCTGGATGAGCGGGCAGGCGGCGCTGCAGGCGGCCGAGGGGGTGCCGGTGGTGCAGACGTTCCACGCGCTCGGCACCGTCAAGCGGCGCTGGCAGGGCGACGCCGACACCAGCCCCGCCCACCGGATCGACACCGAGCGCGCGATCGGCAGGCGCGCCGACGCCGTGCTGGCCACCTGCGGCGACGAGGTGGCCGAACTGCGCGCGATGGGCGTCCCCGAGCGGCGCATCGCGGTCGTGCCGTGCGGGGTGGACCTGTCGGTGTTCCGCCCGGACGGGCCGGTGGCGCCGCGCACGGGCGACAAGCTGATCCTCAGCATCGGCAGGCTGGTGCCGCGCAAGGGCGTGGACACCGTGATCAGGGCGCTGCGCCGGATCCCCGATGCCGACCTGGTGATCGCGGGCGGCCTCGAGGACGACGAGGAGGCGGTCAGGCTGTACGAGCTGGCGCGGGCGTACGGGCTCGAACGCCGGGTCCACGTGATCGGCAGCGTGCCCCGCGAGCACGTGCCGGCGCTCATGCGCTCGGCCGACGTCCTGGTGGCGGTGCCCTGGTACGAGCCGTTCGGCATGGTGTCGATCGAGGCGATGGCGTGCGGCGTGCCCGTCGTGGCCTCGGCGGTCGGGGGACACCTGGACACGGTCGCCGGCTGCGGCGTCCTGGTGCCGCCGCGCCGCCCGCGCGCCCTGGCCAGGGCGCTGAGCGACGTGCTCGACCACCCGGGCAAGCGGGCGGAGCTCGCCGCCGCCGGGGCGCTCAGGGCCCGCGAGCGGTACGGCTGGCCGCGCGTGGCCGAGCTGACCGAGGCCGTGTACACCCAGGTCATCGACGGTACGGTGTGCCGGCTGGCCGCCCTGGGAGGCTGACCGCCTAACGCTCGTTCCCGGCGCGCAGCCAGGCGAGGTAGTCGGCGACCGCCCGCTCGGTGTCGTAGGCGGGCTCGTATCCCGTGTCCTCGCGCAGGCGGGTGATGTCGAGCCAGGTGTCCCGCGCGGCGGGGTCGCGTCCCTCCGGGAGGCCGACCCGGGCGTCGGGGACGAGCTTCCTGATCGCCGCGGCGACCTCGCCGTTGGTCGTCGCCCTCCCGGAGGCCACGTTGTACGTGCGGTGCGCCAGCCGGTCCGCGAGCTGGAGCAGGGCCAGGGCCCGGCCGCAGTCCTTGACGTAGCACAGGTCGATGCCGTCCTCCGCGTACGCGCCGGCGCGCAGCGCGGACAGGTCGGGCTCGACGCCGTGCGCGGCCGCGTGCACGAGCTGGGGCGCGGCGAAGAACGGCGACCGGGTGTGGCCGAGCGGGCCCCAGATGGCGCCGATGCGGTAGTGGACCACGTCGAGATCCATGGCGCCGGCCAGATGGTCGCCGAGCAGCTCGCCGATCTTCTTGAACGCCGGGATCGGGTGAGGTGAGGTCATCGGCAGGGGGAGGTCCTCCCTGAGTGCGCCCTCGCCGGTGACGCCGCCGTACACGCCGATCGTGCTGGCCAGGCCGAGCCGCGCCACCTGCCACTCGCTCGCGGCGCGGAAGACGTTCAGGAGGCTGCGGACGGACTTGTCCGCGCCCTCCAGAGGCTGGTACGCGCCGGGCGGCCACGGGATGGAGCCGGCGAGGTGCACGATGCCGGTGATCTTGTGCCGCTCGCCGACGGCCAGGAGGGCCGCCTCGTCGGTGAGGTCGGCCTGCTCGACGACGACGGGCGCGTTCGCGAACCTCTCGGGCAGCACGGCGGGCCTGCGCTGCACGAGCACGCAGGATTCGCCGAGGTCGAGCAGGGCCTGGGCGGTGTGCGTGCCGATGAAGCCCAGCCCGCCGGTGATCAGAATCATGGTCAGCTCTCCAGATCGTCAGTACGACTGACAATCAGTCTAACCCTGGAAGCGGTAGTGGAGAACCACGTTCCCCTTCCGCGACAGCGCCGCGCTGGGGGCGGTCAGGCGGTTCATCAGCCGCAGCCACGTCGGGAACTCGGCCACCTCGGGCTCCCGCGTCATCAGGATCTCCTTGACCAGCTTCAGCCTGGGATGCCAGCGTTCGGGCTCCCGGGGATCGTCGAGGCCCGGGAACCTGGAGATGTCGGCGATGTTCTTCCCGACGGCGACCCGCTTCTGGGCCCACACGGCGAACCTGCTGTAGCCGTTGAAGGCGATCTCGCCGGTGGGGAAGTGGTCGATGAGGCGGTTGACCAGCGCGATCATCTCCGCCAGCGGGAGGAACGCGATCAGCCCGTCGGCGACGATCACCGCCGGCCGGTCGGAGGGCAGGCCGTCCAGCCACGCGGGGTCGGTGACGTCCGCGGCGATGTCGTGCGGCCTGGCGCGATCCGGCAGCAGCCGCCGCCGGGCGGCGACGACCTCGGGGAAGTCGACGTCGTGCCATTCGGCGGTGGGCGGCGGGGCGATGCGCAGCGCCCGGCTGTCGAGGCCGGCCCCCAGGTCCAGGCCGATCGCGTCGGGGTGGCGGGCGAGGAAGCGCTGGGCGATCTCGTCCAGCTTCCTGGCCCGGTGCGCGATGTAGAGCGCGCTGGAGGAGGGGATGCGGAGCTTGCCGTAGTCGTAGCCGACCTCGCGGACGATCTCGTCGGCCATCCGGTCGCCCAGGACGGGGTGGGGCAGGCGGTTGTCGAGCGCCCTGCCGCACAGCGTCAGCCACAGGGTTTCCTGCAGCGGGGTCAGAGCGGGAATCGCGGTCGCCATCGGTCATTCCTCCCTGTTCTCTTGAGTGGCCTCCCAGGCGGCCCGGGCCGCCTTCAGCGGCGCGTCGTCCGCGTACAGGCCGTGGGTGAAAAGCTCCAGCGTGGGCAGCGTCATCCGGCGCAGGACCTCGGGGCCGAAGCGGTCGTACCCGAGCGCGCGGGTCAGGGGAGGCGCCATGGTCAGCGTGGCCAGGCTGGTCAGCACGGTGAACACGGCCAGCGCCCGCACGTCCGAGGACGGCCGCACCGAACCTTCGGCGATCCCGGCGCGCAGGATCGTCTCCGACTCGGCCACCAGCGTGTCGACGAACCTGCCCGCGGCGGGGGTGTCCTCCTCGATCGCCCGGACCATGTAGCGCACCTGGAGCTGGTACTCCTCCGGGTTCGCCATGAACTCGCCCAGCAGGCCGGGCGTCCCGGCCTCGTGCGCCCGCCGTACCAGCACGCCGAGCACATGGTCGTCGCAGACGCCCCGGAGCTTCTCCTTGCTGCCGAAGTGGTGGATGACCAGGGCGGCGCTCACGCCCGCGGTGGCGGCGACGGCCCGCAGGTTCGTCTTCTGGAAGCCGTCGCGGGCGAAGTGGGCGATGGCCGCGTCGCGGATCTTGGCCTGCGCGGTCAGGTCCGAATGCGCTGAACACATGTTCAGCACACTAAACGCATGTTCAGTCTCCTGGCAAGGGGCCGGGCATGCGAACACCTCGGCTCCGCCTGCGGGGGCGGGGCCGAGGTGCTGTCGCTGTCAGGCGGGGACGGGATCGAGGCGCAGCTCGCGGACGATCTCGCGAGCGCTGTCCTCCAGTGTCGGTCCGGCGTCGGCGCCGACGAACATCTCGAGATAGGCGCGGTGGAAGCAGCCCGCGATCAGCAGTCGCGCGCTGGCCTCCGGGTCCACCTCGGGCCCGATCCGGCCGAGGCGCTGCTCTGCCGCCAGGTACGCGGCCAGCGGCGCGACTTCGGTGCGCGGCCCCAGCCCTGTGTCGCGGACGGCCTCGCGGAAGCGGACCGTCACGGTCGGCGAGGTGAAGGCGGGAAGTGCCGCACTCTGTACGTCGATGTAGTAATTAATGCCCGCTCGGGCAATGGGGAGAAGGTTGTCCGCTACGCACCCTTTTCCGATGCGATAGGAGAGATCGTGAAGAATGCTCAGCCAGAACGGAAGGCGGTCCTGCAGCAGCGCGAGGAAGTGGTCCACGGAGCCGCCGGTGCGGTCCTCCCGGAGGGAGACGGCCATCTCGAGGATGCGGCGCCTGGTGTCCTGACTTCTTTGGTGCGGGTCAACATGGGAAGTCGCCATGGCGTGCCTAACGTGCGCGGTTAGTTGAGTAGGCAACACGGCGCGAAGCCGAGGGATTTTTCTGGATTTATCCGGTTTGAATCTGGAGCCCCAACTTGATGCAATCTTGTATGGCCCCGATTATTACCCGTAATCCCGAAAATTTCGCGGTTTTTATCCCTGAGGGTTAGCTGTCAGTATCCCGGTCCCGGCGGCGCAGGTAGCGCTCGAACTCGGCCGCGATCGCGTCGCCGCTGGCCTCGGGCAACTCGGCGGCGTCCTTGCGCTCCTCGAGCTCCTTGACGTACTCGGCCACCTCACTGTCCTGCGAGGCCAGCTCGTCGACGCCGCGCTCCCACGCGCGGGCCTCCTCGTCGAGGTCGCCCAGGGGCATGGGGATCTCCAGCACGTCCTCCAGGCGGCGCAGCAGCGCGAGCGTCGCCTTCGGGTTGGGCGGCTGGGCGACGTAGTGCGGCACCGACGCCCACAGCGAAATCGCGTCCAGCCCCGCCTCGCCGAACGCGTGCTGCAGCACCCCGACGATGCCGGTCGGGCCTTCGTAGCGGCTCAGCTCCAGGTTCGTCGAACGGGCCAGCGCCTCGTCCGTCGCGCCCCCGAGAATGGGCACGGGCCGGGTGTGCGGCGAGTCGTTGAGCAGCGCGCCCAGCATGACGGCCAGCTCGATGCCCAGCTCCCGGCAGATCTCGATGATGTCGGCGCAGAACGAGCGCCAGCGCATGTTGGGCTCGATGCCGCGCAGCAGCACGACATCGCGCTCCAGGCCCGGCGGGCGGGCGCGCAGCAGCCGCGTCGTCGGCCACACGATCGAACGCGTCAGCCCCTCGCCCATCTCCACGACGGGCCGGGTGACCTGGAAGTCGTAGTAGTCGTCCGGGTCGAGCGCGATCAGCGGCTCGGCCTTCCAGGCGGACTCGAGATGGGCGATCACACCGCTTGAGGCCTCGCCCGCGTCGTTCCACCCCTCGAACGCGGCAATGAGCACCGGGTCTACGAGCTCGGGGAGCCTTTCGAGCTCTATCACGTGTCGCCTCCTCTCTCCATCGTCTCGCTTAGCCTATGCGGTCGGGAGTACTCGGCGTCACCGATCTCCCTGCGAACGCGCAACCCGCCTCTCAAGCGCGAACGCGCCGTCCACGTCCCCTCGGGCGAACATTTCACCGCGCCTCCCCACCACCCATCCCAGCCCGCCACCCCACCCGTACGAAACCCCTTCACCGCCGCCGTCACCGATACCTCCTGCACCCTTATCCCGCCTCCAGCACCCGCAACCCCTCCAGCACTCCCACACCCGCCTGCCTCTCGCATTCCCATGCCCTACGCATCCCTACCTCCCCCCTCCCGCACCCTCCCGCCTCCACCACGGCCGGTCCCTCCGCACCCACCCGCTTCCACCACGGCCGGTCCCTCCGCGCCTGCCCGCCTCCTGCACGGCCGGCCCCTCTGCGCTTGCCCGCCTCTTGCACCGCCGGCGCCTCTGCTGCTGCCCGCCTCTGGGACCGCCGCACCTCTCCCGCACCCCGCAGCCGCGCCGCCCCTATGCCTCCTGGGTCCCGCCCTGGGCTCCTGCACTCCACCGCTCATCGCCTCCCGCATACCCACTCCCTCTCCTCGCGCCCTTCGCCTCCTCGCGCCCTTCGCCTCCTCGCACCCGCTCTGCGCCGGATGCGCCCTCTGCGTGGCTTGCGTCCTCTGTGGTTGCTGCGCCTTGTGTGCAATCTGCCGTTCTATGTGCCAGATATGCCCTCTGTGGCCACGTATCTATCGCTGCGGCGCATACGTGATCTTCGCGTGACTTATGCCATCCACGTCCCGAGGCCGCGCACCGCGCCACCGACGTCCTCGGGGCAGCGTGCACCGCGCCACCTGCGCCCGCCGTGCCATGAATGCCGCACCGCACCCTCGGGCCACGGGCACCGCCGCGGCACGCTCCCCGCCACGAGCACCTCGCCGCACGCCCTCTGTGCCAGGTGTCGCCCCGCGGCGCACTGCGCTGCCCCGCCCTATGCGCCGTCGACGGCACCTCGCTCCCTGCGCGACGCCCACCCTCGCGCCCGGCGGGTACCGCGGGAGCCGGGGCTCGCGCTTGCCGCGCCTTTCCGTCGGGCCCCAGCGCGCACGTGCCTGCGACGGAAGCCGGTGACGCCCGCCCATGCCCCTCGCCCCTCGCGCGCGCGTGCGCGTAATGGGGAGGAAGGGACGGGTCAGCGGCCGTCGGTCGTGTGGACGATCAGGACGTCGCAGGCGGCGCGGTGGGAGACCGCGGACGGCACCGAGCCGAGCAGCCGCCCGGCCAGGCTGTTGAGCCCGCGATTGCCCACCACCAGCAGGTCAGCGCGGTGCCGGGCGGCCAGCGAGACGAGCACGTCCACGGCATCCCCCTGCTCGGCGGCCAGGACCACGTCGGAGGCGCCGGCCGCCACAGCGTGCCCGCGCGCCGCCCGCAGGGCGTCGTCGGCCGGGGTGGAACCGCTCACCTTGTACGCGAGGTCGCCCAGCCGGTCGGCGGCCGCGACGCGCTCGCTCTCCCGCATCGGCAGGTACGCACAGGCCAGGACCAGGGTGGCGCCGGTCGCCGCGGCCAGGGACGCCGCCGCGGAAACGGCGCGGAAGGAGGAGGCCGAGCCGTCGGTGCCGACGAGCACGGTGCGGTAGGTCACGGAGACCCCCAATTGGACGCGGCGTTCAATTGACAGTCGGTACGATAGCGCCCGGCCCTCACCTCAGGCTCGCCCAGGTCCCGCAGACCGGGACGCTCCAGCTCCTGGAGGCCCCGATTTCCCGCTCGAAGCGAACAGGCGTACGGGCCGCTTGCGAGTAGGGCTCGAGGCGCACCCGATAAGCTCTACCCCATGAGCATCTCCCCGTCCTTCCGAGAAGTGTTGTCCCAGCGCGTCATCGTGGCCGACGGGGCGATGGGCACGATGCTCCAGGCCCAGGACCCGACGCTCGACGACTTCCACGGTCACGAGGGCTGCAACGAGGTGCTCAACGTCACCAGGCCCGACATCGTGCGCGGCGTCCACGACGCCTACTTCGCCGTCGGCGTCGACTGCGTCGAGACCAACACGTTCGGCGCCAACCTCGCCGCCCTCGGCGAATACGACATCTCCGACCGCGTCTTCGAATACTCCGAGGCGGGGGCCAGGATAGCCCGAGAGGCCGCCGACCACTGGTCCACGCCCGACCAGCCGCGCTTCGTGCTCGGCTCCATGGGCCCCGGCACCAAGCTCCCGACGCTCGGCCACCTGCCGTACGCCGTCCTGCGCGACGCCTACCGCGACAACGCCGCGGGCCTGATCGCGGGCGGCGCCGACGCGCTGATCATCGAGACCTGCCAGGACCTGCTCCAGGTCAAGGCCGCCGTCATCGGCGCCAAGCGGGCCATCGAAGACTCCGGCCGCGACATCCCGATCATCGCGCAGGTGACCATCGAGACCAACGGCGCGATGCTGCTCGGCTCCGAGATCGGCGCCGCGCTGACCGCGATCGAGCCGCTCGGCGTCGACGTCGTGGGCCTCAACTGCGCGACCGGCCCCGCCGAGATGAGCGAGCACCTGCGCTATCTCGCCCGCCACTCGCGGCTCAAGCTCTCCTGCATGCCCAACGCCGGCCTGCCGGTGCTGACGGCCGACGGCGCGTACTATCCGCTGAGCGCGCCGGAGCTGGCCGACGCGCACGGCACCTTCACCCGCGACTACGGCCTGTCGCTGGTCGGCGGCTGCTGCGGCACCACGCCCGAGCACCTGCGCCAGGTCGTCGAGCGCGTCCGCGGCAAGCAGGTCGCGCCGCGCCGGCCGCACCCCGAGCCGGGCGCGTCCTCGCTCTACCAGACGGTCCCGTTCCGCCAGGACACCTCCTACCTGGCCATCGGCGAGCGCTGCAACACCAACGGCTCCAAGGCCTTCCGCGAGGCCATGCTGGCGGGCCACTGGGACGACTGCGTCGAGACGGCCCGCGACCAGGCCCGCGACGGCGCCCACATGCTCGACCTGTGCGTCGACTACGTCGGCCGCGACGGTGTGGCCGACATGAAGGAGCTGGCGTTCCGGTTCGCCACCGCGTCCACGCTGCCGATCATGCTCGACTCGACCGAGCCCGCGGTGCTGCAGGCCGGTCTCGAGATGCTCGGCGGGCGCGCCGCGGTCAACTCCGTCAACTACGAGGACGGCGACGGCCCCGACTCCCGCTTCCAGAAGATCATGCGCCTCGTACGCGAGCACGGCTCGGCCGTCGTCGCGCTCACCATCGACGAGGAGGGCCAGGCCCGCACCGCCGAGTGGAAGGTACGCGTGGCCAGCCGCCTCGTCGAGGACCTGACCACCAACTGGGGCATGCGGGTCGAGGACATCATCGTCGACTGCCTGACCTTCCCCATCGCCACCGGCCAGGAGGAGACCAGGCGCGACGGCCTGGAGACCATCGAGGCCATCCGCGAGCTCAAGCGCCGCTACCCGGGCGTGCAGACCACGCTGGGCCTGTCCAACATCAGCTTCGGCCTCAACCCGGCCGCCCGCATGGTGCTCAACTCGGTGTTCCTCAACGAGTGCGTCAACGCCGGGCTCGACTCCGCCATCGTGCACGCCTCCAAGATCCTGCCGATGGCCCGCATCCCCGACGAGCAGCGCCAGGTCGCGCTCGACATGGTCTACGACCGCCGCCGCGAGGGCTACGACCCGCTGCAGCGGTTCATGGAGCTGTTCGAGGGCGTCGACGCGGCCGCCCTGCGCGCCGGCAAGGCCGAGGAGCTGGCCGCGCTGCCGCTGTGGGAGCGGCTCAAGCGGCGCATCATCGACGGCGAGCGCAAGGGCCTGGAGGCCGACCTCGACACCGCGCTGGAGCAGCGGCCCGCCCTCGAGATCATCAACGACGTGCTGCTCGACGGCATGAAGACGGTCGGCGAGCTGTTCGGGTCCGGGCAGATGCAGCTGCCGTTCGTGCTGCAGTCGGCCGAGGTCATGAAGGCCGCCGTCGCCCACCTCGAGCCGCACATGGACCGGGTCGAGGGCGAGTCGAAGGGCCGCATCGTGCTGGCCACCGTCAAGGGCGACGTGCACGACATCGGCAAGAACCTCGTCGACATCATCCTGTCCAACAACGGCTACCAGGTCGTCAACCTCGGCATCAAGCAGCCGGTCTCGGCCATCCTCGAGGCCGCCGACGAGCAGAAGGCCGACGTCATCGGCATGTCGGGGCTGCTGGTGAAGTCGACGGTCATCATGAAGGAAAACCTGGAGGAGATGAACTCCAGGGGCCTGTCCGAGAGATACCCCGTCCTGCTCGGCGGCGCCGCCCTGACCCGCGCCTACGTCGAGCAGGACCTGGCCGAGCTGTTCGAGGGCGAGGTGCGCTACGCGCGCGACGCGTTCGAGGGGCTGCGGCTGATGGACTCGTTCATGGCCGTCAAGCGCGGCGTGGCAGGCGCGACGCTGCCGCCGCTGCGCGAGCGGCGCGTCAAGACCGGCGCGGTGCTGCAGCGCACGCCCGTCGAGGAGCTGCCCGCTCGCTCCGACGTGGCCGCCGACAACCCCATCCCCGCGGTGCCCTTCTACGGCGACCGCGTGGTCAAGGGCATCTCCCTGACCGAGTACGCCGCCTTCCTCGACGAGCGCGCCCTGTTCCTCGGCCAGTGGGGGCTCAAGCCCACCAGGGGCGGCTCGGGGCCCGACTACGACGAGCTCGTCGAGCTCGAGGGGCGGCCGCGGCTGCGCATGTGGCTCGACCGCATCCAGACCGAGGGCCTGCTGGAGGCGGCCGTCGTCTACGGCCACTTCCCGTGCGTCTCCGACGGCGACTCGCTGATCATCCTCGACGACGACGGCAGCGAGCGCACCCGCTTCACGTTCCCGCGCCAACGCCGCGACCGCCACCTGTGCCTGTCCGACTTCTTCCGCGCCAAGGACTCCGGCGAGGTCGACGTGGTCGGCTTCCAGGTGGCCACCATGGGCTCGAAGATCTCCGAGGCCACGGCCGAGCTGTTCGCCAAGGACGCCTACCGCGACTACCTCGAGCTCCACGGCCTGTCGGTGCAGCTCACCGAGGCGCTGGCCGAATACTGGCACGCCAGGGTGCGCTCGGAGTGGGCGATCGGCGGCGAGGAGTCGCTCGACGACATGCTCAAGGTCAACATCCAGGGCTGCCGCTACTCGTTCGGCTACCCGGCCTGCCCCAACCTGGAGGACCAGAAGCAGCTGTTCGAGCTGCTCAATCCCGAGCGCATCGGGGTGTCGCTGTCGGAGGAGTTCCAGCTCCACCCGGAGCAGGCCACCTCGGCCCTGGTCGCCCACCACCCCGAGGCCAAATACTTCAACGTCTGACCCACATCCGCCCGCCTGCCCGTGCCCGCCTGCTGCCCGTACCCGCTCGTCGGCCGCACCCGCCTGCTGGCCGCACCTGGGTGTCGGCCGCACCCGGGTGCCGGCCGCACCCCGTTCGTCGGTCACGCCCGCTCGTCGGCCGCTCACGCCCGGCGGGCGGACGGTGGCTCCCCGGCCCGCCATCCCACCGGCGCTCACTGGCGGCGGGGAGGGGCGCCCGGCACCGAGCCGGTTCGCCGTTCACTGCCCAGCGGACGGACGACCGTGGACGGACGACCAGCGGACGGACGCCCAGCGCCTGGCTCCCAGCGACCCGCCGCCCACCGGACGGGAGGCAGGACAGGCCACCTGGCCGAGGTGACTCGTGCGGCGCTGCCGTAGCGCTGGGCCGGAAGCGAGCTGAGGGCTGGCGATGCCTGCGGGAGGTCGCTTCGGCCTGGGTGACGCGGGCGGCTTGGGCGAGTGGACAGGGCAGTGCCGGGGGCGGCCTGTCCGCGCGCCAGGCGGGACAGGGACAATGGCGGGCAAACACTACCGATCGGGGGATGCATGGAAGCGGTCTTCTTCGACATGGACGGCCTGCTGGTCGACAGCGAGCGGGTCTGGCTGGAGATCGAGACCGACGTGATGGCCAGGCTCGGCGCCCAGTGGACGCCCGAGCACCAGGTCCACCTGGTGGGCGGGTCAATGGAGCGAACGGTCGACTACATGCTGGCCGTGTCGGGGTCCGACGTACCCGCCGAGATGGTGCGGGAGTGGATGACCGGCGGGATGGTGCGGCGGCTGACGGCGGGCGTCCACGTCATGCCGGGCGCCTTGGAGCTGCTCGAGGCGCTGCGGGACGAGGGGGTGCCCGTGGGGCTGGTCACCTCGTCGCTGAAGGAGATCGCGGAGGCGGTGCTCAAGAGCGTGGGGCGTGACCGGTTCGACGTCGTGGTCACGGCGGACGACGTCACGCGTACCAAGCCTGACCCTGAGCCTTACCTGACGGCTGCGCGGCTGCTCGGGGTGGAGCCGGTGCGGTGCGTGGTGCTGGAGGACTCTCCCAACGGCGTGGCGGCCGCGACGGCGGCGGGCTGCGCGGTGGTGGCCGTTCCGAGCCTGCTGGCCATCGACCCTGCCCCCGGCCGACTGGTGGTCTCGTCCCTGGAGCACATCACCGTCGCCGACCTCCGCGCCCTCATCACGCTCTGACCCCGCCCCATACGCCCTCACCCTCCCAAGCCTGACCACAGCCGCAACAGACCGGACAACACCCGTGCCCGGTCGTCGGCGGAACGGTCACCCAGATCTGCCCTGCAACTGCGGCGCTCGTGTGGGCGGCCTCAAGCGCCGCGTGGGCGACTTCCGGATCGGATCGCGCGATGGCTTCGAGTCCGTAGGCAGCAGACCGGCGCCGGACATAGGCGCTGTCGGCGAGGGCGTCCATCACGGTGCTGAGAGGCGGCACAGAACCTGCGAAGCCAGCGGCACCGCCCAGTGAGCAAGCGTGGTGGGTCACGTGGCCAGCGTGCGCATGGGCTCTCTGGCGGCGGCGGTGTGGGCGAAAGACCCAGGGAGACGAGGACCGCGAGCAGCTTCCCCCTGTCGAGATCAGGAGCTGGCTGATCTGCTGGTAGACCCGCTGCCGGCCACCACCTCCGGCTGCGAGACCCAGTCTGGAACGCCGGCTCGTCCTGACCGGCCCGAGAGCTCGGCCCTGGCATCCGAACGTCACCGCCATCCGGGACCTGTGCGCCAAGCAGGCTGGCGACGCCTCATCTCCTGTGGGAAGCGCCTAGATCGGGCAACGTACGGCGAACTCCGTATGGGAGGTGGGGGCTCCGCGTCACCGGGTTCGGTCCGGCAGCGTTGAGGCCCAGCCAGGGCCCGAGGGCGACGTCATGCCGGTAGAGGGCGCTTCTACGGTCGGCAGGGCGACGAACGCCGCGTCCCAGGGAGCGGCCTCCGGTCCTCGCACATCCTGCTGACCCGCCCATCCGCGAGCCGCGCAAGGGTGGCGGCAGCGACGTCCGTACTTCGGCTTGCAGGGGCGCGGTGCGATCAGCCCCGGGAGGCGGGGACGGGCCGTGGTGATGCCGTCCTGCCGGGACGTTGCTGACCACGGCGACCGCCCGCGACCGTCGGCCCCGGGGTGAGGCCCCGACCCCTAAGGGGCAAGTGGTTCTTGCGGAGGAGGGGCGGGTGGCGTTTCGCGTGCCAGGATGGAGATGTAGTCGATACGAGGGGTGGCGCGATGCTCAATCCGACCGTTTGGCTGCCGTTGTGCGCCGGACTGACCCTGCTGGGCCTGGTGCTCAGTTTCCTGGCCTTCAGGCGCAGGGGAGCGGCCTCGGGCATGCGGGTCGCGGCATGGGCACTGCTGCCGGCGGCGGCCTATCTGACAGGCGCGCTGCAGATGTTGTGGACCGTGGGCACGACCATCGTGGGGTTCGTCACCGGCCTGGTGTTCAACCCCTTCGTCTGGGCGGGTGTCGCCGTGGCGGGGCTGTCGGCGGTGCTGTTCGTCGCCTCGGGTGTCATGCGCGGGCGGAAGCTGGCGAGCTTCAGGAAGAAGAACCCCGGAGAGGCTCCCGAGATTAAGCCCTCAGCGAACAAAACCGCCCCCAAACCACAGCAGCCCGCCGTCGCTCCGAAGCAAACTCCCAAGGCCGAGGACGATTTCTCCGATATCGAGGCGCTGCTCAAAAAGCGTGGCATCAGCTGAATCCACGGCCGAAATCGGCTGTGTCACAGTTCCGAGACGCAACCGGGACGACTCGTAGACATTCTCCTCAAGATCGATACGAATGAGTTTCTGGTCAATCACAGTTGAGCCACATAGAGCACAGAGGGACTAGTCACACCAGCTCAGGCCATAGATTCTGCCTCCTGGGGCCGCGACGCGCGGACCCCGCACTCATGGGCGCACTACCCTGACCGGGACCGCGCCGACACGGACGATGTCGTCTGGAATCCAGGGGGCTACTGGCATGACCGCACCGCTCGATGTTCCGGGATCGGCCATCGAAGCAGGGCCGGAGACCGTTCTTGAGGGGGCGGAGACCTCGGTCATCAGGGGACGTTCCCTGGGGCAGATCGCGTGGATGCGCCTCAAGCGCGACCGCATCGCGATGACCGGTGGCATCGTCATCGTGCTGCTCATCCTGATCGCCGTCTTCGCCCCGCTTCTGGTGTCGTGGTTCGGGCACCCGCCGGGCGAGTGGCACCGGGAGAAGCTCGACCCCTCCATCGGGGCCCCGCTGGGCGCCTTCGGCGGCATCAGCAGCGACTTCCTGTTCGGCGTGGAGCCCGACTCGGGCCGCGACCTGTTCAGCCGCGTCCTGTACGGTGCCCGCATCTCGCTGCTGATCGCGTTCTTCGCGACCCTGCTGTGCGTGTTCCTCGGCACCGTCCTCGGGATGATCGCCGGCTTCTTCGGCGGCTGGGTCGACACCGTCATCAGCCGCCTCATGGACATCTTCCTGGCCTTCCCGCTGCTGGTGTTCGCGCTGGCGCTGGCCGGCGTCATCCCCGACAAGGCGTTCGGCCTGTCGGGCGACACGCTGAGGATCAGCCTGCTGGTGTTCATCATCGGGTTCTTCAACTGGCCCTATATCGGCCGCATCATCCGAGGTCAGACGCTGTCCCTCCGCGAACGGGAGTTCGTCGACGCGTCCAGGAGCCTGGGCGCGCGCAACCACACCATCCTGTTCAAGGAGGTCCTGCCCAACCTCCTGGCGCCGATCCTCGTCTACTCGACGCTGCTGATCCCCTCGAACATCCTGTTCGAGGCCGCGCTGTCGTTCCTCGGCGTGGGTGTGCGGCCGCCGACTCCCACGTGGGGAGGCATGCTGTCGGACGCCGTCCACAACTACCAGGTGGCGCCCAACTTCATGATCTTCCCCGGTCTCGCGATCTTCATCACCGTGCTGGCGTTCAACCTGCTCGGTGACGGCCTCAGGGACGCCTTCGACCCCAAGGCCCGATAGCCCTCGTGAGTTTTCAGCAAGTTCTCAACTCCTAGATACAAGGGGTGTGTCAGGTCGATGAAGACAAGATCAAAGGCGTCGGCAGTGGCGATGACCGCCGCTCTCGCCGTGGTCGTCTCGGCGTGTGGCGGCGGTGGCGGTGCCAAGAGCACCAGCGGCACCGGCAGTGACGACAAGCCCGCGAGCCAGTACAACGCGGGCGTCACGCAGGTCGTCAACCCGTCGGAGAAGACCGGCGGCACCCTGCACATGGGCATGCCGGGCGACTTCGACTCCGTCGACCCGGGTGACCAGTACTACGGCTACGCGTGGAACTTCTCGCGCCTCTACACGCGCGCGCTGACCATGTTCAAGCCGGTGCCGGGCGAGGAGGGCCTGCAGCTCGTCGGCGACCTGGCCGAGGACCTGGGCAAGCCCAGCGACGGCGGCAAGACGTGGACGTACAAGCTGCGCAAGGGCATCAAGTTCGAGGACGGCACCCCGGTGACGTCGAAGGACGTCAAGTACGCCGTGGCCCGTTCGCTGGACAAGGACATCCTGCCCAGCGGCCCGACCTACTTCAACGACTGGCTCGACGTGCAGGGCTACACCGGCCCGTACAAGATGAAGGGCAAGCTTGACGACTTCAAGGCCGTCGAGACGCCCGACGACTCCACCATCGTCTTCCACCTGAAGAAGGCGTACGGCGGTTTCGACTACTTCGCCATGCTCCCGCAGACGGCCCCCGTGCCCGAGGCCAAGGACACCGGCTCGAAGTACAAGGAGCACCCGGTCTCGACCGGTCCCTACATGTTCAAGTCGCACGAGCTCACCAAGCGCATCGAGCTCGTCAAGAACCCCAACTGGGACCCGGCCACCGACCCCAACCGCAAGCAGCTCAACGACTCCGTCGAGGTGCTGCTCGGCCAGAACGAGGACGACCTCGACCAGCGTCTGCTGTCCGGCAAGATCGACGTCAAGATCAACAGCACCGGCGTGGCGGCCAACGCCCGCAAGACGGTTCTGACGGACCCGAAGGTCAAGCAGTACGCCGACTCGGCCGCGATCGACCGGACCTGGTTCACCAACATCAACGGTGACGTCAAGCCGTTCGACAACATCCACTGCCGCAAGGCCGTGATGTACGCGGCCGACCGCTCCGCGCTCCAGGGCGCCTACGGCGGCCCCGACGCCGGTGGAGACGTCGCGCTCAGCCTCATGCCGTCGAAGATGACCGGCTACCAGAAGATCGACCCGTACGGCGTCGAGGCCAACCCGACCGGCGACGTCGCCAAGGCCAAGGAGGAGCTGGCGGCCTGTGGCCAGCCCAACGGCTTCAGCACCACCATCTCCTACCGCAACGAGCGCGCCGCCGAGAAGCTGACCGCCGAGTCGCTGCAGCAGTCGCTCGGCCGCGTCGGCATCAAGCTGGAGATCAAGGGTTACCCGCAGGGCGACTACTTCAAGCTGTACGCCGGCAAGCCCGACTTCGCCAAGAAGAACAACCTCGGCCTCATGGTCTACGGCTGGGGCGCCGACTACCCCGAGGGCTTCGGCTTCTTCCAGCAGATCGTCGACAGCCGTGTCATCCGCGACGCCGGTAACACCAACCTCAGCGTCAAGGACCCGAAGATCGACGAGCTCATCGACCAGGCGGCCGCTGAGACCGACGCCGCCAAGCGCAACGCCATCTGGGCGCAGGTCGACAAGCAGGTCATGGACTCGGCGTTCATCCTGCCCTACGTCTGGGCGCACGGCCTGTTCTACCGGCCGCCGACGCTGAAGAACGTCTTCGTCAGCCAGAACTGGGGCATGTACGAGTACCTCACGCTGAGCACCCAGTAATCGGTCAGGCGACCCCGCCGGACACGTACGTCGAAAGCAGGTGAAGGCTCCGGCGGCCGGGCTCACGAGGCCCGGCCGCCATGGCCGAGATCAGTGTTCACATACATTCTCAGACGGTTGATAGCGGCCGTCATGCTGCTCTTCGTGGTGAGCATCACGACGTTCGCCATCTTCTTCCTCGTGCCTCGGCTCGCTGGGATGTCCGCTGACGACCTCGCCTCTCGGTACGTCGGCAAGGCCGCCAATGAGCAGGTCATCCACGACACGGCGATCCGGCTGGGGTTCTACGACCCGCTCCTGGTCCAGTACGGGCGGTTCGTCAAGGGCATCTTCGTCGGCGTGGAGCGCAACTACGGTCCCGGCGTCGAGCTGTGCCCGGCGCCCTGCCTCGGCTACTCGTACGTCACGCAGAACCCCGTCCTGCCCGACCTGCTCGACCGCATACCGATCACGCTGTCATTGGCGCTCGGCGCGGCCGTGGTGTGGGTCGTCTTCGGCGTGTCCACCGGCGTGGTGTCCGCGCTGCGGCGCGGCAGCTTCTTCGACCGCCTCTCCATGGGCGTCGCCCTGGCCGGCGTGTCGCTGCCGATCTTCTTCACCGGCATCGTGTCGCTGGCCATCTTCCGCGACCAGCTCGGCCTCGTCGGCGACGTCGCCGACTGGGTGCCGTTCAGCGAGGACCCGTTCACCTGGGCCAACAACCTGATGCTGCCCTGGATCACGCTCGCCTTCCTGTACGCCGCCGGCTACGCCCGGCTCACCAGGGCGGGCATGCTGGAAACCATGTCCGAGGACTACATACGCACGGCCAGAGCCAAGGGCCTGCCCGAGCGGGCCGTGGTGCTCAAACACGGGCTGAGAGCCACGCTCACCCCGGTGCTGACCATGTTCGGCCTCGACCTGGGCCTGCTGCTCGGCGGCGCGGTGCTGACCGAGAGCACGTTCTCGCTGCCCGGCATCGGCAAGTACGCCAGGGACGCCATCGAGCGCAACGACCTGCCCCAGGTCATGGGCGTCACCCTGGTGGCGGCGGCCTTCATCATCGTGGCCAACCTGATCGTCGACCTGCTCTACGCGGTCGTGGACCCGAGGGTGAGGCTGGCGTGAGCGAGCGAACCATCAAGCACAGCAGCGCTTTCCTGCAGGTCAAGGACCTCAAGATCCACTTCCCGACCGACGACGGCCTGGTCAAGTCCGTCGACGGGCTGACGTTCGACCTCGAACGCGGCAAGACGCTCGGCATCGTCGGCGAGTCCGGCTCCGGCAAGTCGGTCACCAGCCTCGGCATCCTCGGCCTGCACAAGGGCAAGGGCGCCAACGTCTCCGGGGAGATCTGGCTCGACGGCGAGGAACTCGTCGGCGCCTCCCAGGAGCACGTGCGGGGGCTGCGCGGCAAGAAGATGTCGATGATCTTCCAGGATCCGCTGTCGTCGATGCACCCCTTCTACACGGTCGGCGACCAGATCATCGAGGCGTACCGCATCCACCACAAGGTCACCAAGGCCGTGGCGAAGAAGCACGCCATCGACATGCTCGGCCGGGTCGGCATCCCCGAGCCGCAGCGCCGCGTCGACTCCTACCCGCACGAGTTCTCCGGCGGCATGCGCCAGCGCGCCATGATCGCCATGGCGCTGTCGTGCGACCCCGAGTTGCTCATCGCCGACGAGCCCACCACCGCGCTCGACGTGACCGTGCAGGCCCAGATCCTCGACCTCATGGTCGACCTGCAGCGCGAGTTCAACTCCGCGCTGATCATCATCACCCACGACCTGGGCGTGGTGGCCGAGCTGTCCAACGACATCCTGGTCATGTACGCGGGCAAGTGCATCGAGTACGGCAGCACCGACGACATCTTCTACCGTCCCGAGCATCCCTACACATGGGGTCTACTGGGATCGATGCCCCGGCTCGACCGGGAGCCCACCGAACGGCTGCTGCCGATCAAGGGCTCCCCGCCGTCGCTGATCAACGTGCCGCGAGGCTGCGCCTTCCACCCCCGCTGCCCCTACGTGGAGCGGACCGGAGGCAAGGCCAAGTCCGAGGTCCCGGACCTGCTCCAGACCCAGGGCGGCCACCTGGTGCGCTGCCACATGGACCGGACGGAGCGGCGGGAGCTGTGGGAGAACGAGATCAAGCCACTGCTGGAGACCCAGTGACCGAGCCCAAGAACGAGCCGCTTCTTTCCGTACAGGGCCTGGAGAAGCACTTCCCCGTGACGAAGGGCCTGCTCAAGCGGCAGGTCGGCGCCGTCAAGGCGGTCGACGGGATCAGCTTCGACGTGTTCAAGGGCGAGACGCTCGGCCTGGTGGGGGAGTCCGGCTGCGGCAAGTCCACCACCGGCCGGCTGGTCACCCGGCTCCTCGAGCCCACCGCCGGCAAGGTGGTCTTCGAGGGCGAGGACATCACGCACATGGGGCAGGGCAAGCTGAGGCCGCTCCGCCGCGACATGCAGATGATCTTCCAGGACCCGTACTCGTCGCTCAACCCCCGCCACACGGTCGGCACCATCGTCGGCGCGCCGTTCCGCATCCAGGGCGTCAAGACCGAGCACGGCGTCAAGCGGGCCGTCCAGGACATCCTCGCCCTGGTCGGGCTCAACCCCGAGCACTACAACCGCTACCCGCACGAGTTCTCCGGCGGGCAGCGGCAGCGCATCGGCATCGCCCGCACCCTCGCGCTCAAGCCCAAGCTGATCATCGCCGACGAGCCGGTCTCCGCGCTCGACGTCTCCATCCAGGCCCAGGTCGTCAACCTGCTCGAAGACCTGCAGAACGAGCTGGACCTCACCTACGTCGTGATCGCCCACGACCTGTCGGTCGTGCGGCACATCAGCGACCGGGTGGCCGTCATGTACCTGGGCAAGATCGTGGAGATCGGCGACCGCAAGCGGCTCTACAGCGCGCCGATGCACCCGTACACCAACGCCCTGCTGTCGGCCGTGCCCGTGCCCGACCCCAAGGCGCGCAAGGAGCGCGAGCGCATCCGGCTGACCGGCGACGTGCCCAGCCCGCTCAACCCGCCGCCCGCCTGCCGCTTCCACACCCGCTGCTGGAAGGCGCAGGAGATCTGCAAGACGGTCGAGCCGCCGCTGGAGGAGCTGGCCAGCGGCCACCGCGTCGCCTGCCACTTCCCGGAGAACGCGCCCGCCTCGGCCGTCGAGGCCACCCCCGCCGCCGCGTCCTGACCGTGGGCGTGCCCGCCGGGCGCGCCCACAGTCTCAGGAGTACGTGCCCGGCGTGATCAGCCCGGTCTCGTAGGCCAGCACCACGGCCTGCACGCGGTCGCGCAGCCCCAGCTTGGTCAGCACGTTGCCGACGTGGGTCTTGACCGTCGTCTCGCTGACCACGAGCT
This sequence comes from Nonomuraea sp. NPDC050451, assembly GCF_044458585.1. Lineage (NCBI taxonomy): Bacteria > Bacillati > Actinomycetota > Actinomycetes > Streptosporangiales > Streptosporangiaceae > Nonomuraea > Nonomuraea sp. NPDC050451. Next base: position 274,643 of record NZ_JBITHZ010000008.1, read on the forward strand.
TGGCCGCGATCTCCGCGTTGGACATGCCCTTGGCGATCAGCCGCAGCACCTCCAGCTCCCGCTCCGTCAGCCGGTCCAGCCGCGCCGGAGCGGGCTGCTCGTACGCCGACGGCAGCCGCTTGGCGAACCTGTCGAGCAGCCGCCGCGTCACGCTCGGCGCCACGATCGCGTCGCCGGCCGCCACCACCCGGATCGCCTGCACCAGCTCGTCGGGCGGCACATCCTTCAGCAGGAACCCCGACGCGCCCGAACGCAGCGCCTCCACGATGTACTCGTCCAGGTCGAACGTCGTCAGCACCAGCACCTTCGGCACGTGCGCCGTCGGCGCCGCCTCCCGCACGATCCTGCGGGTCGCCTCGATGCCGTCGACGCCCGGCATGCGAATGTCCATCAGCACCACGTCGGGCAGCAGCGCCCGCGTCTGCTCCATGGCGTCCTTGCCGTCGCCCGCCTGCCCCACCACCGTGATGTCGGACTCGGCCTCCAGAATCAGGCGGAATCCCGTACGCAGCAGCGGCTGGTCGTCCACCAGCAGCACTCTGATCGTCATTGGCCGTCCTTCAACGGGAACCTCGCCCGCACTTCGAAACCGCCCCCCGGTAGCGGACCGATGTTGAGGATTCCACCATAGAGTGCGACCCGTTCGCGAATGCCCACCAAACCGTGCCCTGACCGCGCGGACACCTCGGCCGCGCCCAGCCCGTCGTCCTCCACCCGTACGTCCAGCTCGCGGGGGTCGTGGCGGACCGTCACCACGGCCTTGGCCCCCACCCCGGCGTGCCGCAGGCTGTTCGTCAGCCCCTCCTGGGCCAGCCTGAAGGCGGCCAGGTCGACCCCGGCGGGCAGCGGCCGCGGCTCGCCCTCCACGATCAGCCGGGTCGGCAGCCCCGCCTCGCGCATCTGCTCCACCAGCGCGGGCAGATCCTGCACGCCGGGCTGCGGGCCCAGCTCGGCGCGGGCGTCGGTACGCAGGACGCCGACGATGTTGCGCATCTCCGTCATCGCCATCCGGCCGGTGTGCTCGATCGCCGACAGCGCCTCGCGCGCCAGGTCGGGATCGGAGGCCAGCACCCTGCGCGCCGCGGCCGCCTGCACGGTCATCACGCTGACGTGGTGGGCCACCACGTCGTGCAGCTCGCGGGCGATCCTCGAGCGCTCCTCGGCGCGGGCCGCCCTCGTGTCGGCCGCGCGCGCCCGCTCCAGCCGCTCCGCCCGATCCTTGAGCTCATCCAGGTACGCCCGGCGCAACCGCAGGCTCCGCCCCGCGCCCCACACCGCCACCAGCACCACGGCCACCACGACGTGCTCGCTCCAACTCGTCGCCCTGACCGGGCCCGCCAGGGCGCCCAGCACGTACATCACCAGCGAGATCAGCAGCCCCGCCAGCGCCATCGCCAGCCCGCGGTAGGAGGCCACCGAGTAGAGCAGCACCAGCCCGGCCAGCCCCGAGATCCCGGTCCCGTAGCCGAGCACGGTCAGCAGCGTCTCGGGCACCAGCTCGGCGCACATCGCCGCCAGCGGCCACCGCCTGCGCGCCGCCACGGGCACGCACGCCAGCACCACCAGAACCCCGCCCAGCGGGTCGGGGGCGCGCATGCCGTCCACCGCCACGCCCTGCGCCTCCAGGTGCTCGGGGCCGTAGAGCACGAACATCGCCACCGAAGCCGCGGCCACCACCCCGGCGAGCACCGTGTCGTGGAACGTGGTCCGGTCTATGCGCACCGCTTCACTGTAGGCCCAGGTGAAAGCCCGTAACCTCCTCCCTCGGGAGGATTACCGCCCATACAACCTCAAACCCCGCACAGCGCCGCCGCCCGGCCCGAGCGGGGGTCGGCGGCGGTGCGCCCGCGCCCGCGCACCTGCGGGGCCAGTAGTGGTGTGCCCGCGTGCCTGCCGGGGTTGCTGGTGGTGCGCCCGTGCCTGCGGGGCCGGCGGTGTGCTCGCCGGCTTAGAGCGCACCGGCTCCCCGCCCCGCGTCGCTGTGCCGAGCTGAGCGCCGTGCACGTAGCGCCGGGTCGCGCCGTACACCGTGCCGCCGCACCGGCGCTCGGCGACTCCGTGACGGCGCGACCCCGTGCGTGCGGCTGGGCCGTCGCGCGTGGGAATCCCGTGATGGCGCGACCCTGGGCGGCGCGATCCCGGGCATGCGGCCGATCGTCTGCGCGGTCCACGTGCTGGGCATCCTGTTGTCGAGGGCACCGGCACCGCCTTGCGGGCTCGTGTGTCGGGTGCGCTCGCCGAGGGCCGCAACCCACCCCCAACCCAACGCCGGGTTGGCACTGCGCTGCGCGGTGTCCCGCCCGGGTGCGTGCGTTGGGTGGTGGGTCAGAGTTCGTCGGTGGCGGCGCGGCGGTGGGTGCGGGTGGTGTCGCCCGGCTGGCGGGCGGGGACCGGTGGCGGGGTGCCGCCGAACTCCGGGCACAGGGCCTGGTGGTCGCACCAGTCGCACAGGCGGCTGCGGCGGGCACGCCACTCGCCGGACTCCAGCGACCGCTCGATCGCCGTCCACAGCGCCATCACCTTGCGCTCGGTGGCCAGCAGGTCGGCCTCGTCCGGGGCGTAGCGCAGCACCTCGCCCTGCCCGCCCAGGTAGACCAGCTGCAGCAGGCGAGGCACCTGGCCGCGCAGCCGCCACAGCACCAGCGCGTAGAACTTCATCTGGAACAGCGCCTTGGCCTCGAAGTCGCGCCCCGGCGCGCTGCCCGTCTTGTAGTCGACCACCCGGACCTCGCCGGTCGGCGCCACGTCGAGCCGGTCGACGTAGCCGCGCAGCATCAGCCCACCGTCGAGGACCGCCTCCACGTAGAGCTCGCGCTCGGCGGGCTCCAGCCGCGTCGGGTCCTCCAGCGTGAAGTAGCGCTCCAGCATGCCGCGCGCCTGCGTCAGCCACTCGGCCTGCTCGCCCTCGTCGGCGAACATCTGCGCGTACTGCGGATCCTCGTCCAGCAGCCGCTGCCACTGCGGCTCTAAGAGCTCCAGCGCCGCCTGGACCGAGCGCCGCGGCGCCGGGAGGTCGTAGAGGCGCTCCAGGACCGCGTGCACCACCGTGCCCCGCACCGCCGCCTGCGAAGGCTTCTCGGGGAGCTGGTCGATCACCCGGAAGCGGTAGAGCAGCGGACATGTCATGAAATCGCCCGCCCGGGACGGGGAGAGAGCTCCGATGATCACCGGTTCGGTCAACGTCATGCACCGCACTCTAGGTCAAGACCCCGACAGAATAGCCCTCGCGCCACGAGGATCACCCGATCCGGCGCGTAGCATCAAGGCAGCAACAGCACGTAATGGACGTTCAAGGAGTGCGGTGAGCGAGCAGAGCCCGCGGCAGGAGTTCTCCGGTCTTCGGATGGGGAAGCCGTTCGGCATTCCGGTGTACGTCTCATGGACATGGTTCATCGTGGCCGCGTTCATCACCATGATGTTCGGGCCCCGGGTGCGCCAGATGCTGCCCGAACTCGACAGCGCCGCCGCCTACGCGGTCGCGTTCGTGTTCGCGGTGCTCCTGTACGTGTCGGTGCTGCTGCACGAGCTGGCCCACAGCGTGCTGGCCAAGGCCTACGGCCTGCCGGTGCGCAGGATCACCCTCTACCTGCTCGGCGGCGTGTCGGAGATCGAGAAGGAGCCGCCCACGCCGGCCAAGGAGTTCCTGGTCGCCGCGGCGGGGCCGGCGCTGTCGCTGGGCCTGGCCGGGCTCGGCCTGGCCGCCGACACCTACGTGATCAACGGCGGCGGCATCCCCGAGGTCCTCATCTGGCAGCTCTGGGTGGCCAACCTCATCGTCGGCGTGTTCAACCTGCTGCCCGGCCTGCCCCTGGACGGCGGCCGGATGCTGCGCGCCGGCGTCTGGAAGCTGACCAAGAACCCCAGCTCCGGCACCATCGTCGCCGCCTGGGGCGGCCGCGTGCTGGCCGTGCTGCTCGTCGTGTTCCCGATCGCCACGGCCCTGCAGAGCGGCCAGGACATCGACCCGACGGACCTGCTGTGGCCGTTCGTGCTGGCGTCGTTCATCTGGCTCGGCGCGAGCCAGTCGCTGCGCGTGGCCAAGATCCGCGCCAGGATCCCGCAGGTCAACGCCCGCGCGCTGGCGCGCAGGGCGATCCCGGTGACCGCCGAGACGCCGCTGTCCGAGGCGCTGCGGCAGGCCGCCGAGCGCAACGCGGGCGCCCTCGTCGTGGTCGGCCACGACGGCGAGCCCCTGGCGATCGTGAACGAGGCCGCCGTCCAGGCCACCCCCGAGCACCGCCGCCCCTGGGTGAACGTCGGCTCGGTCGCCAAGTCCCTGGAGCCCGCCATGGTGCTCGCGGCCGACCTGACGGGAGAGCCGCTCATCGACGCCATGCGCGAGGCCCCGGGCAGCGAGTATCTCCTGGTGGAGCGGGGCGGCGACATCTACGGGGTGCTCGCCACGGCCGACGTGAACCGGGTTTTCACGGGCGTCTGATTTGTCCCACTCGTTTAAGCGGCGGGCCATGGATAGGGTCGTGTCCAGCAGTTTCGGGCGGCAGGAGCCGACTCCGGCCAGTTACTGCGATGTGACGACTGGCCGATAGTGTTCTGTTTGGCCAAACTTGCACAGTTAAGGGGCTTGTTGCGGTCCACCGGTTCATCGAATCGAGACGACGCGGCCGCGACACGGCCTCTTCGTCTGGGTATGCGTATGGCTGGTGGCCAGCACGGCAGTGCGGGTGCCGTAATTTCGCCGGCTTCCGGGGAGGAGAAATGAGTGACCGAGCGCAGCGAGGGCACCGATGAGCAGCGCAGCGCCGTCGTCATGAGGGAGGACGCATGACCGACCAAGGCTTCGGAGTGGTGCGTCCGCTTCCCGGTAACGGGCTGGTCGCCTACGCGGGCGGGCTGCTGCTGGTGTGCGACGCCGGCGAGGCCGCCGCCGACGACCTGCTCGACGCGCTGCGCGAGACGGCCGCGTCCGGCGGCGACGGCAGGGCGCTGGCTCGCCGCGCCGCGCAGGTGCTCGCGGCCAACATGGCGGGCGACCCCGCCACCTGCGCCGTCGCCGGCCGGGTGGGAGAAGGCGTGGCCGTCCTGGTCAGCGGCTCGGCCGCGGCCACCATCGCCACCCCGGGCGGTGAGACGCGGCTGGCCGGCAGTGACTCGTTGACCTGGGCCGACCGGCTCGTCACCGGACCCGTCGAGCGGGTCGAGCTGAGCCTGCCCGGCGCCGGCACCCCGCACCCCGCGGTCCGCTTCGACGGCGGCGTGGTGCACGGCGGCGGCCTCGTGGGCGACCTCACCGATCAGCCCTCGGCGCCCGCCCCGTCCAGGCCGCTCACCAGCGAGATGCCCGCCACGGCCTTCCACCTCGAGGCCGACCTGGTCCAGCAGCCGCCCGCGCCGGTGGAGCGGCCGCCGTACCCGCTGGCCGACCAGCCGCCGGTCGTGCCTGGGCCGCCGTCGGGCCCGCAGCCCGCGCCGGTGGAGCAGCCGCCGTACGTCCCGCCCCAGGACCCGCCGCCCTACCACACGCCGCAGGAGCAGCCGGCTCCCTTCTTCCCGCCGCCGCAGGAGCAGCCGCCGCCGCTGCCGGAGCAGCAGCAGTTCCCCTCCTACGACGAGCCGCCGCCCCCCGGCAACGGTGTGGCCGACCAGCCGATGCCGCAGCACCTGGGCGGCCCGTCCGACCACTTCGACCAGCCCGCGCCGCCCCTGCTCGGCCCGCCCGACCACTTCGACCACCCGGGCCCGCCGCCGCAGGAGCAGCAGCAGGACCACGGCGACCGGCCCCTGGTCTACGGCGTCGACTGCAAGAACGACCACTTCAACGACCCCCGCTCGCCCTACTGCGCGGTCTGCGGCATCGCGCTGGTGCAGCGCACCCTCGTCCCCTACAAGGGGCCGCGCCCGTCGCTCGGGGTGCTCATCCTCGACGACGGCACCGCGCTGCCGCTGGAGAGCGACTACCTGCTGGGCCGCGACCCCGAGCGGGCGCCCGAGGTGGCCGGCGGCACCGCCAGGCCCGCCAAGGTGACCAGCCCGGACGGCTCGGTGTCGCGCCGCCACCTGCGGGTGGCGCTCGACGGGTGGGACGTCAACCTGGTCGACCTGGGCTCGGTCAACGGCACCCAGATCCAGCCGCCGGGTGACCCCAACTTCTACGACATCCCGCCGAACGAGCCGGTCACCATCGCCCCCGGGACGACGGTCCGGGTCGGCGTCTCCCGCACGCTCCGCTTCGAGGCGCACCGGGGATAACCCGTCCGCCGAAACGCCCGCGTCCCCGGTCCGGGGCCGCGGGCGTTCCCGTGCGCCGCCCAGGAGCGCCAGGAACCTGCGGGCGCGCCGCCCAGCCTGGTCCCTGCGCCGCCGCCGCGTGGCCGTCTCCATGAGCCGCCGCCGCGTGGCCGTCTCCATGAGCCGCCGCCGCGAGGGCGCCGACGTCGGCGGGGCACTTCACGACGTCCGTGAACAGCACGCCGCCGCCGGTGCGGCTGCGGGCGCCCGGCCCGGTGAACGCGTCAGCGGCACGTGCGGGGGAGCCGCCGTTCCCGACGATCAGGGACGTCCTCGCGATCGCCGGGCCCGGCAGGACGCCGCGTCCCGCCGTCAGCCCGCCACCGGGTCGCCGAGGCCGCCGCGTCCCGCCGTGCCAGCCGCTACCGCGTCGCCGTGGCCGCCGCGTCCCGCCGTGCCAGCCGCCACCGGGTCGCCGAGGGCGCCCCGTACCGCCGTGCCAGCCGCCATCGCTGCACGTCGCCGTAGCCGCCCCGTACGGGCCGATCGAGGCGCGCTGGGGGCCGCAGAACCCGGCGTCGCTCAAGACGTGCGCCAGGCGCGCGACGGCCGCGGCGCCGTCCGCGGGGGCCGCTCAGTCGGCCTTCCGGTACGCCGCGTCGGCCGTCACCTCCGGTCGGAACGCGTCCAGGGCGGTTCGCGGGAGCGCGTGTCCGGCGGCAGGGACCGCACCCCGGGCCGCTCCCGGCGGCAGGGGCGGTCGGTGCGGATTCCCATGGGCCGCAAAGGCCCATGATTTATTGATAAATAGTCAAATATCAGCAAAATCTTCGACAAATGGGGCGGGCGGGAAGCGGCCATTACCCGCCCGATCCGGCCGGACAACTGGTCGTCCCTTACCGAGGGATCCGGTCGCCTCCAACCGGGAGGCCCGGCGGCTGGGCCGGGCAGAACGCCCGTACCCCCCGCAACAGCCGTACCGCGGCCTCCAGCCCGCTCGCCGCCTCCAGCGCCCGCCCGGCGGCGGTCGCGAAACGGCTCAGCAGATGCTCGTCCCCGTCGCCGAACCCCCGCCCGGCGACCCACACGAACGTGTGGTCCCGCGTCGCCAGCGGCAGGGGAGTGGCCAGGAAGCCCGGCTCGCCCACCGCGGCGTCGCGCGCCAGCCGGACCGTCGCCGGCACGGTCGCCAGCTCCTTCAGCACCCCCGACTCGGCCAGCCACCGGCGCACGCGCTGGGGGTCGCCGGGAGGGGCGTGGGTGTGGATCGCGTCGGCCTCGAGCCGCAGGGCGTCCACGCGCACGAATCCCGCGTAGGCCGTGCCCGTGACGGCGGCGGCGGTACGCGCCAGCCGGTCGAGCAGGTCGGCGGCCTCCAGGCAGGAGAACGAGGCGATGAGTTCACGCATGGCGGCATCGGCATGGTTGTATGACATCGCGGTGGTCCCTCGGGGGGAGGAGAGATCGCGCGGCCCTATCGCGCGAAACTGAAGTGCGGTGCCCTGACTATCACCCCCGACGCGGCTCCTGACTAGCCCTCAACAGGAAATCGGGATTTCTGGCCCCTCCCGGCGCGCAGGCGTCACGTGGGACGCAGGACCGACCATGCCACGTCGTCCACCCGCGTCCCGTCCGCCTTGACGAACAGCCCCCGGTGCACGCCCTCCCGGCTGAACCCGGCCCGCTCCAGCACCGCGTGCGAGGCCGCGTTGCCCGCGTCGGTGCCGGCCACGATCCGGTGCAGCGCCGTGTTCGCGAACGCCCAGTCCACCAGCAGCCTGACCGCCCGCGTCATGAACCCCTTGCCCCGGAACCCGGGCACCAGCGAGTAGCCCACCATGGCCTGCCCCAGCGAAGGGACGACGTGCGCCAGCTGGATGTGCCCGGCGAACGCCCCCGAGGCCGCGTCCCTGACGGCCAGCTCGATCCGCTGCCCCGACACCCACCAGTAGCCGGTGTAGCGGCAGCGCCGCTCGTGCTCCTCCAGCGTGCCCATCGGCCCGAAGTGATAGGCCGCCACGGTCGGGTCGGCCAGCATCCGGTGGAAGTCGCCGGCGTCCTCCACGGCCAGCGGCACCAGCCGCACCACGCCGTCGCACAGCTCCCCGTCGGCGAAGAACGGCAGGTACGGCTCCGCCGCCACCGCGTCACCCGCCAGCCGGGCGAAGGTGACCATGTCGACGTAGCGGCCGTCGCGCAGCCGCTTGGCGTCCCGCCGGCGCCCCTCCTCGAGGAAGCCCGCCTTGACGGCCACCCGCAGGCTCGCCACGTTCTCCACCGCGGCCTGCAGCTCCACCCTGCGCACCCCGTGGTCGAACAGCCAGTCGGTGACCGCCCTGGCCGCCGTCGCCGCGACGCTCCTGCCCCGGGCCCACGGCGCCACCATGTAGCCGATCGAGGCCACGCCCCACTGATCGGGCTGCACGACCCCGATGGAGCCCACGTAGCCGCCGTCCTGCGTGATCACGAACTCCGCGCCGCCGCCCGCCCACTTCGCCGCCGCCTTCTCCAGGAAGCCGTGCGCGTCCTCCACCCGGTACGGCGACGGCAACGCCGGCAGGAACCGGGCGGTCACCGGGTCGTTGCACACCTTCACGATCGACTCGACGTCCTCCTCCGCGGGAGGCCGGAGAATCAGGGGACCGGTGGAGATCACGTCGCGCGGAAGCATCCCCCATAGATACCGTGCGTCCGGACGCCCTCGAAAGCCCTATAACCTTGCGGCCATGGGTTTCCGCAGGCATGGGCCTTTCCGGGCGGGGGATCAGGTGCAGCTCACCGACCCCAAGAACAAACGCCACACGATCACGCTCAAAGAGGATGGCGTCTTCCACACCCACAAGGGCGCCATCCCGCACAGCGAGCTGATCGGGCAGCCTGAGGGCTCCGTCGTGCGCTCCTCCGGAGGCACCCAGTACCTCGCCTTCCGCCACCTGCTGCAGGACTACACGCTGGCCATGCCGCGCGGCGCGGCCGTCATCTACCCCAAGGACGCCTCGATGATCGTCGGCATGGCCGACATCTTCCCGGGCGCGCGGGTGATCGAGGCCGGCGTCGGCTCCGGCGCGCTGACGTGCTTCCTGCTGCGAGCCGTCGGCCCCGACGGGCACGTCACCTCCTACGAGCGGCGCCAGGAGTTCGCCGACGTGGCGAGCAAGAACGTGGAGAAGTTCTTCGGCGGCCCCATGGACGACAACTGGCGCCTGGTCGTCGGAGACCTGGTCGCCTCCATCGACGAGGCCGACGTCGACCGGGTGATCCTCGACATGCTCGCCCCGTGGGAGTGCGTCGACGCCGCCGCCAAGGCGCTCACGCCGGGCGGCGTGATCTGCTGTTACGTCGCCACGACCACGCAGTTGTCCAAGACGGTCGAGACGATTCGCGATCACGGGTGTTTCACGGAGCCGCATGCGTGGGAGACCCTGGTTCGCGACTGGCACGTCGAAGGACTCGCGGTGAGACCGGATCATCGGATGATCGGCCACACGGGATTCCTCGTCTCCGCCCGCCGCATGGCGGACGGAGTGACGCCCCCGCCGAGACGCCGTCGACCGAAGGGGACCACCGAGGAACTATGACAATTTGGCCACGAGGGTGCGTTGGTGCGTGACACGGGAACAGATTGCCGTGTTCATGTGCTGGGAGTATTAAACGCACTATTGAGGATTATTCACCGAATACTGAATGTCACTCTACGAACACTGCCCGGCCAGGTTACGGAGGGGCCCGAGATAGGTAAGGTCCTTAGTAGTCGCCCTCGACTGGGAAGGAGGTGACGGGGCGTGGCAGCTCGCGATGATGCTGAGGCTCGAGCCGCGCAGCGCGAACGGGAGGTCGCTGATCTTTCAACACAGGTCTCCTTCCTCCAGGAGGAGATCACCGCGCTGAGGCGGAAGCTGGCCGAGTCACCCCGTCAGGCCAGGGTCCTCGAAGAGCGTCTCCATGAGGCACAGGCGAATCTCGCGGCCGTGACCGGCCAGAACGAACGCCTGGTCGCCACACTGAAGGAGGCCCGGGACCAAATCGTCGCCCTCAAGGAGGAGGTCGACCGGCTGGCGCAGCCGCCATCCGGTTTCGGCACCTTCCTCGAGGCCAGAGAAGACGGCACCATCGAGGTGTTCACCGGCGGCCGCAAGCTCCGCGTGAACGTCAGCCCTGCCGTCGACATCGACTCGCTGCGGCGTGGCCAGGAGGTCATGCTCAACGAAGCGCTCAACGTGGTCGAAGCCCTCGGCTACGAAGAGGTCGGCGAGATCGTCATGCTCAAAGAACTGCTCGACGAGGGCAAGCGCGCCCTGGTCATCTCGCACGCCGACGAAGAGCGCGTCGTGCGACTGGCCGAGTCGCTGGTCGGCCAGCCCATCAGGGCCGGCGACTCGCTCCTGCTCGAGCCGCGCTCCGGCTACGTCTACGAGCGCATACCCAAGTCCGAAGTCGAAGAGCTCGTCCTCGAGGAGGTCCCCGACATCTCCTACGAGGAGATCGGCGGCCTCGGCAGGCAGATCGAGCAGATCAGGGACGCCATCGAGCTGCCCTACCTGCACGCCGACCTGTTCCGCGAGCACAAGCTCCGGCCCCCCAAGGGCGTGCTGCTGTACGGGCCGCCCGGATGCGGCAAGACGCTCATCGCCAAGGCGGTCGCCAACTCCCTGGCCAAGCAGGTCGCGGAGAAGACCGGCCAGTCGGGCAAGAGCTTCTTCCTCAACATCAAGGGCCCCGAGCTGCTCAACAAGTACGTCGGCGAGACCGAGCGGCACATCCGCCTGGTCTTCCAGCGGGCCCGGGAGAAGGCCTCCGAGGGCACCCCGGTGATCGTGTTCTTCGACGAGATGGACTCGATCTTCCGCACCCGAGGCTCCGGCGTGTCCTCCGACGTGGAGAACACCATCGTCCCTCAGCTGCTGTCGGAGATCGACGGCGTCGAGGGCCTGGAGAACGTCATCGTCATCGGCGCCTCCAACCGCGAGGACATGATCGACCCGGCGATCCTGCGGCCCGGCCGCCTGGACGTCAAGATCAAGATCGAGCGGCCGGACGCCGAGGCGGCCAAGGACATCTTCTCCAAGTACCTCATCGCCGACCTGCCGCTGCACCCGGACGACCTGACGGAGCACGCCGACTCCCGCGAGGGCACCATCCAGGGCATGATCCAGAGCGTCGTCGAGCGCATGTACACCGAGAGCGAGGAAAACCGCTTCCTCGAGGTGACCTACGCCAACGGCGACAAGGAAGTCCTCTACTTCAAGGACTTCAACTCCGGCGCGATGATCCAGAACATCGTCGACCGCGGCAAGAAGATGGCCATCAAGCAGTTCCTCGAAACCGGCCAGAAGGGCCTGCGGGTGCAGCACCTGCTCACGGCCTGCGTGGACGAGTTCTCCGAGAACGAGGACCTGCCCAACACCACCAACCCCGACGACTGGGCCCGCATCTCCGGCAAGAAGGGTGAGCGGATCGTCTACATCCGTACGCTCGTCTCCGGCAAGCAGGGCACCGAAGCCGGCCGGTCCATCGACACCGTCGCCAACACCGGCCAGTACCTGTAGAACCCCCGGACGGGAGGGCCGCCGCGGCCCTCCCGTTCGCATGCCGGCACCACGCCGCGGGCGACACGGCCGATACGCATGCACGCCGGCCCGATCAGGCGCACACTGGGCTGATGACCACGCTCAAACGAGTAGACGTGCACGTCGAAGGCGTCGTCCAGGGCGTCGGCTTCCGTCCCTTCGTCCACTCGCTCGCCCGCCGCCTCGGCCTGGCCGGGCGGGTGCACAACGACGTCGACGGCGTGCACATCGAGGTCGAAGGCGCCCTGGCGGGCGTCGAGGAGTTCCTGACCGCGCTCGAACGCGACGCGCCCGCCCTGTCCGAGATCGAACGCGTCACCGTCGTCAGCGCCCGCCCCACCGGCCACAGCGGCTTCACCATCGCCGCCGGCATCCCGTCGGGCCCGCTGCGCCCCCTTGTCCGCGCCGACGGGGCCACCTGCGACGACTGCCTGCGCGAGCTGGCCGATCCCGCCGACCGCCGCCACGGCTACCCGTTCATCAACTGCGCCAACTGCGGGCCCCGCTTCACGATCGTGCGCGGCGTCCCGTACGACCGGCCGCTGACCACCATGGCCGGCTTCGGCATGTGCCAGGCGTGCGCCGCCGAGTACCACGACCCCGGCAACCGCCGCCACCGCGCCCAGCCCACCTGCTGCCCCGACTGCGGGCCCCGGCTGCGGCTGCGCGACGCCCGCGGCACCGAGCTGTGCGGCGACCCCATCGCCGGCGCCGTCACCCTGCTGCGCGCCGGGCGCGTCGTCGCCGTCAAGGGCCTCGGCGGCTTCCACCTCGCCGTGCCCGCCGCCGACGAGCGGGCCGCCGCCCTGCTGCGCGGCCGCAAGCACCGCGAGGAGCAGCCGTTCGCCGTCATGGCGGCCGACCTGGCGCAGGCGCGGCGGCTGTGCGAGATCGACGAGCACGCCGCCGGGCTGCTCACCGGCCGCGCCCGGCCCATCGTGCTGCTGCCCCGCCTGCCCGGCGCCCCCGTCGCCGCCTCCGTGGCGCCCGCCACCCGCAGCCTCGGCCTCATGCTGCCCTACACGGCCCTGCACCACCTCCTGCTCGCCGAACTCGCCGAACCCATGGTCCTCACCGGCGGCAACGTCTCCGGCGAGCCCATCGCCTACGAGGACGACGACGCGCTGACCCGCCTGAGTGGCATCGCCGACGCCTTCCTCATCCACGACCGCCCGATCCACGTACGCGCCGACGACTCGGTCGTACGGCCCATGGCGGGCGAGGTGACCGTGCTGCGCCGGGCCCGCGGGTACGCCCCCGAACCGCTCGCGATGCGCTGGCCCGCGCCCCGCCCGGTGCTCGCCTGCGGCGCCGAGCTGAGAAGCACCTTCTGCCTGGCCGAAGGACGGCGCGCGTTCGTCTCCCAGCACATCGGCAACCTGGAGAACCACGAGACGCTGCGGTCGTTCGTCGAGAGCATCGACCACTTCTGCGGCCTGTTCGGCATCCGGCCCGAGGTCGTGGCGCACGACCTGCACCCCGGCTACCTGTCCACCCGGCACGCCATGGAGATCCACGGCGCCGAACTCCTCGGCGTCCAGCACCACCACGCCCACATCGCCTCCTGCCTGGCCGACAACGGCGACCCCGGGCCCGTGCTCGGCGTGGCCCTCGACGGGCTCGGCCACGGACCCGACGGCACCCTGTGGGGCGGCGAGTTCCTGCGCGCCGACCTGACCTCCTTCGAACGCCTCGGCCACCTCGCCCACGTCCCCATGCCCGGCGGCAGCGCCGCGATCCGGCAGCCCTGGCGCATGACCGCCGCCTACCTCGGCGACGAACACCCCGGCCTCGACGTGGCCCGCCGCAACCCCTGGGCCGACGCCCTCCGGCTCGCCCCCGGCTCCCCGCTGACCTCCAGCGCGGCCCGCCTCTTCGACGCCGTCGCGGCGCTGCTCGGCGTCCGCGACAAGATCACCTACGCGGGGCAGGCCGCCATCGAGCTCGAACAGCACGCCGACCCGGCCGAGCGCGGCACGTACGAGGCCGGGATCACCCACGGGGACCTGCTCGTCGTGGACGGCGCCGACCTCGTCCGGGCCGCCGCCGCGGACCTGGCGGCCGGGACCTGCACCCGCGCGATCGCCGGCCGCTTCCACAACGGCCTCGCCGACGCCGTCACCCGCGCCTGCGACACCCTCCGCCACGCCACCGGGCTGACGGCGGTGGCGCTGTCGGGCGGCATGTTCCAGAACGCGCTGCTGCTGGAGGGCACCGTGACCCGGCTGCGCGCGGCCGGGTTCCGGGTGCTCAAGCACGTGCGCGTGCCACCCGGCGACGGCGGCGTCAGCCTCGGCCAGGCCGCCGTCGCCGCCGCCCGCGACCGCGCCTGACCGCCTGCCACCGTGCTCTTATCGCGCTCTCATCGTGGCGGAGTGGCGGGCCGGGGGAGAGCGGCGGCCCCGCCTAGCATGGCGATCATGGAGTACCTCAACGCCGCCCGCGCCCCGTACACCGCGCACGACCGCGCGCTCATCGGGACCGAGCACGCCCGCCAGGCCCGCGCCCACTTCGCCCGGCACCCCTCCTACCGGCCCACGCCGGTCCGCACCGTCCCCGGACTGGCCGGGACCGAAGCCGTCCACGTCAAGGACGAGAGCGAACGCATGGGGCTCGGCAGCTTCAAGGCGCTCGGGGGCGCGTACGCCGTGCACCTGCTCGCCGAGCACGAGGGCGGCGGCACGCCGTTCGTGTGCGCCAGCGCGGGCAACCACGGCATCTCCGTCGCCTCCGGGGCCGCCGAGGTCGGCGTGGACTGCGTCGTGTACCTCAGCGAAGGCGTCCCCGAGGCGTTCGCGCAGCGGCTGCGCGGGCTCGGCGCCGAGGTGCGGCGCAGCGGCGAGGACTACGAGGCCAGCATGGCCGCCGCGATCCGGGCCGCCGAGCAGAACGGCTGGCGGCTCGTCTCCGACAGCTCCTGGAACGGCTACACCGGCATCCCGCTCGACGTCATGCGCGGCTACACCGTCCTGTTCGACGAACTCACCGATCCCGGCGCCCTGCCCCCCGGCCTCTCGGAGACCGCCCACGCCGTCGGCCCCGCCACGCCCCCAGGAGCGCCCGCCGGCCTCGAGGCGTATTCGGGCAGCCTCAACGGCTCCTCGGCCGCGACCGGCGGCCACAGCGCGGCCCACGGCGCGACCCATGGCAGCGGGGGCGCGCCCACCCACGTGTTCGTCCAGGCGGGCGTCGGCGGGCTCGCCGCCGCCGGGGCCGCCTACGTGCGCGACCGCTGGGGAGAGCAGCCCAAGATCGTCGTGGTCGAGCCCGAAGGCGCGCCCTGCCTGCTCGAAAGCGCCCGGGCCGGCGAGCCCGTACGTGTCCAGGGCGGCCGCACCACCCTCGGCCGCCTCGACTGCCTGGAGCCTTCCATCATCGCCCACCACCTGCTCAACCACCTCGCCGACCTCTACATGACGATCACCGACGACCAGGCGGCCGACGCCGCCCGCCTCCTCGCCGGGCACGGCGTCCACCTGTCGGAGTGCGGCGCCGCCGGAGCCGCCGGGCTGCTCGCCCTCACGCCCGCGGCCCGCGACGCGCTCGGGCTCGACGACGCCGCCCGCCCGCTGGTGGTGGGAACGGAGGGACCCGTGGAACCAAAGTGATCCAGGTGACGTCAAAAGGGCGTGCACGCACCTAACCGGCCCAAGCATGCTCGGGGGGACGGCCGGTTGGCCGAGCTCGACCTCCTGCGTTTCGTCGCCGCCCTGGCCGTCGTCGCCTTCCACTACCTGGTGGCGTACGCGTCCGTCTGGGGGGCCAGGCCCGCCGCGCTGTTCCCGCCGCTGGCGCCCTTCGCGGGGTTAGGCATCCTCGGTGTCGAGCTGTTCTTCATCATCAGCGGGTTCGTCATCCTCATGACCGTGTGGGGGCGCGGTCTCGGCGGGTTCGCCCACTCCAGGCTGATCCGCCTCTATCCCGCGTACTGGCTCAGCCTCGGCGCCACCGCGGCGCTCTACGGGCTGACCGGCGCCAAGGCGCTCGACCCAAAACTTTCACCAGGCGACTACCTGGTGAACGCCACCATGTTCCAGCGGTTGTTCAAGGTCACCGACGCCAGCCAGGTCTACTGGTCGCTCTGGGCCGAGCTCCGCTTCTACCTGCTGATGGCCATCCTCGTGATCATCGGGGTCACGTACGGGCGCGTCCTGATCTTCTCCGGCGTCTGGCTGGTGGCCGCCTTCGGCGCCGACCGGCTCGGCAACGAGATCGTCAACGAGATCGTCATGCCCGACTACGCGCCCTACTTCATCGCCGGCATGTCCCTCTACCTCATCCACAAACGCGGCAGCGCCTGGCTCCCGTGGCTCTATGTGGCCGGCGGGTACGCCCTGTCGATCGGCTCCGCGCTCGACCGGGTCCACCGGCGCGTCGACAACGTCGGGTTCAAGAACATGCCCGTCACCGACGTCAGCGTGATCATCACCATCACGCTGATCTTCGCCGTGATGGCCGTCGCCGCCCTCGGGCTGATCCGGCTCAAACCGTCCAGGACGCTCACCGCGCTCGGCGGCATCACATACCCGCTTTACCTGTTCCATGGCGTCGTCGCGGTGGCCCTCATCCCAGCGCTCACCGGCCACATGCCCCCCTGGGCCATCGCCACCACGACCGTCCTGACGGCCGTGGCGCTGTCGTATGTCGTGTACTCCTTTGCCGAACGGCCCATCCAGCGGCTACTCAAGCCCCGCAGACCCACGCAAACCCCATCAGCTCCGGCCGTACAGGTTGAAAAGGCGTCGGTGCCATAACTCTGTGACCCTGGGGCACTGTGAAGGGCATAGGCTCGGGCATATAAACGGCGGATAGGCAGATCCGGACGAACAGAGGGTGTTGCATGACGGTGCGTCGGGTGATGGGCATCGAGACCGAGTACGGCATCTCCGTACCCGGCCAGCCAGGCGCCAACGCGATGGTGACCTCCTCACAGGTCGTGAACGCCTACCTGGCCGCCTCGGCGGCCCGGGCGCGCAGAGCCCGGTGGGACTTCGAGGAGGAGAACCCACTGCGTGACGCGCGCGGCTTCGACCTGGCCAGAGAGGTCGCCGACCCCAGCCAGCTGACCGACGAGGACCTCGGCCTCGCCAACGTCATCCTCACCAACGGCGCCCGGCTCTACGTCGACCACGCCCATCCCGAATACAGCTCGCCCGAATGCACCAACCCCCGGGCAGCCGTCATCTGGGACAAGGCCGGCGAACGCGTCATGTACGACGCCGCCACCCGGGCCTCCGCCATCCCCTCCAACGCGCCCATCCAGCTCTACAAGAACAACACCGACGCCAAGGGCGCCTCCTACGGCTGCCACGAGAACTACCTCATGCGGCGCGCCACCCCCTTCGCCGACATCGTCCGGCACCTGACGCCCTTCTTCGTCTCCCGCCAGGTCGTCGTCGGCGCCGGCAAGGTCGGCATCGGCCAGGACTCCCGCGGCGAAGGCTTCCAGATCAGCCAGCGCGCCGACTTCTTCGAGGTCGAGGTCGGCCTCGAGACCACGCTCAAGCGGCCCATCATCAACACCCGCGACGAGCCGCACGCCGACCCGGAGAAGTACCGGCGGCTGCACGTGATCATCGGCGACGCCAACATGTCGGAAATCTCGACATATTTGAAGCTGGGCTCCACCGCCCTCGTCCTCGCCATGATCGAAGAAGGCTTCCTCACCCGCGACCTCGCCGTCGAAAACCCCGTACAAGCCCTCCGGGCCGTCTCCCACGACCCCACCTGCCGCTACGAGATCGCCATGCGCGACGGCCGCAAGCTCACCGCCATCCAGCTCCAGATGGAATACCTCGAACAAGCGCGCAAATACGTCGAAGAGCGAGGCACCGCCCAAGAGGAGATGAACAAGGACATCCTCGACCGCTGGGAGTCCGTCCTCACCCGGCTCGCCGAAGACCCCATGCAGCTCTCCCGCGAACTCGACTGGGTCGCCAAACTCGAACTCCTCGAGGGCTACCGCACCCGCGACGGCCTGTCCTGGTCCCACCCCAGGCTCCAGCTCGTCGACCTCCAATACTCCGACATCCGCCCCGACCGCGGCCTCTACAACCGCCTCGTCGCCCGCGGACGCATGCAACGCCTCGTCACCGAAGACGAAGTCCAGCGCGCCGTCGAACACCCGCCCAACGACACCCGCGCCTACTTCCGCGGCCGCTGCCTGCGCCAATACAGCGAATCCGTCGCCGCCGCCTCCTGGGACTCCGTCATCTTCGACATCCCCGGCCGCGAATCACTCCAGCGCGTACCCACCCTCGAACCACTGCGCGGCACCAAAGCCCACGTCGGCGAACTCTTCGACCGCTGCCGCACCGCCGCCGACCTCGTCGCCGCCCTCACCGGCGGCGACTGACCTCCTTTTGGAGCAGACCGGCCCCGCGGACCGGTCCACTCCCTACAACAGGCCCACACCCAGCGTCAGCGTGCCCACCGCCAAGCACGCCCCGCCCGCCACCGTCAACCAGATCAACCTGCTCGGCTTCGTGTCACCCGGACGCACCACCGACAGGAAGAAACCCAGCGGCATCAGGATCGGCGCGGCCACGATCAACCCCCGCGTCAGGGCCTTCACACCCTCCGGCAGACTCGCCTGGTCCACGTAGAGCATCGCCACCAGGGAGAACAGCACCAGCACGCCCGCATGCGCGTGCCCGGCCCGCCACAGGCCACGCCGGACCGGGTTGTCCAGGTAGCCGGGGACGTTGCGCATCAGGAACTTCAACAGGGTGACGCCGCCGAAGGCCACCCCGGGGACTGTGATGAGGAGCACACCGGCCGTGCTCAGGGATGCGGGGGACATCGGAACCTCCTCGTGTGTAGGTGGATCCATTGTTGGATAGTTTGGCTATCTAGTCAAGCCGACAAGATCGCTGGGCGATCGGCGCGAAATGTCGCCCGGTTCGGGGAAGATATGCCTAGAGGCAGTCCCCCAACCGGAGGTAGGACATGGCAACCAAGGACACCGGAGGCCAGAAGCAGGCCGGTCGGCGCGAGAGCGAAGTCGAGGAGACCGAGGCCTCGGCGACGCCCGACGTTCAGGAGCGCCAGGAGAAGCTCACGGACGATGTCGACGCGATTCTGGACGAAATCGACGAAGTTCTCGAAGAGAACGCAGAGGAATTCGTGCGCTCTTATGTACAAAAGGGCGGAGAGTAGGGCAAAACGGACACGCAAAGGGGGTAAATCGGGTGGAAACGCCGGACGGAATGAAGCGATGCCCGGACTGCGGCGAGGTCAAGCTGGTCGCCGAGTTCGGGCGCAATAAGCGCATGGCCGATGGGCTGGCGCGATATTGCAAGGTCTGCTTCCGGAAGCGTTCCACTCAGAGCTATCGCAAGCGCATGGCCGAGCAAGGCAAAACGGTGCGAGAGGTGAGGGACGTCCCCGAGGGGCACAAATACTGCCCTCGTTGCGAGAAAGTGAAGCCGGTTACGGAGTTCGGGCGCAACCGGGCGCTGAAGTCGGGCCTCACTAATTACTGCAAGCCGTGTCACAACACGGTGATGCGGGAGGAGCGGATCAAGAATCATGGCAGCACTCGCAACTACCACCTGAAGCGCCGTTATGGCATCACCGAGGACGACTTCGAGCGCATGCTCGCCCACCAGGGCGGGCTCTGCGCCATCTGCAGGGCCGTCCCCGGCATGTTCGTCGACCACAGCCACGCGACCGGCCAGGTCCGGGGCATTCTCTGTTTCAACTGCAACAACGGGCTCGGCCACTTCGGCGACAATCTGGTGTTGCTGGAGTTGGCGGCCCTTTATCTGGACGGGGAGATTCTCTGGCCCGAGTTCGTGGTCCTCCCGCGGCAGCGTGCCTCCGATGACGTGGCGCGGACGCGGAGTTATCACCTGACGCGGCGTTATCAGGTGCGGCATGAGGATGTCGAGCGGATGATCTCGGCTCAGCATGGCCTTTGTGTGGTGTGCTGGGATCGGCCGCCCGAGCATGTGGACCATTGTCATCGCACCGGGGATGTGCGGTATGCGCTGTGTCTGCCGTGCAATACGGGGATCGGGCAGTTCAGGGACGATCCCGGTGTGGTGTGGCGGGCGCTTTCTTATGTGGAGGCGACCGTCGAGGAGTTCGACGAGGTCGAGGTTTCGGAGGAGGAGCTTCGGGAGTTGGTCGAGGCCGAGGAAAGGCTTCGGGGCGAGTTCTATTCGACGGTGTCGAGGGTGGGCTGATCGGGGTTGGGGAGGGTGTAGTCGACGGCGACGCCCAGGAGGCGGACCGGGCGGTTGAGATCGAAGCGGGTGAGGACGGTGAGGGCCGCCTGCTGGATGGTGGCCGGGTCCGTGGTGGGGGCGGGGAGTTTTGACTGGCGGGTTCGGGTGAGGAACGGGGTGAAGCGGACCTTGACCGATACCCGGGTGATGTCGCGGCCGGCTTCGCGGGCGTCGTGGGCGACCTGGGCGGCGAGGGTGGCGACGTGGTGGGCGATGTCGGTTTCGTCGGTGAGGTCGTGCTGGAAGGTGGTTTCGCGGCTGTGGCCGCGGGCGATCCAGGGTGTGGTGACGACTTCGGCTTCGCCTTTGCCGAGGGCGAGGTAGCGGTACCAGGGGCCGTTGGTGGGGCCGAAGTGGCGGGCGAGGTGGGCTGGGTCGGCGGCGGCTAGTTGGGCGACGGTGTGGAGGCCGAGGGCGGCGAGTTTTTTGGAGATCTTGGCGCCGATGCCCCAGAGCGCGTCGGTGGGGCGGTCGTTCATGATCTCGGCCCAGTTGTCGCTGGTGAGGCGGTAGATCCCGGCGGGTTTGGCGAGGCCGGAGGCGAGTTTGGCCTGGTGTTTGTTGTCGCCGATGCCGATGGAGCAGGACAGCTGGGTGCGCTCGCGTACGGTCTGGCGGATGGTGGCGGCGAGGGTTTCGGGGTCGTCGGTGGTGGCGCCGAGGAAGGCTTCGTCCCAGCCCCAGATTTCGACGCGTACGGGGAATTCGCGGAGTACGGCCATGACGCGGGCGGAGGCGGCTTCGTAGGCGGGTGGGTCGCTGGGCAGGAAGATCGCTTCGGGGCAGCGTTTGAGTGCGGTGCGCAGTGGCATGCCGGAGTGGATGCCGTGTTCGCGGGCTTCGTAGGTGGCGGTGGCGGCCACGGTGCGGGGTTGGGTGGGGTCTCCTGAGCCGCCGACGACGACGGGTTTGCCGCGGAGTTCGGGGTGGCGCAGGATCTCGACGGCGGCGATGAACTGGTCGAGGTCGACGTGGAGGATCCAGTCCCTCATGGTCTCAAGTATGTCGTGAGGTGGTGTGGAGGCGGTCGTCGCGGTAGATGAGGGCGCGGCGGGGGACGGCCCAGGCGGGGGTGCCGATGGGTGGTTCTTCGCCTTCTTGGACGACGGCTTGGATGAGGGCGGCGGGGGTGCCGGGGGTTTCGAGGGTGACGAGGGTGTGGGTGCCGAGGTTCTCCAGGACGGAGACGGTTCCGGGGAAGGCGTCGGGGCGGTGGGCGGGGGTCAGTTCGGTGTATTCGGGGCGGACGCCGTAGGTGATGTGGTCGCCGGGGGTGAGGCCGGGTGGGGTGGGGAGGGTGGCGCCGGCGACGTGGAGTCCGGTGGGGGTGATCTCGGCGGGGAGGAGGTTCATGGGGGTGGAGCCGATGAAGGAGGCGACGAAGGTGGTGGCGGGGCGGTGGAAGATCTCGGCGGGGGTGGCGATCTGGATCATGCGGCCGTGGGACATGACGGCGACGCGGTCGGCGAGTGCGAGGGCTTCGGCCTGGTCGTGGGTGACGAAGACGGTGGTGACGGCGAGGTCGCGCTGGAGGCGTTTGAGGAAGGTGCGGGCTTCGAGTCTGAGGCGGGCGTCGAGGTTGGAGAGGGGTTCGTCGAAGAGGAAGGCGCTGGGGTGGCAGGCGATGGCGCGGGCGAGGGCGACGCGTTGCTGCTGGCCGCCGGAGAGTTCGGAGGGGCGGCGGTGGAGGAGTTCGGTGAGGCTGAGGCGGGCGGCGACGTCGGCGGCTTTGGCGGTGCGCCGGGCGCGGGGGACTTTCTTGATGCGGAGGGGGTAGGCGATGTTGGCGGTGACGTCCATGTGGGGGAAGATCGCGTAGTCCTGGAAGACCATGGCGAGGTCGCGGGAGCCTGGGGGGAGGCGGGTGACGTCCGTCTCGCCGATCCTGATATTTCCGGATGTGGGGGTTTCTAGGCCGGCGATGGTGCGCAGCAGCGTGGTCTTGCCGCAGCCGGACGGGCCCAGCAGGGCGAAGAACTCGCCGTCCGCGACGGTCAGGTCGATGCCGTCCAGGGCGCGTACCCCGCCGGGGAAGACCTTCGTCAGCCCCTGCAGGCGGATCACAGGACGTCCTCGGTCATGCCTTGATCCCTCCGTGGAAGCGGAAGCCGTACCGCTGGGAGACGAACAGGTACATCGCCACCACCGGCAGCGAGTACAGCAGCGAGAAGGTGGAGATCAGGTCGAGCCTGGGCGCGCCGCCCTCGGTGTAGAGGGTGTAGAGGATGACCGAGCCGGGCGCCTTCTCGGGGTCGCGCAGCAGGATGAACTGGAACAGGAAGCCGCCCCAGACACCGGCCAGCGCCCACACGGCGATGGTGGCCAGGCCGGGGCGGACGAGCGGGATCACGATGTGGCGCAGGATCTGCAGGGGAGAGGCGCCGAAGACGCGGGCGGACTCCTCGTACGAGGTGGGCGTCTCGTCCATGAAGTCCTTGAGGATGAAGATCGCGGCGGGCAGCAGCCCGCTGGAGACGACGAGGACGACCCCGAGGTGGGTGTCGATGAGGCCGAGCCGGGTGGCCAGTTCGAAGATGGGCACCATGGCGGCGGTGCCGGTGACGACCGACGACAGCAGCAGGAGCAGGTAGAGCAGCGCGTCCCGGCCGGGCACGCGGACGCGCGACAGGGCGTAGGCGGCCAGCGCGGCCAGGACGACGACGAGCGCGGCGGCGCCGCCCGCCTGGATGAGGGAGTTGCGGATGGAGCCGAGCGCGTACGGGTTGTCGAGGATGGCGGCGAAGTTGCGCAGCGTGAACTCGGGGACGGAGGTGGTGATCGTCGGGGTGTCGTCGAACGGGGCGCCGGCCAGCCAGAGCATGGGGAGCGTGAAGAAGGCCAGCACGACGGCGATGAAGACGGTGGCCGCGAGCCTGCCGAGGGTGTGGCGGATCATGCGTGCGGCCCTCCCGCCGCCGGGGCCTCGCGCCGCCGGCCGCGCAGCAGCCGCAGGTACGCCAGCGCGAAGACGAGGTTGACCAGCAGGATGAGGAACGAGATGGCCGCCCCGGCGCCGAGCTGGCCGTCGCGCAGCGCGACGCGGTAGACGTACAGGGGCAGGATCTCCGATCGCCCTTCGGGGCCGCCGCCGGTGAGCACGAACGGCGTGAAGTCGTTGAACGTCCACAGGCTGATGAGCAGCAGGTTCGTCAGGATGTGGCGTCTGATGCGGGGGAGTACGACGTCGCGCAGCTGCTGGGGGACGCTCGCCCCGGCCAGCCGGGCGGTCTCGAGGTGGGAGGGCGGCACGTTCTCGAGGGCGGCCGCGTACAGCATCATGGAGAACGCGGTGCCGCGCCACACGTTGAAGACGATGATCGACAGCAGCGGATAGTCCAGCAGCCAGGCGAACCCGGGAGTGTGCAGCAGCGCGTTCAGGGTGCCGTCGTCGCGGTCGAGCAGCGCGAACCACAGGAATCCGACGACGGCGCTGGGCAGGATCCACGACAGCAGCACCACGCCCTCGACGGCCCGGCGCAGGGGGCCGCCGCGGGTGCGCAGGATCCAGGCCAGGGCGAAGCCGAGCCCCGCCTGGCCGATGATCGCCGAGCCTCCCACGTACAGGACGGTGAGCCACAGCGAGGTGAGGAAGCGGGGGTCGGACAGCGCGGCGGCGTAGTTGCCGAGCCCGACGACCCGCGGTTCGGCGGCGGCCAGGCCGGTGAGGCGGTAGTCGGTGAGCCCGAGGTAGACGGTCCACAGCGCGGGGAAGATCAGGAAGACGGCGATGAGGACGAGGGCGGGCAGCACGAACGCGACCGCCCGGCTCTTGCCCAGCCCCGCGGCGTCAGTGTTCATGGCGATCCTTCGGATCGCGGTTCGGTCGCCGGGGTCCAGACACAGGCGCTCCCTCACGGCCCATGGATTCAGCCGCCGACGTGCGACGGGCCGCCGACGAGGCCCTCCAGCTTCGCCTGGTACGCGGCGGCGGCCTCGTCGGGGCTCTTGCCGCTGACGACGGCGGCGGTGGCCTCCTGGAGCGCGGCCGACACCTGCGGGTAGACGGCCAGGCCGGGGCGGTAGGCGGTGATGGGCAGCACCTCGTCGGCGACGAACTTCAGCATCGGGTCGGCGGTGAGCACCTCGTCGTTGACGTCGGCGCGCGAGCTGATGCGCGCCTGCCCGGCCAGCTGCGACTTCGTGGCCGCCGCCGAGTGCATGAAGGCGAGCAGGTCCCAGGCGAGCCTGGGGTTCTTGGAGTACGGGTTGAGCACGCGGACGGCGCCGCCGGACATGCTGACGAAGTCCTGGCCGCGGATGCCGGCGCCGGGCCGCTCGGCGGGGATCTTGGCGTAGCCGACGACCTGGTCGCGGTCCTTCATGGGGGCGACGCCGGCCCGGGGTTCGACGACGGAGCGCCAGAAGTAGTCGCTCTCGGCCAGGATGCCGATCTTGCCGGCGGCGAACTGGGCGAAGGACTTGTCGCGGCCCTTGGCCTCCTGCTGGAGTCTGGGGTCGCCGAGGCCGCTGCCGCCGTAGATCTGCCGGTAGAAGCCGAGCACGTCCTTGAGCGACCGGGAGGCGCCGGTCCACTCGTCGCCGGCGTAGATCTCGGATCCGGCGCCGGCGAGCAGGGGGAGCACGCCCTGCATGGTCGTGGCCTCGCCCATGGCGGTGCCGGCGTCGATCTGGATGGGGACGGGCACGCCGGCGGCCTTGAGCCTGGTGCCGGCGTCGATGATGTCCTGCCAGCTCTTGGGCTGCCACGGGTCGGGCAGGCCGGCCTTGGCGAACAGGGTCTTGTTGTAGAACAGGACGCGGCCGTCGGTGCCCTGCGGCAGGCCGTACTTCCTGCCGTCGAAGATGCCCAGGCTCTGCACGGCCTGCGGGATCTGCGACCAGCCCTCCCACTGCTCGACGGTGGCGCCGCCGACCTCCGGCAGCGGCTTGATGTAGCCGGCCTGGGCGAACTCGCCGACCCAGATGCCGTCGATGTCGATCACGTCGGCGCCCGTCCTGGACTTGAGGTCGAGCGCGATCTTGGTCTTGTACTGCTCGTCGTCGACGCCGCTGGGCTGGAAGAGCACCTTGACGTCGCGGTGCGTCCTCTCGAACTCGGGGATGACCCACCGCTTGATCCAGTCGGCGGACTCGGAGTTCTTGCCGCCGGAGATGGAGTTGGCGGCGATCGTCAGGGAGACGCTGCCCGCGCCGGAGTCCGCGCCGGTGCCGCAGGACGTGAGGGCGAGGGCGGCCAGGGTGGCGATCACCGCAGGTCGGCTGGGGAATCGCATGTCGGCCTCCTGTTCAGGACGTGCAGACATACCGACGGTCGCATGGCCGCAGGGAGCCGTAAAGAAACGATCTGAACACGGAACGGGGCGGCGTGTGATCACGCGGGTTCGCCGTGAGCTGATCGTGGGAAGTGCAGACAACAACGCAACATGAGTAGGGTCGCCCTAGGAACACTGACGTTTGGAGGGAGTCGCGTGGCATCGCACAGGGATCTGCCCGCCGGCTTGGTCAACCAGCTTTTCCGCAACACCGGAAGTTCCTCGTTCACGGAGTTTGTCAGCTCGTATGCGCCTGATTTGCTGCCGCAGCGGAATGAGGTGCTGGCCACGCCGATCGGCGACCAGGTCCCGCACGCGACGACGATCGTGGCCGCCACCTTCGCCGGTGGCGTGATCATGGCGGGCGACCGGCGGGCGACGTCGGGCAACATCATCTCCCAGCGCGATGTGGAGAAGGTCTTCCGCACCGACGACTACTCGTGCATGGGCATCGCGGGCACGGCCAGCACCGGCATCGAGTTCGCCCGGCTGTTCCGGGTGGAGCTGGAGCACTACGAGAAGCTCGAGGGCCGCACCATGTCGGTGGCGGGCAAGGCCAACCGGCTGGCCACCATGATCAGGGGCAACCTCCCGATGGCGATGCAGGGGCTGGTGGTGGTGCCGCTGTTCTCCGCCTACGACCCCGACAAGGACGAGGGGCGCATCTTCAGCTACGACGTCGCGGGCGGGCCGTACGAGCGGGAGAGGTTCGACGCGATCGGCTCCGGCTCGATCTTCGCGCGCGGGTCGCTGAAGAAGCTCTACCGCGACAGCGCGTCGGCCGACGACATGGTGATGACCCTCATCCAGGCCCTTTACGACGCCGCCGACGACGACTCGGCGACCGGCGGGCCCGACGTCACCAGGAAGATCTGGCCGATCGTCTCGGTGATCGACGCCGACGGCTTCCGCAGGCTGAGCGAGGAGCAGGTCTCCGACTACGTGGAGCAGATGCTCGAAGCCCGCCTGATCTCGCCCGACGGCCCCATCGCCCCGCTGCGCTAGAAAGGACCACCGCACGTGTCCATGCCTTTTGGATATGCGTCCCCTGAGCAGATCATGCGGGACAAGGCCGACTACGCGCGCAAGGGCATCGCGCGGGGCCGCTCCGTCGTCGTGCTGCAGTACGTCGACGGCATCCTGTTCGTCGCGCCCAACCCGTCGCGGGCACTGCACAAGATCAGCGAGATCTACGACCGCATCGGGTTCGCGGCCGTGGGCCGTTACAACGAGTTCGAGGAGCTGCGGCTCGGCGGCATCCGCTACGCCGACATCAACGGCTACACCTACGACCGCTCCGACGTGACCGGGCGCGGCCTGGCCAACCTGTACGCCTCCAACCTGGGCCGCATCTTCACCGAGTCGATCAAGTCGCTGGAGGTGGAGGTCGTGGTCGCCGAGGTCGGCGAGACCAAGGACGGCGACGCGATCTACCGGCTCACCTTCGACGGGTCGGTCTTCGACGAGCACGGCTTCGCGGCCATGGGCGGCCAGGCGGACGCGGTGTCCACGCGGCTCAAGGAGCGCTACCGCGAGTCGATGTCGCTGGCCGACGCGCTGGAGGTGGCGCTGACGGCGCTCACCGAGCCGGGCGGCGAGCGGCCGCCGGTGGCGCAGCTCGAGGTGGCGGTCCTCGACCGCAACCGGGAGCACCGCAAGTTCCTGCGGCTCACGGGCGCCCGCCTGGAGCGCCTGCTGGCCCAGACCACCACCCCGCCCCCGTCCACCACCCCGCCGCCCGCGGCCAAGCCCTCCTCCGAGGACACCCCGCCTCCCACGGGGCCTGAAGGCGACGTGGACGACGGCTCGTCGCCGCTGTAGCCGTCCACCCTTTTCGAACCCGCCAGGGGCCGCTACGGCGGCGCCTGGCGGGTTTTTCGTCTGCCCGGTACGGGGGCTCGCCACGCGGAAGGCACCCTACGGGGGGCTCGGCCGTCATCTCGGTTTCCCACTGCGGGCCCGGCGTCGCCTTCCGGGCCTCAGGCGCCGCGCTCTTCGACTGTGGGCGTGCGGCGGTCGCGCGACACGGCAGCGGGCGTGTGGCGGTGGATGGCGAGGAGCCCGGCGGGTGGCGGCGCAGCGATGGCGTGGGCGCGGGCGGCGAGGGCGTGTGGCCGTTGGCGTGGCGGGGAGGGCGTGGGCGGGTGCATGGGCGGCGGGCCTGCCGTGCTGCGGTGGGCGGGCCTGCGGTGCTGCGTGGGCGGCGGTCGTGCGGATGAGGGGTGGCTGAGGGGGTTTAGGGGTGGTGAGGAAAGTGTGGTGTAGGGGGGGTGTGATTTGTATCACTGGGGTTGGAGTGAACTTCAGGGGGTGATCTCGGATCTCAAAATCCGTGAACATTCCCATGCGTGGCCTCCTGGTGGCCGGTGCCGCCGCGGCCGTGGTGCTGAGCTCCGGCGTGGCCGCCCACGCCGCCCCCGCGGCGGCCGGCGCGTCCTCCGGGTACGCCGCCGCGTTCCCCAAGTTCAAGGCGCCCAAGCCCTTCGGCACGAGCTTCCAGGCCGACCCGAAGCACGACTTCACCAAGGGCATCCACTCCCGCCACGACGGCATCCTGCGCGGCCGGATCACCGAGATCCGCGGTGACGTGGCCGAGTACGAGCCGATCAAGTGGAAGAAGGGCACCGAGACGGAGGGCTACTTCGTGAGCCCGCCCGAGGGCGACGCCATGGCGTACGCCTCGCCCGTCGCCAAGGACGTGGTCTACCTGTCGGCGGTCGGCTGCGCGAAGTCCGAGGGCGCCATGACGATCAACCGGAGCACCGGGCTGGGCAACAAGCGCTGCCCCAGGTCGGTGCTGATGAAGCGGGACGGCAAGCCCGCGCTCATCACCGTCTACAAGGGGAAGATCGTCCAGGTCCAGGAGATCTGGACGCCCTGACGCTACAGCCCCTGGAAACGCGGGAAAACGGGACCCGCGCCCCGTGGGGGCGGGCGCGGGACAAAGGGGATGAAGGAGAGATCGCAGAGGGCCGGGTGGGAAAACACCTGGAAGATCTCTCCCGCTCGCGGATCCATGGGCATAGTGTGAGGTGATGGATCGTCGCATCTTCGGGCTGGAGAACGAGTACGGCGTGACCTGCACGTTCAGGGGGCAGCGCAGGCTGTCGCCCGACGAGGTCGCGCGCTACTTGTTCCGGCGGGTCGTGTCCTGGGGCCGATCGAGCAACGTCTTCCTCCGCAACGGCGCGCGTCTCTACCTCGACGTAGGCAGCCATCCTGAATACGCAACACCCGAGTGTGACAACGTCATCGAGCTCGTCACCCACGACAAGGCGGGCGAGCGCATACTCGAGGGCCTGCTGGTCGACGCCGAGAAACGGCTTCGCGAAGAGGGCATCGCGGGTGACATCTATCTGTTCAAGAACAACACGGACTCAGCCGGCAACTCCTACGGCTGCCACGAGAACTACCTGGTCGGCAGGCACGGGGAGTTCGGGCGGCTGGCGGACGTGCTGATCCCGTTCCTGGTGACGCGGCAGATCGTCTGCGGGGCCGGCAAGGTCCTGCAGACGCCGCGCGGCGCCGTCTATTGCGTCTCTCAGCGGGCCGAGCACATCTGGGAGGGCGTCTCCAGCGCCACGACCCGGTCGCGGCCCATCATCAACACCCGCGACGAGCCGCACGCCGACGCCGAGCGGTTCCGCCGCCTGCACGTCATCGTCGGCGACTCCAACATGAGCGAGACCACGATGCTGCTCAAGGTCGGCGCCACCGACCTGGTGCTGCGCATGATCGAGTCGGGCACGGTGATGCGGGACCTGTCGCTGGAAAACCCGATCAGGGCCATCCGCGAGGTCTCCCACGACATGACCGGCCGCCGCAGGGTGCGCCTGGCCAACGGGCGCGAGGCCTCCAGCCTGGAGATCCAGCAGGAATACCTGTCCAAGGCGAAGGACTTCGTCGACCGCCGCGGCGGCGACGCCATCGCCCACCGGGTGCTGGAGCTGTGGGAGCGCACGCTGAACGCGGTCGACACCGGCAACCTCGACCTGGTCTCGCGGGAGATCGACTGGGTGACGAAATACCAGCTCATCGAGCGTTACCGGAAGAAGTACGACCTGCCGCTGTCCTCGCCCAGGGTGGCCCAGCTCGACCTGGCCTACCACGACGTGCACCGTAAGCGCGGCCTGTTCTACCTGCTGCAGAAGCGCGGCTCGGTGGAGCGGGTGGCGTCCGACCTGAAGATCTTCGAGGCCAAGTCGGTGCCGCCGCAGACGACCAGGGCGCGGCTGCGTGGCGAGTTCATCCGCAAGGCGCAGGAGAAGCGGCGCGACTTCACCGTCGACTGGGTGCATCTCAAGCTGAACGACCAGGCGCAGCGCACGGTGCTGTGCAAGGACCCGTTCCGCAGTGTGGACGAGAGGGTGGACAAGCTCATAGCCGGGATGTAGCGCGTCGTTTACCTCGGGCCTACCTGGATCTCGGGTAGGGTGACGCGAATCTGCCGTCTTCCCGAGGGAAACCCATGCGCCGCGCTCTGGCCGTAATGGCCGCCGTGCCACTGATCCTGTTCGCCGCCGCCTGCGGCTCCGACAACGGTGCGAGCACCGGCGCCACCGGCGCCGGGTCGGGGGTCAAGGTCACCGGTGACGTGGGCGCCAAGCCCACGGTGACCTTCCCCTCCGGCACGCCCGCCGCCAAGTCGTCGTACGAGGTGATCCAGCCGGGCACCGGTGACGGGATCAAGGCCGGTGACCGCGTGATCGTCAACCTCACCGTCTACAACTGGGACGGCAAGGGCAACGCGGTCCAGGGCTCCTCCTACGACACCAAGAAGCCGGAGACGATCGCGGTCGACCAGCAGATCCCGCAGGTGCTGCAGGAGGGCTTCACCAAGGTCAAGCACGGCGGGCGGCTGCTGGCCGTGCTCGCCAACGACACCGTTCCCCAGCAGCAGGCCACGCAGCAGCCGGCCGAGCCGACCAAGGTGTTCGTGATCGACATCGTCGGCACCCAGCCGCCGCCGCTGAAGGCCGCCACCGGCAAGGAGACCGGCGAGAGCCTCAAGGGCGTCAAGGTCGTCAGCCCGGGCGGCGACAAGGCGCCCACGCTGACCACGAAGACCGACGACAAGCCGTCGGACAAGCTCGTCGTCAAGACCCTCATCGAGGGCACCGGCCCGAAGGTGGAGGCGAGCCAGACGCTCACCGTCCACTACACGGGCAAGCTGTGGGGCACCGACAAGCAGTTCGACTCCAGCTGGGAGCGGGGCCAGCCGGCCGAGTTCCCGCTGTCGGGGGTCATCAAGGGCTGGCAGCAGGGCCTGGCCGGGGTGCCCGTCGGCAGCCGCGTCGTGATGAGCATCCCGCCGGACCTGGCCTACGGGGACCAGGCGCAGCAGGGCATCCCCGCCAAGAGCACCCTCGTGTTCGTGGTGGACATCCTCGGCGCCTCCTGAGCCACCCGCGCCCGGTCCGCCCGCGGACCGGGCCCAGGGCTGGGCGCGGTAGCATCGCCACGCCCAGTCCCGCCGCATGGGAGGACCGATGCGCCGCCGTACCGCCGCGTTACTGCCGGTCCTCGTCCTGCTGGCCGGCTGCTCGGGCGGTGTGGCGCGCGACCTCGGCATGACGGTGGACGGCCCGTTCGGGGCCAGGCCGACGATCACCTTCACGGGCGGCCCCGCGGCCGGGCTGCGGGTGGAGGAGCTGGCGACCGGCGACGGCGCCCGGCTCGGCGCGGACGACACGGTGATCGTCCAGTACACCGCGCACGTCTGGGACGGCAGGGACAACCGCGTGGTCGACTCCACCTTCGACCGCGGCACCCCGGCCGCGTTCCCGCTGGGGGAGCTGCCGCCGGGGCTGGACGAAGCGCTGCGGGGCCGCAGGGTCGGCAGCAGGGTCCTGGCCGCCGTGCCGCCCGAGCGGCGCCGTGGCGCCCGCCTGCCGCCCGGCGTCGGCCCCGGCGACGAGCTGGTCTACGTCGTCGACATCCTCGCCGCCCACCCCAAGGGCGCCTCCGTCGAGGCGGGCGGCGGCTCGCTGGCGGGCGTGGCCGTCACCGCCGGTTCCCCGCCCGGGCTGCGGGTGCCCGCCACCGCCCCGCCGGCCGCGTTCGAGGCCAAGGTGCTGGCCAGGGGCAAGGGGCGCCCCACGCGGGCGGGGCAGCTCGTGGTCGCCCAGTACGAGGGCGCGATCTGGGGCCGCCGCCGTGTCTTCGAGGCCACCTGGACGAGCGGCCGCCCGAAGGCGTTCAGGATCGGCGACGGCGGCGTGCCCAAGGGCTGGGAGGCGGCGCTGGTCGGGGTGCCCGTCGGCAGCCGGGTCCTGATGGTCGTCCCGCCCTCGTACGGGTACGGCCCCGCCGGTGACCCCGCCCACGCCATCACGGGCACCGACACGCTCGTCTACGTCGTGGATGTCATCGCCGCGTATTGAGGCAGGATGTTCCTCATGATCCGCACTTTCCTGGTCATCGCCTCCGCCTTAGCCGTCCTCCTCGGCGGGGCCACGGCCGCCTCCGCCGCCGATGACCCGCCCTTCTGCAAGGGCGTCAAGAAGCCCTGCGTGGTCGGCGGCGACGCCGGCGCGACGTGGGTGAACACCTCCGCCTCCAACAAGACCGAGGCGAAGGCCGTGGCCGCCCGCGTGCTGAAGAACGCCAAGGCCGCCTACCGCCGTTACCACGCGCCCGAGTCGGTCGACATCTGGGTGATCAAGAAGGGGGCGTGCTGGCGCAGGTACGGCAACGTCCCGTCCAACGCCAGCCGCGCGTGCACGTACAAGCACGTGGAGCGGAAGCTTTCATAGACTCCCGTTGTGAGTAGCGACGACCTCGACGCGCTGGCCCTCCTGCACGACCCCGTACGCCGCAGCCTGTACGCGGCCGTCGCGGCCCGCGGCGGCGACGTGGGCAGGGGAGAGGCGGCCGAGGCCGCGGGCGTCTCCAGGACCCTCGCCGGCCACCACCTCGACAAGCTCGTCGAGGCCGGGCTGCTCGAGAGCAGCTTCCGGCAGCAGGAGAAGAAGGGGCCGGGCAGCGGCCGGCCCGCCAAGGTCTACCGCCGCGCCAGGGGCGAGCGGGCGGTGAGCCTGCCGCCGCGCGACTACGCCGCGCTCGCCTCCGTCCTGGCCGAGGTCGTCGACGCGCTCGGCGCCGAGGAGCGGGCCGAGCGGGCGGCGCGCGAGGCCGGGGCCCGGCTGGCCAAGGGGCACGCCGGCGAGCCCGTCGAGCAGGTGCTCAAGGAGCGCGGCTACGAGCCTTATGAGGAGGGCGGCGCGCTGCGGTTGCGCAACTGCCCCTTCCACGTGCTGGCCGAGGAGCAGCCGCTGCTGGTGTGCTCCATGAACCTGGCCCTGTGCCAGGGGCTGCTCGAAGGGCTCGGCGACGAGCCGGGCAGGGCCAGGCTCGATCCGCGGCCGGGGGAGTGCTGCGTCTCCCTCTCTAAAACAAATGAGGATTGACATAGAAGGCGAAGGGGTGGTGTGCTGAGCGTCATGCATCTCGCTGAGCTGAACATCGCCCATCTGCGCGCGCCCATCGACAGTCAGGAGCTCGCCGAGTTCGTCGCCCTCCTCGAGCCCGTCAACACCCTCGCCGACGAGGCCCCCGGGTTCGTGTGGCGGCTCAAGGAGAGCGAGGCCGACCCCACCGCCACCGTCATCCACGACTACGGCGACCACCTGCTGATCAACTTCTCGGTGTGGGAGTCGCTGGACACCCTGTGGAACTACGTCTACCGCAGCGCCCATCTGGACGTGCTGCGCCGGCGCAGGGAGTGGTTCCTGCGCATGGCGGAGCCGTACATGGTGATGTGGTGGATCCCCGAGGGTCACATCCCGTCGCTGGCCGAGGGCATGGCGCGGCTGGAGCGCCTCAGGGCGGAGGGGCCCAGCCCCGAGGCGTTCACGTTCAAGGACTCCTACGACAGCAGCGAGGCCGCCAGCCTGCCCGCCGCCGCCGAGGCCACGAAGTAGGCCAGGTCCTCCTCCAGGCCCCTGCCCATCGTCGACAGGCGCACCGGTGACCCGCGCAGCGCCTCGTGCAGGCCCTCCACCGGCACCGGCACCAGGCGGTGCCGGACGGCCAGCAGCTCGGACTGGTCCCTGACCCGCTCGCCGAACTCCCCGGGCAGCTGCGGCACCGGCACGTCGGCGGGCGTCAGGGCGACCCGGCCGTAGGCGGTCAGCGAGTGGTGCGAGACCCCGTAGTGGCGCTCGCGCCGGTCGCCCTCGCTGACCCGCAGCGCCGCCACCGGACGGCCGCGGAGCACGCCCGCCGCGTTCACCGCCTCGCCGGCCGACACCCCGGAGAAGCCCCATCTGGTGCCCGTGCCCAGGTTGCCGGGGCCCTGGGCGACGATCGCCACGTCGGCCTCCAGCACGTGCCGGGCCGCCAGCAGCCCGGTGTGGACGGTGACCGCCTCCACGTCGCCGCCGAACGACTGCCCGACCGTCACCACGCCCGCCAGCCAGCCGATCTCCCGCAGCCGGGCCGCCGCCATCGAGAACCACACCGGCAGCGCGCCGCCGTCCTGCATCACGTACGCCACCCGCGTGCCGGGCCGGTCGGCGTACAGGCCGCACAGGATCGGCGCCAGCGCCGAGTGCAGGTCGGCCACCACCACCGGCATCCCGTCGAGGGAGTCGGCCTCGCGCAATCTGTCATGATGCGGGGAGTCCTGCTCGTCGGCGCCCAGCACCGTGGCCTGCAGCGGCGTGTAGCGGGCCTTCACCAGGTGGCCCGGACCGGCGGGATCTTGCGGCAAACGGTTCGGGACGGCCACCACCATGGCGTAACCTCCCGTACCGAGACCCATCGCGAGTGCCGTCGTGTTGAGCAGCACCTCGTCGCCGGGTTCCGGGCGCCCGACCAACGGCGGATAGGCCAGCGCCCGGCACTCCCCCTCGGGGACGGCGACGTCCAGCTCCACCGCTCCCGGCCACTCGCGTCGGATCCGTACAACCTCGCCCTTGCGCCATCTGATCACGGGGGCAGGGTAGCGTCGATGGAGGAGGAGTGAGGCAGATGTCGCGCCGGAAGACCGAACGGTTGCTCAATCTCGTGATCTGCCTGCTCGCCACCCGGCGGCCATTGTCGGCCGAGCAGATCCGCCAGGCCGTCCCCGGCTACGACCGCGATGGCGACGAGGCGTTCCAGCGCATGTTCGAGCGTGACAAGAACGAGCTCCGCGAGATCGGCATCCCCATCGACGTGGTGCGCGACCCCTGGGAGGACGAGCCGGGCTACCGGATCGAGCGCGAGTCGTACGAGCTGCCGGAGATCACCCTGGAGCCCGACGAGGCCGCCGTGCTCGGCCTGGCCGCGCAGGTGTGGCAGCGGGCCAGCCTGGCCGAGGCCGCCTCGGGGGCGCTGCTGAAGCTGCGCGCCGGCGGCGTGGCCACCGACCGGCCCGTAGGCGCGTCCATGGGCGGGGGCGCTCTGGAGCTGCGCGTGGACACCCGCGACCCGGCCTTCCCCGCGCTGTGGGACGCCGTGCGCGACCGGCGCGTGGTGCGCTTCGACTACCGCAGCGCCGGCAGCGAGAGCGTGCGCGCCCGCACCGTCGAGCCGTGGGGCGTGGTCAGCCGCAACGGCCGCTGGTACGTGGCCGGGTTCGACCGCGACCGGCAGGCGCCGCGCGTCTTCCGGCTCAGCCGCGTCACCGGCCAGGTCACCGTCATCGGCAGGCCCGGCGCGGTCGAGGTGCCCGAAGGGGTCGATCTTCGGGGTATGGTCGGCTTTCCCGACGACTCGACGGACGAGCGGATGGCCGTCGTGCGCGTACGCCAGGGCACGTGCGAGGGGCTGCGGCAGCTTGCCTCGGCCGTGCGCACGGGCGACGGCGGGTGGGACGAGGCCGAGCTGCCCTTCACCGACCCCGAACGCCTGGCCGGCTGGATGGCCAGCCTCGGCGCCGACGTGGAGGTCGTCGAGCCGCCGGACGCCCGCGAGGCCGTCATCCGCCGACTGAAGGGGGCAATGGCATGACAGCGGTGAGCACGGGACGCGGCGAGGAGCGGCGATGAGCGGGTCGGCCGACCGGCTGCCCAGGCTGCTGGCGCTGGTGCCGTACCTGATGTCCCACCCGGGGGCGCAGGTCGACGAGGTGGCCGCGGTGTTCGGGCTGAGCGAGAAGCAGCTCATCGACGACCTGCAGCTGGTGTGGATGTGCGGCCTGCCCGGCCACACCCCCGGCGACCTCATCGACGTCTCCTGGGACGGCGGCGAGATCATCATCGACAACGCCGAGACCATCGCCAGGCCGCTGCGGCTGGGCATCGACGAGGCCAGCGCGCTGCTGGTCGCCCTGCGCATGCTGGCCGCGACCCCCGAGCTGGCCCTGCCGGCCAACGAGGTGCCGGGCGACGCGCTGCCCCGCGTGACGGCCAAGCTCGAGCAGGCCGCCGGAGAGGGCGCCGCCACCCTCAGCAGCCAGCTCGCGGTCGACGTGGACGCCGCCCCCGACGCGCTGCCGCGCGTGCGCGAGGGGCTCACCAGGGGCCGCCGGCTGTCGCTGCGCTACTACGTGCCCGGGCGCGACGAGGTGACGCCGCGCGAGGTCGACCCCATGCGGGTCGTGGTCGTCGACGGCCGCACCTACCTGGAGGGCTGGTGCTACCGGGCCGAGGCGATGCGGCTGTTCAGGCTGGATCGGATGCTCGGCGTGGAGGTGCTCGACGTGCCCGCCGACCCGCCGGCCGAGGCCGAGCCCATCGACGTCACCCGGGGCGTCTTCCGGCCCTCGCCCACCGACGAGCTGGTCGAGCTGGAGCTCAGCGCCGCCGGGCGGTGGGTGGCCGAGTACTACCCGTGCGAGCAGGTCACCGAGCTGGGCGAGGGGCGGCTGCGGGTGTCGCTGCGGGCCCGCGACGAGGACTGGATCCTCAAGCTGGCGCTGCGCCTGGGCGACACCGGCCGGGTCGTCTCACCTCCTGAGATGGCCGAGACCGTCCGGCAGGAGGCCGAGCGGGCCCTGGCCCTGTACGCTCACCGGTCATGACGTGGATCTACGTGGCGGGCGGGCTGTGCGTGGCGGGGCTCGGTGTGGTCGGGGTCGCGGGTGCCCGCGTCGTCGTGGCGGCACGTACTCTGAAGAGGGAAATCGCCGAGGCGACGGCCCAGCTTGAGCCGCGGCGGGCCAGATTGGCGGGCCAGGGGGGTGAGACCACGCCCCAGGCAGCGTACGATCGTGGCTGAAACAGGCACTCGCTAGAAAAGGGCATTTCATGTCGCAACTCGGAATCGGCGAAATTCTGATCATCGCACTGGTGCTCGTCATGCTGTTCGGTGCGAAGAAGCTCCCCGAGATGGCCCGCGGCGTCGGCAGGTCTCTGCGCATCTTCAAGTCCGAGACGGCCAAGCTTCGTGAGGACGACGACGACTCCCTCACGGTGCAGGCGCAGGCCCCGGCTCAGCCGCAGCCCCAGCAGCCGGCGCAGCCCCCGCAGATCCAGGCCGCCCCGCTCTCCGCGGAGGAGCAGGCCAGGCAGCTCGAGGAGCAGGCCGCCAGGCTGCGCGCCAGCGCCGCCCCCCAGGCGGACAAGCGCGTCTGACCCCATCCCTCCTTCTCACCTGGACTGCTAGATGGCGCTGCTCAAACGGTCGAGCCAGCCGGCACCCGACCACGACCCCGAGGGCCGCATGCCCCTCATGGAGCACCTGCGCGAGCTGCGCAACAGGTTGCTCATCGCGGCCGCCGCCGTCGTCGTGGGCATCATCATCGGATGGATCTTCTTCGATCCGGTCTGGGCGTTCATCAAGGAGCCCTTCTGCGAGACGCCGCAGGCCCAGCAGCTGCGTGTCGGCGAGTGCACGCTGACCTATGGCGGCATCTTCCAGTCGTTCTTCCTGACGTTGAAGGTCTCGGCGATGGTGGGCGTCGTCGTGGCCTCGCCCGTCTGGCTCTACCAGGTCTGGGCCTTCGTCACCCCCGCCCTCTACCGCAACGAGAAGCGCTATTCGATCGCCTTCCTCGGGCTGGCGATCCCGCTGTTCCTGATCGGCGCCGTCCTGGCGTACGTGATCATGGACACCAGTCTGGCCATCCTGCTCGGGTTCGCGCCGAGCGACACCGTGGCCATCATCCAGATCGACGAGTACGTCAGCTACGTGCTGATCATGCTCGTGATCTTCGGCATCTCGTTCGAGTTGCCGCTGCTGCTCGTGTTCCTGAACGTCATCGGCGTGCTCTCCCACGCCACGGTCAAGAAGAACCGCCGCTGGGTGGTCTTCGCCATGTTCGTCTTCGGCGCGATCATCACGCCCGGCGGCGATCCGGTGACGATGATGGCGCTGGCCGCACCCATGATCGTGCTGTACTTCCTGGCCGAGTTCTTCATGTACGTACGCGAGAAGCGCATGCCCGCCACCGAGGACTTCTCCCACCTGTCCGACGACGAGGCCTCCCCGCTGCTGGAGGACTCCGCTCCGCTCGACGACGAGCGCCCCGGGGAGGATTCCGGTTCCACGCGATAGGCGATAAGTTCCGGGCGTGTCCCCTCAACTCGCCCTGCTCGTCAACCCCGCCGCCCGCGGCGGCCGTACGCTGCGCCTGCTCGAGCCCGTGGCGCGCCGGCTGCGTGCCGGCGGGGCCGAGCTGTCGGTGATCGTCGGCGACGACGCCGCCGACGCCCTCGCACGTGCCTGCACCGCCGTGGCCGAGCGCCCCGACGCGCTCGTGGCCTTCGGCGGCGACGGGCTCGTGCACCTGGCCGTGCAGGCCGTGGCCGGCACCGACGTGCCGCTCGGCATCATCCCCGCCGGCACCGGCAACGACATCGCGGCCGCGCTCGGCGTGCCCTGCGGCGACCCCGTCGCGGCCGCCCGCGCCGTGCTGCGCATGAAGTCGCGCCTCGTGGACGTCGCCCGGATCCGGGCCGGGCAGGCGGACGAGCTGTTCGCGGGGGTGATGTGCTGCGGGTTCGACTCGCGGGTCAACGAGCGGGCCAACCGGAAGACGTGGCCGCCGGGGATGGCCCGGTACGTGGTGGCGACGGTGGAGGAGCTGCGCTCGTTCCGGCCGATCCCGTTCCGGGTGACCCTCGACGACGGGGAAGTGATCGAACGCGAGGCCATGCTGGTGGCGGTGGCCAACACGCACTCGTACGGGGCGGGGATGCGGGTGTGCCCCGACGCGCGGCCCGACGACGGGCTGCTGGACGTGATGATGCTGGACGCGGTGTCCAAGGCCGAGTTCCTGCGGGTCTTCCCGAGCGTCTACCGGGGGACGCACGTCGGGCATCCGGCGGTGTCGGTACGGCGGGTGCGGAGCGTGCGGCTGGAGGCCATGCCGGGCGACACGGACGTCGTCGCCTACGCCGACGGCGAACGCGTGGGCCCGGCGCCGGTCCACTGCGAGGTGCGCCCGGGGGCGTTACGGGTCATCGTTTGAAATCTACAATGTAAAGGCGCCCGGTCGGCCGCCTGCTGAGCTCCCGTCGAGAGCGACGGCGGCTCCGGAAAGGACCGGCCGGACTACTGTGGGACCGACCGGAAAGGCGATTTCGGTAGGCTGGCGGGTATGACAACGCCAGCGGAACGCTATGCGGCCTTCCGTCAGAGACATGGGGACGACGGGGCCGCGGTGAGATCGTTCCGAGGTCTCTACGACTTCGAGCTGGACGACTTCCAGCTAGACGCCTGCCGCGCCCTGGAGGCCGGAGACGGCGTGCTGGTGGCGGCGCCCACGGGGTCGGGCAAGACGGTGGTGGGCGAGTTCGCCGTCCACCTGGCCTTGGAGCAGGGCCAGAAATGCTTCTACACCACCCCCATCAAGGCGCTGTCCAACCAGAAGTACAACGACCTGGTCAAGCGCTACGGCACCGCCAAGGTCGGCCTGCTGACCGGCGACAACAGCGTCAACGGCGAGGCCCCCATCGTCGTCATGACCACCGAGGTGCTGCGCAACATGCTCTACGCCGGGTCGGCGACCCTGGCGGGGCTCGGGTTCGTGGTCATGGACGAGGTCCACTACCTCGCCGACCGCTTCCGTGGCGCGGTGTGGGAAGAGGTGATCATCCATCTGCCGGAGTCGGTGCGGCTGGTGGCGCTGTCGGCGACGGTCAGCAACGCCGAGGAGTTCGGCGAGTGGCTGGGCGAGGTGCGCGGCGACACCACGGTGATCGTGGACGAGCACCGTCCGGTGCCGCTGTGGCAGCACATGATGGTCGGCAACCGCCTCTACGACATGTTCGTGAACGACGACCTGACCCCGCGCGTCAACCCCACGCTGATGCGGGTGACGCGCGACGCCGAGCGGCTGACGGCGGGGCGGGGCAGGCGCGGCTACGGCAGGCCGCAGCGTTCGCGCCCGCCGGACCGGGTGCAGGTGATCGAGAAGCTCGACGCCGAGGGGCTGCTGCCGGCGATCACGTTCATCTTCTCCCGCGCCGGGTGCGACGCCGCCGTCCAGCAGTGCCTGTACGCCGGGATCCGGCTTACGACGGACCGCGAGCGGCACGAGATCAGGCAGCTCGTCGACGAGCGCACGGCGCACCTCCCGGACGAGGACCTGGCCGTCCTGGGCTACCTGGAGTGGCGTGACTGCCTGGAGCGCGGGCTGGCCTCGCACCACGCGGGCATGCTGCCGGCCTTCAAGGAGGTCGTGGAGGAGCTGTTCACGCGCGGGCTGGTCAAGGCCGTGTTCGCGACGGAGACGCTCGCCCTGGGCATCAACATGCCGGCCCGCAGCGTGGTGATCGAGAAGCTCGACAAGTGGAACGGCGAGACCCACGCCGACCTCACGCCGGGCGAGTACACCCAGCTGACCGGGCGGGCGGGGCGGCGCGGCATCGACGTCGAGGGTCATGCGGTGGTGCTGTGGCAGCAGGGCATGGATCCGCTGTCGGTGGCGGGGCTGGCCGGCACGCGTACGTATCCGCTGCGGTCGAGCTTCCAGCCGTCGTACAACATGGCGGTCAACCTCGTCGGGCAGTTCGGCCGGGAGCGGGCCCGGACGCTGCTGGAGGAGTCGTTCGCGCAGTTCCAGGCAGACCGGGCGGTCGTCGGTCTGGCCAAGCAGCTGCGCAAGCACGAGGAGGCGCTGGAGGGCTACCAGGAGGCCATGACGTGCCACCTGGGAGACTTCCCCGAATACGCGGCGCTACGCCGCAGGCTCTCCGATCGTGAGGCCGAGCTGGCCAGGCAGCGCGGCGCCGCGCGCCGTGCGGCCGCCGTGCGGTCGCTGGAGGCGCTGCAGCCGGGTGACGTCA
Organism: Nonomuraea sp. NPDC050451; assembly: GCF_044458585.1. Classification (NCBI taxonomy): domain Bacteria; kingdom Bacillati; phylum Actinomycetota; class Actinomycetes; order Streptosporangiales; family Streptosporangiaceae; genus Nonomuraea; species Nonomuraea sp. NPDC050451. The sequence goes on from NZ_JBITHZ010000008.1 coordinate 315,058, forward strand.
TCCGGGTGCCGGGCGGGCGCCGTGCGGGGCTGGCGATCGTGCTCGATCCCGGCCGCAACCCGCGCGGTCAAGGGCCGAGCCCGCTGGTGCTGACGATCGGTAAGCAGGTCAAGAAGCTCGACCCGGCGGACTTCCCCGTGCCGGTCGAGCCGCTGGAGAAGCTGCGCATCCCGAAGAACTTCAACGGCCGCTCGCCCAAGGAGCGCGCCAACCTCGTCTCCACGCTGCTGGCCAAGCTCGGCGACCGCGATCTGGGCAAGCCGGCCAGGGCGCGCGACCACACGGTGGAGGACGACGAGGTCAACGAGCTGCGCCGGCTCATCCGCCAGCACCCGTGCCACGGCTGCGACGAGCGTGAGGACCACGCCCGCTGGGCGGAGCGCTACTACAAGCTGCTGCGCGAGACCGAGGGGCTGCGCCGCCGGGTCGAGGGGCGCTCGCACGTCATCTCGCGCACGTTCGACCGCATCTGCTCGGTGCTGGAGCAGCTCGGCTACCTCGAGGGCGAGGCCGTCACCGACGAGGGCCGCCGGCTGGGCCGCATCTACACCGAGCTTGACCTGCTGACCGCCGAGTCGCTACGCAAGGGGCTGTGGGAGGAGCTCGACCCGGCCGAGCTGGCGGCGTGCGTGTCGGCGCTGGTGTTCGAGTCGCGGGTCTCCGATGACGCGCGCCGCCCGAAGGTGCCCGCCGGGCGGACGCAGGAGGCGCTGACGTCGATGATCCGGCTGTGGGGGGAGCTGGAGGGCATCGAGTCCGACCATGGGCTGTCCACGATCAGGGAGCCGGATCTGGCGTTCGCGTGGGCGGCGTTCCGGTGGACGAAGGGGCACAGCCTGGACGCCGTCCTGCGGGACGGGGTTAACGGCAACGAGCTGGCGGCCGGTGACTTCGTACGGTGGGTCAAGCAGCTGATGGACCTGCTCGGTCAGCTCGGTAACGCGGCCCCGCCCGGCAGCAAGATCAAGCAGACGGCCGGCAAGGCGGTCGACGCGATGCGGCGCGGCGTGGTGGCCTACTCCTCGCTCACCTGACCTGTCCGAAAGGTCCGACCCGCCCTCTTCGGAGGGCGGGTCCCGGGGGTGCGGCCGCTAGGAGTCCTTGCTGATCGCGCCGATCGTCAGGAACAGGCCCGCGACGCCCACCACGGCGCTCACGACGGTCAGGGCGGTGCCGTCGAGCACCAGGTGCAGCAGGCCGAAGTTCTTGCCGAAGAAGTGATCGGCGATGAGGCCGCCGAAGCCCTGGATCATGAGGATGACGCCGATGAATGCCATGCGCCCATGGTCCCCGGCGCAGACGTCCGATCCATCGGACCAAAGTATCGGGTGGCCTACACCTTGGAACCAGTTCTGAGCAGCATCCTTTGGGATTGCCGTTACCCGAATTAGCGGTTCTTTTTATTTACGCTTGATTTAACGGCCGCGAGCAACGGCCTTTGTCGGGCGGTGTCGCCGGTCAAGTTCCTTTTAAATTGGGCGATATCTCGTGCTTTGTCGTATTTCGGGTGCTAACGTGCGATTTGTGCAAGTCAGCAAACGGGGGAGGAATCATGGCTGGTACTCAGCTCACCAGGATGGACTTCCAGCAGGGTTGCTGCCGACGCCGTAGGCGCTGGCGTTGTGGTTGGCGCGGTTGGCGCTGCCGCTCCCGGCGCTGGTGGTGGGGGTGGTAAACCGCTCCCGTGAGAGCCGGTGGCCTGGCCGCCGGCTCTCATTGACTGTCTCCGGCCGCGAACTCGCCCCGGCGATTTCCATTCGCCGCACTTTTCGCGAGTTCTGGCCGGACACCCGCGGGTTGCGCCGCCTATTCGCGGCCGGCGTCGTGTTCGCCGTCGTGGCCGCGCTCTGCGAGGTCGCCGCGATCCGCCTGTTCGGCCACATCACCGACGAGGTGCTGACCACCCGGCAGTTGGGCGAGTTCTGGGTCCCGGCGGTCACCTGGCTCGGGCTCGCCGCGATCGCTGGGGTGACGTCCTTCGCGGCGACGTACGCCACCGCGCTGGGCGCCGAACGGTTCCTGCTGGCCCTGCGCGACCGCGTCTACGCGCACCTGCAGACGCTCGCGCCGGACTTCTCGGAGAACCGGCGCCTCGGCGACCTGATGGCCCGGCTGACCGACGACATCGAGGCCATCGAGGAACTCGTGGGATCCGGGCTGGTCAAGGCGCTCACCACGGCGGCCAGCGTGGTGTTCTTCGCCGGGGCGGCCTTCTTCATCCGCTGGGACCTCGCCCTGGTCACGATGGCGCTGATCCCGCTGTTCCTGGTGGTGTCCAAGGTGTTCGCGGGCAGGTTCAGAACCGCCGCGGCCCGGGAGCGCTACAGCAACGGCGCCATGAACAGCGTCCTGGAGGAGGGGCTGGCCAACCAGCCGCTCGTGCAGGCCTACAACCGGCAGGAGGCCGAGTCGGGCCGCCTGCACCGCGAGGGCGGCATGTGGCTGCGCGCCAACATGGCGCAGGCCTGGCTGTCCGGCCTGTACGGGCCCACCGTCCAGGTCATCGAGACCGTCTGCCTGATCGTCATCCTCGGGTTCGGCGCGTGGGAGATCGCCGCGGGCCGGCTGACCCTGGGCGGCCTGCTGGCCTTCGCCGCGTACCTGGCACTGCTGTATCCGGCGGTCCAGGCGCTGGGAGAGCTGATGCTGACGGTGTCCGAGGCGGCGGCCGGGTCCGACCGGGTCGTCGAGATCCTGAAGGTCAGGCCCGCCGTCACCGACGCTCAGGACGCCGTGCCCGCCGGGAGGAGCCGGGGTCTGGTCGAGTTCGACCGGGTCACCTTCACGTACCCGAGGCGGGGGCGGCAGGTGCTGCGGGACGTGACGTTCACCGCCTCGCCCGGCAAGGTCATCGTCCTCACGGGGCCCAGTGGGGTGGGCAAGTCCACGCTGGCCAAGCTGATGCTGCGGTTCTACGACCCGGAAGCGGGCCGCATCCTGCTGGACGGGGCCGACATCCGGCGCCTGACGCGGCAGTCGCTGCGCGAGAACATCACGATCCTGCACCAGGAGACGCTGCTGTTCTCGGCGTCCGTACGCGACAACATCGCCTACGGCCGCCCCGACGCCTCACCGGAGGAGATCATCAAGGCGGCGGAGGCGGCGGGGGTGCACGAGTTCGCCGAACTCCTGCCGCAGGGCTACGACACGCCGGTGGGGCAGCGGGGGCGGCTCCTGTCCGGCGGCCAGCGGCAGCGGATCGCCATCGCCAGGGCGGTCCTGCGGGACGCGCCGGTGCTGGTGCTCGACGAGCCCATGACGGGGCTGGACGAGGCCACGGCCGCGCAGGTGATGAAGCCGCTCCTGCGGCTCATGGCCGGACGGACGACGCTCCTCATCACGCACGACCTGCGGTTCGTGCCGGAGGGGGCGCGCATCGTGGAGCTGTCGCCCGTGCCGAGGGAGGAGCGCATCCGCCTCAAGCGCTTCGCCCACGCCCACCCGCGCCCACTGACCCCGGACCACCCCTCCCTGACCGACCGCCGAACCACACCCCCCTGACCGCCCCGCCCTTGAGCACCCGCCCTTTCGGGGGCGGGTGTTCTGCTGTCCGGTGCCGGCGGCGCCGGCTGTTGGAGCGGGCGGACGGTGGCGCACCATACGACCGACGATCGGGGGAGGGGGCCGCTCGCCTCGTGTCCGTGCGGGCCGTCGCCGGGTGCGCCCGCCCGTGCTCGCCGGGCGGGTGAGAGTGATCGGGAGGGGTGCGGGGGCGGAGGGGTGGTCGATAGAATCGGAGAGATCCCTCCGGTTGTTGAAGGCAGGTTCGTTCATGGGCGACGACCACAGCTCGGCCCGGCCGTTGCGGGCCGACGCCCGGCGGAACCGGGAGCGGGTGCTGCAGATCGCGCAGGAGGCCCTGGCCAGTGACGGCCTGACGATCTCCTTCGACGAGATCGCGCGGCGGGCCGGGTTCGGGGTGGGCACCGTCTACCGGCACTTCCCGACCAAGGAGGCGCTGTTCGAGGCGGTGCTGCTGGGCCGGATCGAGCGGTTCGTGGCCGACGCCCGCGCGCTGGCCACGGCGGAGGACCCTGGGAAGGCGTTCTTCGCCTGGTTCGCCAAGGTGGTCGAGCAGGCGTCGAGTAACCAGGCATTGTGCGACATGCTGGACAGCGGGGCCGGGATGAGGGTCTCGTTGCAGGACGATCTCGGCAGGGCCGTCGCCCGATTACTGGTCAGGGCGCAGCGGGCCGGGGCGGCGCGCGGGGATCTGTCAGGGGAGGACGTGCTGGATCTGCTGCGCGGGTGCCTGGTGGCCGAGCGCAGGGCGCGGGCCAGAGGGGCGGCGGTGCGCATGGTGGACGTGATCTGCGACGGGATGCGGGTGAAAGCGGCCTGAGCCCCATGACGAGAGACTGACCGGCCGGTCAAAGCGGTGTCGTCATTCGTTCACGGAACGTCACCTTAGGGGCAGTTTTTCAGCCGATCGTGCTGGAAATCCCCATGTCAGAGACATCCTCGGACGCACTCGCCGAGGCCCGCCCCTCGGTAGTCCGGCCGGCCCCGTTCGGAGGTAGCCACCACATGTTCGCCCTTGTCGCCGCACTGCTGTTCGTGCTCGCCCTCGTCTTCGAGATCGCCGGCCTCGCGGTCGGCAGCGTAGTCACGGTCGCCACGCTCGGCACCGCCGGGCTGCTCTGCGTCGCGCTCCACCTCATGGGTGTGGGCGCCGGGTGGAGTCTGCTGAAGAAATGACGCCACTGCGGGGCCGCGCACGGAGCATGCCGTGCGCGGCCCCGCAGGTCGCCCGGGGTTCACGTCGCCCGGGGTTCACGTTGCCCGGGGTTCACGTCGCCAGGCTGAAGCGGACCTCGCGGGTGGCGGGGTCCGCCTGCGTCAGGCGTACCGTGACCTGCTCGCCGAGGGGGAGCGGGCCGTCGCAGCGGGCGATCACGGCCGGGTCGACGAGCTGCACCTGGCCGCCCCCGCGGCGCTCGTCCACGTCGATCACCACCGCGTCGAACGCCTGCCCGATCCGCTCCCGCAGCAGGAACGCCTCCACCAGGTCCACGCACGCCCGCTCCACCGCCCCGGCGCGCCGTCCGGTCGAGCCCATGATGGCGGGCAGGGCCGCCAGGCCCGCCCGGATGTCGAACGGCACCGGCACGCCCGCCGCGACCGCCAGGCACACCTCGGTCGCGTACCGGTCGACCAGGCGCCGCAGGGGCGCCGTGACGTGCGCGTACGGCGCCGCCACCGCCGCGTGCTCGGCCAGCTTGGGCGGCGCGCCGTCGAAGGCCACGTAGCCCGCGCCGCGCAGCAGCACCTTCGACTCGTGCAGGAACGCCGCCTGCTGCGGGTTCTTGGGGTCCAGGTCGTGCACCACGGCGCCGTAGGCGGCCCCGTCGGGCCAGGGGACCTCCAGCGCCTGGGCCACCCTGCGGACCTTCGCCAGGTCGTCGGCGTGCGGCCGGGGCAGCACGCGCAGGATGCCGATCTCGGCGTCGAGCATCATCGAGGCCGCGGCCATGCCGGTCAGCAGGGAGATCTGCGCGTTCCACGCCTCGGCGGGCAGCGGCAGCCGGAACTCCAGCCGGTAGGCGCCGTCGCCGTCGGCGACCACCTCCTGCTCGGGGGTGGGCAGGGTGACGCCGCCGCGCTCGCGTTCGAGGGCCAGCCGCAGGCGGCCGATCTCGGCCAGCAGCCCCAGGACGCCGTCGGCGGTGCCGGTGTCGACGGCCGCCTGCACATAGGCGTAGTCGAGGCGCTCGCGGCTGCGGACGAGCGCGCGCTGCACGTCGGCGCCGACCATGCGGCCATCGGCGTCGAGGTCGATGCGCCAGACCGCGGCCGGCCGCAGCGCGCCGGGCAGCAGGCTGGCCGCGTCCTCCGACAGGACCTTGGGGTGCAGCGGCACCTTGCCCGCGGGCAGGTAGACGGTCTCGCCCCTGGTGCGGGCCTCGGCGTCGATGGGGCCGCCCGGCCGTACGAACGCGCCGACGTCGGCGATCGCGTACCAGACGCGGTAGCCGGCGCGCAGCCGCTCGAGGTGGACGGCCTGGTCGAGGTCCATCGAGCCGGGCGGGTCGATGGTGACGAACGGCACGTCGGACAGGTCCTCGGCGTCGAGCCGCGGCACCCGCGCCACCCACGCGGCCTCGTCGAGCACGGCGCGGGGGAAGTCGTCCGGCAGGTCGAGCTCCCGCCTGACGCGTTCGAACCCGTCCTCCAGCTTCAGGGGTATCTGATCGGGAACCTGAATCACGCCTGCCAACCTACAGGTGGCGGGGGTTCAGGTGAGGCGCCCCTCCAGGCCGGTGATGCGCAGCAGCCGCCGCAGGGCGGGCGGGACGCCCGTGAGGCGCAGCGGGGTCTGCTGGGCCCGGGCCTGGTTGTGGGCGCAGACGAGGATGCCGAGCCCGGCGGCGTCGATGAAGGACAGCCGGCTCACCTCGATGACCAGCGCGCCCTGCTTGTGCCGGGCGCGTCCCGCCTCCTGCAGCAGGTCGAGCAGGTGGGCGCGCAGGAGCTCTGTGGTGGCGATGTCGAGCTCGCCGGACACGCTGACGGTCAGGGTTCCGTTGCGGCGGGTGGTGATCAGGTGTAGTGGCTCCATGAATCGGCTCCGCGCTCTGTCAGGGCCGGGAACCTCCTGCCAGTTGCGCGGGCCAGCCCTTGCGTTGGGCACCTGTTGCCATGACGGCGTCACTGAGAGCGACAGTGTTCGGCACCGAGTGTACATGTCTGTTCAGGGCTGAACGGTGATGCGGGTGGACAGTACTAATCCACCGGGATAACAATTCCGGTTACCAGATGTAAAAACATCACACCATCAGCGGACTTCCAGCCCGCGAAGGATGAGATCACACAAAGCGGTGAAGTCATCCTCGATACCCGGCCGGCTCCATTCGGCGGCGTGCGCGGGGTTGTGGAAGCGTACCGCGGCGTCGAAGACGGCTCGGGCCGCGGCGGCGGGGTCGGGGGCGGCGAACTCGCCCCGCGCGAGCCCGGCGTCCACGATCTGCCTGATCTGGCCGACCAGGTCGGCGACGTGCCGCTCGACGACCTGGCTGGACTCGCTCACCAGCGCCACGTACGTGGCGAACAGCTCGGGGTCGTCCAGCGCCCGCCTGCGCTTGGAGCGGAACAACGCGCCCAGCCATTCGCGCAGCCGCACGCTCGCCGGGGCCTCGGAGGCCGGCACGGTGGCCAGCTCGGCGTGCGCCTCGTCGAGCCAGCGCTGGGTGACGGCCTCGCGCAGGGCCGTCTTGCTGGGGAAGTGCCGGTAGACGCTGCCATGGCTGACGCCGAGCGCACGGGCGACGTCGACGACCGTGGCCTTGGCCGGACCGTATCGGCGCAGGACGTCCTGGGCCGCGGCGAGGATCTGGTCCGGTGTCAGGATGCCATCTGTCACCTTTCCAATTCTGTCAGCCGCCCGGGTATACACGATCCTGCGGAGGCGGCTGACACATTTGCAGAAATTTGTGCATTCATCCGGTCGGAGCACACTACGCTGCTACCGCTGTCAGGTACGAGGGGAAAGCAAACAACATCGTGTGGATCGCAGTCGCAGTGCTGGCCGCCATTGTCGTGGGGGCGATGGTCTGGTGGTTCCGCCGTGACCCGGTCGGCCGTGTCGCCGGCAATACGGTCGAGGCGGACATGGATCTGGGGATTCCGGCGGAGGCCGAGCCCGCGTTCATGGAAGGTCTGCGGGCCTACCCGCTGCGGGTGGGCGGCAGGCTGGGGGTGCTCACGACGTACGAGCCGCCCCGGCTGATCTCGCTGCACCTGCTCGCCGACGCCTTCGCGGCCCGGGGGGACGCCGCGCTGCACGATCCGCAGGGCACCGTCGTGGCCCTGATCGCGCACCTCGGGGCGGTGGAGCGGCCGGGGGTGCTGCACCTGCGCGAGGACTGGCTGGACGGCGAGGTGGACGGCATGGACCGGGCCGCCTTCGCCGAGGCGGTGCGCGAGGCCGTGTCCGGCGAGTGCCCCTGGTCGGCCGACCCGGTCATTGGAGCGTTGCAGGTCACCGTGCGTGAGTCCAACACGATGATGCTCGACCTGGCCAGGGTGCTCGAGCTGTACCGGGAGGCCCGGGGGGAGCGGCCCGAGGCGACGGCCGGGGAGTTGCTGAGCGAGGTCGCGCCACGCCTGATCGCCGCCGGCGGGCCGGGGCTCACCTGGACGAAGCCGCCCACGCAGGAGGACCTGCGCATCGTGCTCGGCGGCGCGCCCGAGCCCGCCTGACGGCCCGCTACGCGGAGTCGCCGGGAACGCACGACCCGGCACGTATCCGCAGGTCAGTGTCCCACTATGTGAAAGTTTCAGCGCCGATTGACAGTGGGAAAGCGCTTACCTATGTTGTGGCGTGTTCGGTCACACGTATGGCAGCCACATATGTGAACGGATTCTCGCTGGGGGGACACGTCGCAGGCCGTGAGCGGCCTGCCGGGCCAGCAAGGAGCTGAATCGTGCGACAGAGAATCAACGGCAGAACGGCGGCGGTCATCGCGGGCGTCATCGGCCTGACGGGCACGGCAGTCGTCGCGGTGGCCTCCGCGGCGGCAGCGGCCCCCGCGCCGGGGGCGTACACGGTGGTGAACAACGGCAGCGGCCTGTGCCTCACCGTGCCGGGATCCAGCACGTCCGACGGGGTCCAGCTCACCCAGAGCGGCTGCGGCAGCGCCGCTCAGACCTGGAACCTGGCCGCCGGCGGCAGCGGCTACACCCTCAAGGCCGCCCACAGCGGCAAGTGCGCGGGCGTGCAGGACGCCAGCACCTCCGCGGGCAAGGCCGTGCAGCAGGAGAGCTGCTCGGGCGCCTCGTCGCAGACGTGGACGCTGCCCGAGTCGGGCGCCACCGTCAGGATCGTCAACGCCAACGGCGGCAAGTGCCTCAACATCAAGGACAACTCGACCGCCTCCGGCGCCCTGGTACAGCAGAACTCCTGCGACTCCGTGGCCACCAAGCAGTGGCGGCTCGTCCCCGCCGGCAGCAACCCGACCAACCCGCCCACCGACCCGCCGCCGACGACGCCCCCGGGCAACGCGAACGGGCTGGTCGGCTGGGCCACGCAGGGCGGCGGCACGACGGGCGGCGGCAACGCCTCGCCGGTCACCGTCAACAGCGCCTCCTCCCTGACCAGCGCGCTGTCGGCGAGCGGCGCCTCGGTGATCCGGGTGTCGGGCACGATCTCCTGCTCGGGCATGCTGAAGGTGACCTCCAACAAGACCGTGCTCGGCAACTCGGGCGCGACGATCGTGGGCTGCGGGTTCAACATCTCCCAGGCCTCGAACGTGATCGTCCGCAACCTCACCTTCCGTGACTGGGGCGACGACGCCATCAACGTCCAGTACTCGACCCGGGTGTGGCTCGACCACAACTCGTTGAGCCACGGCAACGACGGCGCCATCGACATCAAGCGGGCCAGCGACTACGTCACCGTCTCGTGGAACAAGTTCTTCAACCACGACAAGACCATGCTGCTCGGTCACAGCGACGACAACGGCGGCGAGGACCGCGGTCACCTGCGCGTGACGTACCACCACAACTGGTTCGACGGCACCAACCAGCGTCACCCGCGCGTGCGGTTCGGCAACCCGGTGCACGTCTACAACAACTACTACGGCAGCGTCGGCAGCTACGGCGTGGCCTCCACCGAGGGCGCGGGCGTGCTCGTCGAGGGCAACTACTTCGAGAACACCGAGGACCCGTTCCACCTGGGCGAGGGTGACTCCGGCCCCGGCACGCTGGTCGCGCGCAACAACCACTTCGTCAACTCCGGCAGCGGCCAGAGCGGCGGCAGCGTCGGCTCGATCCCCTACTCCTACTCGCTCGACACCGCCTCCAACGTCAAGTCCGTCGTCACCGCGGGCGCCGGCGCCGGACGGATCTCCGTCTGACGCCCACCCCCCTCGCGGCCCCTCCGGCTCCCGCCCCGGAGGGGCCGCCCCATGATCGAGGCAAGTGTCCTGTTCCTGTAGGTTCGCGTCGTAACGCTGAGCTGAACGAGGAGCCTGACTTGTCACCCCTCATCCTCTCCGCCGCGGGGGCCGCCCTGGTGCTGGACGCCGCGGGACCCGGGCTGCCGCGCGTGCGCCACTTCGGCGCCGACCTCGGGTCCGCGACCGGCGCCGACCTGACGCCCGCGCTGGCCTCCCTCACCGCCGCGCCGCCGCTGCTGCCCGCCCAGGGGGACAGCTGGTACGGCAGGCCGGGCCTGTCGGGCGGCCGGGACGGCGAACACTGGCCGGTGCGCTGGACGCTCGACCGGATCGACGCGGACGCGACGCCCGGCCAGGGCGGCACGATCACCCTTGCGGCCTCCGACGCCCGCGCCGGTCTGGAGCTGGTCAGCGAGCTGGCCATGGACGCCGGCGGCCTGGTGACGATGCGGCACACGCTCACGAACGCCGCCGTCACCCCGTACCGGCTGGAGGGGCTGATCTGCGCGCTGCCGGTGCCGGCGCGCGCCGGCGAGCTGCTGGACTTCACCGGGCGGTGGGCGCTGGAGAAGGTGCCGCAGCGCACGGAGTTCGGGTACGGCGTGTGGTCGCGGGAGAACCGGCGCGGCCGGACCGGGCACGACGGCACGGGGCTGCTGGTGGCCGGGACCGCGGGATTCGGGTTCCGGGGCGGCGAGGTGTGGGGGGTGCACGCGGGCTGGAGCGGCAACCACGTCCACTACGCCGAGCGGCTGGCGGAGGGCCCGGCGCTGGTGGCGGCGGGCGAGCTGCTGGAGCCCGGCGAGATCGTGCTGGCCGAGGGGGAGAGCTACCGCACGCCGCTGGTGTACTTCACCTGGTCGGGCGGCGGGCTGGACGAGGCGAGCACGCGGCTGCACGACCACCTGCGCGCCGCCCTCCCGCTGGGGGTACGCCCGGTCACGCTGAACAACTGGGAGGCCACCTACTTCGACCACGGCCTCGACCGGCTGCTGGAGCTGGCCGACAAGGCCGCGGCGGCGGGGATCGAGCGGTTCGTGCTCGACGACGGCTGGTTCCGCCACCGCCGCCACGACCGGGCCGGGCTCGGCGACTGGTACGTCGACGAGGGCGTCTGGCCGGACGGCCTGAACCCCCTCGCCGAGCACGTGCGCAAGCTCGGCATGCAGTTCGGGCTGTGGTTCGAGCCGGAGATGGTCAACCCGGACTCCGACCTGCTGCGCGCGCACCCCGACTGGGTCCTCGGGCAGGCCGGGCGCATGCCGCCGCCGCAGCGCAACCAGCAGGTGCTCGACCTGGCCAGGCCCGAGGCGTACGACTATCTGCTGGAGCGCCTGGACAGCCTGGTGAGCGAGTACGAGCTCGACTACATCAAGTGGGACCACAACCGTGACATCGCCGAGCCGGTGCACGACGGGGTGCCCGGGGTGCACGCGCAGACGCTGGCCGCGTACCGGCTGCTGGACGAGCTGCGGGCCCGCCACCCCGAGCTGGAGATCGAGTCGTGCTCGTCGGGCGGCGCCCGCATCGACTACGGCGTCCTGGCGCGTACCGACCGGGTGTGGACGTCCGACTGCAACGACGCGCTCGACCGGCAGGCGATCCAGCGCTGGACCGGGCTGCTCGTGCCGCCGGAGCGGATGGGCAGCCACGTCGGCGCGCCGCAGGACCACAGCACGGGCCGGTCGCTGCCGCTGGCCTTCCGCGCGGCGACGGCGCTGTTCGGGCACATGGGCGTGGAGTGGGACCTGACCTCGGCGAGCCAGGCGGAGCTGGAGGAGCTGGCCGAGTGGATCGCCCTGCACAAGCGGTTGCGGCCGACGCTGCACGCCGGACGGGTGGTGCGGGCCGACCACCCGGACCCGTCGGCGCTGCTGCACGGGGCGGTGCTGCCCGAGCGCGGGGTGTTCGCGTTCGTCCAGCTCACCTCCAGGGTCTCGATCGGGCCCGCGCCGCTGCGGCTGCCCGGGCTCGACCCGGCGGCGACGTACGAGGTGCGGGTCGCGGGCCCCAAGCCCCGCGCGGCCGGGCTGCCGGAATGGACCTCGAGTCCGGTACGGCTGAGCGGCGCGGTCCTGGGCGAGCTGGGGCTGCCCGCTCCCGTGCTGCGGGCCGAGTCGGCGCTGGTCTTCGAGGTCGAACGGGTGTAAGGCCCCTGTCATGAACGGGTCATGCGGTTAGAGCGGTTTAATGCCGCCGCAACCGTGGCGTTCGTGATCACGAAACACGCCCCGCACACACTTGGGTGCATGAGCGATACGCCCCAGACTCAAGCACCCAAGGTGATCAACGGCAATCGGCGCTCCTGGCGGAGAGAGATCGTCGAGCTGGCCGCGCTGTTCCTCGCGGTCGGCCTGGCGCACCTGCTCGCGACCCTGCTCGGCCACCGCGAACCGGGTCCGGTGGTGATGGTCGGGCTGGGGGCGGCGTTGATCGTGGGGGCGGCGGTCCACAAGCGGATGGGCCACCGCCCCGTACGCAAGGTCCCCGCGCTGCCCGTGGAGGAGGGCGCGGGGGCGGCCATGGTGCTGTGGCGCATCCGCATGCGGGTGGTGGAGCGGCCGGGGCGGCTGGCCGCGGTGGCGGGGGCGTTCGGGCGGCTGGGCTGCAACATCCTGGCGCTGCACATCGCGCCGACCGGGAGCAGCGCGATCACGCCCGCGGGGTGTGACGCGCTGGACGAGTTCGTCATCGAGGCGCCGCCGGGGCTGGCGCTGGAGGCGCTGGCGGGGGCGCTGGCGGAGGCGGGCGGGCATGACGTCGTGATCGTGCCCGCGCAGGTCAAGGACCTCACCGATCCCGGGGTTCAGGCTCTGGTGCTGGCTCAGCGGGTGAGCGCGGATCCGGACCGGCTGCCTGAGGCCATGGCGGAGCTGTTGCGGGTGCCGGAGGTGGAGTGGCGGCGGCCGGGTGACACGGTGGACGAGGGGGCCGAGCTGAACACGACGATGGTGATCTCGGTGAATCCGGATCGGGCGCTGCTGGTCCGGCGTCCGGAGCTGCCGTTCACGCCTACGGAGGCGGCCCGGGCAGCGGCCCTCACCGCCACCGCCCGCCAGGCCCGCTACAGCAGCTCACCCTGACCCGCTCGCCCGCTACAGCGGCTTGGGACGATCCCGCCGCCCCGGTACAGCTGCTTGGGCTGACCCCGCACCGGCACCACGCCTGGGCGGTGGGCGGATCGGCTCCTCGGGCGCGCGTGTTGCGCCGGGCTGCGCCGCACCACGCCTCGCCGACGCGGCGCTTGGAGGGGCGGCTCATGACGGCGCGCCCCTTCTTGGCCGGCGCGAGGCCGGGGTCTGGAGGGGCGCTCAACGGATGGCACCGGGAGGCGCGCACCTGGGGCGCCCGTGGTCGGGTGGTGAGTGCTTGGGTGGCCCGCCCCTGGGTCTTGGGAGGCGGGCCGGGCGGGTTCTTCCGGCGCTGTGTGGGGTGGTGCCGGAAGAACCCGTGTGGGTCAGGCCGTGTGCTCCTTGGCCCAGCGTTCCAGGCCCGGGGCGTCGATGGGGAGGGCGTCCGAGAGGACCTCGGCGCCGGACGGCGTCACCAGCAGGTCGTCCTCGATCCGCACCCCCACCCCGCGCAGCTCCGGCGGGACCGTGAGGTCGTGGGCGTGGAAGTACAGGCCGGGCTCGACGGTGAGCACCATGCCCGGTGCCATGACGGCCCCCTGGTAGGCCTCCGGGCGGGACTGGGCGCAGTCGTGCACGTCCAGGCCCAGGTGGTGGCCGATGCCGCAGATCAGGTAGCGGCGGTGGTGCTGGCCGGCGTCGGACAGGGCCTCGTCCACCGAGACCGGCAGCAGGCCCCAGTCGTCCAGCCCGCGCGCGATGACCTCCATCGCCGCGTGGTGGAAGTCGGTGAAGCGCCGGCCGGGGCCGACCGCCGCCAGACCCGCCCGGTGCGCCTTCTCCACCAGGTCGTGCACCTGCCGCTGGGCGGGGGAGAAGGCGCCGGAGGTGGGGAAGGTGCGGGTGACGTCGGCGGTGTAGTGGCTGCGGACCTCCACGCCCATGTCGAGCAGCAGCAGCTGGTCCGGCAGGACGGGCCCGTCGCAGCGCACCCAGTGCAGGGTGGGGGCGTGGGGGCCGCTGCCGACGATGGTGGCGTAGCCGGGGCCGTTGCCGTACGCCCTGGCGTAGCGGTCGAACGTGCCCTGCAGCCACCGCTCGCCCGCCCCCTCGATCGCCGTCGGGACCTCGGCCAGCACGGCCGCGAAGCCCTCGACCGTACGGTCCACGGATTCGCGCAGCTGGCCGATCTCCCACTCGTCCTTGATCATGCGCAGCTCGGCCAGCACCCGGGGGAGCTCCTCCACCGGTTCGGACGTGTCCGTGAACTCCGACAGCGGCCGCACCGCGACCCCGAGCGCCGCCGACCACTCGGCGAGGGACGGGGACGGGCCCACCCACAGCTCCCCGTACGCGGCGTCGGCGAAGAAGCCGAGCTCGCCGGGGCGGGCGGGCGGCGGCAGGTAGAGGGTGGCGGCGCCGTCCGCGATCACGGCCACGGCGTTCTCCACGGCGCAGCCGGTGAGCCAGTAGAAGTCGCTGTCGACGCGGAAGTCGTAGGCGGTGTCGTTGCTGCGTACCGGCGCCCGGCCCGCCTTCACCACCACGGTCCTGCCGGGCAGCGCGGCGGCCAGGCGCTCGCGGTGCGCGGCGGCCGCCTCGACCGCCCCGGGCACGAGGTCGGGGGTGCGGGCGGGGGCGTCCCAGCCCTGGGCGATGAACTCGAGGAACGCGGGGACCTCTGTCAGCTTGGGGGGTTTGCCGTCACTCACTGGTGATTCCTCCTCCTATGTCGCGCACCAGTCCGGTCAGGCGGGCGAAGACGCGTTCCTCGCCGATGCCGTCGTGCTCGTACTCGTTGGTGACCCAGGCCTGCGTGTTGCCCACCCTGGAGGCGGTGTCCAGCTGCAGCCCCGAGTCGACGTACATGTCGTCGAAGTAGACGGCCGCCGCCACCGGCACCTCGTTGGCGGCCAGGCGGTCCAGGTCGTACAGCGCCGGCCACTCGGCCCGCTCGGCGAGCAGGTCGACGGCGGCGCGGAAGGGGCGCAGCGCGCGGATCTCCGCGAACATCCAGGGGTAGATCATCTCGCCGGTGAACAGCAGCGGCCGGGCGTCCTCGGCGAAGGCGGGGTGGTTGGCGCGCTCGCGCTGCGCCGCCCAGGCGGTCGCGCCGGGACCGGAGCCATAGATGCTCTCCTGCAGCGCGGCGAACAGCGGGTTGTCGGCGTAGGAGGAGCGGGCCAGCACCTGGTGCAGGAACGTCTCCGGCAGCTCGGCGGATTCGTCGAGCAGCCAGTGCATGCGCTCGTAGCCCGGCTTCATGCCGAAGTCGATCCCCAGCGACTGCAGCCGCCGCACGGTGAGCGTGTCGCCGTCGGGCAGCAGCACGTCGCCGTAGGCCAGCCGGTCGGCCAGCCGGGCCGCCGTCTCGGCGTGGTGCGGGTAGCGGCGGTAGAACTCGGCGTTCTTGGCCGCGACCCGGGGATAGGTGCGCCGGTAGACCTCCGACGCGTCGGGGTCCAGGGAGGGCAGCCCGCCCGCCACGTAGCAGGCGCTCAGGCCCTCGGGCGCCTGCGACAGGTACGTCATCGTCAGGAAGCCGCCGTAGCTCTGCCCGAGCGTCGACCAGCGCCGCCCGCCGAAGACGGTCTTGCGCAGGTGCTCGGCGTCGGCCACGATCGAGTCCGCGCGGAAGCGGGCCAGGTAGTCGGCGCCCTCCTGCGCGTCGAGCGCGCTCATCACCCGCCCGTCGATCCGCGAGCTGCGGCCGGTGCCCCGCTGGTCGAGCAGGATCACCCGGTACGTCTCCAGCGCCCTGCCGAGCCAGCCCGACGTGCCGACGGGGCGCGGCCCCTTGCCGCCGGGGCCGCCCTGCAGGTAGAGCAGGCACGGCAGGTCGTCGCCGTCCCGGGTGGGGTCCACGAGCTCCCTGGCGAAGACCCTGATCGTGGCCTCGGGGTCCGACCAGTCGAGCGGCACCTCCACGACGTGGTCGCGTACCCGCATCCCGGGGATCGTGTAGGTCGCGGTGATCACAGCTTCTCCCTCCTGCGGCGGTCCCACTCCGGGTTGATGCGCGGGATGGCCGCCAGCAGCGTACGCGTGTAATCATGCCGGGGCTCGCCGAAGACCTGCTCGGCGTCCCCCAGTTCGACGATCTTCCCCTTGCTCATCACCGCGACCCGCTGCGCGATCTGCCGGACGACGGCCAGGTCGTGGGCGATGAACACGTAGCTGAAGCCGCTCTCGCGCTGCAGCCGCCGCAGCAGCTCGATCACCTGAGCCTGCACCGAGACGTCCAGCGCCGAGACGGCCTCGTCGCAGATCACCAGCTTGGGGTTGACGGCCAGCGCGCGGGCGATGCCGATGCGCTGCGCCTGCCCGCCGGAGAACTGAGCGGGGTAGCGCAGCGAGTGGTCGGGGTTCAGCCCGACCCGCTCCATCAGCTCCTTGGCGTGCGCCCGCCGGCCGCCGTCGGGCGCGATGCCCTGGTAGTCGAGCGGCGCCATCAGGATCCGCTCCACCGTGTGGCGGGGGTTGAGCGAGGAGAACGGGTCCTGGAAGACGACCTGGACGTTGGCGCGGAAGCGGGCCAGCGCCGCCCCCTTGGCGTGGGTGACGTCCTCGCCGTCGAACTCCAGCGTGCCCTCGCTCGGGTCCATCAGCTTGGCGATCATGCGGGCGGTCGTCGACTTGCCGCTGCCGGACTCGCCGACCACGGCCAGCGTCTCGCCGAGCCGCACCTCGAAGCTGACCTGGTCGACCGCCGTGAACTCGGCCTTGGCGCCCAGCGGGCCGCGCGAGACGAACCGCTTGGTCAGGTCCTTGGCCCGCAGCAGCGTCATGCGATCACCTCACCGTCTACTGGATCGTCGATGCGCGGGATGCTCTCCAGCAGCATCCGGGTGTAGTCGTGGCGCGGCTCGGCGAAGACCTGCTCGGCCGTGCCGTACTCGACCTGCTCGCCCTGCCGCATCACCAGCACGCGGGTCGCGATCGAGCTGATCACGGCCAGGTCGTGCGTGATGAACACCATGCCCATGCCGCGCTCCTGCCGCAGGCCGGCCAGCAGCTTCAGGATCTGCGCCTGCACGGTCACGTCCAGGGCCGTGGTCGGCTCGTCGGCGATCAGCAGCGCGGGGGAGCACACCAGAGCCATGGCGATCATGATGCGCTGCCGCTGCCCGCCGGAGAACTGGTGCGGGTAGTAGTCCACCCGCCGCTCCGGCTCCGGCAGGCCCACCTGATCGAGCGCCTCGATCGCGACCTTCCTGGCCGCGCCGCGCGAGCCGCCGCGGTGGGCGCGGTACATCTCCTCGATCTGCAGGCCGACCGTGTAGTACGGGTTCAGGGACGACAGCGGGTCCTGGAAGATCATCGACATCTGGTCGCCGCGCAACCGCCGCAGGTCCCGGTCGGGCCGGCCGAGCAGCTCCGTGCCGTCCAGCCGGATGCTCCCGCTGGTCCTGGCGCCCTTGGGCAGCAGCCCCATGACCGCCAGGCTGGTCATGGACTTGCCCGATCCGGACTCGCCGACGATCCCGACCGTCTCGTCCCGTCCGATCGTGAAGGACACGCCCTTGACCACGTCCACCGGACCGCGCGTGGTGGGGAAGGTGACGGTGAGGTCCTCCACGACAAGCAGGTCGCTCATTTCGCCGTGATCCTCACTCTCGGGTCCAGCCTCGTGTAGACGAGGTCGATCACCACGTTCCCGACCACCACGAAGAACGCCGCCAGCAGCGTCACCGCCATGATCACCGGCTGGTCGTTCTTGGTGATGGAGTCGGCGGCCATCTTGCCGACCCCGTTCAGCCCGAACACCGTCTCGGTGATCAGCGCGCCGCCCAGCAGCGCGGCGAAGTCCATGCCGAAGATGGTGGCGATGGGCGTCAGCGCCGGGCGCAGGGCGTGCCTGCGCAGGGTCAGGGCCGGGCTCAGTCCCTTGGACCGGGCCGTGCGCATGAAGTTCTCGGCGAGGGTGTCGATCACGTTCGCCCTGGTGAGCCGGGCGTAGAGGCAGGCGTAGACGGTGGCCAGCACGACCCATGGCATCAGGTACGACTGGAACCACACCACCGGATCGTCGGCGAACGCCACGGCCTGCGGGAACGGCAGCACCTGCAGTTGCACGACCAGCACGTACTGCAGCGCCAGCGCCAGCACGTAGTTGGGGACGCTGGAGCCGCCCAGCGCCAGGCCCATGGCCGTGCGGTCCCACCAGGTGCCCTCCTTCACCGCGCTGACCAGGCCGGCGACGATCCCGATGAGCAGCCACAGCACCGCGGCCCCGATCGCGACCGTGGCGCTGACCGGCAGCCGCTCGACCACCATGTCCCACACGGACTGGCCGGTCTGGAAGCTGTAGCCCAGGCACGGGGCGGCGCAGTGCACCAGGTTCGCGCCCTCGCCGTAGTCGCGTCCGGCGAAGATGCCGAAGAGGAAGCCGAAGAACTGCGTCAGCAACGGCTCGTCCAGGCCCAGCACGGCGTGGATCTGGTCGATGCGCTCCTGCGTGCACGTCTTCCCGCAGATCATCACCGCCGGGTCGGGCTGGAGCGTGAAGAAGATGATGAACGTGAACAGGCACACCAGGAAGAGGATCAGCAGCACCCCGCCGAGCCGCCCGGCGATGTAACGCGCCATCATGAGGCCTCCCCGGCATCGAGCGTGGCGCGCAGCCGGTCGCCGAGCACCGTCAGCGACAGCACGGTGAGGAACAGGAGGCTGCCGGGGATCACGAAGTACATCGGATCGACGGCGTACCAGCCGACCGAACTCGCGATCATCTGGCCCCACGACGGCGTCGGCGGCGTCACGCCGACGCCGAGGAACGACAGCCCCGCCTCGGTGCCGACGTAGCCGGGCACGGCCAGGGTGGTCATCACGATCAGCGAGCTGCGCAGGTTCGGCAGGATCTCCTTGAACACCAGCGCGCCCGTGGAGGCGCCCGACGCGCGGGCGGCCTCCACGAACTCCCTGTTCACCAGCGTCATCGTCTGCCCGCGCACCACCCGCGCCAGGTACGGCCAGCCGAAGAAGCTGATCACCAGGACCAGCAGCACCGGCCGGTTCCCCTGCGGCAGCGACGACAGGATCGCGATCATGAAGATGAGCGCCGGGAAGGCCATGAGGAAGTCCATGACCCGGCAGATCACCTGGTCCACCCAGCCCTGGTAGAACCCGGCCAGCATGCCCAGCACCACGCC
Source organism: Nonomuraea sp. NPDC050451 (assembly GCF_044458585.1). Taxonomy (NCBI): domain Bacteria; kingdom Bacillati; phylum Actinomycetota; class Actinomycetes; order Streptosporangiales; family Streptosporangiaceae; genus Nonomuraea; species Nonomuraea sp. NPDC050451. The sequence goes on from NZ_JBITHZ010000008.1 coordinate 334,177, forward strand.
CAGCAGGGTCGTCAGTGCCGTGGCGGAGGCCGCGATCAGCAGCGAGACGCGCGCCCCGTACGCGATGCGGGCCAGGATGTCGCGGCCGTTCTGCGGCTCGACGCCCAGCAGGTGGTCGGCGCTGATGCCGCCGAGCGACCCGCGCGGCACCCCGCCCAGGTCGGTGTCGACGGCGGCGGTGTCGAAGTCGTTCGGGCCGTGGCCGGTGATCGCGCTGATCAGCGGCGCGCAGATCGCCATCAGCACGATCAGCGCGAGGAACGCGGTGCTCAGCACCGCGCCCTTGTCGCGCAGCAGCGCGCTCGTGACCCGCGCCCTCGACGAGCTCGGGGAGTAAGCGACGACGGCCATCTACTTCGTCGGCTTCGCCAGGCCGACGGAGATCAGGTCGATGCCGCCGGAGAAGGAGTTGGACTGGTAGGCGCCCGCGATGTTCGAGCCGACCAGGAGGATGAGCTTCTCGTAGGCCAGCGGGACGACCGGCGCCTCCTTCATGATCTGCTTGTCCAGCTCGCCGTAGGCCGCGTTGGCCGCCTGCACGTCCGTCATCGCGGCGATCTCGTCGATCCGCTGGTTGATGCCCTTGTCGTTGATCTGCGCGAGGTTGGCGTTGCCCTTGGCGGTGATGTTGCGGCCGTCGAACAGCGGGGGCAGGAACGTCGCGCCGGAGGCCCAGTCGGGGCACCAGCCGGTGACGGCGGCGTCGTGCTGCTGCGCCGGCGTGCCGATGACCTCGTAGTACGTCGAGGTGTCGATGTTGTTGATCTTGACTTCGATCTTCACCTGCTTGAGCGCGTCCTGGATCGCCACGGCCACCGCCGCCATCTTCGGGTCCGGCCGGGTGTCGAGCGTCAGGGTGAACCCGTCCGCCTGGCCGGCCTCGGCCAGCAGCTTCTTGGCCTGCTCGGGGTTGTACGGGTACGGGTCGTAGTCCACCCGGCCCGCGACCGTGGGCGGCTGGATCGAGGTGCCCTTGGCGGCCAGGGCGCCACCGCCCATGCCCGCGACCACGGTGTCCTTGTTGATCGCGTAGTTGATCGCCTGGCGCACCCGCACGTCGTCCAGGGGCTTCTTGGTGGTGTTCAGGCCCATGTACGTGGTGCAGCCGTTGAGCCCGGACAGCGTGCGCTGCTTGATCTGCGGCGCCTGCACCCGCGCCACGGTCGCCGCCTGGATCGACGGGCCGATGGCGTCGGCGTCGGTGCCCTGCCCGGCCAGCATGCGCTCGTCGATGGTGGCCGCGTCGAGGCCGAACGTCCACTCGAACGCGTCCGGCTTGGCCGCCCGGACGCTGTCGGTCTCACGCTTCCACTGCGGGTTGCGCTCCAGCTTCAGCGACACGCCGCGCTGGTAGCTCGCCACCTTGTACGGCCCGCTCGCGATCGGCTTGGTGTCGAACGCCGCGCCCGCCCCCGTGCCCTTGGGGAAGGGCGTGAAGTTGGCCAGCGCCAGCGCGCTCGGGAAGTCGGCGAAGGGCTTCTTCAGGTGGAAGACGACCGTCTTGTCGTCGGGCGTCTCGATGGTCTTCAGGTCGCCGTCCAGGTACGGGCCCTTGTAGTCCTTCGGCGCGTCCAGCAGCAGCTTCCCGTACGGCGAGCCGATCCCGGCCTCCGGGTCGAACGTGCGCGAGAAGCCGAACTTCACGGCCTCGCTGTTGATCGGCGAACCGTCCTCGAAGAACAGGTTGTCCTTGAGCTTGAACGTCCACGTCTTGCCGCCGTCCGACGGCGTGCCCGTGTCGGTCGCCAGGTCGGGCACGATCTTCGTGCCCTCGGCGCCCGGACCCGCGCCGAACATCGTCAGCCCTCGGTAGATGAGCCGGTAGAAGTTGTTCACTCCACCGTCGAAGCCGCGCACCGGGTCCAGATGGGAGAAGTCCGCCTTGTTCAGGATGTGCACGGTGCCGCCCGTCGCGGCGGGCGCGCCCGGCCCGCCCGACGCTCCCGTGCCCGAGCCCGTGCCGGGGGTCGCCGCGCCGCCGCCCCCGCCACATGCGGTGAGCGCCAGCACGGTGGTCATGGTGACGCTCGCGAGCGCCGCCGATCTCCTCATCATGATGCCTTCTTTCCGTTGGTCCAGGGGGTCCTGACCCAGACCCGCATGGCTTGGGGGCCGCGGTTGCCCCACAGGAAGTAGGGGACGAAGGTCGCCACGACCCTCGTCTCCGGGAGCGCCTCGTGCAGAGGGAGCTCGGGATAGAGCTCGGCGGAGGGCGGGGGAGCCGCGTCCGCCTCCAGACGCAGCACGACGGCCGCGTCGCGGCGCTCGATGTGCGCGTTGAGAACGTCGTGGGCCCCGACGAGCAGGTCGTCGACGGCGGCCTGCGGGCTGTCGTGCTGCTCGACGCAGTACACGAGCGGCCCCCGGGCCAGGCTGAGAGCGCTCCTGGTGGCGTCCAGGTAGGGGTGCGAGCCGTGCGCCCGGACCGGCATGGGCAGGGTGAGGCGCACCTCGTCGCCCGGCGACCACGCGCGGTGCAGGGTGACCCAGCCGCCGGACTGCGGCGCCGCGTCACAGGGCTCGCCGTTGACGGTGACCGTCACGTCCCGGGCCCAGCCGGGGACGCGCAGCACCAGCCCGTACGGGCCGTCCGGCGCCCGCTCGACGGCGATGCGCACGTCACCGTCCCACGGGTAGGCCGTCTCCATCGCCAGCTCCAGCTCGGCGGTCCGGATCGTGGCCTGCGTGTAGGAGGCGATCAGCACGGCGCCGTCCCGCTCGGCCGCCACATAGTCGGCGAGCTGGGCCATCCACCGCACGATGTTGGGCGGGCAGCACGGGCAGGTGAACCAGGCGCGGCGCAGCGGCTCGCCGCCCGCCTCCGAACCGCTGCGCTGCGCGTGGTCGGGGCGGCGCTGCAGCGGGTTGTCGTAGAAGAACGCCGTGCCGTCGGCCGACAGGCCCACGGCGTAGGCGTTGTAGAGCACGCGCTCGAACACGTCGAGGTATTTCGCGTCGCCGCCGGCCAGGAACATCCGCCACGCCCACTGCATGACGCCGATGGCCGCGCAGGTCTCGCTGTAGGCGCGCTCGGACGGCAGCTCGTACCGGTCGCCGATCGCCTCGTCGGAGTGGCGGCTGCCCAGGCCGCCGCTGACGTACAGCTTGGTCGCCACCATGTCGTCCCAGAGCCGCTCCAGCGCCTCGAACAGCGAGAGGTCGCCGGTCTCCAGGAAGACGTCGGCCGCGCCGGCCGCCAGGTAGGCCATGCGCACCGCGTGGCCGGTCACCGACGGGAGCTCGCGGAAGGGCACGTGGTCCTGGAAGTACTCGCCGGGGAAGATGCGGTGCTCCATCTGCCCCGTGCCCCTGCGGTCGACGAACGTCGCCGCCAGCGTCAGGTAGCGGCGCTCGCCCGTCTCCCTGTACAGCTCGACCAGCGCCATCTCCACCTCGGGATGGCCGCAGACACCCGTCTCCCTGAACCGGTCCGCCGCCAGGTCGGCGAAGCGCGAGGCCACGCGCAGCAGCCGGTCGTCGCCCATCCGCCGGTTGGCGGCCACGGCCGCCTGGATGAGGTGGCCCAGGTTGTACAGCTCGTGCCCCCAGGCCAGGTCCTCCCACGGCTTCTTGGCGGCAGCGGGGTCCTGGAAGAAGGAGTTGAGGTAGCCGTCGGCGGCCTGGACGCGTTCCAGCAGGCCGACCACCTCGTCGAAGAACTCCCCGGCCGAGGTGTCTCCGTCGCCGAGCTCGTACGCCAGACCTTCGAGGGTCTTGTACAGGTCGGTGTCGAGGAACGGGTACCGGCCCCGGTAGGGGGCGGGGTCGTCCTCCAGGAGGCGGCTCAGGTTGGCGACGTTGCCCGCCGCGCGGAGCTGTTCGATGGTGTGGGGGATTGTGGCCCTGCGGTTGCGGCGCTGCCAGTCATGCAGCAGTCCGCCGGTGATGCGTACTCCGGACAGCGGCCGAACGGCCCCTGCGGTGGTGCGTACGGCGCCGGCCAGGGGCCTGACCTGCTTGGACGTCATGAACCTTCCCAGTAATGTGTGGCATTGCACTGAACCTTAGGTGTCTGGGAGGTAAGTTGCCAAGGGTTAGGACCGGATGGAAAAAAGAACGTAACCCGTCCGGAAACCACCGGACGGGTCGCTCTGGTGCTCGGCGCCTACGCGCCGTAGGGGGCGGGGCGCCAGGACGCCCAGTCGATGCGCACCCGGTCGAGCCGCTGCGGATCCACCTTGACCGGCACCACCGCGCCGGGCACGATCATGCCCATGGGCAGGCGCGGCAGCGACTGCCGGTGCGTGACCTGGTGCACCTGCCCGTCCTGCATCCGCACCCCCAGGACGAAGCTGACGAGCGGCTGCCCGTTGACCGTCACGCCGGTGTCGGTCATCGACTCGATCACCGCCTGCGCGGCGATGCCGGTGGCCAGGAGCTGCCGGCCGTTCCAGGAGGCGATCAGGAACGGCAGCCCGACGCACGCCAGGATCAGCATCGTCGCCCCCGTGATCGCCATCGACATCCACAGTCCCGTGCCCATCGTTTCCTGCCCTCTTCCCGCCCGCCGCAGGCGTGTCTGCCGATCTGCCGGATGCCGTTGTACGCCGGGCGGATTGCACGCCACTTGAGCGCCGATTACACGCGGGGAATTGAGTAGCACGTACTCAGGCGTTCATCGCACCGCCGGGGCTGTACTGGGTGTCCCAGCGGAGAACCGGAGGCGACGATGCACGCGCACCATGACCAGGGCCATGACCAGGGCCACGACCGGGACCAGCCCGAGACGTTCGACGTCCACGGAATGCTGCTCTTCGGCGACGACCCGCTCTACTTCTCGCACCTGCCGATGTTCAACATCCCGGCGCACCGCTTCCAGGTGCTCATGCAGGTCGACTTCCGCGACGACGTGCGCGAGGTGGTGCGTAAGGTCGACGACCTGCGCACGTTCGTGCCGGACCCGTTCGACATCCTGGAGCTCGACCCCCACGGCGGCCCGGTGCGGACCTCGGTGCGGGGCACCGTCTTCCGGGGGCACTTCGAGCGCGGCGGCACCCCGATCGCCGAGGACGTCACGGCGCGGATCAAGCGGGTCTTCTTCTTCCGGCGGCTCGACCCGGCCGCGCGGCACGACGACAAGGCGCCGCTGAGCTACCTGTGCTTCGGCCGTGCGGGCGGACTGCACCTCGCTCACGAGATCACCGCCCGCCCCGACTTCGACCAGATCCTCGCCGTCCGCCTGGTCACCGGGACCGTGCGCCACGAGCCCGGCGTCACCGGAGAGCCGCCCGCGGACTTCGAGCGTCCGGTGCCGGTGACGTTCGGCCGGGTGGACACGCCCCGGCGGCGGCTCGTGGCGGGCGACACGGCGGAGGGGGCCTTCGACCTGGGTGTCTCCCGTACCGGGGAGCACGGATTCCACGCCCAGGTGGAGGTGGTCGATGAGATCTATATGGAGACGGGGGACCTCAGCATGTAACAAGCCCGTCGAAGCGCTGCGGCCAGCCCCAGGTGCGCTTAGATTGTGGCGGATGAAACGTGTGTCCGTGGTGGGCAACTCCGGGTCGGGGAAGTCGACGCTGGCGGCGGCGCTGTCCGGGCGGCTGGGGGTGCCGTGGCTGGAGCTCGACTCCGTCTTCCACATGGCCGGGTGGACGCCGCGCCCGCCGGAGGAGTTCAGGGCCGAGGTCGACGCGTTCACGGCGGGCGACGGGTGGGTGGTCGACGGCAACTACTCCGCCGTGCGCGACCTGGTGTGGTCGCGGGCCGACACCGTGGTCTGGATCGACCTGCCCAGGCCGGTGGTCATGCGCCGGCTCCTGGCCAGGACCCTGCGCCGGATGGCCACCGGCGCCGAGCTGTGGAACGGCAACAGGGAATCCTTCCGCTTCCTCCTCGACAAGGACGAATCGGTCGTCCGGTTCGCCTGGCACCAGCACGCCGTCCTGCGGGAGCGCTACCGGCGGGCCGCCGCCGATCCGGCCAACGCGCACCTCGACTTCGTCCGCGTGGCCTCGCGGGCCGACGCCGAGCGACTCGTACGGGCTGACAAAAATTGAAATCTGTCAGCCCAATAGGCATACTGGCTGTATGAGAACTCTGGGAACCGGCGGACCCGTCGTGTCCGACCTCGGGCTGGGCTGCATGGGCATGTCCGACTTCTACGGGCCGGCCGACACGTCCGAGTCCATCGCCACCATCCACGCCGCCCTCGACGCCGGCATCACGCTGCTCGACACCGGCGACTTCTACGGCATGGGCCACAACGAGCTGCTCATCCGCCAGGCGCTCGACGGCCGCTCGCGGGACGACGTGCGGATCAGCGTGAAGTTCGGGGCGCAGCGCGACTACGACGGCAACTGGCTCGGCTACGACGGCAGCCCCGCGGCCGTCAAGACCTCGCTCGCCTACACCCTGCGCCGCCTCGGCACCGACCACGTGGACGTCTACCGGATCGCTCGGGTCGACCCGCACGTGCCGATCGAGGAGACCGTCGGCGCCATCGCCGAGGAGGTCGCGAAGGGGCGCGTGCGGCACGTCGGGCTGTCCGAGGCCGGGGCCGAGACCATCCGGCGGGCCCACGCCGTCCACCCGATCGCCGACGTTCAGCTCGAATACTCGCTGCTGTCCAGGGGGATCGAGCGGGACATCCTGCCCGCCTGCCGTGAGCTGGGCATCGGCGTGACCGCGTACGGGGTGCTGTCCAGGGGGCTGCTCAGCGGGCACTGGTCCGAGGACCGCGAGCTGGGCGCCGGCGACTTCCGCGCCGTCAGCCCGCGCTTCTCCGGCGACAACCTGGCGCACAACCTCACGCTGGTGGCGGCGCTGCGCAGGCTCGCCGAGGCCAAGGGGGTCACGGTCGCGCAGCTGGCCATCGCCTGGGTGCTGGCCCGGGGCGAGGAGATCGTCCCGCTCATCGGGGCGCGGCGGCGCGAGCGGCTGGCCGAGGCCCTGGGTGCCCTGGACGTGAAACTGACCGCCGAGGACCTGGCGGCCATCGAGGCGGCCGTCCCCGAGGGCGCCGCCGCCGGCTCGCGGTACGCCGAGGCGCAGATGTCCATGCTCGACAGCGAACGCTGACCGTCCGGGGCGGAAGGAAGGTCCTCGATCGCGGGTCTTGTGGTGATGTGACGGCGCTAGGGTTGCGCGCGTGCATATCGACGAATGGTTGCAGGCGATCCCGGCCGGCTGGCTCTACGCCATGGTCGCGTTGGTGATCGGGTTCGAGAGCCTCGGCATCCCGCTCCCCGGCGAGATCGTCCTGGTCAGCGCCTCGATCCTGGCCTCCAAGGGCGTGGTGCACCCCTTCTGGGTCGGTGCGTGCGCGAGCGCCGGGGCCATCCTGGGGGACTCCGCCGGGTACGCGATCGGGCGCAGGGGCGGCGCGCCCCTGTTCGACCGGCTCGGACGGCGCTTCCCCAAACATTTCGGGCCGCGGCACGTCGCCAAGGCCGAAGGGTATTTCCAGCGGTTCGGGGTGTGGACGGTCTTCGTCGGGCGGTTCATCGCGCTGCTGCGCATCCTGGCCGGGCCGCTGGCGGGGGCGCTGCGCATGCCGTACTGGAAGTTCGCCGTCGCCAACGTGCTCGGCGGGATCGTTTGGGCGGGCGGCACCACCACGGTGATCTTCTATCTCGGGCTCGTCGCCGAGAAGTGGCTGAAGGGCTTTTCGTGGGTGGGGCTCGTGGTGGCCGTGGTGTTCGGGATCTGCACCACGCTCTATCTGAAGCGGCGGGCCGCCTCAGCGCTCGATGAGGGTGACCTCGAGGGAGTAGTGCGAGGCCCGGTAGACGTGTGAGCCGTGCTCGACGGCCCGGCCCTGGTCGTCGTAGGTGGTGCGGATCATGGTCAGCAGCGGCGCGCCGCGGCGCTCCTCCAGGAGCCTGGCCTCGGCCTGGGTGGCGGCCCGCGCGCCGATCCGCTGGTTGGCGACCCGCATCCGCACGCCCGCGGCGCGCAGCAGCTCGTACAGGCCGCGGCCCTCAAGGTCGGCGGCGGTGAGCTGGGCCAGGCCGAGCGGAAGCCAGTTGTGCAGCACCGCCAGGGGCTCCCCGGCGGCGAACCGCAGGCGCTCGAGATAGAGGATCTCCGTGCCCGCCTCCACGCCCAGGATGCCGGCGACCTCCTCCTCGACGGGGCGCGGCTCCAGCGCCAGCACCTGCGTGGCCGGCTCCTGGCCCGCCCTGCGCAGGTCGTCGTAGAGGCTCGTCAGCTCCACCGAGCGCTTGACCTGCCCGTGGACGACCTGGGTGCCGACGCCGCGCTTGCGCACCAGCAGGCCCTTGTCCACGAGATACTGGATGGCCTGGCGGATCGTGGGCCGCGACAGGCCCAGCTTGTCGGCCAGTAGGATCTCGTTGTCCAGCCGGGAGCCGGGCGCCAGGTCCCCTCGCCGGATGGCCTCGGCGATCTGCTCGGCCACCTGGAAGTAGAGCGGCACGGGACTGGATCGGTCCAGGTCGATGGCGAGATTCGCGGTCATGCTGATCAGCTTAACGCAGGTCAGAATGTCCTGACAAACAACTGAGGGCGGAGGAAGTGGGCATAGAGGGTCATGATGCCCTTTCCCCTGCTTCTGGAGTGAAGATGGACGTGACGCACCTGCTGGACATCGCCACCGAGGCGGCCAGAGCCGTGGGGCCCCGGCTGCGCAAGGCCTTCAGGTCCCGGCCCGAGGTGTCCACCAAACGCGACTTCCACGACCCGGTGACCGAGCACGACCGCGCCGCCGAGGAGACCATCCGCGCGGTCATCACCGCCCGCGTGCCCGAGAGCGTGATCGTTGGTGAGGAGGGCGGCACGACCGGCTCCGGCGACCTCGTCTGGTACATCGACCCCATCGACGGCACCGCCAACTTCGCCGCCGGGCTGCCGTTCTTCTGCGTGTCCATCGCCGTCGCCGCGCGCGGCGAACTGGTCGCCGGCGTGGTGTACGACCCCGTGCGCGAGGACGAGTTCAGCGCCTCCACCGAGGGCGCCTGGTGCAACGGCACGCCGCTGAAGAGCGCCGGAGCCACGAGAGACCGGGAGGCGATGCTGCTGTCGAGCTATCCGACGCCCGCGGACCTGGAGGCGGACGGTGAGGAGGCGCTGCGCCGCTACGGCCGGTTCCTGGAGTCCTTCTCGGCCGTGCGCAAGCCGGGCAGCGCCGCGCTCAAGCTCGCGCACGTCGCCGCCGGGTGGTCGGACGCCGCCTACGGCACCCGCGCCCATCCTTGGGACGTGGCCGCGGGGGCGCTGCTGGTGCGCCAGGCGGGCGGGGTCTACCTCGGCGACCCGCTGGCGCAGGGGTCCTACCTGGCGCATGTGGGCGGTTTCGACCTGGACGGCTCGGTGCTGGCCGAGCTGGCGCCCCGATAGGGGCGCTAGCGGAGCAGCCGCGGGAGCTCGGTCAGTGAGGTGATGCGCGGGAAGCCGGCGGGTGGCGGCTCGACCCCGAGCCGGTCGAGCCAGACCGAGCGCATCCCGGTCGCCGCCGGCCCCGTCACGTCCTTGTCGACGTCGTCGCCCACCAGCAGCACCTGCTCCGGTGCCAGCCCGAGCGCCGCGGCGGCACCGGTGTAGGAGGCGGGTGACGGCTTGAAGTGGCCGCCCAGCACCTCGCCCGTCAGCACCGGCCCGACCAGGTCGGCCAGCCCGATCGCGCGGACCTTCGCCTCCTGCATCGGCTGCGCGCCGTTCGTCAGCACCCCGAGCGCGAACCCGCCCAGCTCCGCCACCGCCCCCGCCGCGTCCGGGTAGGCGGTCCAGCCCTGCCGGTAGCGTTCGCCGAAGTCGGCGTAGGCCGAGTCGAGGTCGCCGGGCGCCGGCACGGCCAGCTCCAGGCAGAGCGCGCTCAGGCGGCGGCGCCGCTGCTCCTGCACGGTGCACTCGCCCGCCTGCCACATCGCCAGGTGCGGACCCTCCAGGGCGGCCCAGAGCGCGGCCACCTCGTCCAGGCGCGGGTGGCCGGGAGAGTACGCCGTCACCCAGGCCGTGATCGCGGCGTCGGCGGCGCTCCGGTGGTCGAGCAGCGTGCCGTCCAGGTCGAACAGGACGCCTTTGACGCCCGGCATGGGTCTCGCGGTCACAGGGTGGCTCCGGCGGTGGGTGCGGTCACGACAGGGCCGCGGCGGCGATGCGGGCGGCGGTCTCCCGTGGAGGGTATCCGAGGGTGAGGCCGCGGACCGCCAGCGGCGCCTGGGCGAAGCGGGCCTCGCCGTTCTCGCTGAGGATGTAGTGCAGCGCGGGGGAGTGGCCGCGGTGCGCCTCCAGCGCCGCGACCTCCCGCTCGGCCAGCTCGGGCGGCAGTGCGCCGCGGTAGTCGGAGATCAGCGCGTCCAGGTCGAACAGCTGCGCGTAGCGCTCCGCCGTGCCGGCCACGACCCTGATCAGCCCGCCCACAGGCTCCGCGTGGTAGACGAGGCCGGTGCCGCCGCTCTTGGCGAACCAGCGCAGCGCCTCGGTCGCGGGCAGCGTGAACGCCCCGTACGGCTTGCGCCCGTACAGCAGGGCGTCGGCGATCCACCGGTCACACCACAGCTCGTCGTGGTACGGCGAGGGGGAGTCCGGGTCCACGGCCAGCCCCTGGGCCAGCACGGGGTTCCAGGCCGAGACCAGCGGGCTGCTGAAACGCGGCATGCGCGGCCCGCTCCAGTGGCTGAGCGCGTAGCCGTACCAGATGGTGACGACCTCGACCTGCCGGCGGGGGAGAGGCCGCTCGTAGGTGCCGTTCATGATCTGGCCGCCGTCGGGATGCCGCCAGGGACCCGGGACGAGGCCTGCGCCTGTGGGGACCGGAGGGGTCCGGTAGTCGGGATGCAGTATCCACGCGTCCGCCACAGTCCCTGCCCCCTCAGGTGCCAGACCACTTGAGTGGCCATCGTGCAACAGCTGTAATCGAGTTGCAATAGAGCAGGGCCGAACGCTGATTTTTGTCATCGGCGACCGTGACGTACGTATTTGGTCAGTGCTGTTGCCGGTAATCCCCGGCCTGGCGCACGTGGTCGATCATGATGCGTTCCGCGGCCTCGGCGTCGCCGGACGCCAGCGCGGCCAGGATGCCCTCGTGCGCTTCGAGCTGGGCCCGCACCTGGGCCTCGTCCAGCCACAGCGACGCCTCGGCGGGCACCGGGAAGCTGTTGCGCACCGACCTGGCGTGCGCGCCCAGGAAGGCCGGGCCGCCGATGTCCACGATGCGCAGGTGGAATCGCCTGCTCTGCTCCCCGAGCCGCTCGTGCCTGCCGTGCGCGGCGTCCTCGGCCATCGACGCGTGCAGCTCGCGCAGCCCGGCCAGCTCCTCCGGGGTGATCCTGCCCGCAGCCAGCCGCGCGCCGAGGCCCTCGACCACCGCGCGCAGGCCGTAGTACTCGGCCAGGGCCTCGTCGCCCAGGTCGACGACGGTCGCGCCGTGATGCGCCTCGTAGCTGATCAGCCGGTCCTTCTCCAGCCTGCGCAGCGCCTCGCGCACCGGGGTGACCGACACGCCCAGCCGGCGGGCCACCTCCCCGGCCCGCAGCGCCGTGCCGCCCGGGATCCGCGCGGTGCGGATCTCGTCGAGCAGCACGCTGTAGACGTACTCGGCCTTGCTCATCGGCGGCCGCGGCTCCGTAGGCGACATGTCACCATTTTTCTATAGATTGACCTATGACATATTTCTTATAAGTTACATACCTATGACGAGCCTCGCCGACCTGCGGGTCATCGACGCGGCGACCCTGTTCGCCGGTCCCTCCGCCGCGATGATGCTGGGCGACTTCGGCGCCGACGTGATCAAGATCGAGCACCCCCGGCGCGGCGACCCCTCGCGGGGACACGGCGCGTCCCTGGACGGCGTGGGGCTGTGGTGGAAGACGCTCGCGCGCAACAAGCGCACCGCGGCCGTGGACCTGTCGCGGGCCGAGGGCCAGGAGATCCTGCGCCGCCTGGTCGAGCGGTCCGACGTGCTGATCGAGAACTTCCGCCCCGGCACCCTCGAACGCTGGAACCTCGCCCCCGAAGACCTGCTCGAGCTCAACCCGCGGCTGATCGTGGCGCGGATGACCGGGTTCGGGCAGTTCGGGCCGATGGCCAAGCAGCCGGGGTTCGGGACGCTGGCCGAGGCCATGAGCGGGTTCGCGGCCATGACCGGGCAGCCCGACGGGCCGCCCACGCTGCCGCCGCTGGCCCTCGCCGACGGCATCGCGGGCCTGGCCATGTCGTACGCGATCATGGTGGCCCTGCGCGCCAGGGAGCAGAGCGGGCGGGGGCAGGTCATCGACCTGGCGATCATCGAGCCGATCCTGGGCATCCTGGGGCCGCAGATGACCGCGTACAAGGCGCTGGGCGTCGTGCCGCGCCGCACCGGCAACCGCTCCAGCAGCAACGCGCCGCGCAACACGTACCGGACGCGTGACGGGCGGTGGCTGGCCATCTCCACCAGCGCCCAGCCCGTCGCCGAGCGGGTGGTCACCCTGGTGGGGCGGCCCGACCTGGTGGAGCAGCCGTGGTTCGCCAGCGGGAGCGGGCGCGTGCAGCACGTGGACGAGCTGGACGAGGCCGTCGCGTCCTGGATCGCCGAGCGGGACGCCGACGAGGTCATCGCCCGCTTCGAGGAGGCGCAGGCCGCGGTCGCTCCCATCTACGACGTCTCCGACATCGCCGAGGACCCGCAGTACGCGGCGCTGCAGACGTTCGTGGAGGTGCCGGACGAGGAGCTCGGCTCGGTCACCCTGCAGAACGTGCTGTTCCGCCTGTCGGACACGCCCGGCGAGATCCGCTGGCCGGGACGGCGGCTCGGGCGCGACACCGACGAGGTGCTGGCGGAGCTCGACTACTCCGGCGAGGCGATCGCCGCCCTGCGCGAAGAGGGCGTGATCGCGTGACCGTCACCTGGCTGTACGTGCCCGGCGACCGGCCCGAGCGCTTCGACAAGGCCGTCGCCTCCGGGGCGGACGTCGTCATCATCGACCTCGAGGACGCGGTCGTGCCCGCCCGCAAGAACGAGGCCCGCGCCAACGCCGTCGCCTACCTGCGCGCCCGCCGGGACGCCGAGGGGGCGGCGCACGTGCACGTGCGGGTCAACGACCTGGCCACCGGGCGCGGGCTGGCCGACCTCGAAGCCGTCGGGGAGCTCGCCGACGCCGTGCGGCTGCCCAAGGTCGAGTCCGTGGCCGTGCTCGACGCGATCGCCGGCGCTCCGGCGTACGCGCTGCTGGAGTCGGCGGCCGGGATCGTCGCGGCGCGCGAGATCGCGGCGCACCCGAAGGTCGCCGGCGTCGCGCTCGGCGAGCAGGACCTGGCCGCCGAGCTGGCCATCACCGACGAGCGGGCCATGGACCACCTGCGGCTCCAGGTGGTGCTGGCCGCGGCGGCGGCCGGCCTGCCGCCGGTGCCCATGGCCGTCTACCCGAACGTCAAGGACGAGGCCGGCCTCCTGGCCTCCTGCCTGGCGGGCCGCGGGCTCGGCATGTTCGGCAGGACCGCCATCCACCCCCGCCAGATCCCCGTGATCAGGCGGGCGTTCCGCCCCTCGGAGGAGGAGACGGCCAGGGCCGCGGAGATCGTCGAGGCGGCCGAGCGGGCCGAGCGCGCGGGCCTCGGGGCGGTCGCGCTGCCCGACGGCCGCTTCGTGGACGCCCCCATCGTCGCCCGGGCCCGCCGCACCGTGGCGCTGGCCCGCCGCCTGGCCGGCCCGGAGGACTAGGACGGGTACCAGCGCACCGACAGCTCCTCGTCCACGGGGGGAGGGCCCGGCAGCTCCCGGTGCGCCGGCGGCATCCGCAGCGAGTCCATCACGAGCGCCAGGTAGCGGTGGCGCAGCTGCGCGGTGCGCTCCTCGTCGCCGAGCTTGATCGAGGCCAGCTGCTCGAACAGCAGCGCGATGTCCGCCGTGGTCACGTCCGGCCGCAGCACGCCGGCCTCCACCGCGCGGCGGTGCGCCTCGGTGGCCAGGGACGAGGCCCGGACCGCGTCTCGGCCCAGCTCCTCGGTCGGCGTGAACGTGCCCGCCAGCTTGATCGTCAGGGAGTTGGTGTCGGCGTCCACGATGCCGCGCATGTAGGCGGCGAACGCCTCCCACGGGTCGCCTTCCTGGGCCATCGACCGCTCGGTTATCTCGATGTAGAGCTTGAGACCGTCGCCGCACAGCTTCTGCAGCAGCGCCTCCTTGCTGGGATAGCGGCGGTAAAGCGCGCTGATCCCGACGCCCGCCTTCTCGGCCACGGCCGCGATGGGGGCGCCGGGGTCGGCGGTGAAGACCGCCCGCGCCGCCAGCAGGATCAACTCGTCGTTGCGGGCGGCCTGCGCCTTGCGGCCACTCATGGGTGCGCTCGTCATACCCTTCAGTATATCGGAACGTAAGGTTCCGTTCTACTGTGGAACAAGTCCGCATGTCTATACATAGAAATGATATTGAGGTAGAACCAGGGCGAGCCCGTTGGTCTTGGAGGTGTCCTATGAGACGTACCCCGATCGTGCTGGCCCTGCTGGGCGCGCTCGCCGTGACCGGATGCTCCTCCTCCGGAGGGCAGAGCGCGCAGAGCGCCACAGCCGCGAGCTCGGGCGCGAGCTCCGCCGCCGCCCCGGCCGCCGCGAGCGCCGGCTTCGCCGTCATCACCCACGGAGCCGCCGGCGACTCCTTCTGGGACGTGGTCAAGAACGGCGCCGAGGCCGCGGGCAAACAGTACGGCGTGAAGGTCACCTACCAGGGCGACGGTGACCCCGCCAAGCAGTCGCAGCTCATCGACCAGGCCGTCTCGGAGAAGGTGGACGGCATCGTGGTCTCCATGGCCAACCCCGACGCGCTCAAGGAGGCCATCGGCAAGGCCGTCGCGGCGAAGATCCCGGTGGTCACCATCAACTCGGGCGCCGACTCCTCCAAGGCGTTGGGCGCCATCACGCACGTCGGGCAGTCGGAGGACGTGGCCGGGCGCGGCGCGGGCGAGCAGCTCAAGGCCGCCGGCGTCACCAAGCTGCTGTGCGTCATCCACGAGGCCGGCAACGTCGGCCTCGACCAGCGCTGCAAGGGCGCCGAGCAGACGCTGGGCGGCACGGTCGAGCGGCTGCAGGTCGACGTGAGCAACCTGGCCGACGTCACCTCCAAGGTCACCGCCAAGCTGCAGTCGGACAAGCAGGTCAACGGCGTGCTGGCGCTCAACCCGGCCGTCGCGATCGCCGCCAGGGACGCCATCAAGGACTCGGGCTCGCAGGCCAAGCTGGCCACGTTCGACCTGTCGGGCGACGTGGTGAGCGCGATCAAGGACGGGGAGATCCTGTTCGCCGTGGACCAGCAGCAGTACCTGCAGGGCTACCTGCCGATCACGTTCCTCAACCTGTACAAGAACAACCTCAACACCGTCGGCGGCGGCCTGCCCGTCAACACCGGGCCGGGCTTCGTGACCAAGGACAACGCCGAGCAGGTGGCCAAGCTGGCCGAGGCGGGCACTCGATGACCCTGGCGGCCGACGAGCGGGTCGCCGACGTCGGCCTGGCCCGCCGGCTGCTGATCCGGCCCGAGCTGGGCGCGGTGGTCGGGCTGGTCGTGGTGTTCGTGTTCTTCGCCTCCCAGTCGCCGGTGTTCCGGTCGCTGGACGGCATCGCGAACTGGCTCGACCCGGCCGCCACGCTCGGCATCATGGCCGTCGCCGTGGCGCTGCTCATGATCGGCGGCGAGTTCGACCTGTCGGCCGGTGTGCTGACCGGTACGAGCGGGCTGATCCTGGTCACGCTGGCCACCCGCTACGGGTTCAGCGTGTGGGCGGCGATGCTCGTCGGGCTGGTCGTGGCGCTGGCCATCGGGTTCGCCAACGGCCTGGTCGTCACCAGGACCAGGCTGCCCAGCTTCATCGTCACGCTGGGCACGTTCCTCATGCTGCAGGGCGTCAACCTCGGCGTCACCAAGGCCATCACCGGGACGGTGCAGGTCAGCGGCCTGCGCAGGGCCTCCGGCTTCGAGGCCGCGAACGCGATCTTCGCCGGGACGATCCAGATCGGCGGGACCTCGTTCCGGGTGGCGATCCTGTGGTGGATCCTGGTGACCGCCGTGGCGACCTGGGTGCTCATGCGTTCCAGGGCCGGAAACTGGATCTTCGCGGTGGGCGGCAACGAGCAGGCCGCCCGCGCGGTCGGCGTGGCCGCCGCCCGTACGAAGATCGCGCTGTTCATGACGACGGCGTTCGCCGCGTGGCTGGTCGGCTCGATCCTCGCGCTGCGCTACACCTCCGTGCAGGCCAACATCGGCATCGGCCAGGAGTTCATCTACATCATCGCCGCCGTCATCGGCGGCTGCCTGCTCACCGGCGGGTACGGCTCCGCGATCGGGGCCGCCATCGGAGCGGTCATCTTCGGCATGGCCGACAAGGGCATCGTGTTCCTGGGCTGGAACGCCGACTGGTTCAAGTTCTTCCTGGGCGCGATGCTGCTGCTGGCGACGCTGGCCAACCGCCTGGTCAGGCGGTACGCCGAGGAGGTGAAGCATTGATCCTGGAGACCAGGGGCATCGGCAAGACGTTCGGTTCGGTGCTGGCGCTGCGCGACGTGTCGCTGGGCGTGCGGGCCGGCCAGGTGACCTGCGTGCTCGGCGACAACGGCGCCGGCAAGTCCACGCTCATCAAGATCCTCGCCGGGGTGCACCAGCACGACGTCGGCACGCTGCTGGTGGACGGCCAGGAGGTGCGCTTCGCCAGCCCCCGCGACGCGCTCGACCGCGGCATCGCGACCGTCTACCAGGACCTGGCGATGATCCCGCTCATGTCGGTCTGGCGGAACTTCTTCCTCGGCTCTGAGCCGAAGAAGGGCCTGGCCTTCGACGTGGCCAAGGCCAGGAAGGTCGCCCGCGAGGAGCTGCGGGCCATGGGCATCGACATCCGCGACGTGGACCAGCCGGTCGGCACGCTGTCCGGCGGC
The DNA here is from genome assembly GCF_044458585.1 of Nonomuraea sp. NPDC050451. Taxonomy (NCBI): domain Bacteria; kingdom Bacillati; phylum Actinomycetota; class Actinomycetes; order Streptosporangiales; family Streptosporangiaceae; genus Nonomuraea; species Nonomuraea sp. NPDC050451. The sequence continues at coordinate 350,980 of NZ_JBITHZ010000008.1, forward strand.
GAGCGGCAGTCGGTGGCCATCGCCAGGGCCGTCTACTTCGGCGCCCGCGTCCTCATCCTCGACGAGCCCACCTCCGCGCTGGGGGTCAAGCAGGCCGGGGTGGTGCTGCGGTACATCGCCAGGGCCCGCGACCGGGGGCTCGGCGTGGTCTTCATCACCCACAACCCCCACCACGCCTACCCGGTGGGCGACCGGTTCCTGCTGCTCAACCGGGGCGCCAGCCTGGGCGAGTACGGCAAGGCCGACATCACCACGCAGGAGCTGACCGCGCTCATGGCGGGCGGGGCGGAGCTGGAGGAGCTGGCGCACGAGCTGCAACGGGAGTAACCGTTTTGGGGGGAATTTGACGATTTTGGGCGGTGGGCTGGAGGTGCGAATAGGCACAAATCCCTCGGCGTGACATTCACCTGGGGGTCATCGTGACCACAATGATCAAGCGGGTCGTCCTGGAGCCGGCGGCGCAGGAGTTCGCCGACGCCACCGCCCGGCGCCCGTTCATCTACGAGCTGCCGCCCGAGGAGGGTCGCGAGGCGCTGGAGCGGCTCCAGTCCGGCCCGGACGTGCCCAAGCCGGAGATCGACGAGGAGTGGATCCAGGTCCAGGGCGGCCCGACCGGCCTGGTGCCGGTACGGATCGTCAAGCCCAAGGGCGCCACGGGGACCATGCCCGTCATCTTCTACATCCACGGCGCGGGCTGGGTGTTCGGCTCCGCCCACACCCATGACCGGCTGGTGCGGGAGCTGTCCGTGCGCTGCGGCGCCGCCGTCGTCTTCCCGGAGTACGACCGCGCTCCCGAGGCGAAGTACCCCACGCAGATCCAGCAGAACTACGTCGCGGCCCGCTGGGTGTCGGAGCACGGCAAGGAGAAGGAGCTGGACCCGACACGGATGGCGGTGTGCGGGGACTCGGTCGGCGGCAACATGGCGACCGTGCTGACCATGATGGCCAGGAAGCTCAATTTCGTGCAGCTGCGCGGGCAGTGCCTGTTCTACCCGGTCACGGACGCGAGCTTCGACACCGAGTCGTACCGGCAGTTCGCCTCCGGCTACTACCTCAACCGCGACGGCATGAAATGGTTCTGGGACCAGTACACACCCGAGCCCTCCCAGCGGGCCGAGAGTCACGCCTCGCCGCTGCGGGCCCGCTCGGAGGAGCTGCGCGGCATGCCGCCCGCGCTGATCATCACGGGCGAGGCCGACGTGCTGCGCGACGAGGGCGAGCTGTACGCGGCGCGGCTGCGCGAGCTGGGCATCGACGTGACGGCGGTGCGGATGGCCGGCATCGTGCACGACTTCGTCATGCTCGACAAGCTGCGCGACACGAACGCCTGCAAGACGGCCATGACACTGGCCACGAGCATGCTGCGGCGGTGGATCGAGTCTTGATCTACGCGCCCGCGGCGGTTCCCCCTGGGCCGTTATTACGCAGCCAGCCCGTGACGCAGGGCGGGCCGCACAGATCGTGCGGCCCGCCAGTGCGGCATGCACAGGGCCGCCGGACGAGGGCGGCTTTATGGTGCGGCCATATTCAGCGCCCCCCTCCGAGGAGCTTCCATGACCGCCGTCGACTCCCGAACGATCCCCATCGGCGCGGCATTCGATCGGATGCCGTTCACCCGCAGGCACGTGCTCATCGCGCTCGCGCTGTTCATCGCGTTCGTCATCGAGTCGTGGGAGCAGCTCGCCCTCGTCTACGTCTCCGGCGACCTCGGCACCGCCTTCGGGATCGACGAGGCCGGCGTCGGCGTCGTGCTGTCGGCGGTCGCCTTCGGCATGATCCCCGGCGTGCTGGTGTGGGGGCCGGTGGCCGACCGCGCCGGGCGCAAGCCGGTCGCGTTCTGGTCGCTGCTGGCCTACGGGGTGATCGCGCTCGCCTCGGCGTTCGCGCCGAACATGGCGGTGCTGGTGACGCTGCGGGTGGCCTCCGGGCTGGCGCTGGCCGGCGTCTACACGATCACCTTCCCCTACTTCCTGGAGCTGCTGCCGACCCGCTCGCGCGGGCGGGCGGCGGTCTACCTGTCGATCGGGTGGCCGATCGGCATGCTGGCCGCGATCGGGGCGTCGATGACGCTGGGCGGCCTGGGCTGGCACGTCGTGGTGATCGCCAGCGCGGCGGCGGGACTGTGGGCGTTCGCGATCCGGGCGTGGGTGCCGGAGTCGCCGTACTGGCTGGCCGCCCGGGGCCGCCAGGAGGAGGCGCGCGCGGTGCTGCGCGCGCTGGGCAGCCCCGACGCCGACGCCAGGTTCACCGTGGCGAGCGAGCGGGTGGGACGGCCGCTCGATCTGTTCCGCGGCGGCCTCGCCCGGATCACCGTGGTCATGCTGCTGCTGAACTTCGTCTTCAACTGGGGCTACTGGGGCCTGCAGACGTGGCTGCCGACGCTGCTGCAGCAGAAGGGGCTGACGCTGTCGGCCTCGCTCGGCTTCGCGGCGCTGAGCGCGCTGATGATGATCCCCGGGTACGTGAGCGCCTCGCTGCTGACCGGCCGGTTCGGCCGCAAGAAGGTGTTCCTCGTCTACGTCGTGGCGGCGGTGCTCGGCGGGCTCTGGTTCGCCACCGCCTCCTCGACCACCGGCCTGTACCTCGGCAACTTCGTGCTGTCGTTCTTCAGCCTCGGCGCCTGGGGCGTCTGGAACACCTGGAACGGCGAGTTCTACCCGACCGCCCTGCGCGGCACCGGCTACTCGTGGGCCACGGCCGCGCAGCTCGTGGCCACCACGGTGGCGCCGTCGGCGGTGGGGGCGCTGCTGGCCCACGCCACCGGGTTCACCGCTACCATGCTGATCATCAACGCGTTCATGGTGGCCACGGCGCTGCTGGCCGTGCCGCTGCCGGAGACCGAAGGACGCGAGCTGGAGTGATCCTCGGCGTCGCCCTCGTACGGCCGTCGCCGGTGCTGGTGGCCGTCAGGGACGGCGCGCCCGAGTGGCCGGTGACCCGCGTCGCCGCCCGCGCGGCGGCGCGCGCCTGCGTGGCCGTGGACCTGGGCGACGTGCCCACCGCTCCGGTGGCGGCGATCCGGGTGGGCGGGCCGTGCCCCGAGGCGCTGCGCCCGCGCGTCGGCTCCGGGACGGCCACGATCGTGCGCGGCGGCCACAGCCTCACCGGGCGCGTGCTGGCGCCGCTGGACACCGAGGCGGTCCGGCGCTTCGCCGCCACGTGCGGGCTGACCGATTTCGCGGTGACCGCGACCGGCTCCCCCATGCTGGCCGACCACGAGCTGGCCGTGGCGGCGATCATCGCGGCCGAGGTGCCGGAGGCGCGGATCACGCTGTCGTACGAGTTCGGCCATCCGGGGCTGCGCGAGCGCGAGGAGGCCACGATCCGCAACGCGGCGCTCGGCCCCGAGGCGGTGCGGATCGCCGACGAGGCGGCCAGGGAGCTGCCGGGGGTGCCGGTGTTCTTCGCCAGGTCGGGCGGCGGGCTGGTGTCGGCCCACTACTTCCGGCGCTACCCGCTGGCCTGCGACCTGGGCGGGACGGCGAGCCTGGCGCGCGGGCGGGTGGTGCTCCCCGGCGTGCCCGAGGAGGTGGCGGCGGCGTACGGGGCGGCGATCGGGCGGCCGGAGGCGCAGGTGGAGCGGATCGTGCAGGCGCGGGGGCGGGCGGAGCTGGACCGGGTGCTCCAGGACGCCAGGGACGAGGCGCTCACCCGCGTGGTCAGCGCGGGCGCCCTGCCGGGGTCGGCCAGGATCGCGGAGACGACCGTGAACCCGCTGTCGTACCTGCCGGACGGGCTCTACCGGGTGCGGGTGAAGGCCGAGGGGACGATGCCATGAGCCGGTGGGGAGGCGAGCCGTGGTGATCGACGAGGACGGCCTCGCGCGGCTTTCGGCCGGGGCGCGGATGTTCGCGACCGGGGCGGCGGAGTCGGCGCACACCCTCACCCTCGACTGGGCGGGCTCGCTGATCGGGCCGGGCGTCGAGCTGGTGACGGCCGAGGAACTGGCGCCGGAAACGTTGTGCGTGGCCGTCAGCCTGGTCGGGTCCACGACCGCGCTGGGGGAGCAGCTGCCCAGGGGCGACGAGCCCGCCCGTGCCGTGCGGGCGCTGGAGCGCAGGCTGGGGGAGCGGGCCGGGGCCGTGGTCGCGCTCAACCTGGCCGCCGAGAACGCCCTCGTCCCGCTCATCGCGGCGGCCCAGCTGGGCGTGCCGCTGGTGGACGGCGACGGCACGGGGCGGGTGTTCCCGCTGCTGGAGCAGACGACGTACGCGCTGGGCGGGATGAGCCCGGCGCCAGTGGCGCTGGCGGGCGGATCGGGCGAGCTGGTGCTGCTGGAGACGGCCGGCGACCGGGTTGAGGAGCTGATGCGCCCCGTCGTGCTGTCGGTCGGCGGATGGGCGGTGGCGGCCTGCTACCCGATGGCGGCCGGCGACCTGGCGCGGGTGCTCGTGCCCGGGACGGTGAGCCTGCTGCTGCGGGCGGGCGAGCCCGGGGCGCCCCGCTCGGCCGCGGCGCCGTTCGGCGTGCGCACCCTGTGCAGGGGGCGGATCCTGGCGGTGGAGGGCAGCACCGGGCACGGCGCCGACGTGTCGCTGCCGTCGCTGCCGTCGAGCATCGTGGTGCAGGAGACGGAGGGGCTGCGCCGGCTGGTACGGCTGGAGGCCCACAACGAGATCGTGCTCGCGCTGGCCGACGGGGCCGCGGTGGCGATGACGCCGGACCAGATCTGCATGATCTCCACGGCCGACGGGATGGTCGTGGACGTCGACAAGGCGGTGCCCGGCCTGGAGGTGGACGTCATGGTCGTGAAGGCCGCGCCGGTGTGGCACACGGATCGGGGGCAGAGGTTGGGCGGGCTGCACGCGTTCGGGATCCCGCTGTGACGGGGCCGCGCGCGGGGTGGGAGGCGCCGGTCACGGTGGCCGAGCTGGTCAACGCCGGGCCGCTGGCCGGTGCCAGGATGTACGGCTCGGGCGAGAACCCCGTGCACCAGGTGCGGATCGTGGACGAGCTGTCGGTGTTCGGGACCGTGGCGCCGCACACGGCGGTGGTCCTGATCGGGACGGCGGCCAGCGGCGGGTGGGCGGTCGAGATGGCCACCCGCCGGGCGTGGGAGCAGGCGGCGGCGTGCGTGATCGCGCCGGCGGGCGGGCTGAGCGAGGGCTCCGGCGAGGTGCTGGCGGAACGGCTCGGCGTCACGCTGATCTTCGTGGACGAGGATCCGCTGATCGTCGCGGTCCGGGTCGCCTCGGCGGCCGCCCGCCCGGAGGCGGCCCGCACCCAGCTCGTGGCCCGCTGCGCCACCCGCCTGGCCGAGGCGGGGCCCTCGGCCCGTCGCGTGCTGGGTGTCCTGAACGCCGAGCTGCCCGGCACCTCGGTCACCCTCATCGACCGGTACGGCCGCCACCTGGCCGGCGCCCGGTCCGACGTCGGCACCCGGTCCGACGCCGGGCCCCGGTCGGACGTCAGTGCCCGGTCCGACGCGGGATCCCGGCCGGACGTGAGCGCCCGGTCCGAGGGGAGTGCCCGGGCCGGTGGTGGGGCGGGGGCTCGGTGGTCGGCCGAGGTGGAGGTGCCCGATCTGGACGGCGGCGTGCTGGGCACGCTCGTGGCCGGCGGGTCGTCCCGGTCGCCAGGATGGCCGGCGGCCGTGCGTACCGTGCTGAGGCTGGCGGTGGCCCCGCTGGCCGCCTGGGCCGCGCAGGATCGGCTGCGGGCCTCCCGCGACTTCGCCCTTCAACGCGCCCTCGCCGAACGCCTGCTCGCCGACGCCGAGCAGGAGCCCCGGGAGCCCCGGGAGCCAGGGGAGCCGGAGGAGGGCGGGGCGAGGGCGGAGGCGATCGCGCTGGGCTGGCCCGTCGAGGGCGCGCTGACCGCCTATCAGGTCCGGCCGACGGCGGAGGCGGGCGACGCCGCGCTGGCCGGGACGCTCATCGCCGCGGCCGTGGGCCGGGTGCCCGTGCTGCCGCGCGGCGAGGGCTGGGCGGGATGGTCGGCGCTGGACCCCGGCGAGCTCGCCGAACGCCTCCATCGCTGCCTGCGGACGATGCCCTGGCCGTGCGCCGCCGGGGTGGGCGCGCCCGTGGAGGGACTGCGGTCGGTGGAGGAGTCGCTGCTGGGAGCCGAGGCGGCGGCGTTCGTGGCGGGACCGGGCACGGTGGCGCGCGCGGATCGGATGGGGCCCGCCGAGCTGCTGGGCGCGCTGCCCACCGGCGTCCTGCGCACCCCGGCCACCGTCGTGCTGCGGCCGCTGCTGGCGGTCGACAAGGACGGCACGCTGCTGGAGACGCTGGCCGCGGTCCTGGACGAGGGCGGCGCGCTGAAGGCGGCCGAACGGCTGGGCGTGCACCGCAACACGATCACGACCCGCCTGGAGCGCATCAAGTCCGCGGGCTTCGAGCTGGACGACCCCGCCACCCGCCTGGCTCTGCAACTCGCCTGCCACGTCCTCCTCCGCTGATCCTGCCGCCGCCCCACTCTTACAGCCCGCCGGGCGTGCGGGATGCACTGGAAGGGGTCCTGCCCTGTGCGGGCCGCACATGCGGGCGGTGGTCCCGTCGGCGTACGGTGCAGCGCATGAGCTATCGCGTCGCCATGGACATCGGCGGCACCTTCACCGACGTCGTCTGCTACGACGAACGCAGCGGGACGGTCACCGCCTCGAAGGCGCCCACCACTCCGGGAGACCTGGCCGAGGGGGTGTTCGCCGCGCTGGGCCGGGTCGTCGACGACCCGGCCGAGATCTCGTTCTTCGTGCACGGCACCACGCAGGGGCTCAACGCGCTGCTGGAGCGCAAGGGCGCCCGGGTGCTGCTGCTGGCCGGTCAGGGCGGCAGGGACGTCTACCAGATCGCCAGGGGCAACCGCGACCGCATGTTCGACCTGCGTTACCGCAAGCCCGCGCCGCTGGTCCCGCGCGAGGACGTCATGGAGGCCGGCGGCCGGCTCGACTACCTGGGGCGCGAACTCGTGCCGCTCGACGAGGAGTCGGTGCGGGCGGCGGGGCGGCGCGCGCGGGAGGAGGGGTTCGACGCGGTGGCCGTGTGCCTGCTGTTCTCCTACGCGAACCCGGCGCACGAGCTGCGGGCCGGCGAGATCCTGCGCGAGGAGCTGGGCGACGACGTGCTGGTCGTGCTCTCCCATGAGGTGGCGCGGGAGTGGCGCGAGTACGAGCGGACCTCGTCGGCGGTGCTGGAGGCGTACACCGGGCCCGTGGTGCGACGCTACCTGGCCAGGATCGAGCGGCGCTTCGCCGAGCGGGGCCTGGCGGTGCCGGTGCACGTGATGCAGTCGTCGGGCGGGCTGGTGAACGCCTCGTACGCGATGCGCAGGCCGTTGCAGACGCTGCTGTCCGGGCCGGTGGGCGGCACGATGGGCGGGGTCGCGGCGGCCCGGTTCATGGACAGGGAGAACGCGATCTGCATCGACATGGGCGGGACGTCGTTCGACGTGTCGCTCGTGGTGAACGGGCGGCCGGACGTCAGCGCCGAGGCCCGCATCGAGGGCTACCCGGTCCTCATGCCCATCGTGAACCTGCACACGATCGGCGCGGGCGGCGGCTCGATCGCGTACGCCGAGGCGGGCGCGCTGCGGGTCGGGCCCGAGTCGGCCGGGGCCGTGCCCGGACCGGCCTGCTACGGCAGGGGCGGCACCCGGGCCACGGTGACCGACGCGAACGTGGCGCTCGGCCGGGTGGACCCGGCCTGGTTCGCGGGCGGGCTGATGGCGCTGGACGTGGAGGCGGCCGGTACGGCGGTGGCCACGCTGGCCGACGAGCTGGACATGGACCCGCTGCTGCTGGCCGAGGGGATCTGCGACGTGGCCAACGCCAAGATGGCGCAGGCGATCCGCACGCTGACCGTGGAGCACGGGATCGAGCCGCGGGAGTTCGCGCTGGTGGCGTTCGGGGGCGCGGGGGCGATGCACGCCGTGTTCATCGCGCGCGAGCTGGGGATCTCCGAGGTGGTGGTGCCGCGCTTCCCCGGGGCGTTCTCGGCGTGGGGGATGCTGGAGGCCGACGTACGCCGGGATCTGACGCATCCGTACTTCCGGTCGCAGGACACGCTCGACGCCCCCGACATGTCCCAAAATTTCGTGACCTTGGAGGAAGACGCCCTGGCGGCGCTCTCCACCCAGGGCGTTCCCGACGACCGGCGCCGGGTCGAGCACGCCGTGGACATGCGCTACGAGGGCCAGGACTACACGCTGACCATCCCGCTGCGCGACGCCGCCGAGCCCGCCGAGCCCGGATTCCTCGAGACGATCGCGGCCCGCTACGCCGAGGCGCACACCAGCCGCTACGGGCACGCCACCCCGGAGGCGCCGGTGGAGTTCGTCATGCTGCGCAGCACCGGGCTCGGCTCGTTCCCGCGCACCGCCCCGACCGCGCAGGAGGGCCCCGGGGAGCGGGCGGCGTACGTACGGGATGTGATCTTCGACGGGGCCGTGCACAGCACCCCGGTGCTGCGGCGCTCCAGCCTCGACGGCGAGCTGGCCGGGCCCGCGATCGTGGTCGAGGAGACCGCGACGACGGTCATCCCGCCCGGCTGCGTGGCCACTGTGGACCCCAACGGCTTTCTCATCGTGAAGGTGAACCTTTGATCGACCCCGTCACCACGGAGATCATCCGCTGCGCGCTGCTGCAGGCGGCCGAGGACATGAACACCACCCTCATCCGCAGCTCCTACACCCCCGTCATCTACGAGGCCAAGGACTGCGCGGTCGCGCTGCTGGACCGTGACCACAACGTGCTCGGCCAGTCGTCCGGGCTGCCGATCTTCCTGGGCAACCTGGAGGTGTGCACCCGCGAGACCGAGCGCCTGTACGGGCGGGAGGCCTGGCAGGAGGGCGACGTGTGGGTGCTCAACGACTCCTACATCGGCGGCACCCATCTCAACGACGTCACGGTCTACGGGCCGATCTTCGTGGAGGGGGAGCTGGCCGGGTTCGCGGCGTCGCGGGCGCACTGGCTGGACGTCGGCTCCAAGGACCCCGGCGGCTCCATGGACTCCACGTCGATCTTCCAGGAGGGCCTGCGGATGGGCCCGGCCAAGGTGTACGCGGGCGGCGCGCCCTGCCGCGACCTGCACGAGGTGATCGCCCGCAACGTACGCTTCCCGCACGCCACACTCGGCGACCTGCGCGCCCAGGTGAGCTGCGCCATGACGGGCCAGCGGCGGCTGAAGGAGATCGTGTCCCGGTGGGGCCTGGACACGGTGCTGGCCGCCCGCGACGAGATCTTCGCCCAGACCGAGCGCATGGAACGCGCGGCCATCGCGGCCATCCCCGACGGCGTCTACGAGGCCTCCGGCTTCCTCGACAACGACGGCATCGACCTCGGCACCCCGCTGCCGGTCAGCGTCACGGTCGCGGTGTCGGGCGAGTCGATGCACGTCGACCTGACCGACTGCGCCGACCAGGCGCTCGGCCCGGTCAACTGCGGCGCGGCGCAGGCCGTGGCCGCCGTACGCGTCGGCTACAAGCTGCTGGTCTCGGGCGACGTGCCGCTGAACGGCGGCTCGTTCCGCCCGCTGTCGGTCGAGACCCGGCCCGGCTCCATGCTGGCCGCCGAGTCGCCCGCCGCCTGCCAGTACTACTACTCGCACCTGGGGCTGCTCATCGACCTGGTGGTCAAGGCGCTGGCGCCGGTGCTGCCGGACAAGGCGGCCGCGGCCTCGTACGGGGACTCGATGATCGTGCAGTTCACCGGCACGGACCCGCGTACCGGCAAGCTGTACGTCTCCCAGGAGGCCACGGTCGGCGGCTGGGGCGCCTGGGACGGCGGCGACGGCGAGACGTGCCTGATCAACAACGTCAACGGCGCGCTGCGGGACATGCCCATCGAGGTGCTGGAGACGCTGTTCCCGGTCCGGGTGCGCCGCTACGAGATCCGCCCCGACACCGGCGGGGCCGGGCAGTGGCGGGGCGGGAACGGGGTGGTGCGCGAGTACGAGTTCTGCGGGGACACCTCGCTGTCGCTCTGGTTCGAGCGCTCGGTCACCCCGGCCTGGGGCCTGGCCGGCGGCGAGCCGGGCGTGCCGCCGCGCGTCACCCTCAACCCGGGCACCCCGGACGCCCGCGAGATGCTCAAGGCGAACGCGCTGCCGGTCACGGCGGGGGACGTGCTGCGCTGCGAGTCGGGCGGTGGCGGCGGCTACGGCCCCGCCGACCGCCGCTCCCACGCGGCCACGGCCACCGACCTGACCCAGGGCCTGATCACCCGCTGATCACCCGCTGATCACCCGCTTGAACGGCCCGCCGTACCGGCGCTGCCCTCTGGCGCCGGTACGGCGGGCGGGCCGTGGCCGCGCAGCCGGTCCATCTCGCGCCACTCGGGACGCAGCCCGGTCAGGCTCGTGACGAGCGCGTAGGCGATCCCGCACGACAGCAGCACCGGCGCCAGGCCGGCCGCCGTCACCGCCGCCCCGCCCAGCAGCCCGCCCAGCGGGATGCCGGCCCACATCACCGCGCCCTGAATGGCGCCCACCCGGCCCAGGAGGTGCCGGGGCACGCGCTCGTACGAGATCGCGCCCAGGATCGGGTTCAGGAAGCCGGCGCTGAACCCGATCACCACGGACGCGGCCACCAGCCCCCACACCGGCACGTCCACGGCCAGGATGAGGAACTTCGGCGGCCCGCCGAGCAGGAACGCCACGAAGAACACCGGCCTGCGCCGCATCCGGTGCGCCGCCGCGGCGGCCACCAGGCTGCCCCCGACGGCGGTCAGCCCTATCACGCTGACGATCAGCCCGAGGACGGCGGGGCCGTGGCCGGACTCCTTGGCCCACACGGGAGCGAGCACCTGGCTCCAGGCCGCGTCCAGCAGGTTCGTGGCGGTGACCATGACGATCATCGCGAGCAGCAGCGGCTCGCCGCGCAGGAACGTGAAGCCCTGGCCGAACCGCCGCCAGTAGCCCTCCTCCTCTTCGTGCGCGGGGGCGCGGTGCCCGAGGCCGCGCGGCAGCGCCACGGCCACGACCGCCGATCCGAGCGCGAACAGGCCGGCGCTGACGCCCAGGCCGGACAGCGGGCCGAGCAGCGCCACCATCGCGCCGCCCGCCCCCGGTCCCACGGTCGTGGCCAGCCGCTCCGTCACGCCCATCAGCCCGGTGGCCCGCTCCAGCGGCACCCGCCCACGTTCGGCCGCCTCCGGGATCATGATCTCCTTGGCCAGGTCGCCCGGCCCGCGGGCCGCGCCGATCACCGCCACCAGCGCGACGATCACGCCCAGCGCGAGCAGGCCGAGCGCGTGCAGCACGACCATCGCGGCGGCGGCCGAGGCGCTCACGACGTCGGCGACCCACGAGATCCGGCGCGGCCCCGCCCGGTCCACGAGCGGTCCCGTCAGGGCCTTGACCAGCACGTACGGAGCCATCTCCGCGAACGCCACCAGCCCCGTCCACACCGCGCTGCCGGTGGTCGTCAGCACGAACCAGGGCAGCGCGATGGCCGACACCCGCGTCCCCGTCATCGACACGGCGATGGCCGTCAGCACCCCGGCCATCGGCCGTAAGGACCTGCGCGGCTCCATCACGGCTCCTCGGGGGTGTCCAGCTCGGGGATGACCTGCGTCATCAGGTAGACCCGGACCGCGTCCGCCGGCGCCTCGTCGCCGTCGCGCCGGTAGCGCGCGAAGAGCTCCGTCAGGTCCGCGCGCAGCCGCCGCGCCTCCTCCACGGTGAGGCGGAACGGGATGGAGCTGAGGTCGAACACGCCGCGCCACGGCGTCGGCATGGTCTGCAGCTCGTTGAGCGCCTGCTGGGTGCGCAGGTTGTAGAGGGCGGCGATGGACTGCATGTACGTCAGCACCGCCTCCGGCTCGCGCTCGGACAGCCCGTCGTCGTCGGTGAGCCGGGTCGTCCGGTGGACCGAGCGCCACCAGCGCTCCCGCGCGTTGCCGCGTTCGGTGTCCTCCTCCACGAACCCGGCGGCGCCGAGCCTGCGCAGGTGGTAGCTGGCCGTGCCCGAGTTCACCCCCAGGCGTTCGGCCAGGCGGGTGGCGGTGGACGGGCCATGCTTGCGCAGCAGGTCGACGAGCTGCACCCGCAGGGGGTGGGCGAGCGCGCGCAGGCCCTTGGCGTCGAGGACGACCACGTTGTCGGGGGATGGCGTCATGGCACGAAGCCTAAACCGCAAACACTTCTTCGCAAACACTTCTTCGCGAAGAAGTGTTTGCGGTTTCCGGTTCACGGAAAAAGACCGCCGACGAGGCCTCGGTCGGTGACAATGATCGTCACGGGACGAACGGGGCTGCAGTGGCTCATGTGCCACTGTTCTGACAAGGGGAACTACATTGCGTCATTTACCTATTCGCCTGCTCGCCGGCGGCGCCGCGCTCGCCGCGACCGCCGCCGGGGCCGCCGTGCTCATGCCGGTGACGCCCGCCGAGGCCGCCCGGGTCGAGGCGACCTGTGCCAACAGCGCCGACGACGCCAAGACGCTGCAGGCCGCGATCGACTCCTCCCACGAGGGCGACGAGATCGTCATCAAGGGCCCGTGCCTGATCAACGCCACGATCAGCCTCCTCGACCGGCGCACGTACCGTGGCGACGCCAAGGCCGGGGCGGTGCTCAAGCAGGCGGACGGCGCCAACCTGCCCGCGGTGCTCGCCTCCGAGGGCTGGGTGAAGAACACCGACACGAGCGGCGAGACGGTCCGCGTCGAGCGGCTCACGATCGACGGCAACCGCGACAACAACAAGGGCACCGTGGGGCTGCTGCTGCGCTCCTGGAACACCCGCGTGTACGACGTCGACATCTACGGCACGCCGTCCGACGGCATCCGCATCAGCAACCCGTCGCAGAACGGCACGCTGCTCAAGAACACGATGGTCAACAGCGTCATCAGCGACGTCTACATCGAGGGCGCCGCCGAGGCCGGGCTGCGCGTCGTCGACCCGGGCAACTCCGTCACCGACTGGACGCTGCAGCGCTCCTGGATCGGCTTCAGCGGCACGAACGCCATCGAGAGCGACAACGCCGCCGGATGGACGTTCAGCGACCTGCACCTGTACGCGACGCCGAAGAACGCCATCGACGCCCACCGCTGCTTCGGCACCTCGATCGACAACAACTACATCGAGGACTTCGGCGCCGAGAGCACCGCGAAGCAGACGTACTACGGCATCCGCTGCGACCTGCAGGGCGACGCCAACACGACGATCACCGACAACCGGATCCACAAGTTCCTGCCGCCGCCGAACGCGCTGGCCGAGCTGCGCGAGGCCCGCCGGCAGGGCTCGCCGCCGCCGGAGCGCAAGTACGCCGCCACCGGCCCGCTGCCTGCCGACGTGAGCTTCGTCTACCTCGCGCTGGACGCCGTCAACTACGGCGCCGGGCACGCGGCGGTCACCGGCAACACCATCCTGGGCCACGGCACCAAGCAGGAGACCGGGATGCTGCTGAACAAGGGCGACGGCGACGGTAAGTCGATGTCCGTCGTCACCGGCGGCAACCTGATCGACGCCATCGGGGTGCCGCGCAAGGCCGGCTCCGGGGTGAGGCTCACCCGCGGCTGGTGACCGGGGGAGGCGCCTGCCCGCGCGGGCGGGCGCCTTCAGGTGACGATCACATCGCGCAGGAGCTTGCGGCCGCCCGGCCTGCGCCGCCACTCCCTGGGGTAGCCGAGCGACACCTCCTCGAAGCGCACGCCGTCGTACCAGGTGACGCGGGGGATGTGGAGGTGGCCGTAGATCATGGCCGCGGTCGGGTAACGGGTGTGCCAGTCCCTGGTGGCGGTCGTGCCGCACCACTGGGCGAACTCCGGGTAGCGCAGGATGTCGGTCGGCTCGCGTACCAGCGGATAGTGGTTCACGAAGACCAGCGGCACGTCGTCCAGCCCGGCCAGCCGCCTCCTGGTCAGCTCCACCCGGGCCCGGCACCACGCCTCGCGGCTCGGGTACGGGTCGGGGTGCAGAAGATACTCGTCGGTGCAGACCACGCCGGTGCTGTGCGCGTACGCGAGCGCGCTCGCCTTGGTGCGGTGGCCCGCCGGCAGGAACGTGTAGTCGTAGAGCAGGAACAGGGGCACGATCCGGACCGGCCCGCCGGCTCCCTCCCACACCGGATAGTCGTCCTCCGGCGTCACAACGCCCAGGTCGCGGCACATGGCGACGAGGTGGTCGTAGCGGGCCGCGCCCCGCAGCTCCGGCGGGTCCCCCGGCGGGGTCCACAGCTCGTGGTTGCCCGGCACCCATACGACCCGCTCGAACCGCGCGGCCAGCAGGCCCAGCGCCCAGGCGATGTCCTCCAGCCGTTCGCCGACGTCGCCCGCGACCAGCAGCCAGTCTCCGGGGTCGGCCGGTTTCAGCTCCTGGACGATGGCCCGATTGTCCTCGTAGCCGACGTGCAGATCGCTGACGGCCAGCAGCCTGCTCCCGCCTTCGCTGGGCAAGGACGTCCCTCCTTCACGCTAGAGGACGGGGGCGTTGTCCCCTGTGACGATCATGCCACCCGCCATCCTGGGCAACATGGCCGCGACCTCGCGCGCCAGGTGCGGGTCGGCACGGAACGCCTCCATGATGGCCATTCTCAACGCCGCGCGGCTCGGCTCGTCGTCCGGCTTGGCGCTCGCCACCGTCTCGATCACCTGTCTGGACGCGGCGTCACCGCGACCGAAGACCCGTTGCAGGATGCGGGTGCCCCGGGCCACGGCCGTGTCGGCGGCCAGCTCGCGGGTCTTGGCCAGCACGCTCACGCCGTAGGCGTCGATCGCCGAGGAGACGAAGGGCATGAGGTGGTTCACAGTGTCCATGAGACCCTCCCGTAGGTCCTGATGGAATGACGAGATGGTAGCTTCCGGAGTTCGTCCGGCAAGGGCATAACCTGTCGAATGTGCCTGCGCCGTACCTGACCCTCACCTCCGTCGTCGAGCACGAGACGGAGGCGAAGCGCTCCCGGTTCATCTGCGCGCTGGCGCCCGCGCGCAGCGTCGAGGAGGCGGTCGCGTTCATCGGCGAGCGGCGGCAGAAGCATCCCGGCGCCACCCACAACTGCACCGCATACGTCATCGGGCAGCGCGTCCAGAAGGGCGACGACGACGGCGAGCCGGGCGGCACGGCGGGCACGCCGATGGTGCAGGCCCTGGTGGGCAGGGGGTTCAGCGACGTGGTGGCGGTGGTGACCCGCTATTTCGGCGGCACCCTGCTGGGGGCGGGCGGGCTGGTACGCGCCTACGGTTCCGCCGTGACCGAGACGCTCGACCGGGCCGAGCCGGTGCGGATGGTGCCGGCCAGGGTCGTGCGCGTCGCGGTGGCCCACGACCAGGCCGGGCGGGTGGAGAACGACCTGCGGGCCTCGCGCCACCCGGTGCGCGAGGTGACGTACGCGGGCGAGGTCACCTTCGCCGTCTCCGTGGGCGAGGACGAGGTGGCGCCGTTCGCGGACTGGTTGGCGACGCTGACGGCCGGGCGGGCGCGCGTGGACGTGGGCGAGGAGATCCACGTCCCCGGCTGATCAGCCCTCCAGCGCGTACTGCATGACCCTGAACTTGGCCTGGGCCTCGGCCAGCTCGGCCGCCGGGTCGGAGTCGCCCATGATGCCGCCGCCCGCGAACAGGCGGGCCCGGCGGCCCTGCACGAGCCCCGAGCGCAGCGCGATGCCCCACTCGCCGTCGCCGTGGGCGTCGATCCACCCGACGGGCCCGGCGTAGCCGGCCCGGTCCATGCCCTCCAGCTCGCGGATGACCTTGATCGCGGTGGGGGTGGGGGTGCCGCCGACGGCGGCCGTCGGGTGCATGGCGGCGACCACGTCGAGGACGGAGGCCCCGTCGGCCAGCCGCCCGGTGACGTGGCTGGCCAGGTGCTGGACGTTGGGCAGCATCAGCAGCTCGGGTTCGTCCGGCGTCTCCAGCGAGGCGCAGAGCGGGGCGAGCGTCTGGCGGACCGAGGCGATGGCGCACTCGTGCTCGTGCCGGTCCTTCGGCGAGGCGAGCAGCGCGGCCCCGCGGGCGAGGTCGTCGGCCGGGCCGGTGCCGCGCGGGGTGGTGCCGGCCAGCACGAGCGACTCGATCTCCTGGCCCGTACGCCTGATCAGCAGCTCGGGCGTGGCCCCCACCAGCCCCGCGACCGAGAACGTGTAGCACTCGGGATAGCGCTGGGCCAGCCGCGTGAGCAGCAGGCGCACGTCGATGGGCCGCTCGGCGGTGGCGACCAGGTCGCGCGCCAGCACGACCTTCTCCAGCTCGCCCTCGCGGATGCGCTTGGCGGCGCTGGCCACGACGTGCTCCCACTCGGGGGCGCTCAGGCTGCCGTCGCCGTAGCTGATGCGGCCCGGGTCGCGGATGGGGGAGAACGTCTCCAGCGGCGCGTCGCCGATCGTGGTGAGCCAGGCGTGGCCGTCGCGGCGGGCCAGCACGGCGCGCGGGACGACGAGGACGGAGCCGTGGGCGTCCTCGTCGAAGGTGAAGCTGCCGAACGCGACCGGGCCGGAGCCGGGGGTGCGGACGGCGTCGTCGACGTGGGCGTCGCCGAACACCGTGGCCAGCCACTGGCGGGCCCAGGCGAACCGGCCCGGGCCCGGGGGTACGGCCACCCGCGCGGCCTGTCCCCAGCCGACGAGGCCCTCGCCGTTCCTGACCCAGGCGTAGGGAGCGGTCCTGGGCAGGGATGCCAGCAGGTCGCCCGGGTCGCCGACAGGGGTGGTGCGAACCGGTAGCGGGCGGGTTGTTCCGAGCGCGACACTCACCCAAGACACTCTATGCGGGAACTGAACACGTTCGACTCAGACCCCCGTGAATGCGAGGTTACGGTCAACGAACCCGGATAAAACCAGACGTTGAGCTGCATTTACCCCATCCCGATCGGGTCCGGGCTGTCAAGCGGCGATATGAAGTCGGTCCTGAAATCACAGACCTGGCGCGTACGTCATGGCCGGTCGCCGATCCGCTTCCTACCTTGGGTCCATGATCGGTCGCCTGGGCTCAGTCCTCGCCGCAATGCTCCTCGTCTCCGCCACAGGTCCGGCGCAGGCCGCCGCGCCCCAGTCCGTCCCCGAGATCATGGCCGCGCTCGGCGACTCCATCTCCACCGGCTTCAACGCCTGCGGCTTTTACGTCTCCTGCACCCCACGCTCGTGGTCCTCCGGCGACAACCGCGAGGTGAACAGCCACTACCTCCGCCTGTCGGCCATGTCTGGAACGCTCCAGAAGCACAACCTCACCTTCGCCGTCCCCGGCGCCACCAGCGCCGACCTGCTCGGCCAGGTGCGCAAGGCCGTCGAGGCCAAGGCCGACTACGTCACGATCCTGATCGGCGCCCAGGACGCGTGCGTGCGCACCGAGCAGGCCATGACGCCCGTCGAGACGTACCGGCAGCGGATCGACGCGGCCCTTGCCGAACTGCGGGCCGGCATGCCCGCGGCCCGGGTGTTCATCGCCAGCATCCCCGACCTGCGGCGGCTGTGGCAGGTGGGCAGGACCACCCCGCTCGCCCGCACGTTCTGGACGGCCGGCCACATCTGCCAGACCATGCTCGCCAAGCCGACCTCGACCAAGCGCGCCGACGTCGAACGCCGCCAGCGGGTGCGGGCGCGGGTCATGGCCTACAACCGCGCGGCGGCCCAGGCGTGCGCCGGCTTCGGGCCCGGGTGCCGCACCGACGGGGGCGCGGTGTTCTCCTACCCGTTCACGCTCGACCACGTCAGCAAGTGGGACTACTTCCACCCGAACATCGACGGACAGCAGGTCCTGGCCGAGCAGACGTTCGAGCACGGCTTCACCTGGGCCGACCCGCGCTAGCCCGCCCCCTCAGCGGCCCGGTCAGCGGCACTGGGTCAGCATCATCCTCTTGTCCGCCGGGGTGACGGGCACGTTGTACTTGAGCGCGACCTGCGCGAAGCGGGTGACGTACGCGCAGCGGACGCGCCGCTGCGACGGTAACCAGCTCGCCGGGCCGGAGGCGTCCTTCTGCTCGTTGGCGTAGCCGGCCACGGGCAGCAGGTTCAGCGGGTCGTTGGCGAAGTCGAGCCGCTTGGACATCCGCCAGCGCGGCGCCCCCATGCGCCAGGCGTAGTTCAGCGGCACCACGTGGTCGACCTGCACCTCGTCCGGGTTGTCCTTGTGCCAGTGGATGGTCCTGCCGGTATAGGGGTCGCTCAGCTCCATGGAGACGACCTCGCAACTGGAGCCCGCCCGGTACTTCACGTTCCTGCCGTCGCGGGCCAGCAGGTCGTCGCGGGTGCGGCAGCCGTTGCGCGCGTACGGCACCCCGGTCGCGGTGTCGGCCCAGTTGTCGCCGTACCGGGTGCGCTCGTAGCCGGTGTTGGGGCCGAGCCCCTTGACGCGCACGCGTTTGATGAGGTCGCGTGCTCTGGCCTTGTCGGCGTTCGAGATGATGGGTGCCAGGCCGGGCCGGGTCCCGCTGGCGTTGCCCAGGGGGCTGGTGGCGGTGGCCGGAGAGGTCTTGGCGCCCCCGACGAAGGAAACGACGATGATGGCTCCCGCTAGAAGGGCGATGGCGTCCTTCGTACTCAAGCAGGCCTCCGAACATCAAAGGTTGTCTAGAGAAATTCCCGGCATCCGGTGTTTTGACACGGGGAGGGTTATGTGACTGATCGTCCGATCGACCCGGACGTCGATCTCCACATCCCGGCACAGCGCGCTGAGCTGCACTGGCCCGTGCTCGCCGCGATCGCGGCCGGGGGCGCACTGGGCGCGCTCGGGCGCTACGGCCTGCAGTCGGCGCTGCCGTCCGGGCCGGCGGACTTCCCCTGGGCGACGTTCCTCGTCAACGTGTCCGGGTGCCTGCTGATCGGCGTGCTCATGGTGGTGATCACGGAGGTGCGGCCGGCGCACCGCCTCGCGCGGCCGTTCCTGGGGGTGGGGGTGCTGGGCGGGTACACGACGTTCTCCACGTACGCGGTGGACATCCAGCGGGCGGTCGCGGCGGGGGCGGCGCTGACGGGGCTGGTCTACCTGGCGGTCACGCTGGTGGCGGCGCTGGCCGCCGTGGTGACGGGCATGTGGCTGACCAGGCGGATCGCCAGGATGCTGGCGGGCGTGCGATGACGGTGCTGCTCATCGTCCTCGGGGCGGCGCTCGGCGCGCCGCTGCGCTATCTCGCGGACCGGGCCGTGCAGGCGCGGCACGACACGGTGTTCCCGTGGGGGACGCTGACCGTGAACGTGGCCGGCTCGGCGCTGCTGGGCTTCCTGGCCGCGCTGCCCGCCGCCGGCGGGGTGATGGCGCTGGCGGGCACCGGGTTCTGCGGGGCGCTGACCACGTACTCGACGTTCGGGTACGAGACGGTGCGATTGATGGAGGAGGGCGCGCGCTTCCACGCGGTGGCCAATGCGGCGGCCAGCGTGGTGGCCGGGCTGGGCGCGGCCTACTGCGGGGTGGCCCTGGCACAGGCTCTGTAAATGGTTCGCCGGTGCCGCTCCCGCGATGGCAGGATGGCCCGGCAACTGCCCGCCGACGATCAGGAGCATGAGATGCGGTGCCCCGGAATCTCCCAGCGCCCCATTGGCACGAGAGTTCCCGAGGACTTCCAGCACCGTGCACATCCTGAACTTGAAGCGCTCCCCACGGATGAATCCGGGGGATTCCAGCCGTCCCAACCGTGCGGCTATGCGCACGGTCGCGACGCTGTTGCTTGGCGGTTCACCTTCCGGCCCCGCGTTCGCGGGTTTCCACGCCCCGGCCCGCAAACCCGTTCTGGGTGACGCGAGCTCCGCCCTTCCGGCGGTGAGTACCTTGGCCTCACTCGTGAGCTTGGTTGTCACTCACATGTTCGACCGCGACTCACCCTACCCGAGCGGAGTGCCCTGCCGCAGCTTGTTCCCGTCCATGCGCGCGCTCGGCGTGCTCGACGGCGCCGTGCTGGTGCTGTCGGCCGTCGAGGGCGTGCAGCCGCACACGCGGGTCCTGATGAAGACGCTGCGCAAGCTGCGCCTGCCCACGCTGATCTTCGTCAACAAGATCGACCGGACGGGGGCCAGGGAGCGGGAGCTGCTGGCCGACATGCGGCGGCGGCTCTCGCCGTACTGCGTCGCCCTCAACACCGTGCGGTACCTCGGCTCCAAGGCGGCCGTCACCGCCGGCGTCGCCTCGCCAGAGGCGGCGGCCGAGGTGCTGGCCGAGCGGGACGACGGGCTGCTGGAGCTGCTCGTCGAGGGCAAGACGCCCGACTCCGGCCAGGTACGCGCGGCGCTGGCGCGGCAGTGCGCCGCCGGGGAAGCGCATCCGGTGCTGTTCGGCTCGGCGCTGACCGGGCAGGGCGTCGGCGAGCTGCTCGACGCCGTCCACCTGCTGCCCGCCGTGACCCAGCCGGCAGGGGACCCGGGGGAGGGGGCGCGGGCGACGGTGTTCGCGATCGAGCGTGCCCCGTCCGGGGAGAAGGCGGCCTACCTGCGGGTACGCGCGGGCGCGCTGCGGGCGCGCGAGCACCTCGCCTTCCACCGGGGGCGGCACTCCTACGACGGCAGGCTGACCGCGCTGGCCGTCGCGGGCTCCCCCGAACGGCGGCAGGCGGTGGCCGGCGACATCGTCAAGGTCTGGGGCGTGCCCGAGATCCGCGTCGGCGACCACCTGGGGGAGCCCGGGCCGGCGCACCAGGCCCATTTCACCCCGCCCAGCCTGGAGACCGTGGTACGGCCCCGCGTCCCCGGCCAGGAGCCGCGCCTGCACGCCGCGCTGCTCACGCTGGCCGAGCAGGATCCGCTGATCGCCACCCGGACCCTGGCCGGCGGCGAGACCTCGGTCCTGCTGTACGGGGAGGTGCAGAAAGAGGTCATCGGCGAGACCCTGGCCAGGGACTTCGGCGTCGAGTCGCTCTTCGAGCCGAGCCGGCCCGTCTACTTCGAGCGCCCGTCGGGCGCCGCGGAGGTCGTCGAGGAGATCCAGCGCCAGGGCCGCAACGAGTTCATGGCCACCGTGGGCCTGCGCGTCGAGCCGGGCCCGAAGGGCTCCGGCGTCGGCTACCGGCTGGAGGTCGATCTCGGCTCGCTGCCGCTGGCCTACCACCGGGCCATCGAGGAGAGCGTGCGCCAGGCCCTGGGCGAGGGCCCGCACGGCTGGCCGGTCACCGACGTGCTCGTCACGGTGACCAGGACCGGCTACGCCCCGCCCATCACGGTCGCGGCCGACTTCCGCGGCCGTGCCCCGATCGTGCTCATGCGGGCGCTGCGCCTGGCGGGCACGACCGTGTACGAGCCGTGCCACCGGTTCGAGCTGGAGGTGCCGCTGGAGACGTTCAGCGCGGTCACCGCCAGGCTCGCCGCGCTGGGCGGTGAGCTGCACGACACCGCCAGGCGCGGCGACACCTGGGTGCTGGAGGGGGAGATCCCGGCGGCGGCGGTGCACGAGTTCGAGCGGCGGCTGCCGGGGCTGTCGCACGGGGAAGGCGTCTGGTGGTCCGCGCCGGCCGGTGATCGGCCCGCTCGATAGGTGGAATGTCGGATTTCTGCCTTAGGTGGGTATTAAGTGGCACAGTGCACCATTCCGGGGTGCATGTCCGTACAGGGGGGAATCCCATGGCAGACACGAAGAAGAAACCCGCCGCCAAGTCCGGCAAGTCGAAGAAGCAGTCCATCAAGACCAGCAGGCAGGCCAAGGAGACGAAGCGGGAGACCCGCAAGTCGACCTCTGACGAGGAATGACCCGGACGGGGCAGCGGTGGTCCGGTTGCCCGGGCGGACGACCGGGCGGTCGCGGGGGGAGAATTCTGACCGCCGGTCGGGACGGCCGGGCAGCTGTGGCGAATTGTCTGACCCGGGTGATGTGATCTGACAGCCGGGGGCGCGCGCCCTCGGCTGTCGGCTCGACCAGGAGTGGCTCTCATGTCCGGCTACCTGCGCTTTCCCGCCGTCTTCCAGGACGTGGTCGTCTTCGCGGCCGAGGACGACCTGTGGATGGTGTCCGCCAAGGGCGGGCGGGCCTTCCGGCTGACCGCGGGGCTCGCCGAGGCGGGCTATCCGCGCATCTCGCCGCGCGGCGACCAGCTCGCGTTCGTCGGCAGCGAGGAGGGCCCGGAAGAGGTGTACGTCATGCCGTCCGACGGCGGCGCCGCCCGCCGGGTCACCTTCCACGGCGCGCGCTGCACGGTCACCGGCTGGGACCCCGAAGGCCGCATCCTGTACGCCAGCGACGCGGCCCAGCCGTTCGAGCACCGCAATTGGCTGCACCGCGTCGCGCCCGGCGGGGTCCCGGAGCGGCTCCCGTACGGGCCGGCCAACTCGATCGCGTACGGGCCCGAAGGCATGATCGTGCTCGGCCGCAACACCGCCGACCCGGCGCGGTGGAAGCGCTACCGCGGCGGCACCGTCGGCGACCTGTGGATCGACCCGCGCGGCGACGGCGAGTTCCGGCGGCTGATCAGGCTGCCGGGAAATCTGGCCTCGCCCTGCTGGAGCGGCGGCCGGGTCTGCTTCATCTCCGACCACGAGGGCGTCGGCAACGTCTACTCGTGCGCCCCCGACGGCCAGGACCTGCGCAAGCACACCCACCACGACGACTACTACGCGCGCAACCTGTCGGGCGACGGGCACCGGCTGGTCTACCACGCCGGCGCCGACCTCTACCTGCTCGACCCCGGCGAGCCCGCCCGCAAGCTGGACGTGGTGCTGGCCAGCTCCAGGACGCAGCGCAACCGCAGGTTCGTCGACCCCGCCGACTACCTCGACGGCGCCACGCTCAGCCCCGACGGCAGCGCGCTGGCCGTCACCGCGCGCGGCAAGGCGTACGCGATGGCCGACTGGGAGGGGCCGGTGACCCAGCACGGCTCGCCCGACGGCGTCCGCTACCGGTTCCTGACCTGGCTCAACGACGGCACCCGGCTGATCGCGGCGGCCAGCGACGACCGCGACGAGGAGCGGCTGGTCGTCCTCGAAGGCCACGAGGGCGGCGGCGGCACGGAGGTGGCCAGGCTGGGGCGGATCATCGCGCTCGTCCCCGACCCGGCCCACGACCGGGTGGCCGTCGTCAACCACCGCCACGAGCTGCACCTGCTCGACCTGGCCACCGGGCGGCCGGTGCTGGTGGAGGCCAACCCGCACGGCTCGCCCGAGGACCCGGCCTGGTCGCACGACGGCCGGTGGCTGGCGTACTCGAGCCCGCTCAACGCGCAGTCCAGCGCGATCAAGCTGCACCACCCCGAGACCGGGCGGACGCTGCAGGCCACGGAGCCGGTGCTGCAGGACTCGATGCCGGCGTTCGACCCGCAGGGCCGCTACCTCTACTTCATCGGCCAGCGCACCTTCTCGCCGGTCTACGACCAGCTCCAGCACGACCTGGGCTTCCCGCTGGGCACGCGCCCGTACGCGGTGGCGCTGCAGGCCGACGCGCCCGACCCGTTCGTTCCCGTGCAACGACCCCTGGGGGAGGACGAGGAGGACGGCGACGAGCCGGAGCAGCTGCAGGTCGACGTCGACGGGCTGACCCGGCGCGTCACCCAGTTCCCGCTGCCCGAGGGCCGCTACGAGAGGGTGGCCGGGCTCAAGGGCAAGGCGCTGATCCTGACCAGCCCGCTCGAAGGCGAGAGCTCGCTGCACCTGTTCGACTTCGCCAAGGGCAAGAAGGTGCACTTCGCCGACGGCGTCACCGACTTCGAGCTGGGCCGCGACCACAAGACGCTGCTCTACCGCGCGGACTCCAGGCTGCGCGTGGTCAAGGCGAACGAGCCGCCCGAGGACGAGGAGGCGCCGGGGCGCGAGAGCGGGTGGATCGACCTGTCGCGGATCAAGGTGTCGGTCTGCCCCGAGGCGGAGTGGCGGCAGATGTTCCGGGAGGCGTGGCGGCTGCAGCTGGAGAACTTCTGGAGCGAGGACATGGCAGGCATCGACTGGCCGGCCGTCTACGACCGCTACCGGCCGCTGGTCGAGCGGGTCACGACCCGGGGCGAGTTCTCCGACCTGCTGTGGGAGCTGCACGGCGAGCTCGCCACGAGCCACGCCTTCGAGAGCGGCGGCGAATACCGTCCAGGGCCCGACTACACCCAGGGCAAGCTGGGCATCGACTGGGACTACCGCGACGGCGTCTACCACATCCGCTCCATCGTGACCGGTGACCCGTGGGATCCGGAGGCGACCTCGCCGCTGAACCGGCTCGGTGTCGACGTATGTACGGGGGACGCGGTCCTGGCCATCAACGGCGCCCCCATAGGCGCGGCCGCGACCCCGAACGAGCGCCTGGTCAACCAGGCCGGCGAGGAGGTCGAGCTGACGCTGCGGCGGGAGGATCAGGTGTTCACCGTCACCGTGCGCGCCCTCTCCGACGAGCGGCCGGCCCGCTACCGCGACTGGGTCAACCTCAACCGCGCCGAGTGCCACCAGCGCTCCGGCGGCCGGGTGGGCTACCTGCACGTGCCCGACATGGGGCCCGACGGGTTCGGGGAGTTCCACCGCGGGCTCCTGGCCGAGTACGACCGGCAGGCGCTCATCGTGGACGTGCGCTTCAACGGCGGCGGTCACGTGTCGGCGCTGCTGATGGAGAAGCTGGCCAGGCGGCGGCTCGGCTACGACTACCCGCGGTGGGGCGACCCGGAGCCCTACCCGCCGGAGTCGCCGCGCGGGCCGCTGGTGGCGATCGCCAACGAGTGGGCGGGCTCCGACGGCGACATCTTCAGCCACACCTTCAAGGTGCTGAAGCTGGGGCCGCTGGTCGGCAAGCGCACCTGGGGCGGCGTCATCGGCATCTGGCCGCGTCACCAGCTCGCCGACGGCACGGTGACGACGCAGCCCGAATTCTCCTTCGCCTTCGACGACGTCGGCTGGCAGGTCGAGAACTACGGCACCGATCCCGACATCGAGGTCGACATCACTCCGCAGGACTACGCCAGAGGCGTGGACACGCAGCTCGAGCGGGCCATCGACGCCGCGCTGGAGCTGCTGGCCGAGCGTCCGCCGCACAC
This sequence comes from Nonomuraea sp. NPDC050451, assembly GCF_044458585.1. Taxonomy (NCBI): domain Bacteria; kingdom Bacillati; phylum Actinomycetota; class Actinomycetes; order Streptosporangiales; family Streptosporangiaceae; genus Nonomuraea; species Nonomuraea sp. NPDC050451. The sequence continues at coordinate 375,764 of NZ_JBITHZ010000008.1, forward strand.
TCCCGATCCCCGGCATCGGCCGCGCATGCAACCTTAGTGAGGTTACGGGCGTCTAAGGATCATAGGTGGGGAAAGCGCATTGGGGATGAACACGTGCACTCCACCGAAGCGGGACAATAGGCCGGTGGCGAGATTCCTCGTCACCGGCCATGTGTGTTGAGACTTCTTCCGGGCGACAAAGGGGGATCTGTCAGGTGCGCGCATTGGCACGCAAGGGCAAGTCGGCGGTGCGCCGGCTGTATCGGGGGTACAACCGGCGCAAAATGCTCAACGCGCCGCCGCCTTCGACGCGGCAGATCCGCATTCTGCTGCTGCACGCGTACGGGATGGGAGGCACGATCCGGACCGTGTTCAACCTGGCCAGCTACCTGGCCAAGGAGCACGACGTCGAGATCGTGAGCATCCTGAAGGAGGCCGAGGAGCCGTTCTTCCCCATCGACCCGCGGGTGAAGTTCCGTTTCCTCGACGACCGGCTCAACCCCAGCGCCGATCCGCTGCGCGCGATGCTGTCGAAGATGCCGAGCCGGATCATCCCCAAGGAGGAGTCGGCCTACCACCGCTTCAACCTGTGGACCGACCTCAAGCTGGCCCGCTACATCCGCTCGCTCGACACCGGCGTGCTGATGGCCACCCGCCCCGGGCTCAACCTGGCGGTGGCCCAGTTAGCGCTGCCCAACGTCATCACGATCGGGCAGGAACACGTGGCGCTCCGCACCCAGGCCGAGCCGATGCAGGAGCTGATCAAGTGGCGCTACCGCCGCCTCGACGCCCTGGTCACGCTCACCAAGGCCGACCTGCGCGACTACCGTGAGACGCTGCCGAAGAAGCCGAAGAAGCTGGCGCGCATCCCCAACGCCGTGCCGCCGATGACGGGCGGCATCTCCAAGCTGGACGCCAAGGTCGCCATCGCGGTCGGCCGGATGACGCGCATCAAGGGCTTCCACCGGCTCATCACCGCCTGGGAGACGGTCGCCGCCGCCCATCCCGACTGGACGCTGCGCATCTTCGGCGCGGGGCCCCAGGAGGAGAACCTCGCCCAGCAGATCGTGGAGGCGGGGCTGCAGGGCAAGGTCGAGCTGCCCGGACCCACGTCCGACGTGGGGGCGGAGCTGGAGAAGGCGTCCGTCTTCGTGCTCAGCTCGCGTCACGAGGGCTTCCCGATGACGATCCTGGAGGCGATGGGCAAAGGGCTGGCGATCGTCAGCTTCAACAGCCCGCACGGGCCCAAGGAGATGATCACCAACGAGGTCGACGGGCTGCTGGTCAAGCCGCGGACCAACGCCAACCTGGCCTCCTCGATCATCCGGGTGATCGAGGACGAGCAGCTGAGGCGGGACCTGGCGGCGGGGGCGCTGGAGACGGCGCTCACGTACGACGTGGACGCGGTGGGGGAGAAGTGGGACGCTCTCCTCGCCGAACTCCTGGCCCGCCGCGACGGCACCTACGTCCGCCCCCAACGCCCACCCGCCGACTCGCCCTCCCCGGCACCGGACGGACCGCCGCCGGCCTCAGCCGCCCTCCCGCCGGACCCGACCCCCAGCTAGCCCGCCCCGGCTCCGGTCTCGGGCGGGCCGGCTCCGGCCGCGCCTCGACCCGGTGGCGCCGCCCGCCGCACCCGCGCTGGTCGGTGCCTCCGGGCGCACCGCTGGGCTCCCTGACCTCCGTTGGCGGGGTCAGACACCGGAGCCGGTGAGCTCCACCGGCTCCGCGATGACATCGACCAACGCGCCATTCCTATGGACGGTGATCGGTAACGGCTGCCCGATGGCGTCGGCGAACATCAGCCGCTGCAGGCTCTGCGCGTCCCCCACCGGGTGGCGCCCCGCGCTCAACACCAGGTCGCCGGAGCGCAACCCGGCCCGCTGGGCGGGCGAGCCCGGCACCACCTCCACCACGCGCAGCGCTCCCGCCTGCCCGGTCCGCTGTCGCAGCGACTCGGGCAGCGGCGCGGGCGAGGTCACCAGCCCCAGGAACGCCCGCCGTACCCGCCCGTCCCTGATCAGGGCGGCGATGATGGATCGGGTCGTGGCGTTCATGGGCACGGCGAGCCCCACGCCCACCCCGGCCACCGCGGTGTTGATCCCGACCACCCGCGCCTGCGAGTCGGCCAGGGCGCCGCCGGAGTTCCCCGGATTGAGCGCGGCGTCGGTCTGGATCACGTCCTCGATGAGCCGTACGGCCGAGCCGCTGCGCGCGGGCAACGACCGTCCGAGCCCCGACACCACCCCGGCCGTCACCGAACCGGCCAGCCCGAGCGGATTGCCCACGGCCACGACGAGCTGCCCCACGACCAGTTCGTCGCTGTCACCGAGCGTCGCCGTCGCGGGCGTGGCCGTCTGGGCCCTGATCACTGCCAGATCCGACAGCGGATCCCGGCCCACCACGGTGAAGTCTCCCGAGCTCCCGTCGGCGAAGGCCACGGTGCCGGCCCGGGAGTTGCCGATCACATGCGCGTTGGTCAGCAGGAACCCGTCGGCGGTGAACACCACCGCGGAACCGCTGCCCTGGCCGGCCCGCACGCTGGCCACTTTCGGCAGCAACTCGGCCGCCACGGACGAGACGACGCGCGAGTAAGCGTCGAGTGGATCCGCCATCGTGCACTCCTTTGCTTACAGGATTACACGTTAACTCCGCTTCCGCCCACACGCATTCCAGTCATCCCGCGGCGCTGCACCGCCGGCTGCACGGCATCAGCCGATCTCGACGTCTGTCCAGGGCGCGCAAGCATGCCCATGCGGCCCCGGCGCGGATCTCGATCGCCCGCGACAGCATCGGCGGTCAGCTGCGCCGGTGCCGTGGCAGCAGCAAGCTGACCACCGCGATGGCCAGCCCGAGCCCGGCCGCCAGGAGGAAGACCAGGTCGTAGCCGGCGGCGAGGGCGTCGGCCGGGGAACTCCCGGCGGCCTCCGACGCGGCTCTGGTGCCGGCGGCCGTCGCGAGCACCGCCAGCCCGATCGATCCGCCTACCTGGCTGGCGGTGTTGGCCAGGCCGCCGACGATCCCCGCGTCACCCTCGGGTACGTCGGCGGTCGCCACGGCCATGAGCGTGGGGAAGGTCAGCCCGATGCCGACCGCGATGAGCAGCGTGGGACCGAGCACGCCGGCGACGTACCCGGTGCCGGCGTGGCCCAGGGAGAGCCAGCCGAAACCGGCCAGGAAGCCGGCGCTGCCGGCCAGCACCAGGGGCCGCACACCCGTTCGCGGCAGCAGCGCTGCGGCCCATCGCGCGATCACCATGAACGTCACCGCCGCGGGTGTCTGCCCGAGCCCGGCTTGAAGCGCGCTGAAGCCGAGGACGTTCTGCAGGAACAGCGACGAGAAGTACCACATCGCGATGGCGATCCCACCGAACAGCAGCAGCAGGCCGTTCCCGACCGCCACCCCCCGGATCCTGAACAGCCGCATTGGCAGCATCGGCTGGCCGGCGAAACGCGCCTCCACCACGGCGAAGACGACGAGCAGGAGCAGACCCGCCACAACCGGCCCGGCGACCGGCGCGGACGTCCAGCCATGATCGGCGCTCTGCATGACCCCGTAGATCAGCGCCGCCAGCCCCGCCGTCCCGGTGACCGCGCCGGTGAGGTCGAGCGATCCCCGCCGGCCGGTTCGCGTGCCGGCCAGCGACATCATGGCCACGACGATCAGCACGGCGCCGATCGGCACGTTGATGAGGAAGACCCACCGCCACGACAGCCCGGTTGTGATGGCACCGCCCGCGACCGCGCCGACCATCCCGCCCACACCGCCCGAGGCGGACCACGCGCCGAACGCCTTGGCGCGCGCGTTCGGCTCGGTGAAGAAGGTGTTGATCACGGCCAGCGTCGCCGGGGCCATCATGGCGGCTCCGACGCCCTGCGCGACGCGGGCCGCCACCAGGACCTCCGGCGCGGTCGCCAGGCCACCGGCCAGACTCGCGACGGAGAACGACAACAGCCCGGCGACCAGCATCCGGCGCGGTCCGAACAGGTCAGCGGCGCGCCCACCCAGCAGCATGAACCCGGCGAAGGTGAGCAGGTATCCGTTCACTACCCAGGCCAGTCCGGTAGGGGTGAAACCGAGCTCCTCGCGGACCGAGGGCAGGGCGACGTTCACGATGGACGCGTCCAGAATGACCATGAACTGGCAGGCACACGCCAGCGTCAGGACCAGCCAGGCGAGGCCGGCGTACGGCCTGGCCCGCTGAGACGTGCTACTGGTATTTGTTGTCATGACTGGCTGCTCAGACGGTTCGGGAGGCGGTCGCGGCCTCGCTTTTGCGGGTGACGGGACCGCTTGCGGCGGCCTCGCCGGCGCGGCCGTCCTCCAGCAACCGGATCGTGATCTTTGCCAACCGCCGCCCCTGGTACCTGGCCGCTTCCAGCACCGCGGCGTCCGGGCCGTCCCCGGTCGGGCCGGTCACCAGCGACGTGCCGTAGGGGTTGCCGCCGGCGCCGTACACGACCGGATCGGTGAACCCGGGCGGGACGATCAGCGCCCCCCAGTGGTAGAAGACGTTGCTCAGCGACAAGATCGTGGCCTCGCTGCCTCCGTGCCGGTTGAACGCCGAGGTGAAGGCCGTCACCGGCTTGTCGGCCAGAGCGCCTTCGCGCCACAGCCCGCCGGCCTGGTCGATGAACTGCTTGAGCTGCGCGGCCGGCGCCCCGAACCGGGTCGGCGTCCCGAACGCGAACGCATCGGCCCACGCCAGGTCCTCGACCGAGGCCTGGGCGATCGACGTGGCGGCGTCGGCGTGCCGTCGCCACTGCGGGTCCTGGTCGATCGCGCTGTCGGGTGCCAACTCGGCCACCCGCCGCAGCCGTACGTCCGCCCCGGCCGAGGCGGCGCCCTCGGCGACGGCCTGCGCGAGTGCGTACACACTGCCAGTCGCGCTGTAGTAGATGACGGCGACCTTCACGGTCATGCCCGGCTCCTCGCTGTCGTGTAGTATTTAGTTATTCGCATAACTATTATGCGCATAACTAATCTGTCAAGGAGCACCCATGGACTTCGAGCAAGCCGACGCCCTCAACCAGGCCATCCGCCTGCTGAGCCTGCGCCACCGGGCCAGGGCCGCGGCGCTGCTCGCCCCGCTCGGCCTGCACCCGGGTCAGGAGGCGCTTCTGCTCGAGCTCGCCCGGACCGGCCCGAGGATCCAGGCCGAGCTCAGCGAGGCGCTCGGCTGCGAACCGCCCAGCATCACACTCATGACCCGCAAGCTCGAAGCCTCCGGCCACATCCGCCGCAACCCCGCCCCCTCCGACAGGCGCGCCACCATCGTCGAACTCACCGACAGCGGCCAAGCCCTGGCCGACCAGGTCAAGGAGCTATGGTGCGCCCTGGCGGACGAGACCGTGACCGGCCTGCCCGCCGAAACGGTGGCCCAACTACCCGGCATCCTCAACACCTTGACCGGCAACGTGGACACCAGAGCCCCCCGCCACGCACCCGCCCGCCGCCCCGGACCGGGCAACCCTGACCGGCGGTAAGGCTTGGTCTTACTGCTTCTGGATGGCCGGCGGGCTGTGCAGTTCGATGAGTGTCTTGGCGATGCCCGCGAGAGCAAGGACCTGGTGGTACGGAGGGGTGATGGTGCGGGCCAGGCGCTCCGCACCGCCCAGATCCACCCTGGCCAGCTTCTCCGCGATCTTCGTGAGGGCGCGGGAACGATGGACCGGAGTGGTGATGGTGCGGGCGATGCGTTCGGCCTCGGCGGCATCGAGCGCGGCCAGCGCCTCGGCGGCGTCCTGCAACACCGGGTCCCGATGACGGCTGGTGCGGACGAGGTGCTCGGCGTCGATGAGAAGTCGCCGCCCCTGACCCGGATCCACCTGAGCCAGCACGGTGGCGACCTTTACCTGGGTTCGGGCCTGAAAGCATGGATTGGCGGGCTCGAGGGCGTCGGATTCGGCGTCTGCGAGCAGCCTGCGGGCGTGCGCAGGCGCCGCCCGGACCAGCACGCCGGCCACGATCGCCAATGCTTGGGCTCGGCGAAGCGGGTTGGAGATCGTGGTGGCGAGGCGTTCGGCGGCCTCTGGATCCAGGCGAGCCAGTGTCCTGGCGATGTGCCCCAGCGGTCGCTCCCGGTGATCTGGGGCATCTCTGGTGCGCACGAGGTGTTCGGCGTCGGCAAGCAGACCTCGGGCCTGCTTGCGATCGGTCCGGGTCAGTACGGCGGCGACTCTCACCAGCGCTGAGGCCTGGTAAGATGGGTCGGTCATGGACCGGGCGAAATTTTCGGCATCGACCGGGCTGGTCTTGGCCAGTGTCTCGACGGCCATCAGCTGTACTCCACCGCAGGCGTACCGATCGGTGATGGTGCGGGTGAGCCGTTCAACGGTGGCGAGGAGTTCCCGGGCGTGGCCTGGGGCCGCGATGATCAGGTCGTCGGCGATCTCGAGCAGTGCCATGGCCTGTTCGAAGGCGTCGGGGACGGTGTGAGCGATGCGCTCGGCGTTGCGCGGGCGAGACGTTCGGCGTCGGCGAGCAGCCGCCGTGCCTGGTTCAGGCCGGCCGTCGCGATGGAGACGGCGTGGGTTGGCTCACTCACGGGCCTTCACACCCGGCGCCTCGATGGCCTGACGACCGACGGGCCTCGACAGGGAGCGGAAGCCGATGCCGCGTTTGCGAGGGCCGGTGACGACTTGGGGGAGCTGTGGCGTCCCAACTGCTGGCCGACAGCAGGCGCTGAGCCGGTGACGGGACACGCTCCTCCAGCTCCGCCCGGCTGGCTGTGGGCCTCCTGGGCAGCGGCTCAAGCCGGGCCTGCAGCCGAGTCCGCGCGACGGCGTTGATCCTTTTGGTGGAAACTCCAGCATAGGGCGTGCAGCCCGAGCTTGAGGCGTTCCCAGTGGTGCCGAGCGTCGGCCTGCAACCTTCTTACCGGTTGTCAGACCGCAGAGAAGCACTGCCGCCTGCTTACGCGCCGGCGGTTGCGGCAGATCCATGGTCAGCAGTTCGCCTATCTCCCAGGGGCTCCGGCGCTCGCAGGGGCGCACCCACTCGGCAGGGGCAGCCAGGGAGTCGCTCACGGCCTACCCCTCAGCCGTCCGCTGCGCGGTGAACGAGGCGGCCGCGAGGACGTGACCGCCGCCCGCACCCTCACTGTGGATCTCGCCGATCTGTCCCACGCACCGTCCAGTCCATTGCGATGTCCAGCAGGGTTCTCAGCCTCGCTCCCCTTCAGTGCAGCCATGTCCGCGGAGCGGTCTTCGCCGGTAAGCCGCCGAGAGCGCCATCCACGGACGGCCATCAGCGGCCGCGTAGCGGACGTCCTGCGGAGAAAAGTTGCATCCGATCATGAGCCCGCAGTGTCCCGCTCGCCTCTGTCTAGCTGGCCTTTGCGCAAAAACAGCGTGGAGGCCGCTTCGCCTAGCGGGTAGGCGTTTGGTCTGCTGCCTGGGATCTCCTTCCCTCTCAGGATCTTGCGGATCTGCCCCAGGGCTGCTCAGGTCAAGGCTGGGTGCTGCGCACCCGGCTCCAGCGCTGGCCCACCAAGAGCGCAGCTGGTACGGCACAGCGAGCCGTCGTAGTGATCCTCTCTGATCCATTGGGCTCTCCCACCCCCGGGTGAGCCTTGCCAGGAATTGCGCTTCGCCTCGTCCCGGGGTTTCTGCCCGTAGCTCTCCCCTCGTGCCGTCCAGACGGGGAGAACATGCGGCTGCGCACCGTTTTGGCTCCGATGCTGGCCGGCAGAAGTGCCCCCAGCAAGACCTCCGAGCGTCGGTGAAGCGAGCAACTCGACTACGCCCGGGGGTCTTCTTAATGATCAATCTTCTGTGACCACGTGTCACAAGATCTCGGCCAAGTACGCCTTGCTCGGGCCCTCAGGAACGCTGCCTTCCGAACTTGCCGGATCGCTGAAGGCTGTGACCGCTGGATGAACGTCACAGTCACGTCCGTGACGTTCACCCGCGGTCGGCAGGACGATGTGGGCCGCTCTCAGGCGTTCGCTCGGCGGAGGCGTTCGGCTGCTTGTGTCCAGAGTGCTTTGCCGGACACTGCGGTGTAGCCGTGGAGTGCTTCCCATCGGATGTCGTGGGCTGCCGGCCACAGGCTGGCCGCCCACGCGATCTGCTGCTCTTCGGCGGTGAACAGGCGGGCCCGAGTGTCCTGATAGGCGGCCAGGAACGCCTCGGTACTTTCGATCGGCGGCAGGGTGGCCGGTCCCATCTTGGGGAATACCGCACTCGCGGCTCCCACCAGGGCAGCTTCCGGTTGCCATGCCAGGCTGTCCCAGTCGTGCACTGTCCACACCTGCTGGTCGTGCCACCGGAGGTTGTGTGCCTCGAAGTCGGCGTGGCCCAGCACGCAGGGCAGGTCAGCGGCCAGTATTCGCCGACGGGCCCTGTCGGCTGTGTCCATGACGTAGCTGGGTACGAGACTCTGGTCCTTTTCGTCGAGTGATTCGATCGACGGCCACAGCCCGAAGTCCGTGTGATCCCACCGCACCCAGCGCGGATTCGGCAGCGGCGGCGTGACGGCGAGGTCCGCCAGCGCGGTCATCAGCCGGGCGAAGACCTCTGCGTAGCGCACAGCGATGTCCGGCGTGTCTCCGCGCAACACCTCGCCTCCAGGGCGGAATTCCTCCGCGTGCACGGCCAGGGAACCGACACCGACGACCGGCGTGAGCGGGCGGGCGCAAGGGAACCCGTTCTCGGCCAGCCGGGCCTGCGCTGTGACACATGATCCCGCCCGGCCGTCGTCGCCGCGGGCCTTGACCACGACGTCCGTACCGCCGGCCAACCGGAGACCGAACACCGTCGACATCGATTGCTGCCGGAACAGCACGTCGGCGGGCTGGTCCCCGAGATGGTCCAGACACCACGCCGGTAGCCAGTCCGGCAGATCGTCAAACGGCACAGTGAAAACTGTGCCATACGCACCCGAACGCGCCGGATGTCGCCTGAGCCGCCGTTGACAGTTGGGGGCCGACGGTTGGCCACGACCAGGCGCGCGGTCCCCACGGAGTCGGGCCGAGTTGATCGGCGACTGGGGACATGGCCGGCAGCCCGCCGTCGATGTCGGACACCACGACACCTTCACCCGTCATGTGCCGAGATTACGAGCCTCACCCTCGGGTGAGGTTCAGCGACACTCGACCGGCTCTGCCCCCCGCTGGCGGGTGCTGAAGCTAGGCAGCGGGTCGTTGCGGCCGGTCGGGGTTGCCGCCGGAATGGCGGTTGATCCAGGGCAGGCCGCCGAGGTCGAGCCGGTGCTGAGCGCGCCATCTACGCTAGCGGATCACCGAGCTGACGCAGCGGCTGACCGCTGCCGCCGGTGACCGTCCGCGCTCTCTCAGCCGGCGTGAAGGATCCGGAAGCGATCGGGTTCCGCCGGATCTCGATCAACGACTTGGATCGGCGTCCAAGCCCATTGCCAGACGCTGATGCCCGGCGTGCGGGAGAACCGGATCTGCCCGCGGGTGCCTTCGACTGCAACGTGCGGCCAGGATTCGGCAGTGAGCTTCCGTTCCGCGCCGTGAGAACGCAGCACGTCGGCGAGGACGGCGACCGTGTCGTAGCCCTCGAAGGCGACGAAGGAGGGCGTTTCGGCCAGCCGCTCGCGGAGGGCCGTCTCGACTCGTGCGCCGAGTGGGCTGAGGCGCTCGGGCAGGTAGCGCAAGAACGGGATCGCGGCGCCGTCGTCGCCCAGCAACGTCGCCCATTCGGCGAACTCCGGTTGCCCGGCCGGAGCACCGATCATGATCTCGGCGAGGCGCCGGTCGCGGCGGACAGACTTGACGATCGACACGGCCGGCTCCGGGTGGCCGACCAGGAGGAGGAGGGCTGTCGCGCGATTGTCGACGAGTTCGTCGCACACGGCCGCAGGGGTGAGCGCGCGCATGTCGAGTTCGATGACGGTGCCGCCGCGTGGAGCGAGGTAGTCCCGCAGAATGCGGGCCCCAGCTGCCCAGTAGACACTCGACTCGGCTGCTACGGCGATTCGACTGTGGCCCGCGCCGAGGAGGAAGTCTGCGTAGATCTGCCAGCCCCGGGACTGCGCCGGGGCCAGGCGCGCGACCCATTCCGTTGGCTGTTCGGTGAGCGCGTCGAGAACCGCTGACGAGCAGAGGAACGGCAGGCCGAGGGCGTCGGCCCGGGCGGCGGCGGCGCGAGCGACGACGCTGTGATACTCACCCGCCAAGGCAGCCACGCCCAAGCGAGCCAATTCATCCACGGCCGCCGCGGCCCTCTTCGGATCAGCCGCAGTGTCTCGGACCACCAGCTCGAGGGGTCTTCCGACGATGCCGCCGGCGTCATTGACTTCGCGAACGGCCAGCTCGAGTCCAGCGAGCAAGTGTTGGCCCGCCTCGACCCAGCCAGGCCGAGTCAGCGGAACGAGAGCGCCGATCTGCACGGGTGATCCGTCAGTCTGCTGCGCTCCAGGTGGCGATGGTGGCGTATTCTTCATGCGTTGGCGTCTCCCGTGTGCTGATTCGGTTGCAGTATGCCCGGATCGCGGAGAGACCGTGGCCTCGGTACGGGTGAGATCGCCTGGTCAACTGTCACGAGTGTCGACGACGTCAAGCTCGATGGTCACTGTTCGTGCTCTTCGGAGGCGTGGCGGGTCCAGGTTCCGCCGCCCTCGGTGAGGAGTCGGGCGGTGGTCTTGCCTGGTAGCCGAGGGCATCGGCGAGGACGGGGGCGGGGCATCTCAAGGAGCTGCTGCCGTTGGGATACATGGTTGAGAAGCGTGCGCACGGAGCACTGCTTGGCGTGGATGGCCGTTCCGATGGGCAACAGCTGCTCGCCCAGCCGGCGGGCTGACCAGGACAGCCTTCGCGTCGTGGACCGGACCGGGAACACGAGGAGTGATGATTGTGGCGTGTCGATAGTCTTCAAGATCCCGAGTCGATGCGGCGGTTGCCGCCGCGGTTGAATCGGGAGATCGAGGTCTTCGCGTTCGCATACCGGGCCTACTTCCCCGAGTTCTTGTTCCCTGCCGCGTCGGGGGAGATGGCGGATCTCGAGGGCGAACTGCGGCGGCTGAGGAGCGTTCCGGACGAGCTGGCGCGGATGGAGTTCGCGATCCCCCTGGCCGGTCGCCAGGTCGGTGGCGCGATACCTCGCGATCCGTCGGCTCTCGATGCCCCGGAGGTCCGGCGCATGCTGGCCGACCGCGCAGCCGTGGTCGCGGACGCCGAGATGGCGGCGGCGATGGCAGATGATCCCCGCGCAGTCCTGGAGCGTTTCGTCGTGATGCTGGAGACGTACTGGCAGGAAGCGTTCGGAGTCGTCCCAGTCCCGTCCCACGGGTCCAGGGACGTCCTGGGAGGCGTCACCCCGGGACGCCGCCGAAGCTGATCTCATTGCCTTCCGCGTCCCGGTAGGTCACCTTGGTCACGCCACCGTCGTACGTCTCGCGTTTGGCGGGCTCGATGCCCCGCCGCGCGATCTCGGCGACCCGGTCGTCCAGGTCGTCGACGAACGACAGCACCAGGGCGTTCCCCGCCCGTTCCGGCTCCTGCACGATGTAGATGTACCGGTTCTCGGCCACTTCCCACACCGCCTCGATGTCGTTCGGCAGGAACGAGGGCTGCCCGCCGAAGAGCTGCTCGTACCACGGCAACGCCGCGGCGTAGTCGGTGACGGGGATACCGGCAAAGAGGTCCAGCGCCATGTCGTCCTCCGCGCGTAGTCGATGTGTCGCCGGTACTGACCTCGGCGGCGTTGGAAACTCATCGGCGCTCGCCTCACACCGGTGCAGTGCTGATCAGAACGTGCCACCGGCCGCAAACGAGCGGTCAAGCTCAACTTGGGCTTCCCACGGAGTTCCTGCCTCAAGCCGGCGGGTGGGTGCGCGGAGGGGATCAGCCGGCGGCCGGGACGTGGATGATGTCCCATTGGTGGCCGTCGGGGTCGGTGAAGCCGCGTCCGTACAGGAAGTCCAGGTCGCGGTCCTCCCCGGCCGGCTGGCCGCCGGCGGTGAGCGCCCTGTCGAGCAGCTCGTCCACGCGTTCGCGGCTCTCCATGCCGATGGCGAAGAGGGCCTGGGCGCTGGTGCCGGCGTCGGCGACCTGCTTGGTGGTGAAGGTTGCGAAGTACGGCTCGACCAGCAGCAGGACGGAGAGGGTGTCGCTGATGACGACGGCGTCCATGTTCTCGTCGGCGAACCGCTCGTCGAAGGCGAACCCGAGCGCGCCGTAGAAGCTCCTGCTGACGGCCAGGTCCTTGACCGGGAGGTTGAGGTAGAACGCGGTGGACATGGGGTGCTCCTTGCCGGGCATGTCGTTCTGGATGATCGTGGAGTTGTTCCAAGGGGCCAGGCCTAGGGTCGTGGAGACACACGTAGCGTTCATCCGCGAAGCCTTCGTAGGTCGTCCGGTTGAGCAGCAGGTTCAGGGAGCATGCCGCAGTCTCCTCGCTGCCGTACTCCAGGGTCGATGAACCGTCCAGGTGGCGATGATCTTCCGCATGCCCACGACGGTAGGCCGCGGGCAGCGGACGCCGCATCAGTCGGAATACCGGTGTGCTGCGGCAGGCCGACTTACTTACCCATGCGCCACGAGCTGGGCCAGCTCCATCCGGCGGGTCACCCCCAGCTTCGGGTACGCCTTGTACAGGTGGTGGCCGACCGTGCGAGGGCTGAGGAACAGCCGGGCGGCGATCTCCCGGTTGCTCATGCCCGCCGCCGCCAGCCGTACCACTTGAAGCTCCTGGGGCGTGAGCCGGGCGAGCGGGTCGAGGGCCCGGGGGTGGGCCGAGGGCCGGTCGCCCAGGGCGGACAGCTCCGCGCGGGCCCGGCTCGCCCAGGTCCGGGCGCCGAGTCGCTCGAAGGCGGCCAGCGCGTCGGCCAGCTGGTCCTTCGCCTCGGTGCGGCGGCGATGCCGGCGCAGCCATTCCCCGTACGCCAGCCGGGTCCGCGCCTCGTCGTACCGGCGGGTGTCGCGCTCGTGCAGTTCCAGCGCGGCCGTGAAGTGGCCGGCGGCGGCGTCCTCGTCGGCCAGCAGTGCTTCGCAGCGGCGGGCCAGCGCGATCGCGTGCGGCCGGCCGGTCTGCTCGGCCCAGTCGGACAGGGTGGGCAGATGGCGGGCGGCCTGCTCGGGGAACCCGGCACGTACGGCCGCCTCGACGTGGTCGGGTACGGCCCTGATGAGGAAGTCGTGCCGGGCAGGCCCGCCGCACACCTCCTCCAGCCGAGCCGCGGCCTCGTCGAACCGGCCACCGGCCAGGTGGAGCAGGCCGAGCGCCCACGAGGCCAGCGCGGCGTTGGTGGGGTGCTTGGTGCGGTGCTCCAGCACGCCGGCGGCCAGCGACCGGCACGAGATCTCGTCGCCGCTCACTGCGGCCAGCCACGCGGCGATCGCGTTCAGCACGACGACCTGCATGTCCTGGCCGATGTCGGTGGCCAGGGAGACGGCTTCGGTCACGCCGGCGTCGGCGTCCATGAACCGGCCGCGCAGCAGCCGGACGATCGCCAGGGGTTCGAGCGTGTACGTCAGCCAGCCCACCGCACCCTGCTCCCGCACGTCGGCGACCAGCGACTCCAGCACCTCCGTGGCGATCTCGTCCTCGGCCACCAGCATCCCGGCGAACCCGGCGATGAGCCGCTCCACGAACCCGCCGGCCTTGCCCTGCCTGGCGGACTCGGCCAGCTCGCGCATGGGCGGCACACCCACGGCGGGCCGGCCGTCGTACAGGTGCCGGAACCCGATGAGCCCCGCCACGACCGGCGCGCGGGGTTCGACGGTCTCCAGGAGGGCGGCGCACTGGCGTACCAGGTCGTGGTCGCCGGCGTCGCGGGCGCACCAGACGGCTTCGGTGAGGATCGACACGGCCCGCTCGGGGTCGGTGGCGGCGATGGGGGTGGCGCCGTCGAGCGCCAGGGCGGCGGCGACGGCGGGCGAAGTGCGCTCGTACTCGACCTGGGCGCGGATCCAGGCCGCCTCGGCCGTCACCGACGGGTCGCGAAGGGTGCGCGCCGGCCGGTCGGTCGGCCCAGCGGCCCGGCCGGCCAGTTCGACGGCGCGGTCGGCCAGGCCCGCGTCGTAGGCGGCGCGGGCGGCGGCGATCAGCCGCCATGCCCGGCGCGTCTCGTCCGTGCTGAGCTGGGCGGCGCGTTCGAGCGCGCTCATCATCGCGGTCGCCCCGCCCCGGCGGCCGGCCCGGCGGGCGGCCCGCTCCAACTCGGCGGCGACCTCCTCGTCCGGGCCAGGGGTAGCGGCGGCCAGGTGCCAGGCGCGGCGGTCGGCGTCGTGCTCGCCGTCGAGCGCCCGCGCGAACGCCTCGTGGACCTGGAACCGCCTGGCGTGCGGGGCGGCCTGGTAGGCGGCGGCCCTGATCAGCGGATGGCGGAAGGTCACGCTGCCGCCCGGCGTCGGCCCGTCGGACAGCACGACCAGCCGGGCCTGCTCGGCGGGCTCCAGGTCGGCCACGGAGACGCCGAGCAGTGTGCCGACGTTCAGGATCACCTGCAGGCCCGCCGTGTCGTCGGCCGCGGCGATCAGCAACAGCAGCCGCGTCGCCGCGGGCAGGCCGGCGATCTGCGCCTGGAAGGCGTCCTGTACGTGGCCCGCGGCGGGCAGCGCCCCGATGGGCAGCGGCGGCGCGGGACGGCCGTCGCCCTGCAGGGCGTTGAGCATGGTGGCCAGCTCGATCACGGCGAGCGGGTTGCCGCGCGACTCGGCGAGCACGCGCTCCCGCAACGGCCCGGCCAGGCCGCGGGCGTGCGCGTCGAGCAGCGACGCGGCGCTCTCCGTGTCCAGGGCGGCGAGCCGGAGTACGTCCAGGCCCGGTACGGGCGCGGCGTCCCCGTCCCCGTCTCTGGCCGTGAAGATCATCGCGATGGGGTCGGCGTGCAGCCGCCGGGTGGCGAACAGCAGCGCGTCCAAGGACGCCCGGTCGAACCACTGCGTGTCGTCGATCAGGCATACCAGGGGGCCGTCGCCGCTCAGCTCCGACAGCAGCGACAGGGTCGCCGCGCCGATCAGGAACCGGTCGCCGACCGTCGCCTCGTCCAGCCCGAACGCCGTCCGCAGCGCCGCCGCCTGCGGGCCGGGCAGTGCGCCGAGCCGGTCGAGGTACGGATACAGCAACAGGTGCAGCCCCGCGAAGGGCAGTTCGGCCTCCGACTCCATGCCGACGCCACGCAGCACCCGCAGGTCGGCCGCCGCGGCGGCGGCATAGTCGAGCAGCACGGTCTTGCCGATCCCGGCCTCGCCCGTGATCAACAGCGCTCCGCGGTGGCCCGTACGGGCGCTCGCGAGCAGGTCGTCGATCCTGGCCCGCTCGGCGATCCGCCCCAGAATCATGCCGAAACAGTAACCCATGCCACTCTCGGAACGATCTCTCCGCACGGACGTGTCCCGGAACGCGCTGAGCCTCACGTTTCCTGGGGTACCGCCAGGATGAGCAGATCGCAGTCTTCCTCGACCGGGCCGGTGCCGGGATGCGCGGCAAGGTCCGCGTCCATGGCGGCGAATCCCTCGGCGATTTCCTGCTCGGTCATCTGGTCGAAGACCGAGCTGGCGCGCAGCCGCAGTCGTGCGGCGAAGTCGGCGCGACTGGCTGCCAGACGATGCCGGATCGAGGTGAGGGCGACAGGGCGCAGGTCGACCGTGGCGAAGGCGTCCACCACTTCGGCAACCGTGGGGAAGAGCTCTTCCTCGATGGTCCGGGCGCGGGGGAACCAGCGGTGCCACAGCGGGTCGGGCATCCGATCAGCGAAGGCGTTGCGGATGAGCAGCCGACCACCTGGGGCCAGCACGCGGGCGATCTCCGGGACCGCCGCCGGCAGGTCTTGAATGTGGTGGATCACCAGGTAGAGCAGGATCAGGTCGCAGTGGTCGGCCGGCAGCGGGATCTTCTCGGCGGCGCCCTGGAGATAGCTGACGGACGGGTGAGCGGTGATGTTCGTGGCTACCTGACGCATGCGGGCGGAGGGTTCGACGCCGTACACCGGGCCGCCGAAGGTGTCGGCAAGGGCGGGGGAGAACCTGCCGGTACCGCTGCCCAGGTCCAGGACCGTCAGCGGCCGGCGGGACGGCGAGTGCCGGGCGAACTCCGTCATCCAGGCGGCGACGACGTCGGGGGGCAGCGCTCGGCCGCGCGCGTACACGAGATGCTGGCGGTCGTCGTAGTCGATGCGCTTCAGCACACTGCCGAATCTACCCCGGTCGGCCGAAGGACGGTTCCGGACCGGATCGCGAGGCTACTTCCCGCGATGTAGACCGGGCGATTTCTCCTGCCGGTGTCGTAGCGGGCGACGCCTCTCTTGGGAGGACGTCTGCCGACCCGCGACCATTGCGGGTATGGGACCCGTCGTCAGGAGGAGGCGAGCGGGCGTCAGACGACTCACACCGCCGGCGACACCGAACAACCACCCGCCGTACGGGACCGACCATGAGTTACCTGACCTGCCTGGGAGTGGGTATGACCGATGACCAGATCGACGGTGCGGCCCTGGACGGTGTAGCGGCCACCTGTCTGTGGACGTTGCGCAACCGCGCCGAGGAGTCGATGCACCCCGGCTCGGAACACTCCGGAAGATCGCGGCCCTGCCCGGCCCGCGTGATCTGCGCCCGTCGATCACCCTGTTGAGCTTCGCCACCCATCACGGACAGTAGACCGCGGCGTACGGGCGACTCCACCACGCTGCGGAGCCGCCGGCCGGCCGGCGCCACAGGCCGTAGATCGCGAAAGGGGCGCCCGGGCCGCCGCACGCGCTGCGTGGCACCGCGGGTGCAGCCGGCGCCGGGGGTACGTCTCGCGCAGCAGGACCAAGACCGGCACGCGGTCAAGGGGCGTCGCGGGTGACGAGGCCGTGTTCGTATGCGTAGATCGCCGCGTGCACGCGGCTCCGCAACCCGAGTTTTGTGAGGATCCGGTTGACGTGTGTTTTGACCGTGCCTTCCTCGATGGTGCACGCGGCGGCGATCTCGCCGTTGCTCAGCCCTCGGGCCAGGTGGCGTAGCACGTCGTGTTCGCGCGGGGTCAGCAGGTCGAGTTCAGGTGTGGCAGGGCGCGGGGACAGCGCGGCGAAGCGGCTGATCAGGCGGCCGGTGACCTGCGGGTCGATCAGCCCCCTGCCCTGGTGCAGCTCGCGGACCGCCGCGACGAGCACGTCGGGGTCGCTGTCCTTCAGCAGGAAGCCGGCCGCCCCTGCGCGCAGCGCGCCGAACAGGTACTCGTCGAGGTCGAACGTGGTCAGCGCGAGCACGCGGGGGGCGGATTCGGCGGCGGCGAGGCGGCCGATGGCGGCTATGCCGTCCATGCCCGGCATCCGCAGGTCCATCACCACCACGTCCGGCCGCCGCCACAGCGCCTGGTGCACCGCCTCGGCGCCGTCGGCGGCCGTCGCGATCACGTCGATGTCGGGTTCGCCGTCGAGGATGAGTCGCAGCGCCTCCCGAGCCGCCTCCTGGTCGTCGGCGACCAGCACCCGGATCGTCACCACGCGTTCCTTTCGCTGGGAAGGTCGGCGAGCACCCGCCAGCCGCCCGTTTCCGCCGGTCCCACCGACAGGGTGCCGTCGAGCAGGAGCACTCGTTCCCGCATGCCGCGGATGCCTTGCCCCTCGACCTCGGGTGCCCGGGCCGGGGCGCCGTTGTCGAGGACCTCGATGCGCAGGCCGCGGTCGTACTGCCGTAGGTGGACGGTGACCTCGGTCGCGTTCGAATGGCGTACGACGTTCGTCAGTGCCTCCTGGACCACCCGGTAGGCGGTGTGGTCGACGGCCGGCGGCAGGACGCCCCCTGTCCCCGAACGGCGCATGGTGATCGTACGGCCGGCGGAGGCGAGCCGCCCGGCCAGCCGCTCCAGGTCGGCGGTGCCGGGCTGAAGGGCGGCAGGGTGCTCGTTGAGCGTTCGCAGCAGCTCGCGTACCTCGGTGAGCGCTGACAGCGAGAGGTCCGAGATCGTTTTCAGGGCCTGCTGCGCTGAGGCGTCTCCGTGCGCTCGCCGGGCCGCCGCGGCCTGCAGCCGGATCGCGGTCAGGTGGTGGCCCACGCTGTCGTGTACGTTCCTGGCCAGCCAGGTGCGTTCCTCCGCCAGCACGCGCTCCGCCTCGGCCCGCCGCAACCGGAGCGTCTGGTCGGCGCGGCCCCGGTGCAGCCGCAGCGCGTAGCCGGTGGCGACGGGGGCGACACTCATGATCACCATGGTGGTGAGGGCCGGTACGGCTCCGCCGATCACCAGGCCGATGCCCACCACCCAGCACGTGGAGACCACGAGCACCAGGCCGGGGCTCCGCGGCCGGTGATAGACGGCCGTGCAGAACAGGGCCATCGTGACCAGCATCCCCTCCCAGCGGTGCAGTTGTGCCATCCCGGCCAGCTCGATCACCGCGGATGTCGCGGCGGCGGTCAACGGCAGCGCCCGCCGTACGAGTAAGGGGAGGCTGACGCCGGCACTGAAGACGAGGAGCGGGACGTCGATCGGGACCCGCCCGCCCAGTGCTGTCAGCAGCGCCGCGACGGTCGCGGCGCCGGCGACGAGCAGGGCCTCCCTCAGCCAGTGCATGTCACGATGATGCCGGACCGCAGGTCGTGCCCGTGGGCGGGAGTTGTCCGGTGGTCAGGTAGCGGTGCACGTGGTCGCGGACGCAGGGGTTGCCGCTCCAGTAGAGAGCGTGACCGCCCTTGGCCGTCAGGTGGCGGGCGCCGTCGAGTTGCGCGGTGATCCGGCGGGCGTGCGCGGGCGGCGCCGTGTCGTCGTACTCGCCGCCGGCGATCAGGATCGGCGGCAGGCCGCGTGGGCGAACTGGATGGGGTGGGAAGGGCGTTCTCTGGGGGAGCCCGGCGCAGAGGTTGGCCATCGGCCATGCCGCGGTCCAGCCGATGCGCGGCGCGACGCGCCTCAGCCGCGTTTCCATGGCCTTGACCTCGCGGTATGCGCTCGGGTACGGGAAGTCGGCGCAGGTCGTGATCCTGCTGAGGGCGGGATCGGCCGCCCCGGGGAACGGCTTGGCGAATCGGGTGGCGTCACCCGCGTGCGCCTCGGCGAGGGACTTCGCCAGTTCGGGCCACGTCGCCTCGAACGTGACAGCGGCGCGGGAGGCGATCAGGGTCGCGCCGGCCGTGGCGCCGGCTCCGGCACCGGGCGCGGGGATCGGCCGTTCGGCGGCGCGGGCCATGACCTCGTCCCAGACCTTGAGCGCGTCGCGGCCGTGGAGCGCGCAACTCCGGTCGCCGGCGCACCAGTCGGCGAAGCGGCGGAGGCTGCGTTCCTTGGTCGTCGCTCTGGGCAGCAGCCATTCGGTCCACGATCGGTTGGTGTGATCGATCGGGCTGTCCAGGTACATGCGGCCGACGCGGGAGGGGAAGTCCTCGGCGTAGGCCACGCCGAGGACGGTGCCGTAGGAGTTGCCGAAGTAGTTCAGGTTCTGCTCGCCCAGCGCCGCCCGGACCGCGTCCAGATCGCGGGCCCCTTGCCAGGAGTTCAGCTTGCCCGCGAGCGGGCCGGCGGCGTCCGCGCAGCCGAGGCCGAAGCGGCGGTTCTGTGCTGTGTAGCGGGCGTAGGTGGCGCGGTCGGGGAACACCCACTCCCCGTTCGCGGCCCATGGTGCCGGGTCCGGGCAGCGTACCTCGGCGCTCGCCTCGAACCCGCGCGGGTCGAAGACCACCACGTCGAACCATCGGGTCAGGTCGGCGAAGGAACCCTTTGCCTGCCGCAGGACCGAGATCTGCTGGGCGGGGCCACCCATGTTGAGCACCAGCGTGCCCTGTCTGGCGGCCGGATCCCGAGCGGACAGCTTGGCGAGCCCCAGCGTGATCTGCTCGCCCTTGGGAACGGCCCAGTCGGCGGGCACGGTGATCCGGCCGCACTGCAGGCCGTCCCCGCAGTCCTGCCAGGACAGCCTGGTATCGGCCGCCGCGGGCGTTATGGGGAGCAGCATTGTGCCGAGTACGGCGATGATCGTCTTCTTCATGGCTCCTCAGCCTTGTCGAGAAGCGCTTCGCCGGTCGTCCACCTTTCGATAGATCCTCCTCAAAGGGGCAGTTCGCGACAGCGTCCTCATGGGGGGGGCGAAGCTTGGCCGGCCTCGGCTCGGCCGACGAGCGATCCGAGGTCTGCCTTGATCTGCCCCGCGCGTACGCGCCGCTCGGCTCGACCACGGGCGGTGGATCCCGTCATCTCTGGCAGCATCCTCGAAGGCTTTCAGCTGGCGGTCGAGTGTGCGGAGGAGAGCGGCGCGGCCGGCGCGCAGTGTCGCTATCAACCAGAGCGGCGCCGCCGGCGCGCAGTGTCGCTATCAGCCATGCCCGTTTCGCTTCGCGCCTCCGCAGCTCCGCCGGACCCGGCGGGGTGCGGTGGTCGATCCGGGCCAGCTGTGGGGCGGTCAGAGCCGGGACGTGCGGAACGTGGTCAGGACGGCGGCATGGTCCGAGGGCCAGGCGTTGCCGCGGTGGTTGGGGACGGCCGTCGGCGTGCCCTCGACCAGGGCCCTGGAGTCGGTCACGCGGAGCGGGCCCGCGTAGTAGACGAAGTCGATCCGGTCCTGCGGCTCGGGCTCGCCCTTGTGCGGGTCGTACCCGTAACCGCCGGTGAACACCGGATAGATCGGCGACCAGGTGATGCCAGGCGTGGTCACCGGGTTCGGGTGGGCCACCCGGTAGGAGTCCCGCAGTCCTGCCTGCGTGGGCAGCATCGAGGTCGGCCACGGGATCGTGGTGTAACCGCACCGGCGCGTGGCCTTGGTCCAGTCCAGGTGGGACGGGGCGTTGAAGTCGCCCGTCAACAGAACCGGCGTGCGCCGCGCCGCGGCCAGGTCCGGTCCCATCTCCCGCAGGATGGCCTTGATCTGGGGCGTGCGGCCGGAGCGCTCCTCGTTGGCCAGCAGCTGTTCCTGCGTCAGCTTGCCGAAGCACGTGTCGTACGGGCCGTACGGGTTGTAGCCGAGGTGGACGTTCCACACCACGACGTCCTGACGCTCGCCGATCCGCACCCGGACCTTCGTCGCCACCGACAGCGGGCCGCTGTCCACCGGCGCCTTGCGTTCGGTGATCGGGTATCGGCTGATCACGCCAATGTCGGTGCCCGCCTGGTGGTAGTCCCAGCCCAGCGCCTCGGTCAGCTCCCGGGTGGAGACGGCTGAGGTCTCCTGGAGACCCACGACGTCCACATCGGACTGGAGCAGGAACCGCAGCTCCTTCTCCCGGCCGTCGTCGACCTGACTGCCACTGTGCCACAGGTTGAAGGTCATCGCCTTGAGCTCGGGCACCAGGTCCTGGCCCGGCCGGCGGACGTCGATGCCGATCGTCGCCGTGCCGGTCTCGGCGCGCGCGTTGCGGGCCTCGACCCGCAGCGGCGTCGAGCGCAGCGAGTCGCGCAGCCGCGGCGTCCCCGTGACCTCGCCGTCCGCCGACACGGTGATCCACCGCGGCCCGCTGACCTTGCGGAACGCGAGCCCGTCGGTGTCCCCGCGTACCAGGCCCCCCACCTTCGCCTGGTACGGGGTGAGGGCGCGGGCGTTGCGCAGCTTGAAGGCGTCGGCGATGAAGTGCAGCGGCGCGTCGCTCATGATCCGGATTTTCACCGGCGCGGCGAGCCACCGGTAGCCGTCCTGTGCCAGGGCGAAGACGATGTAGTCGCCCGGCTCCAGCCCGTCGGTCGGCAGGGTTGCCTCACCGCTCTCCCCGGCGATGTAGGTCCAGCGCACCGACGGACCCACGAACTTCTCGTCCACCGGACCGTCGCCCGGGTCGGTGTAGAGGCCGAGCCAGTTGGTCGGGTCGGGGTGGGGTGTGGTGTAGGTCGCCTTGATCGGCTCGCCGCGGCGCACGGTCGACGAGGCGAGCGTCAACGTACCGTCTGGGGAGGCGTCCGGGGAGGCGGATGCCGGGATCGCGCCAGTGGACAGGACGAGCATCGCCATGACGAGCGACTTGAGCCAACGCATCCGCGCCTCCTCGATCTACACCGTGCAGCGTCGGCCGGGCTGGTGACGATCATGTAAACGGGCCGTGGCAAACCGCTGGCGGCCGGGGGAAACCCTGGTCTGCGCGTCCGTACGCCCTGTGCGCACCGATCAAGGGGTGGCGCACTGCGGACGTCGGTGGTCGTCGCGGGGGAGCCGCCCCTGGCTGATCAGGATTCCGAGGATCATCAGCACGCCGCCGGCGGGTTCGTTCCAGCGGATGGTCTCGCCGAGGACCGGTGTGACGTACGTAGGTGACGGTGGGGGCGGCGGTGGTGTTCCAGATGTAGGCGAGCCCGGTGCCGATGCTCAGGCCGCCCGCGATGGAAAGGCTCGCCAGGATGGGCCCGAATCCCCGATGAAGGGCGCGAGCACGAGGCCGATGGCGGCGGCGAGAACGATCTGGTCGGCGGCGATGGCCGTCGGGTCGTACTGGTTGGCACGCAGCAGCCGGCGGCTGAGAACGAAACCGATCCCGTAGCGTAGGTTGGCGCGCGAGGAAGGGGGCCGTCATGAGCCTCGCCGATGGCGTCCCAGGGAGTGGAGACGACCTCGCGCGGAGCTCAGAGCAGGCGTAGCTGCTCCGGCTCGTCCGGGGCCGGCGCGGGCCGGGGCGGGAGACGGCGGGCCATGGCGGCGGTGGCGCGGCCCACGCCGTGGCGTTGGGCCAGCTCCTTGACCAGGCACGTCACCCGTTCCTGGTACGGCTTGGGGGCGTACGCGCCGCGCCCGTACAGCTCCAGATAGCGGGGCACCAGGCGCGGATGCTCGCGCGACAGCCACCCCAGCCACCACTCCCGCGCCCCCGGCCGCAGATGGAGCACGATGGGGGCGATGTGGGTGGCGCCGGAGGCGGCGATCTCCTTGACGGTGGTCTCCAGCTGGGCGGGGGAGTCGGTGAGGAACGGAAGGATCGGGGCCATCAGGACACCGCACGCGATGCCGTTGTCGTTGAGCGTCGCACACACCTCGAGGCGCCTGCGCGGGTTGGGGGTGCCCGGCTCCACCGCGCGCCACGTCTCCGGGTCGACGAAGCCGACCGACACGTTGGTGCTCACGTCCGCGACGTCCGCGGCCTCCGTCAGCAGGTCGAGATCGCGAAGGATCAGCGTGCCCTTGGTGAGGATCGAGAACGGGTTACGCGCGTCGCGCAACGCGGCCAGGATGCCGCGCATCAGCTTGTAGCGGCCCTCCGCGCGCTGGTAGCAGTCGACGTTGGTGCCCATGGCCACGTGGTGGCCGCCCCAGCGCGGCGAGGCCAGCTCCTTGTGGGCCAGCTCGGCGGCGTTGACCTTGACGACGATCTTCGAGTCGAAGTCCGCCCCGGCATCAAAATCCAGATATTCATGCGTTTTTCGGGCAAAACAGTAAATACAGCGATGCGTGCACCCGCGATAGGGGTTGATCGTGTACTCGAACGGGACCCGGCTGGCTCCCGGAACCCGGTTGATGATGGATCTGGCCCGGATCTCGTAGAAGGTCATCCCTCTGAACTCGGGCGTGTCGAACGTGCGGGTGACCGCGCCGCGAGCGAACAGCGGCACGGCCGGATCGTCCTGACCGGACCCGGCCAGGCGCAGGTTGTCCCAGCGCATGCCATGATTAGAACAAGAGTTCGAGCATGATCGCAAACCGAAAAGAGCTTGCAATTACCTGGTCAGCCGGGGGCTAATGATCTTCAGGGTTGGGCAGAAAGACGTCGCAGAGCTTGCGTTCGGGAGGTGCGCCTATGGCCTGGTCGCAGGACGAGGAGCGGATGCTGGCCCAGATTGAGCAGCACCTCGTCGCCGACGATCCGCGACTCGTCGCACGACTGGAGTCGTTCAACGAGCGGGTGCGTCGCAGCGAGGCCAAGGCCCAGGGGCAACCAGGCCGCAGGCGTCGGCCGCGCCGCTCGACAGTCATCATTCTGATCAGCTGGCTGCTCATCGCCACGCTGGTCGCCACGCTCCTGATCATGGTGCTCCGCCACGAGGCCGCCGCCGCGCTCGCCCTGGCCGCCGCCACCTTCTAGCCGCCCCTTCACGGATCGGCGCCTTCCGGGCGCCGCATGTACTGCCTCCCGCACGCTGCGTCACGGGCCGTTCCCGGCCTGTTCATGCTGCGTTCCGGGAGCGTCGTCGATCCGTTTCCGGGGCCGTCGGCCAGAACGTCTGTGCCGCGTCTGCGGCGCCTGCACCGGCCACGCGCCGAAGGGTGGCCGCGCTGGACGTGCGCCGTAGGGTGGCCGCGCTGGACGTGCGTCGTACGGTGGCCGTGCGGTCCTCGGCGTCCGGGACCTGCAGGTCCTTGGAGTCCAGGACGTGCACCAGCCTCAACGCCGCGCCCCTTGCAGGGCCTGAACGGGGTGCTTGGTGTACGCGCCGACGGCCTGGAGGGCTGCGAACCGGCGGCCACGCGTGACCGGCGCCGACGGCTGCGGGCCGGTTGACAGCGCATGACCGGGCGGCCACGCGTAACCAGCGTTGACGGCTGCGAGCCGCTGACAACGCATGACCGGGCGACCCCGCGTCACCAGTGTCAATGGCTGCGACCCGGCGACAGCGCATGACCGGGCGACCCCGCGTTGCGTGACGTCAACGGGCTTCGGGGCGTCCTTGTTTCACCCAGAGCTCCTGCAGGACCCGGTAGTCGAGCACGATGATCCCCTCGCTCCGCAGGATTTCGCGAGCCTCAGGGGAGGTGAGGAACTCGTAGTCGGTCCGCCGCACGCGCCATCCGCCGGGCTCGATCGCCTGCGCGTCCTCGCCTCCCAGCCCCGGATGGACGGCCCATTCGCTCAGCCCGACCGGCACCTCGCGCAGCAGCCTGGCGTACGTGGCAGCCTTGCCGTCGAGTTCGAGCCGGAAACTGTCCAGGAAGTCGTGGTCGACCACCGGCAGCCCGCGCGCCCGTACCTTCTGGCGAGCCGGGTCGAGCCAGGCCCGCACCGCCAGGCCGTACTCCTGGGCCAGTGCCACCGTCAGGTCGAAAACGTCGGCGCGCCCGCCGTCGGCCAGGCAGTGCCAGTCCAGGTGGGTGGGCGCCAGCCCGGCGTCAGTCACGGCGGCGATCTGCGCACGGAACTCGCGCTCCACCTCGTCGAGGCGAGCCTGGGCGAGCAGCTCCGGTACGCGGTCGGGCGTGAACAGCTCACCCGCCGCATCGAGCAGCGACGGCACCCCCTCCTTGGCCGCCAGTGGCCCCCACCGGCGGCGAGGCGTGTCGCACACCAACGTCAGATGGATCCCGAACGGGATCTCCGGCCGGTCGCGCAGCAGCCCCATGGCGTGCTCCGCCCCAGAGCAGGGCGCCATCAGGCTGCACGAGCCCGAGATCCCCTCCTCGATCGAGCGCACGACCGCGTCGTTGATCGCCCGATGCATTCCGAAGTCGTCGCTGTTCACGATCAACAGGCGCGCGTCGGGCTCGAACCCGGGGAGATCGTTCATGTTCCAAGCCTGCCGGGCGCGAAGGGCGACATCCAACCGGTTTCCGGCCCGCTGCGTACCCACGTGTCGTACGGGGAACGCGCCCAGGCCGCCGCCTGCCAGGGACGAACCTACGGCTCTACGGCGCGGCGACGTCGGAGCCCGTGACGCGGATTGTCGGCTCGGCCCGCACCGGGAAGTTCACAGAGCTGGCGATGAAGCATGACTTGTGCGCGTCTTCGTGCAGCTCGACGGCGGCATCGACCATCTCGGGCGACGTCACGGTGACCGTAGGACGCAGTACCACCTCGGTGAAGTGGCCGCCGTCCGCGGTCTCGGCCATGGTCCCGACCGCGTCGTCGACGTACCCGGTGACGGTGACGCCCGCCGTGGCACACTTGTGCAGGTACGACAGCATGTGGCATTGGGCCAGCGCGCCGACCAGGAGCTGCTCCGGGTTCCAACGCGACGGGTCGCCGCGGAAGGCCGGGTCGGAACTGCCCGCGATGGTCGGCAGGCCCTCGGCGGCCAGCTCGTGCTCGCGGCCGTAGTCGCGGTAGCCGCTGGTGCCGGTGCCCTTGTCGCCGGTCCAGGTCACCACGACCGGGTACGTGTGCTCGCGGGTCATGCTTCGTCCTCCTTGCTATGGGTGATGCTACGGGTGTCGAGTACGTGTGCGCGGGCGACCCTGGCGGCCTCCTCCGGACGGCCCAGGACGATCGCGGCCACGAGCTCCTCGTGCTGGCCCGACACGTGCGCGGGCCGAGACGGCGGCGCCAGCGAGCGCAACGTGGACACCTGGATCTGATCCCAGATGCGCTCCAGCGCGTGCAGCGCCATCGAGTTGCCCGCCAGCTCGGCGATCACCCGGTGGAAGCGGCGGTTGAGCCGCACGGCCTCGGCCAACCGCCCCTCGGCGGTGGCCGTGGCGGTGTCGATCGCGATCTCGCGGAGCGCGGCGAGGTCGGCGGGGGCGATGCGGCCCTCGCGCTGGCGCGTCGCGGCCAGCTCGGCGGTGAGCGCCTCCAGCGCCGCCCGCACCTGGTACGCCTCGTCCAGATCGCCCTGCTCCAACGCCACGACCACCACGCCGCGCCCGGAGGGACGCACGAGCCCGTCGGCGGTCAGCGCGCGGAGCGCCTCTCGTACGGGGGTGCGGCTCATGTCCAGGGCGGCCGCGACCTCCATCTCAGTCAACCGCGCCCCGGGCGGGTATGCGCCGTCGAGGATCAACTCCCTCAACCGCCTCCGCGCCACATCGGTCTGCATACGGGCGAGGCTAGCAAATTGCATGCATTGCATGCAATGAACGCACTGTATGCAAGCTGACTCCTTGGCGGATGAGCGCCCCTCACTGCGGACAGACGAGAGTAACGGCGGCGCTCGACTCCGGACGGCACGATGGCGACCCGACACCGTCAGGCATGACGTCGAGCGGACGCTCCTACTCGAGGCAGCACATGAACCACCCGGGCGGCCCGCGATCGCGGTGGCAGCGCGATCTCGGACCGTACCGGAACCGGCTGCCGATCTTCGATAACGGGGACGCGGTACGACCGAGCCCGTACCAGCGCACGCAGCCGCGTTGTCCGTGCAGAACAGGCCCCGGTCCCCTAGATGGTTGATTCCAAGGGGTGCTGTGGGATCAGTGGTCGTAAGCGGTGAGTGATCGGGCGGTGGGCTGGCCGGTGTTGTCGTTGTGCCAGATCACGGTGGTCAGGGCCAGGATGCGGGTGATCACGCGGATGGTGACGCCCGCTGGGGTGCGTCCGCCGTGACGTTCGAGGTCGAGCTGGCCTTTAAGGGTCTGGTTGATGGACTCGATGGTCTGGCGTAGGGGTTTGAACAGGTGTGCGCCGGGTCGTGGGGGTTCGCCTTTGCGGGCTTTGCGGAGCAGGTGGATGCCTTCGGTGGCCAGGGTGTGCTCGAAGTCGCGGCCGTAGTACTGCATGTCGGCGATCAGGTCCTGGCCGCGATGGCGTTCCAGCAGGTCGGGGTCGGCTTGGAGCATGCTCAGCAGGGTGAGGCGTTCGTCGGCTTTGGCGCCGGTCAGGGCGAAGGCGACGGGCAGCCCGCCCAGGGTGCACAGCAAGTGCAGGCGCAGGCCCCAGAAGAAGCGGGAGTGGGAGGGGCAGTAGCCGTATTCGGCCCAGCCGGCCAGGTCCGAGCGCTGGGTGGTCTGGCGGGAGCGGCCGCATTCGATGGGGGTGGAGTCGGCCACCCAGACGTCGTCACTCCATAGGCTGGCCTTCTCATCGATGGTGACATCTATGAGAAGGCCAGTGTCGGCTACAGATGAAGTTGTCGGGGTCCGCGTGTTGTTGTCTGTGCTCGTGTCGGTGTCCAGCTTGAGTGGTCGGGTTCCGCTGTCGGCTCCGATCTTGGTGTCACCGAACGCTCAGCCATGACGGCTCTGCGTGCGCTGGCCGGCCATGGATGTGGATTCCCCCATATGAGGGAGCCTTTTCACCCATGGGAGGGAGATCGAAAGAGGACGGCAGGCATTACCGTGGGCGGCCATGAGATCACATACGCGGCCAACGCTATTGGCCGCAGGCTGGGCAGCCTCAGCCGCGCTTGTGCTGGTGGCGCCCAGGAACCTGGTCATGCGGCTGGCATTCGGCAAGCTCGACGACCCCACGCTCGTCTGGCAGATACTGCTTGCCGCGCTGGGGTTGCTGCTCGCCCTGACGACCATCCGTTATGGCACACGCACCGCCTCACAAGCACACAAGCGTCAGGCCGATGGGACGGTCCGTCCTGCGCTCTGGGCCAGGATGATCACCTGGATGGCGGCTGGCGTGCCAGTACTGGGCTTCGCGGTTCCGCACCTGCTGTGGGGGCTGGGCATACCGCTTGGTGTGGCGGCAGACTCCCACCCCGGCTTGGCAGAGTTGCGCGGCTCGGCGGTGTTCTGGGCACTGCTCGTTGCTGGACCGGTGATCGGAGGCCTGCTCACGCTGGGGCTGATCAGCCGATGGGGGCAAGTCGTCCCGAGGTGGGTGCCGTTCGCTGCGGGGCGGCGGGTGCCGCGTGGTCTGGCTGTCGTTCCAGCGGCTGCCGTGGGCCTGCTGGTCGGCCAGTACGGCGCGATGATGACGAAATGCCTGACTTTCGGCTTCACCCGCACGTGCGCGCCTGGCGGCGGCACTGCGGTCCTCGACGGGAGCTGGGGGTTCGTAGCGACCTATCCGGTATTCCTGGTCTGGGGGATGTTCCTGCTCGCTGCCACCATCGGCTACCTCCACACCACTGGGCAAAGAGCAAGTGACGGGGTTGTGACCCGCGCTGCGGGCTCATGATCCACTCATGTCCGGCTTTGTTTTATCCGAGCTGTCGCATTCTCGCCGACAGGAAGACCTGAACAACTCCACTCGAAACTTTCCAGATCAAGGTGTCGTGCCGCAGGTCAACTGGAAGGGACAGAAAGTTTCAACAATGTGAGTCAGTGACTGGATGTTGGGGTGTTGCTGGGTGGGCTTGATGGGATGGAGGGATCTTTCTTAGAGATCTTGGCTCTCGCGTTCGAGGTCTCTGGGCGTGCCTGCGCCGGGCGCCAATGCCCGCTCGCGCATACCGATGGCGCATCCCGGGATGGTCGATGAAACTCGGAGGATGAGCGCGGCAGGCAGCCAGTACGCCTGTTGAGCGACGAGTTTCTGGGCTCTGGCGCTGATCTTGTTGGGCTCAGGTGATCAGGACTCGTCGGCGGAGTAGGTCGAGGTTGGCTCGGCCGTACATGCTTCTCTTGATCATTTTCAGTCGGTTCACGGCCCCCTCTGTGGGGCCGTTGCTCCAGGGCAGGGTGAGCCCGGCGGTGACAGCGTCGTGATCGCGGATGAGGCTGGTCGCGAAGCGGTGGAGCGCGGGCAGGTCATCAGCCCGGACAGCCTCGATCCAGGTCGGGAGCCTGTCTCCGCCAAGGTTTTGAATCATGTTGGCGAAGCTGCCGGCGTGATGACGCGTGGCCTCCAATTCGGGGCAGCGCGCGAGGATGCTCTTGAGCTGCACGGCAGCGCCCGCAGTCAGGTGATCGGGATCGGACATGATCCAGCTGGTGACCTTGCGCGGCTTCGGAGGTGTCGGCGCGGTCGGTGGCGGGCCCGTCCGTTCCCGCAGACGGGCGACGTAGCGTTCAACGGTGCGCAGGCTGCCGCGCCAGCCGAGGAGCTGGATCTCGCGGTGCAGCGCCGTGGCGTTGCGGACCCCGGTCGCGAAGCGCTGATGCAGGTGGTCCATAAACCGGTCCAGTCGGCTGGCACGGTTGTTGGCCTTGCCCAGGTACTGCTCCAGGGGCGTGCCGGCGAAGCGGTAGACGGTGCGTTCGCTGATCCCGAGCTCGCGGGCAACCTCAGCACGGGAGCGGCCTGCGGCCAGCAGTTCGTGGATCGCGGTGTGGCGTTCCCGATGCCGCTGGGCCAGTGGGTACTCGATCGGCGGATTCGGTTGTGGTGGCGGGTCGGTCTCGCTGCGCTGTTCATCGGCTACGTGGTTGTCTTGCAGGGGTGGCTCGGGCAGGCATGCGGCGTGTGCGGAGACGGTCTTGTCCACCGCCGCGCCCAGGTTCGCCCACAGGTGCCACCGATCGGCCACCTCGATGGCATCCGGTGCGCCGCGACGAGCTCCGTCGGCATAAGATCCGGCGCGGTCCCGGCAGATCACCGCGATGCCGGGGTGCTCGGCCAACCATGCGGCCAGCGTGTCGGCGTCGCGGCCGGGGAAGATGTCGATCGGCCGGTGGGTCTC
>NZ_JBITHZ010000009.1:0-391875 GCF_044458585.1 Nonomuraea sp. NPDC050451
CGGGTGGCCTCGATCTGGGCCCACTCCGCCGACATGCCCGCCAGGGGCTGTCCCCGCCACAGGGCCAGAGCCTGCCGGAACGACCTGTCCGCCGTTACGATCTCTCCTCTGGCCCGGCCGGCACGCGCTTCGCGCACCAGCCGCATGAACAGGTGAGCATCGACGTGATCAGGTGGCACGTCCAGGCAGTATCCACCTGGCGCGGTCACGATGACCTCGTCGAGCGCCCGGGGCGCGAGGAACTCGCGAAGCTTCGACACCACGATGTGGAGCTGCTTCGGCGCCGTCGCCGCCTGGCTCTCTCCCCACACATCGGTGAGGAGCTGGTCAGTGGTGACCACTCGGCCGGCGCTCAATGCCAGCCGGGTCAGCAGGCCGATCCGCCGGCTGCCGGTCAGCGGCAGCACGTCGCCGCCTGCCGTCAGCTCCCACGGACCCAAGATCTTGATCCTCAGTCCCATCGCACAACCCTCCGTAGGCAGGACCAGCGTTTCATCGGTCATGACCGTTACCTGTTGGAGGGCCCCCTCCGCGATCTTCTGAGCGGCAAGTGACGAACATATCGGAACATACCGCGTGTTGACACGCTGTCGCCGTGTCGGGACTCTTCGCTGTGCCGTACTCATCCTGGTGCTTCCCTCCTGGTGCCAGGTGCGCGGGCCGCTTCAGCTGCCACGTCGGACGCAGATCCTCGGAGGCGTCGCCGATCGGCTCGCTGGGGTCAGGCATGGCCAGAGTTGGCACCTCGACAACGACCCGGCATTTCCCACCCCAGGGAGGAGCCATGGGAGCCATTTTTGGGAGCCACCGCCTTGCGACTTCCTCGGACTTCCCGGTGTTCCTTCGCGTCGAAGGGGTCAGGGGTTCGAATCCCCTCATCTCCACCCAGGTCAAAGGCCGCTTCCGAGTGATCGGGAGCGGCCTTTAGATCTTCTGAGTGACATGCTGCTGGACCGCTAAGCGTCCGTGATGTCGTTGAAGATGCGACCCATGGCCAGGGCGCCGGTTTGGATGACGGGCCGGATCTGGTGTCGATAGACGGTCTCGGTCACGGATGTGCTGGCGTGTCCGCACAGTTTTGCGATCTCGTCTATGGATAGGCCGCCATCATCGGAGAGCAGTGATACGAAGCTGTGTCGTAGCTCACGTGGTGTTCACGCGCGGGTTTGTTGGAGACCGTGGTGTGCCCCGGGTTGACTGACCGCCATGCAGCGATGTTCGGGGGGATCGCGGGTTTGCCGAAGGACGCTGGTTTGCCCTTCAGGCCGACGTGGTCCCAGCGAAGGTCACGTAGTTCTTCGGTGCGTGCTCCGGTGAGGAGGGGACCACGATGTAGGGATGCATGCGATGGTGCGTGGATGCGCTGAGAATGGCGAGGGCTTGCTGGAAGGTCAGTGATCGAGACGGTCTATCGCCTCGTCCCTTGGGGAGGGTGCAGAGCTCGACGACGTTGCGCTTCACCTTCTCGCGAGCCATGGCGCGTTTGACGATGCGGTTCAACGCGGAGAGAGGGCTTGCAGGGTTCGCGTGCTGAGCGTTTGGGCCTTGATCCGGAGCCACGTCTCGACCTCTGCGGCCTTGAGATCCTTGAGCTTGCGTGCTCCGAGGTCAGGAATGATGTGGACTCGGCACAGGATCGTGTTCGTCTCTACAGTCTGAGGATCACGGCCAGTGAGGCCGTTCTCAAGGCGGCCCCGAGGGGGCCGCACGCGCCGCCGTCTCGGCACGCCGCCTCCCGCTGACGGTCCCGGCGGACGGCTGAAAGCACCGCCGGACGGCTGGCGCGGAGGAGTGGAAGGGGCCCGCCGTGCGACGGTACAGCGTGATCACAGGGGAGCGCACTTCTCGGGTCGCAGAGGGAGCCGGTCAGCGCACACGTGCGCGGTCACGGGGCGGGCCTTACTGCATGCCTACGGCGGGGGCGCTCCTGCTCGGGGCAGCCAAGATCGTTCCCTGCATGTCCGGGGCAGTTGCCATGGAAGCCTGCCCGCCTGCCGCCGTCCCAGGGCAAGCCCTGGCAGACCAGCCGGGGGCCGCCTCCGCTCTATCACGGCCATGGACACCGGGCGCGCGGCCAGGCAGTCCCGCGGCTGGCCCGCTACCCCTACGGATGGGACGACGGCAGACGGGCAGGCCAAGGGTGATGCTGGCGGAACATACGCATCCCTCGTAAGCCGTCGCCAACGTATCCACGACATACCAGAAACATGCCGCCGCACTCTATGGTTGCATCCACAACCTTGGCAGGAAATTCAGGATGCTATCCGGTGATTGTCGGGTGTTCACTCGACATTTATTAGGCCGGTCGTTGAGCTAGCCTTTGGTATCACCTTCAAGGGAAGGCGTTTTATGAAGCGATTCGTTACGATTGCCGTGCTGGCAGCGGCGACGCTTTTGACGCTGACGGTCAGCCCGGACCCGGCCAGCGCAGATACTGTCGTTAGCTACTACCCCACTCGTAAGATGTGCGTCGCGGCCGCCAAGACCCTTACGGCGCTCAGTCTTGGGACAAAGAAGTACTATTGCGTGTCCCGTCCGTCTCCCGCCACCAGCCATAAAGTGATGCGTGTGACGAACTAGTGCGGTTACCTGGCCGGACAGACATGTGCTCAATCGATCCCTTCGAATGCTTCGCATCGAAGGGATCAGGGGTTCGAATCCCCTCATCTCCACCAGGGTAGGAAAGGGTCTTCGGAGTAATCCGGAGGCCCTTTTCTCATGTGAGATCCAGATTCCTCAACGGGGGAAGCGGATTCTCGTCCACCGCGACGTGCGTGACGCGCGCCATGACCTGCGCGACTCGCTCCGCCTACAACGTGCCCAAGTCCTGGCGGCCGGGGGTCGGGTGATCGCGCAGGCCGAAGCGCCTGAACTTGCCCCGGGGCCTGGCTCTCGCCGTCGATCGTCGAAGTGGACGGGTACGACTCCGTCCTCCTCTCCGAGGAGACGTTCGGCCCGCTCACGACCAGTGTGGACGACGAGGTCATCGCCATCGCGAACTCCTCGCGCTACGGACTGAGCAGCAGCCTGTGGAGCACCGACAGCGAGCACGCCGCATCCGTGAGCGGAAGGATCCACGCGGGCGTCGTCTTCATCAACACGATCTCCACGACCGATCCGCGCCTTCCCGCCGGCGGGATCAAGGCCGGCGGCCACGGGCGCGAGCTCGGCAAGTGAGGGGTGTACGAACTGGCCAGCCTCCAGGTGCTGCGCATCCACACGTCGTGAGGGTCGGGATGGGAGGTTCGCGGTCCTGATGGATGCCTTATGCGCAAGTACGTGCTACTTTGGACATATGTCCAGGGCGATCGTCCAGGGCGATCGACCAGGAGTGTGGGCGATGAGTGCGACGGCGGCGGAGCGGGGGCGGGAGGCGCGTCGGCGTCTGCTCGGTGTGGCGGCCGAGTTGATCGCCGAGCGGGGCTGGTCGGCGGTCAGTACGCGGATGCTGGCCGACCGGGCCGGAGTGGCCCCCGGCGTGGTGCACTACCACTTCGCCTCCGTGCAGGCCCTGCTGGCCGAGGCCGCGCTCGGCGTGATGCGGGCGCTGATCGAGCAGATCGGCGCGGGCCTGGAGCAGGCGCGCACGCCTGACGAAGCGCTGAAGCTGATGGTGGCCGGCCTGAAGGACTATGACGGCCGGGATCCGACCTCGCTGCTGTTCGCCGAGACGTACCTGGCCGCGGGCCGGGACGAAAGCCTGCGCCGCTCAGTGGGTGCGGTCGTCGACGAGTTCCGGCGGCTGCTGGCCGCGCGGCTGGCCGAGCAGGGGGTGGCCGCGCCTGAGGCGACCGCCGCGGTGCTGGCCGCCGCGTTCGACGGCATCGTTCTGCACCGCGCGCTCGGCCCGGGGCCGGACGCCGCGGACCTGACAACCGTCCTGGAGCGGCTCATCACACCCGCCGAGTAAGGAATGGGGATATGTCGTGAAAGTGGTCATCTGTGGCGCCGGAATCGCCGGACTGGCCCTCGCCCAGCGCCTCGACAGCTTCGGGGCCGAGGTCGTGGTTCTGGAAAAGGCGCCCGGCCCTCGCACCCAGGGCTACATGATCGACTTCTTCGGCCCCGGCTACGACGCCGCCGAGGCCATGGGCGTGCTGCCGCGCATCCGGGAGCTGGGCTACGAGATCGATGAAATGACCTACCGGGATCAGCGCGGCCGCCGGCGTTCCCGCGTGCGGTTCGCCCAGTTCGCCAAGATCGTGAACGGCCGGCTGACCAGCATCATGCGTCCCGACCTGGAACGCGCTCTGCGCGAACACATCTCCGACCAGGTCGATGTGCGCCACGGCACCACCCTCACCCGCATCGACAACCGCACCGACGGCGTCACCGTCACCCTCGCCGACGACAGCACCATCGAGGCCGATCTCCTGGTGGGCGCCGACGGCATCCACTCCACCGTCCGCGACCACGTCTTCGGACCCGAACGCGAGTTCCTGCGATACCTGGGATTCCACACCGCCGCGTACTCGTTCGACGACGCCGGCATCCACGCCCAGGTGGCCCGGCAGTTCTGCCTGACCGACACCGTCAACCGGCAGCTGGGCTTCTACGGGCTGCGGGACCGGCGCGTGGCGGTCTTCACCGTGCATCGCACCCCCGACCCCACGCTGCCGGCCGATCCACGCGCGGCGATCCGGCACGAATACGGCACCCTCGGCTGGGTCGCGCCGCGCGCTCTGGCCGCCTGTCCGCCGCCGGAGCAGGTGTACTACGACCAGGTCGCCCAGATCGACATGCCGATCTGGAGCCGGGGCCGCGTGGTGCTCATCGGCGACGCCGCCTACGCGGTGTCCCTTCTCGCCGGCCAGGGCGCCTCCTTGGGCATCACCGGCGCGTACGTCCTGGCCGAGCACCTGTCCCGTACCGACACCATTGACACCGCTCTGCACCGTTACGAGCAGGCGCTGCGACCGGTGGTCACCGAAAAGCAGCAGGTAGCCCGTGACGGGACCCGCTGGTTCATCCCCGCCACCACCCGACAGCTGCGCCTCCGGCGCGCCGCCCTCAAGCTGGCCCGGCTCCCCGTCATCGACCGTTACGTGGCCGCCGCCCTCGCCGGCAAATCCACCGCCGTCATCACCAACCTGCGCGCGACCAGCTCACAGACCGCCATCATCAACGCCACGTGATCCAGCGCCGGCCTGGACGACGTCGGCGCCGAGGAGGGCGAACCGCTCGGCGAACGCGGACATCTCGTCGCGCTGGTGCTCCGGTTCCGCCGAGGTGGGGCTGACCACGATGCGGGTCACGCCTTGCGCGGCGAGGGACTCGACCCGTTCGGCGGACATGTCGATCGACCCCCATCGGATGTACTCCAGCGCGCCGGGGTCACGGCCGGCCTCCACGGCGGTCGCCTGCACCAGCTGCCACTGGATCGCGCGTTCCTCCGGGGTGAGCGCGCCGCCGGGGAAATAGCCGTCGCCGCGCCGCCCGGCACGCCGTGCGGCCGCCCGGCTCGACCCGCCGACGTGGATCGGCAGGTGCGTGGCCGAGTGCGGCTTCGGGTAGCTGGTCACGTCGTCGAAGCCGAAGAACTCGCCGTCGAAGCTGACGCCCTTCTCGTCGCCTCCCCACAGCAACCGCAGCACGTCGATGGCCTCGTCGGTACGCCGCCCGCGGGTGCTGAAGTCGACTCCCGTCGCCGTGGCCTCGCCGGGCAGCGTGCCCAACCCCACGGTGAGCAGCCGCATCCGTCCCTTGGACAGCACGTCGATGGTCGCCAGGCGCTTGGCCAGGACCACGGGGTGGTGGTACGGCAACAGCAGCACGGCGGTGCCGAGCAGGATGCGCCGGGTGGCCGCCGCGACGAAGGTCAGGCAGTCGAGCGGATCGGGATAGGGCAGGGACGGCGGGAACTCGAAGGGGCCGAACCTGGCGCCGGGATACAGCACGATGTGCTCCGGCAGGTACAGCCCCTCAAAGCCGCAGTCCTCAGCATGGCGGGCATAGGTTACGAGCCCGTCGGGGTCGAGTCCGCCGGCCGTCGAGTAGCCGATCGCGAATTTCATCGTCGGCACGCTACATCCTTGACGTCAGTGTCAGGGCAAACGCGCGCTCACTGCCGGGGTGCGCCGTCGCTGCCGAACACGACGGCGAGCAGTCCGGGAAAGCCGGGGCGGGCCCTTGGTGCTGCTGGGCGGGTGGCCGCAGACGTGGTGGGAGTTCCACAAGATCATGCCGCCTCTCGCCGGACGCCACCAGGTGATCGCCGTCGACCTGCGCGGCATGGGCGTGCCCGGCCTGCCGGAACGCCTGCTCGCCGGCCGGTCCCGCGAGCTGATCGACTGGATGTGCGACTACCTGATCGAGGATCCCGCCTCCATCGGCGACCGCGACCGCGACGTCTACGCCCGCGCCTACTCCACCCCGGACGCGATCCGGGCAGGCAATGCGTGGTACCGGGCGTTCGGGCAGGACATCGCCGACGAGAAGGCCTACGGCGAGGTGACCGTGCCGCTGCTGGGCCTGGGCGGCGGGGAGGGGGAGCACATGCTCCTCCAGGCGGTGCTGCCGGACAAGGGCACCGATGTCGAGGTGGTGCTCGTGCCGGACAGTGGCCACTACATCCCCGAGGAGCAGCCCGAGATCGTCGTCAAGCACCTGAACGCACCAGGAGCAGGACCAGCAGTCCCACGCCGAGCACCAGGTCCAGCACGCCGCACCATTCGGCGAACGACCGAGCGACGATCTTGTTCGCGCGCCAGTGGAAGGCGTCCCACGCGGCATGGCCCAGGAGCCCGGCCGCCACGAGGTAGCCTCCGGCCGTGGTGGGGACCGACAGCACCACCAGGCCGGAGGCCATGAAGGCGAGCGCGCCCAGTGGCTGCAGCGCGTACATGCCGGGCCTGCGCAACTGGCCGCTGATCAGGCCCACGGCGGCGAGGGCGACCACGACGAGGGCCAGGGCGGGCCACGGGTCGATCTTGAGCAGGCGCAGGACCACGGCCGTCGCCAGTATCGCGACCACGACCGCCCACGTGATGCGGGGTCGGTCGACCACCGCGAGGAACAGGTAACCCGTGGCGGGCAGGATGAAAAGGATCGCGTACTCCAGGCCGTCACCGACGTCGGAAAGGCTGATGGCCGCCCAGCCGAGCGCCAGCCAGGTCGGCCAGCGGCGCCCCACCGCGGACACCGCCCGCAGCCACCTGGGCTGCTCGGTGGCGTCCCGGCTGCCGGCCTGGTCGGCGGCCACACCGCCGTCATGGGAGCGTCTTGTCATAGCCACACCGTGATCCGCAGCCGCACGGCGCACCATTGTCGCGGTGAGACAGGTCCGGAATTGTGGGATCCCGGTCCTGCGGGCTACAGTCGGCCCGTGGACGGCCGTCCCGTGGCGATCGTCGCCTACGACAACGCCGAGCTGCTCGACATCGCCTGTGTCAGCACGAGCCTGGACATGGCCAACGGGCTGGGCCAGTTGCGCGAGCCGTACCAGGTCATGGTGGTCAGTCCGGGACAACGTCCGATCTCCTGCCGGCCCGGGATGGTGCTGCAGAGCGGGCAGGCGCTCGAACGGCTCACCGGCCCGCTCGACACGCTGATCGTCTCCGGCGGGCTCGGCCACGCCCAGGCCGCCCGCAACCCGCTCGTCGTCGCGCACATACAGCGGCTGGCCAGGATCAGCCGCCGGGTGGCGTCGGTGTGCACCGGGGCCAGCATCCTCGCCGCGACGGGACTCCTCGACGGCAAGCGGGCGACGACGCACTGGCGCTTCGCCGACACACTCGCCGCCCAGTACGTCAATGTGGACGTCGACCCGGGCCCGATCTTCATCCGGGACGGGAAGATCTACACCGCGGCGGGCATCACCAGCGCCCTGGACCTGACGCTGGCCTTCATCGAGGAGGACCACGGCGTCGACCTCGCCCGGACGGTCGCCCGGATGCTGGTGACATATCTACAGCGGCCGGGCAACCAGGCGCAGATGAGCATGTTCACGGCCGCGCCGCCGCCCGATCACGACGCCGTACGGGCCGTGGTCGACCACGTCAAGGCCAATCTCGCGGGCGATGTCAGCACGACCGCGCTGGCCGGCGTCGCCGGGGTCAGCGCCCGCCACCTTACGCGGCTGTTCGTGGCGCACCTGGGTCAGACGCCGGGCCGCTTCGTCCGCGAGGCCCGCATCGCGGCGGCCGCCCACCTCATGGTCAGCACCTCGCTGCCGCTGCCTGACGTGGCCGGGCGATGCGGGCTGGGCTCGGCGGAGACGCTCCGCCGGGAGTTCGTACGGCGGTACGGGATGCCCCCGTCGCGGTACCGCGCCGCCCACCGGGGACGTCGACCTAACGGCTGATCTTGAAACGTTCGGCGTGCTCCGCCACCCACTGCGCGAACGTACGCGCCGGACGGCCGATCACCCGTTCGACGGTGTCGTCCACGGTCGTGGAGGAATCGCTGGGGGCGGCGTACCAGCCGATGACGTACTCGGCGTCCGCGCGCGAAACTCCGGTGGCCATCAGCCGGTCGACGGCCTGTTCATGGGTGATGGGTTCGAAGGTGATGTCGCGGTGGACGCTCCGGGACAGGAGCGCGATCCGTTCGCGCGAGGTCAGCGCCTCGGGCCCGGTGAGGTTGTACGCGCGTCCCGCATGGCCGTCGTCGAGCAGCGCGACGGCCGCCACGGCCCCGATGTCGGCCTCGTGGACCAGCGCGCTGGGAAAGTCGTACGGCTCGCGGACGACCCCCTCGGCCCGGATCGATTCGGCCCAGGTCAACGTGTTGGACATGAACTCCTGCGGCTCCAGACGTGTCCATTCCACGCCCGAGTCCGCCACGGCCTGCTCGACGGGCCCCACCCAGCCGCCCCACACCACGGTGATGCGCCGGACGCCTGCGGCGACCGCCCGCCGGACCAACTCGGGACCGACCTCGGCGAGTCCCGTCGTCACCGTGATGTGCAGTCGGTCGGCGCCGTCGAGGGCGGTGCCCAACGTGTCCGGTTCGTGGTGCGTGCCGGCCACCAGCTCCACCTCGGCCGGCAGCTTCTTCGCGGCCGCGATCGGATCGCGGGTCAGCGCCCGAACGGGCTCTCCTCGGCGCAGCAGCTCCGTCACCACGTGGCGGCCGGTGTTCCCGGTGGCACCCGTGACAAGTGTCGTCACAGTCGACTCCTTTCGTCCGTCGCTGACGACGCTAGAAAGTGAAGCGCACTTGAGGTCAAGGAAGCCCGTCGAGCACCGATAGGGTCAGAACGCGCAAATCGATCAGAGGGGTTAAAACGGAACCGTGCTCCGACCCTTGATCGCCCCGTTCGCACGACAGGAGAGACGATGATGCACCCCCCGTCCGGCTCCGGGCCGGGGTTCCATCCCCCTCAGCCGCCCCCCGGGCATCCCTACCAGTACGCGCCCCCGCCGGGCCCCTACCAGCACCCGCAACCGCCGACCGTGCCGGTGCGGCCGCGGCGCAGCGCCTGGCGGGTCGTCTTGGGGTTCCTCGTCGCGGGCTTCGGTCTGCTGGCCGTGCTCGGCGGTGGCGCGCTCATCGCGCACGCGTACTCCAACAGCCGGCAGGTCATCCACAACTCGGCGTACTCCAAGGAGCTGTGGCGCAACGTGCCCGTCGAGAAGCTGTTCCCGCCCCAGCTCGGCCGGGAGCACCCCGACAAGGGCTACTCCTCACCGAACGACGAGCGCGGCTGGACCAGGGCCGCGATCTCCTCCGACACCTCCTGCCGGGCGGGGCTCTCCGGCGAGCTGGCCCAGGTCGCCGCCGAGCGGGGCTGCGTCGCGGCCATCCGCGCCACGTACGTGGACGACACCGGAGGAACGGCCGCCACCGTGGCCCTGGTCGCCTTCCGCGACTCGATGCCCCGCGTCGATCTGGAGGGCCTCGTCAGGGAGGCGCAGCGGAAGCCGGACCACTCGGTGCGCGCTCTCGCCGCGCCCGGCACCAAGTGGAACGACTCCGCGCGCACCGGGAACGGCGGCCGGACCGTCGGGGACGTGCCCATGTTCGTGGCGGTCACCACGGGGCCGGCGGACGGACGCAGGCCCGGACGGCTGCCCGAACCGTGGGGCAGGAGGGAATTCCCGCAGAGGGAGGACCGTGAGGCGTGGGCGTACACCGCGCAAGGGCTGGCGGAGAGCCTGGCCACCCGGCTGTACGCGGAGTCCCGGAAGGTGGGGGCATGATTCGCAGGCTGACCTGCGCGGCCGTGCTGGTCGCCGGACTGGTCGCGGCCACCGCGGCGCCGGCCGTGGCCGAGGCGCCGCGGGGCTGGGAACAGCAGGTCATGAAGGTGCCGGCGGCGCAGCAGCTCGGACAGGGCAAGGGGGTCACCGTCGCGGTCCTGGACACCGGGGTCATGAAGAACCATCCGGAGTTCCGCGGACGGGTGACGAGCGGCCCCGACTTCATCGGCGGGGGCGCCCGGCCCGGGCAGTCGTACTGGGGCGCGCACGGCACCGCCATGGCCTCCAGCGTGCTGCGGGTCGCCCCGCAGGCCCGGGTGCTCTCGGTACGCGTGATCTGGGACCGGGAGGACCCGGCGCGCAAGCGCGCGGAGGCCGCCGCCAAGTCCGGCAGCACCGCCGCCGACAAGGAGAGCATCAAGGCGGGCACCGCGCTGGCCAAGGGCATCCGGTACGCCGTCGACAAGGGCGCCCGGGTGATCTCCATGTCCCTCGGCACCGACGAGTGGGGCTTCGGCAGCGGCTATGACGACCTCACGGCCTCGGCCGTCGACTACGCCCTCGGCAAGGGGGCCATCCTGCTGGCCAGCGCGGGCAACGGCGGATCCACCGACCCGCTGGAGGTCGACGCGAACAACGTCGTCTCCTACCCGGCCGCGTACCCCGGAGTGATCGCGGTGGCGGCGATGGGGCCGGGCGGCGCGCGGGCGGAGTTCTCCCAGGTCCACACGTACAACACGATCACCGCGCCCGGCGTTGACATCTACGCCGCCGACAACCGCGGTGGCTACCGGGCGGGGGACGGCACATCCCCCGCCTGCGCGCTCGCGGCGGGCACCGCGGCGCTGATGCTGTCCCGCAATCCCGATCTGACGCCCCGGCAGGTGCGCGACATCCTGGTGCGGACCGCCAGGAAGCCGCCGTCCGGCTACAACGTGTTCCTCGGCTTCGGGCTGATCGACGCGGCGGCGGCGGTGCGGGCGGCGGGCGCCACCAAGGACGCCAAGATCGAAGCGGCCCCGTACAAGGGGAAGGAGTACCTCGGTGGCGGGCCGGTCGCCGCGCCGACCACCAACCCGCCGATCGACATGTCCTACGTCGCCGTGGGCGGCACGGCCGCCGGGGTGGGGCTCCTGTTCCTGCTGATCGCGGTGCTGCTGATGCGCCGGCCCCGCGCGCGGCCCGCGCCCGGCCGCCCTATGGGCGGCGCCTGACGCGGCGACCGGCCCCGCCGTCGGGTTGGTGCCCTGGGACGGCCGCATGCCATTTATGCGAGACGAGACGGTCCGTCTTGACGTGGAGCGGGAATGCCGGTATACCTTTGTCGTAACGAGACGGACCGTATCGTCTCATAGCGACGAGGAGACTGCGTGACGACTGCCCGAGTCTGGTTCATCACCGGCGCGTCGAGGGGCCTGGGCAGGGCCTTCGCCGAGGCGGCGCTCGCCGCCGGAGACCGTGTCGTGGCCGCCGCCCGCGACCTCAGCCCCCTTGCCGACCTCGCCGCCGCCCACCCCGACAGCCTCGTACGGCTGACGCTGGACGTCCGCGACCGCGCGGCCGTGCGGAAGGTCGTGGACGAGGCCGCGGCGGCGTTCGGCCGGCTCGACATCGTGGTCAACAACGCCGGCGGGCTGCTGCTGGGCATGGTGGAGGAGGCCACCGAGGAGGAGATCCGCGCCCAGTTCGAGGTCAACTTCTTCGGCGCGGTCTGGGTGGCCCAGGCCGTGGTGCCGCACCTGCGGGCGCAGGGATCCGGCCACATCCTGCAGGTCACCTCGATGGGGTCCGGCGGCGGGTTCGCGTCCGTCGGGTTCTACGCGGCGAGCAAGTCCGCGCTCGACTCGGTGAGCCAGGCGCTGGCGATGGAGGTGGCGCCGTTCGGGGTCAAGGTGACGATCGTGCAGCCGGGCGGGTACGGCACGGACCTGTTCACGCGGGGCACCACGATCGCGGAGCGGCGCCCGGAGTACGAGCCGCTGTACGCCCAGTTGGCCGAGATGTGGGGCGAGGACGCCGGTCCCGACCCGAGCACCGCGGCGCCGGTGATCATGGAGCTGGTCGGCCTGGCGGAGCCGCCGCTGCGGCTGATCGTCGGCGGCGCCTCGTACGACATGGTCCAGCAAATGGAGCTGGCCCGGACGGAGGAGTACCGGGCCTGGGAGCACCTCAGCCGGCAGGCGCCGGGCTGACCATCCACCCCCTTGTCCATGCTCGAAAATGGAGGCGCACCCTTTTGCGTACTGCTGCCCAACTCGCCCTCACCGAGATCACCAGGCGTTACGGCACCCGTGTCGTCCTGGACCGGGTGTCGCTCACCGTCAGACCCGGCGAGCGGATCGGCGTGATCGGCGACAACGGGTCAGGCAAGTCCACGCTGCTCAGGCTCATGGCGGACGCCGAGCGGCCGGACAACGGCGAGCTCCTGGTCGTCGCACCCGGCGGCGTCGGCTATCTGCCGCAGTCGCTCGCCCTGCCGCCGCACGCGACGGTGGCCGACGCCGTCGACCTGGCGCTGTCCGACCTGCGAGAGCTCGAGGCCCGGATGCGGACGGCCGAGCGGTCGCTCGAAGAGGCGGACGCGGAGACGTACGCGGGGCTCGTGGCGCAGTTCGAAGCGCGGGGCGGCTACGAGGCCGACGTCCGGGTGGAGATCGCGCTGCACGGGCTCGGGTTGCCCGGGCTCGACCGGAGCCGCCCGCTGGGCACGCTCTCCGGCGGCGAACGCGCCAGGCTCGCCCTGGCCGCCACGCTGGCGTCCGCTCCCGAGCTGCTGCTGCTCGACGAGCCGACCAACGACCTGGACGACCAGGCCGTGGCCTGGCTCGAACAGCGCCTGCGCGCCCACCGGGGCACGGTCGTGGCGATCACGCACGACCGGGTGTTCCTGGAGCGGGTGACCACCGCCATCCTGGAGGTCTCCGACGGGAAGGTGCGCCGCTACGGCGACGGGTACGCCGGATACCTCGCCGCCAAGGCCGCCGAACGCGCCGCCCAGGCGCGGGCCCACGAGGAGTGGAAGACGGAGCTGGACCGGCACGCCACGCTGGTGGCGGCCAACGCGGGCCGACTGGCCGGGATCCCGCGCAAGACCCCCAAGGCGGGCATGGGCACCGGCACCTGGCGGGCGCGCTCGCGTACACACGGGGCCGCCGGGCGCATCCGGCAGTCCCAGCAGCGGCTGCGATGGCTCACCGAGCACCCGGCGCCGCCGCCGCCCGAACCGCTGCGCTTCACCGCCGCCCTCGCTGCCGGGGGAGCGACCGCCGGGGCCGAGGTGGCCGCGCTCGACGGCGTGGTGGTGACGGGCCGGCTCCGCCTTGATTCCCTGACCGTCCGCGCCGGTGAGCGGCTGCTCGTCACCGGCCCGAACGGGGCGGGCAAGACCACGCTGATGCGGGTGCTCGCCGAGGAACTGCGTCCGGACGCGGGCGAGGTACGGCGGGCCGGCCGGGTCGGGTTCTTCCGGCAGGACGAGCGGGACATCGGCAGGGCCGGGCCGGCGGACCGGACGGTGCTGCGGGCCTACGCGGACGGGCGTCCCGGCAGCCTGGACGAGCACGCGGACGCGCTGCTCGCCCTGGGGCTGTTCCGGCCGTCGGACCTCGGGTTGCGCGTAGGGGAGCTCTCCTACGGGCAACGGCGCCGGATCGAGCTCGCCCGGCTGGTGAGCGAGCCCGTGGACCTGCTCCTGCTCGACGAGCCGACCAACCACCTGTCGCCGATGCTCGTGGAGCAACTGGAGGAGGCGCTGGCCGCCTACCGGGGCGCGCTGGTGGTCGTGACGCACGATCGGCGCCTGCGGGCCGCGTTCACCGGCTCCCACCTGGAACTGGACGCGGGCGCGGCGCCGATGCGTCAGGGAATAGGCCCTTCCGTCAGGAGCCGTTCGGCGATCGTCCGGTAGCCCACGGCCCGGTTCACCGCGACCATCGGCAGGTTCTGCTGGTTGACCGTCGCGGTGACGGTGCGCACGGACGGGAAACGTTCGTGCAGCCGCAGGGTCTGCTCGGCCTTGATCCAACGAGCCAGGCCGCGCCCTCGGTGCTCGGGAAGCACCGCGGTGTCGTGCTCGCTGAACACCGTGCACCACGCAGCGAGATCAA
The DNA here is from genome assembly GCF_044458585.1 of Nonomuraea sp. NPDC050451. Classification (NCBI taxonomy): domain Bacteria; kingdom Bacillati; phylum Actinomycetota; class Actinomycetes; order Streptosporangiales; family Streptosporangiaceae; genus Nonomuraea; species Nonomuraea sp. NPDC050451. Next base: position 14,249 of record NZ_JBITHZ010000009.1, read on the forward strand.
CCTCGGCCGCGCGCGGCGGCGCAAAGGCTTCCAAGGTCGCAGCCGAGTCCAACGGAGTGGGGCGAGTACGGTGGCGTACTCGCCCCCTCTGTCACGGCGTCACCCGCCGAAGGTCACGACGAGGCGGCCGTCCGAGGCGAAGGACCACTTCAGGGCGCCGCTGTAGGACGAGCACCGGGACCCGTTGGAGCCGGACCAGAACTGGTTCGAGCTGTCGGCGTTGCCGACGATCCGGTCGTTGGTCCCGCTGCCGCTGCGGCACGAGACGTTGTTGCGGAACACCGAGGTGCCGGCGTCGAACGAGTAGTTGCGCTCGGCATTGTCGATGCTGACGTTGTCCGACACCGTCATCGTGCCGGGGTTGCGGTTGTAGGTGAAGCCGTGCTTGCCGTTGCGGTACGCGATGCTCCGCCGGATGGTGTGGTTGACCGCGATGTCCTCGCCGCCGAGCTTGTAGCCGTTGCGGTCACCGTTGCCGGCCTGGCTGCCGTCGCTGAGGGTGCCGTTGTTGTACGACAGGGAGTCCTCGATGGTCACCGGGCCGATGGCTCCCGTGTCCGTCTTGGTGTAGAGGTCCCAGCCGTCGTCGATGTTGTTGCGGGACACGCAGTAGCGGAAGACGTTGCCGGAGCCGACGGTGAGCTTCGCGGCGAAGCCGTCGGCGTCCTCGCCGTCGGAGTCGGCGTTGTCGTGTGACAACGCGCTCAGGACGAGGTTGTTGGACGGCCACTGGTCGCGGGGCGTGTCAGAGGCGATCCGCGAGAGCTGCAGCCCCGTGTCGCGGTTGAACCGCGTCACCGTGCGTTCGAAGATGTTGTTGCTGCCGCCGACGAAGATGCCGTTGTCACCGGCACGCTCGACGACGATGCCGTAGATGTGCCAGTACGACCCGTTCACGGCGAGCCCGCGGTTGGCCGGGTCCTCGCTCTGGGCCGAGAAGTTCAGGATCGGGGTCTCACCGGGGTAGGCGGACAGTTTCTTACGGGCGCTGGAGGTGCCGTTGTTGCCCGGCGCGATGGTGACCGTCTGCGAGAAGTTGTAGGTCCCGCCGCGTACGTAGATCGTCCCGCCGGCGGTGACGCGGGTGATCGCCGAGGTGAGGGTCGTCGGGTCCGACTGCGTCCCGGTTGCGCTGTCCCTGCCGTTCGGCGCCACGTACAGCGTGCTGCCCGTCGGCGGGGTCGTGCCGCCCGCGTCGACGTCGATGTAGTCGATGTTGGCCAGGCCGTTCGAGGTGGTCGGGTTGAGCTGGATGGTGTTGCTGCCCGACCGCACCGACACGGTGAGCGTCTTGGTCACCCAGGTGTCCCAGGCGCCGGTGCCCTCGTACGAGACGTTCTGGACCGTCGACCCGTTGACGATCAGGTCGGCGGGCCGGGCGGTCGTGGTCCCGTTCGCGAACCGCACGCTCAGCGTCGCCGTGCCGGCCGCGCCGGCGTTGACGGTGAACTGGGCGGAGGCGCCGGTGGCGTTGTTGCCGTTGCAGAATCCGCTGCCCGAGTACCCGGACCAGTTGCTGTCTATGGTGCCGGTACAGACCGCGGGCGAGCTCTCCGCCTCGTACCGCGTCGGTGCGGCGTGCGCGGCGGCTTGCGACAGTGCGACGAATGCACCGGCTAACAGGCCGGCGCACGCGAGGACGGCTTTCAGGCGCATCATCCTTCTCCAATGGTGTTGGTACGGCGGCGCGGGTGAAAACCAGGCCACAGTAGGAAAGCGCTTTCCGGACGTCAACTGTCAGTGAAACTTTCATCCCCGGAGGAGGTCCCGCCGAGCGTGAAAGCATTTCCCCCGTTGCGGCAAGAACGGTTGTGATCGTGTACAACACGCGTAACGGAACGGATCAGCTGGTGGCCCCCGATCTCTTCGACCGCTACTTCGCCGAGATCCACCGATACATCGCCCGTCGCCTGCCCGCGGACGACGCCGACGACCTGGCCGCCGAGGTCTTCCTCGTGGCGTTGCGCGGCGGATATGACCCGGCCGTGGGAGAGGTCAGACCCTGGCTGTACGGCATCGCCACCAACCTGGTCGCGCGGCACCGCCGTACCGAGACCACGAGGTGGAAGGCGCTCGCCCGCGCGGCGGAGCGCGACTGGGACGGCCACGGGGATCCCGTGCTGGATCGGGTGCTCGATCGGGTGGACGCCGCGCGTTTCACCGGCCCGCTCGCGGGGGCGCTGGCCAAGCTGAAACAGCGCGACCGCGACGTGGTGCTGCTGATCGCGCTGGGCGGTCTGAGCCACGCGGAGGTCGCCGCCGCCCTGGACATTCCCTACGGAACCGTCGCGTCCCGGCTCAACAGGGCGCGCAAGCAACTGCGCGCGGCGCTCGGCGCGCTGAAGGAGGACCTTGATGGATGAGCTCGACCTGCTCGCCCGGGCACTGCCCGACGCGCCGCCGCCCCCGCCCGAGGTGGTCGCCCGCGCCCGGGCCCGCCTCGCCGCCGGCCGTACCCGCTCCCGTACGCGTGTGTGGGTGTGGGCGCTCGGCGCGGCCATGGCCACGGCGGCGGTGGTCACGGCGATCACGGTGATGGCCGGCGTGGTCTCCGCGCCCGCTCCGGTGCTGGTCCAGCCGCGGAACGCGGAACTGCTGCAGCTGGCCGACCGCGTCGAGCGGCTGCCTGACCAAAGGGGCGCCTACTGGTGGGAGGTGATGATCACCGGCGACCGGGTGTCGGCGGGCGACTACAACCTGCGGACCCGGCAGCGCATCGAGCGCAGGGTTCCGATGAACACCGCGGAGCAGTCCACGATCCTGTCCTACGCGGCGACCGCGCTCCCGGCCTCCCCGGCCGACCAACGCGCCTGGCGGGCGGCGGGAGCACCGGCCCGGGTCAAGCCGCGCTGTGCCAAGGGCAACCCCGCTGACGAGTGCCGTCCGGTACGGATCACCGTCCGGTTGTACGACTGCGGGTGGTACGACCGAGGCGACGCCCAAGTGGGGGACTCCTCCGTCGCGAGCTTCACGCTCGCCGATCTGGCCGCCATCCCCGCCGACCGGAACGGACTGCTCGCCAAGCTTCGTGAGTATCACCGGATATGGGTGAGCCGGGGGTTCGAGGAGCCTTTCGAGGACTTCCTCCCGCTCGCGGGAAATCTGCTGTCAATGCCGATCCGTCCGCAGCTCCGTGCCGCGATCCTGCGACTGCTGGCCGAGCTTCCCGACACCGTGGTGCACGGCACGGCAACCGATCCGATGGGCAGGCAGGCGCTGTCCGTCACCTTCACGCGTGACAGCGCGGGGTCTTCTTCGTACATGCACACCCTCCTGGACCCGCGGACCGGCGCCACACTGGCCCGGGTCGGTTATGCGCCGGGCAGCTCCGGGGGCGACATCCTGTCCTATACCGCGTGGACGCCCGAGACGAGGTGGACCGCGCAGCGGCCCCCTCTGCCGAAGTCCTGCAAGGCCAAGCGGTAGGAGCAGGCACTACCATGCTGCCATGCAGCACCTTTGTGACTGACCAGCAGCTGTGTCGACGACGTCACCCCTTTCCGGTCCCCCTCGGGGGGACACACTGCTGGAGTCACCGAGTGTTCCCTGCATGGCGCCGATCTTCCGGCGACCTCTTCGCGCTGCTGCGCCGCAACGCCGATTTCAGACGCCTCGTCGGCGCGTGCGCGCTGAGCCTGACGGGCGACTGGTTCGCCTTCGTCGCGTTGAGCGGTTTCGTCTACCTCAACACCGGCTCGCCGGGGTGGACGGCGCTGCTGTTCGCGATCAACTCTCTTCCCGGAGTGCTGCTGTTCCCGTTGATCGGCCCGCTCACCGACCGCTTCGACCGGCGGCGTCTCCGGATCGCCTGCGACCTGGGCTCGGTGGTCCCGGTGGGCGGGCTGCTGATCGCCTTCCATACCGGCTCGGTGGCGGTGGCCCTGGGTTGCCTGGCCGTCTTGTCGGTGTTCGCCGCGGTGGCCGGTCCCATCCCCGAGGCCGCGCTGCCCAACCTCGTCACCGGCCGGGACCTCTCACTGGCCCAGACCGTGCTCGGCAGCCTGTACTCGGCCGGCCTGCTCGTCGGAGCCGGCCTGGGAGGCGTGGTCACCGCCGCCTGGGGAACCTCGGCCACACTCCTCGTCGACGGCGCCTCGTTCATCGTCTCCGCGCTGCTCGTCGCGAGGATCAAGCGGCCATTCTCCAGCGCCGTGTCGACGCGCCGGCTGCGCATACGCGCTGACACCGCCGAACTCTGGCGGTTCCTGCGAACCACCCCCATGGCCGCGGCCCTGCTGTGGCTGACCGCGGGGCTGCGTCTCTGCTACGGCATGGTCGGGCTCCTGCCCGTCTACGCCCTCGATCGTTTCCACGTCGGCGACGCGGGAGTCGGCGCCCTCTACCTGGCGCAGGGACTCGGCGCCGTGCTCGGCCCCTTCGCGGGCAGGCGGCTCGCCGCCGGCTCGACGCGTCGGCGGCTGTACGTGGCCGCGGCGGCCCTGGCCGTCTTCGGCCTCGGATACCTGGCCCTCGCCCACGTCTCCGGACTCGGCCCGGGAATGGCCGCCGCGTTCGCCGGCCACCTCGGCGTGGGCGCGTGCGCGATCCTCGCCCTCAACGGCCTGCAACTGGCGACGCCCGACCACGTCCGCGGCCGCGTCATGGTGCTCGTCTTCAGCCTCTCGGCGGCGTTCCAGGGTCTGTCGACACTCGCGGTCGCGCCCATGACCGCGGCCATCGGCATGACCGACACCACCCGCCTCCTCGGACTCCTGGCCGTCGCCTACGCGATCATCTGGTCGGCGCGCGTCAGGGCCGCCGGGCGATCGTGACGATCGAGCGGCCGGTCCCGGAGACCGGTTCGCACGGGTGGCCCTCGTAGGGGGACCCGCTCGGGACTGGGCGGAATATCGCCGTCCGTGCCCGGGCTGACCCCGTCATGACCGAGATTCTGGTGACCGGGGCGACCGGCAACGTGGGCCGGCAGGTCGTGGCCGGGCTGGTGTCCGCCGGTGGTTCCGCGCGGGCGTTGGTGAGGGATGCCCAGGCGGCGCGGCTTCCAGGGGGAGTGGAGGTCGTGGAAGGGGACCTGGGCGTGCCCGGCACGCTGGAGCGGGCGCTGACGGGCGTGGAGACGGTGTTCCTGGTCTGGCCCTTCCTCGGCGCGGAGGGCGCCCCCGCCGTGCTGGAGGTGATCAGGAGCCGGGCCCGCCGCGTCGTCTACCTCTCGTCGTCAGGGGTGGACGACGAGGCGGAGCGGCAGAGCGACCCGATCAACCAGCTGCATGCCGACATGGAGAGGTTGATCGAGAGGTCCGGGCTGCGGTGGACCGTCCTGCGGTCGAACACCATCGCCTCCAACACCCGGGGATGGGCGGCGCAGATCCGGGCCACCGGTGTCGTACGGGGGCCGGAGATCGCCGCCACCGCGGTGATCGATCCGCGCGATGTCGCGGATGTGGCGGTACGGGTGCTGGTGGACGACGGGCACGACGGAGCCACGTACGTGCTGACCGGGCCGGAGGTGGTGGGCCGGGCCGAGCAGGTGCGCGCGATCGGGGAGGCCGTCGGGCGCCCGCTGCGGTTCGAGAAGGTGCCCGTACAGGCCGCGCGTGAGCAGATGCTCGCGGACGGCAGGCCGCCTGCCCTGGTGGAGGCCCTGCTGGCCAGCGCGGAGGCGCGGCCGCGGTCGGAGCTGGTCACCTCGACGGTGGAGGAGATCACCGGGGCGCCGGCGCGTACATTCGGGCGATGGGCCGTGGACAACGCGGACGAATTCCGCTGAGCAACCCCATGGGTGTCGTGCCGCTGCGCAGGAACAAGCAGTTCCAGCTGCTCTGGGTCGGCAGCGCCGTCTCCCAGGTGGGGATGGAGCTGACGAGGCTGGCCACGCCGCTGCTCGTGCTGGCGCTCACCGGCTCGCCGGGGTGGGCGGGGATCGTCGCGGGCGCCCGTACGGCCGCGTCCGTCATGGCCCAGCTGCCCGCCGGCGTCTGGGTGGACCGGTGGGACCGGCGGCGCACGCTGATCGCCGTCCAGGGGCTCCAGACGGTCAACGCGGCGGTCCTGGCCGCGCTGATCGTCGGGGACCGGGCGCTCGTCTGGCACTTCGTCGTGACCGCGGTCATCGACGGAGGATGCGCCGCCTTCCTCAGGCCGACGCGGACGACGGCGATCCGCGGGGTCGTCCCGACCGAGCAGTTGCCGAACGCGTACGCGCAGGAGCAGGCCCGCCTGCACGCGGCCAGGCTGATCGGGCCGCCGCTCGGCGCGCTGCTGTACGGGTTAGGGCGGGCCGTGCCCTTCGTCGTCGACGCGGTCACCTTCCTCGTCGCCGCGTTGTGCGCGGCCGGGGCGAAGGTGCCGCGGCGGCCCAAGAGCGAGCCGGGCGGCCGGCGAAGCATGCGCAGGGACATGGGGGAGGCGGTCGCCTGGCTGTGGCGTCAGCGGGGGCTGCGGGCGGTCTGGGCCGTGGTGATGATGCTCAACCTGCTGAGCCCCGCGTACCTGCTTCCCCTGATCGTGCTGGTCGGCGAGCGCGGCGGCGGGGCGCTCGGCACCGGGACGGTGCTGGCCGGCGCGGGGATCGGCGGGCTGGTCGGCGCGCTGCTGTCCGGACGGGTCGGCCGGCTGCTGCCGCCGGGCAAGCTGACCATCGTGTTCACGGCCGTTTTCGGGGCCTCGATCGTGGCGATGGCGCTGCCGTTCGGCCCGTGGTGGCCGATGGGGCCGCTGGTGCTGTTCAGCCTGACCATGCCCGCGTTCAACGTGGTGACGAGCGTGGTGATCGCGCGGCTGGCCCCCGAGGAGATGCTGGGCCGGGTGGACGCCGTCCTGACGGCGGCCGGGTTCGGGCTCTCGCCCCTGGGGCCCGTGCTCGGCGGCGCGCTGGCGGCGGCTCTGGGCGGGGCGGGGTCGATCGTGCTGATCGGCGGCTTGATGCTGCTCACCGCCGCCGGAGCCGCGCTCAGCGGCGACCTGCGCCGCTTCAGCGGCTAGGGCTGATGGACCAGCTGTACGCCGCGCGCGTCGGCGTACAGCATCGTGAACTTCCGGGAGGGGGACGGCTCGGTATCGGCGTGACGGCAGAGGAATATGCCGTCCTCCTGCCAGGTGAACTCGGTCCACGCGATGCCGAGGCCGTCCATCTTCGGTTGAGCCGGGCTGGTGCGGATGCCCGCATTCGCACCTGACGATGAGACCAGAGGCGCGTCAGCTGCCGAGGATCTGGTTGACCAGCGTCGAGACCCCGATGGCGTCCAGGAACGACGTGGGCCTCTCCACTGTGAGATCGGTCGGTGTCTCGATCATCCAGGTGTCGGTGGTCGGGGTCCAGGTGCTGACCGTGTTGCAGGGCACCGCGCCCAGCCAGACCGAGTCGACGACCTGCGTGATCCCTAGAGAGGCCAGCAGCGACGAGCGCGTCGAGGCCGCCGTCGTGCACGGCGCCGCAGGTATGGGGCCGAGCAGCCCGTCGACCAGGCCGACGACGCCGCCGGCCTTGTACGTGGGGACTCTCTGGCCGCACGTCGTCGTCCGGTTGACCCAGGTCCGGCCGTCGACGAAGCTCGGGCGTCCGTACCACGGCGGACCCAGCGGCGACTCGTTGAAGACCGATTCGGTCAGGGCGTCGAAGTCCTCGGCCCAGGACGACTGCGTGCTGTAGCTGACGACGTTGTTGTTGCCGCACAGGACGGTGTCCACGGCCCCCTCTTCTGCGGCGGCCGGCCCGGCGGCCAGCAGCAGGCCGGAAGTCGCGGCGAATGCGGCAATGGCGTGCTTGTACATGGTGCTCCCTGCGGATGGTAATCCGGTTATCCGCAGAGATCATTACCCTTAGTGGTGGTTGAATTACTTCATAGTTGTATCTAGCCCTCTTTACCGAGAGGTCCTATTCTCACGACTCGTGAAACTTCTCATGTTCGCGGCGCTGACAGGCGCCCTCATGATGCCCTTAGCCGGTACCGCTACCGCCCAGGCGGCTGCATACCCCGTCAAATCCTCCCAACTAACCGCCAACCCGCTCTATGAGGCGGGCGCACTGCCGACGACCACCTGTACGGAGGAGTCGCTCGAGCCGAACAATCTCAAGCAGGCCCGCGACTACCTCGACGGGATCGTCGCGTGCCTGGAGACCACCTGGGAGCAACACCTCACGAAGGCCGGCGTGACCTACAGGCCGGTCAAGGTGCGGCACATGAACCGGATCCCCAAGAAGTACTGCGGCTTTGACGTAGGAAAAGAGAATTCGCAGGCCTGGTACTGCGACCGCACCGAAACGCTGGTCTTCCAGCTCGGCAAGGACTGGCTCGACGAGCCCGACGACCTCTGGCTTTTCGACACGGCGGCCTCCATGTACGGCTACCACGTGCAGAAATTGGCCGGAATCACCAAAGCCTACGACAAATTGTCCTATGACAAAAAGGCGGAGATGTATGAGCAGGACCGCCGCGTGAGCCTCCAGACCGAATGCTTCGGGGCCGCCTTCCTCAAGAGCGTCTGGCCGCTCGAGGGCAGGAACATGAGCGACTGGAACACGCTCGTCAGGCTCCTGCAGGGCGACGACCCCGATGAGTTCCGCGACTACGGCCGGCCTGCCTCCGTGCGCTACTGGCTCAAGCGCGGATTCACCACCGGCGACCCCGGCTCGTGCAACACCTGGGCGGCACCCTCGTCCAAGGTCGCCTGACCGCACGTCCGCGGTGGTCCAACGGGGCCACCGCGGCCGTCTCGATAAGATCGCTCCATGTATCCCCCCACCGAGCCGTACGACCACGGCCTGCTCGACACCGGTGACGGCAACCTCGTCTACTGGGAGGTCTGCGGCAACCCGGAGGGGAAGCCCGCGCTCGTCGTCCACGGCGGCCCGGGATCGGGGTGCAAGACGGGGGTGCGCCGTCTCTTCGACCCGGAGCGCTACCGGGTCGTCCTGTTCGACCAGCGAAACTGCGGCCGCAGCCGCCCGCACGCAAGCGACCCGTCCGTCGACCTGAGCGCCAACACGACCCACCACCTCGTCGCCGACATGGAACGGCTGCGGGAGCACCTCGGCATCGACAAGTGGCTGCTGTACGGCGGCTCGTGGGGCTCGACGCTGATGCTGGCCTACGCCGAGGCCCATCCGGAACGCGTGTCGGAGATGGTCATCGTGGCCGTCACGACCACGCGCCGCTCCGAGATCGACTGGCTCTACCGCGGCGTCGGGCGGTTCTTCCCGGAGGAGTGGGAGCGCTTCAGGCAGGGCGTCCCGGAGGCCGACCGCGACGGTGACACCTTCGCGCTGCTGGCGGCGTATTCGCGGCTCATGGCCGACCCCGATCCCGAGGTCCGGGCGAAGGCGGCCAGGGACTGGGTCACCTGGGAGGACGCGGTGATCTCCATGGAGCCCAACGGCAAGCCGAACGCCTACAGCGACCGCCCGGCCGAGGCGGTGCTGGCGCTCGTCCGGATCTGCTCTCATTACTTCTCCAACGCCGCCTGGCTGGAGGAGGGCGTGCTGCTGCGGGAGGCGGGGCGGCTGGCCGGGATCCCCGGCGTGCTGATCCACGGCCGTCTCGACCTGGGCGGCCCGCTGGAGACGGCCTGGGAGCTGGCGAAGGCCTGGCCGGACGCCAAGCTGGTCGTCGTGGACGACTCGGGGCACACCGGCAGCGGCACGCTGTCCAAGGAGTTGTCCGCCGCCCTCGACGGCTTCGCCGGGCGGTGAAGGGGCGGGACCCGCGGCTCGCGATCGTCTGGGGCGTCAGGACGGCGCCAGTGGTGACCATCGCCTCGCCGTCGGTCGATTCCGTACGGGTGAGCCGCGGGTCCGCAGGGGACAGCGTGCTGACAACCGCATGCCCACTCGCTGACCTGCAGCAACAGTAGCTTTACCGACTGTCTGGACACCACCGAATTAAACGCCCGTGCGCGGAGGATTCCCCCCGCTGTGCCCGCGATGGTCACCCTGACGGTGTCTCGAAAATGTCTCATACAGTGTCTCAATATTAAGCGGACAGGTGGCGGTAGAGGGTCGCGCGGGAGACGCCGAGAGCGCGGGCGATCTCGGCGGCCGTGTGATCGCCTGAGGCGTGCATGCGCCTGGCCCGCTCGACCGCCTCCGGCGTCATCGCCCCCGGCCTGCCGCGCCGGCGCGCCTCCTGTGCCGGTGGCTCGGGACGGTCCTCCAGCAGGCGTTCGACGCCGGCCAGCACGGCGGAGCGGAGCATCTCCGTCGGCAGGTCGGCGAACATCACGACGGGGTCGCTGAGCATGCCGAACGCCTGCGCCGCCCGGATGCGGTCCGCGTGGTCGGCGAGCGGGCCGGCGATGAGGTGCTGGGCCAGGTAGGCGGCGTCTCGAAAACGGTCGAAGACCGACCCCTCCGCGGCCAGCGCGAGGTCGCGCATCTGCAGCCTGAGCAGGTCGCGGTGCGTCAGCCAGACGTCGAGCAGGCCCTCGATCACCGCCCACCGCTTCTGGCGCTCGTCGTTCCCCGGCGCGCGGTTGGCCGCGTCGATCGCGGCCTCCATGTCGGCCAGCAGCGGCTCGGCCAGGGCCGCGATGATCTCCTTCTTGCTGGGGAAGTGGTAGAGGACCGCCGTCTTGGTCAGCTCGAGCCGCTCCGCGATCTCGCGGATCGAGGTGGCGTGATAGCCCTGCGCGGCGAACAGGTCGTGCGCCACCTGGAGGATCCGCGAGCGAGTGTCGTCCGTCACGCCGCCGATTCTAGACCTTGCCTGACCGTTGGTCGGGAGCCTATAGTCCTGAACTGACCAACGGTCAGGAGAGGTGCAGACATGACTGAGGTTCTGGTGGTGGGGGCGAGCATCGCCGGGCAGACGCTGGCGTACTGGCTGGCCCGGCACGGGATGCGGGCCACGCTGGTTGAGCGGGCGCCGCGGCTGCGCACGGGCGGCAACGGGGTGGACCTGCGCGACGAGGCGAGCGAGGTGGCCGAGCGGATGGGGATCATGCCGCAAGTCAGGGCCGCGGCGGCGGACGTGCGGGGCATGAAGTTCGTCGACGCGGCGGACCGGGCCGTGGCCCGCATGAACATGAGCCGGAACGGCGAGATCGAGATCATGCGGGGCGACCTGGTGGCGCTGCTGCACGAGGTGACCGAGCCGGAGGTCGAGTACGTCTTCGGCGACTCCGTCCGGTCGATGGAGGAGGACGGCGGCGGCGTGACGGTGTCGTTCGAGGGAGGCACGACGCGGCGGTTCGACCTGGTCATCGGGGCCGACGGGCTGCACTCCTCGGTGCGGCGGCTGGCCTTCGGGCCCGAGGAGGGGGCCCTGCGGCACATGGGGCACTACTTCGCGTTCGCGAACGCGGACTCCGCGCTGGGGGAGGACCGGTGGGTGACGATGTACAACCTTCCGGGCAAGATGGCGGGGCTCTACCGGTCGGGGAACCACGCCCAGGCGAAGGCGTACTTCATCTTCAGGTCGGAGCCGCTGGCCTATGACCATCGCGACGTCGAGCAGCACAGGACGCTGCTGAAGGCGGCGTTCGGCGGCGAGACGTCCTGGCGGGTGCGCGAACTGCTCGACGGGGCCCTCGCCGATCCCGACTTCTACTTCGACGCGCTGAGCCAGGTGCACCTGCCCTCGTGGTCGTCGGGGCGGGTGGCGCTCGTGGGGGACGCCGCCTACTGCGCCTCCCCGGCGTCGGGAGCCGGGGCGGAGCTGGCCGTCGTGGGGGCGTACCGGCTGGCCGAGGAGCTCGCGGGCGCCTCCGACCACCGGGTCGCCTTCCAGCGGTACGAGGAGGGGCACCGGGAGCTCGTCAAGCGCAAGCAGCAGATCGGGCCGAACGTACGCATGATGGTGCCGAAGACCCACCTGGGCATGTGGGCGCGGAACGGGCTGGCCCTGTCGATGGGTCTCCTCGCCCGCACCTGACCTGCATGCCGGTCAGATTAGGTCATACGGGAGGCACCAGGACAAAGTAGCGGTCGAGCCTGCTCTTGTCGCCGCGCACGTCGAGGCCGTCGGCCGGGATGCGGTTCCAGAGGAACAGCATGAGGTCCGACGCGCTCCCGGCCAGCTCGACGTCGAAATCGCCGCCGTCCGCCCCGGAGGACAGCCGTACGTCCGGGCCGTCGAAGCGGACCGCCCAGTCGCCCTCGCCGCGTGTGCGCCGGAAGCGGAACCGCTCGCCCGCTCCGGCGGGCGCCTGCGTCCACTCACGCCGCGCGGGCGCCATGACCTCGAACGTCTGCGTGACCGCGTCGGCCGCCACGTCCTCGTGGATCGGGCGCGGGACGCCGAGGGCGTTCTCGGCGTCCCAGCGGTGCACGGCGGCCTCGATGGTCTGCATCCGCACCCAGAACCCGACGGTCTGCTCCTTCGACCACGTCCACGCCGGATCGGCGGCGTCGCGCTCGTTGAACAGGGCCTCCAGCCGGGCCGCCCCTTCCTCGAACCAGTCGAGCACCCCGTCCGGGATCGGCCCGAGGTTGGGCGCGTGCTGCGGGTCGGGCCACCCCGTGAGGTCCGGCGGCAGCCCGGCGAAGGACAGGTCGGAGCCGTCCGGCAGCCCGTCGCGCCGGTCCTCGATGATGCTGAACACGCCCCGGTGCACGAAGCCCAGGTGGATCAGCAGATCGGCCACCGACCAGCCGGGGCAGGACGGCACCGGGGGCGCGGCGCCGGTGTCGGCCGCCTGCCGGGCGGCGTCCTGGAATGCTCGGACCTCTCGGTGAAAGCGCGAAGCGGGTTCCATTCCACTCACTGTGCCTCAGCCGGCTGGTCCTTCTCCACCGACTTCGCCGATGACGGACGCCCGAGCGCGTGGGCGACGGCGGCGGTGACCAGGGCGGCGGCCACCAGCAGGGCGCTCACCCACAGCGGCGAGCGCAGCCCGAGCCCGGCCCCGATGGTCAGGCCGCCCAGCCACGGGCCGAGCGTCGCGCCCACGTTGAGCGCGGCCGTGGCGAACCCGCCGGCCAGGGTGGGCGCGCCGGTGGCCGCGTACAGCACCTGGGAGATCAGCGTGGACCCCACGGCGAACGAGAGCGTCCCCTGGACGAAGACGAGCACGACCGCGGGCACCGGCGCGCCGGCCGTCAGCGCGAAGACGGCCCACCCGGCGGCCAGCGCCGGTCCGCAGATCACCAGGAGCCGGATCGGCCTCCGGTCGGCCACCCGCCCGCTGACGGTCACCCCGGCGAACGAGCCCAGCCCGAACAGGGCCAGCATCAGGGGCATCCAGGAGGACCCGATCCCGGTGTCCCCGGTGAGCAGGGGCGCGAGGTAGGTGAACGTGCAGAAGGTGCCGCCGTTCACCAGACCGGCCAGCAGGAGGAGGACCAGCAGCCGCGGCCGGCGCAGCGCCCGCAGCTCCCCGCGGGCCCGCGGACCGGCCGGACCGGGGGCGCCGGACGGCACGGACCTGAGCACCGCGACGATGGCCGGGACCAGCGCGACGGCCACCGCCCAGAACGCCGAGCGCCACCCCCACATCTCGCCCAGCAGCGCGCCGCCCGGCACGCCCGCGACGCAGGCGATCGTGACGCCGCCGAGGAGGACGGAGGTGGCGCGTCCCTTGGCGTCGGAAGGCGCGAGCGCGACGGCGGTCGCCATGGCCACCGCCAGGAACCCGGCGTTGGCCAGCGCCGCGATCACCCGCGTGCCGAGCAGCACGGCGTAGCTGGTGGTGAGCGCGCCCACCACGTGCACGATCAGGAACGTGGCCAGGAAGGCCAGCAGCGCGGACCGCCGGGACCAGCGCAGGCTGAGCACCGCCATGAGCGGCGCCCCCACCACCATCCCGACGGCGAAGGCCGAGGTGAGCAGCCCCGCGGCGGGGATGGACACCCGCAGGTCCCGCGCGATGCCCGGGATGAGCCCGGACAGCATGAACTCGGACGTCCCCTGGGCGAAAACCGCCAGTCCGAGCAGGTAGACAGCGAAAGGCATGAGAGAACTCCGCGACCGTATCGAGGATCGACAAGGAAGCGGGCAGGCCGGAGGAAGGTCCTGCCCCGCTGGGGAATTGGCCGCATCACGAAGAACCGCACGGCTCGCGGAGAGCCCGGCGTCAGCGCGAGACAGCCACCGGATGACCGGTGGCTAGCGTCTTGACGCCTCGGGGCTGGACATGAGGGCGACCGTAGCAAGGTGCCGAGCCCCTCCGCAAATGCTATCTTGGACCAATCGTTCCAAGATGGAGTGCGGAGGTGCCGATGCCGGACGTGAAGCATTTCGACCCCGACGCGGTGCTGGAGCAGGTGGAGCGCCTGTTCTGGCAGCGCGGCGCCGCCACCACGGGCATCGCGGAGGTGATCGCGGCGACCGGCCTCAGCCGCTCCAGCCTGTACGCGACCTACGGCGGCAAGCAGGACCTGTACGTGCGGGCGCTGCGCCGCTACGTCGAGCGGCGCTCGCAGCCGATGTTCCAGACCCTGGCCGACGACGGGCGCGGGCTGCCCGCCATCGAGGCGTTCTTCGACCGCCTGATCCGGATCAGGTGCGCGGGCGAGCACGCGCGCTGGGGCTGCATGGCGACCAACGCCAACGCCGAAGGCGCGGACCCGGGCGTGCGCCAGGTGCTGGACCAGCACCACGACCGGCTCCGCGCGACGATGCGCACGGCCCTGGAGGCGGCCGGGGCGCAGGGGCAGCTCGCCGCCGGCCTCGACCTCGACGCGACCGCGGAGTCCCTGACCCTGCTGGCCTACGGGGTGAACCTCCGCTCGCGCGCCGGCGCGGACCCGGCCGCCCTGCGCAAGGGCACGTCCGCCGCACTCGATTCGCTCAGAAGGGAAGCACGATGAAGCCGCAGGTAGTGATCTTCGATGTGAACGAGACGCTGACCAACATGGAGCCGATGAGGGCCAGGTTCGAGGAGGTGGGGCTGTCCGGCGAGCAGATGGGGACGTGGTTCGCGAGCGTGCTGCGCGACGGGTTCGCGCTCGCGGCGGCGGGCGGTTTCGCCGAGTTCGGCCGGATCGCGGCCGACGTGCTCAGGGAGATGGGGGCCGGGGACGAGGCGGTGAGCCACGTGCTGAAGGGGTTCACCGAGTTGCGGGTGCATCCCGACGTCCCCGAGGGCATGCGGCTGCTGCGCGAGGGCGGCATCCGCCTGTTCACCATGACGAACGGGGCGGCGGCCATGACCGAGGGGATCCTGCGCCGCGAAGGGCTGTTCGACCTGGTGGAGGCCACGCTGGACGTGAGCGGTCCCCGCGCGTGGAAGCCCGCCCGCGCGGCCTACGAGTACGCGACCGGCCAGGCCGGGGTACGGCCGGAGCAGGCGGTCCTGGTCGCGGTGCACCCGTGGGACATCGACGGGGCCCAGCGGGCCGGGCTGTCGGGGGCGTGGCTGGAGCGGCGCGGCACGCCGTACCCGAGCGTGATGAGCGCCCCGCACCTGTCGGCCCCCGACCTGGTCTCGCTGGCCAGGCGTATCACCGCTTAGGGAAGAAGTCCGCGCCCTGGACGTACTCCATCGCCTTCGTGAAGACGGGGTCGGTCATGCGGCGCTCCAGCTCCTCGGGCGGGACCTCCTCGACGCGTGCCTGGATCCACCACAGGTTGCCGAACGGGTCGCTGACCCGCCCGACCCGGTCGCCCCAGAACAGGTGCGTGACCTCCGTCACCGACGTCCCGCCCGCCTCGACGGCCCGGCGGTGGGTGGCGTCGGCGTCGGGGACGTACAGGCGCAGGAAGGCGGGCGTGGGCGGCCAGCCGGGAGGCGCGTCGAACATCATCACCACCGCGTCCCCGATCCGCACCTCCGCGTGCCCGATGCGCCCCTCGTCGTCGGTCACCCGGGCCAGCTCGACGGCGTCGAACGCGGCCTTGAGGTAGTCGATGAGGCCCGCGGTGTCGGAACCGATGATCCACGGCGTGACGGTGGTGTATCCCTCTGGAATGTTCATGCCCGGAGGCTATTCAGGAAGTAGGCCAGATCACGTCCTAGATGCGCCCGCGAGCAAGAAATCCAGCACCAGAGGGCTCGCGACCTCCCGGAACTCCTCGAAGTACGCGTGCCGCGCCCCGTCGATCATCCGCAGCTGCGCCCCGGGGATGCGGCCCGCCAGCAGCGGGGCGTTGGCCGCCGGGTTGAACACGTCGTCGGTGCCGTGCACCACCAGCGTGGGCGCGGTGATGGAGGGCAGCGCGTCCCAGCTGTCGTGCCCGGCGCTGGCGGCCAGGTGGCGGCGGCGCGCGTACGCGGGCATGCCCGGGTCGCCGACCGTGTAGTAGGGGCCCGGGTGGCCGGCCAGCCAGGCAGGCGTGTACATGAGCTCCAGCAGCGCCCGCTCGGCGGCCGCCCGGTCCGGCTGGGCCAGCGACCTGCGCACGTCGTTGTCCCGCTCGAACCCGTGGGCGCCGCCCGGCGAACTGCAGCCGAGCACCAGCGACCCGACCCGCCCGGGATGGTCGGCCGCCAGCCACTGGGCCACCCGCCCGCCCATCGACGTCCCGTAGACGTGCGCCTTCTCCACGCCCAGCTCGTCGAGCACGGCCAGCACGTCGGCGGCGAACCCGCGGGTGGTGTACGGCTCGTCGGGTTTGTCGCTGCCGCCCGTGCCGCGGTAGTCGAAGGTGACGGTGCGGAACTCCTGCTCGAAGTCCGGGCGTACGGGATCCCACCAGCGGTGCTCGTTGGCCTGTCCCTGCAGGAGGACGAGGGGCTGCCCGCCGCCGCGGACCTGGTAGGACAGCTTGACGCCGTCCACGGCTGTCGCAAATGGCATGTCTGGCATCGTAGGGGTGTCCGGTGAGCGGGCGCGGCTCCGACGTACCTGGTGAGAGGCACACGAGAGAGGACTCCGTCACCATGAAGTACATGATCCTGTCGTACGGCACGCAGCAGGACTACGACGTCCTGTCCGGCAAGGACACCGAAGGGCAGCCCGCCTGGTCGCCGGAGGACGTCGGGGCGATGCACCGGTTCATGGAGGCGTTCAACAAGGAGCTGGAGGAGTCCGGCGAGCTCGTCGAGACGCGCGGCCTGGTCGCGCCCGTGCACACCAGGCGGCTCGAACTGCGCGACGGCGTCCCGGTCGTGACGGACGGCCCGTACGCGGAGACGCAGGAGGTGCTCGCGGGCTACTGGATCGTCGAGTGCGACAGTTTCGACCGGGCCACCGAGATCGCCGGACGCCTGGCGAAGTGCCCGAGCCCCGGCGGCGTCTGGGATGGCAGCGTGACCGACGTCAGGCCCATCGCCGAGGGCGTCGCGGACCTGGGGTTCTGATCGACGGCCTGGCGGCCGAGGACCTGCTGCGCGAGCTGGCGCCGCAGGTTCTCGGCGCGGTGGTACGGCGTTACGGGCATTTCGCCACCGCCGAGGACGCCGTCCAGGAGGCGCTGCTGGCGGCCGCGCTGCAGTGGCCGAAGGAGGGCGTACCGGACAATCCACGGGCGTGGCTGATCACCGTCGCCGCGCGCCGGCTGACCGACCTGCTCCGCGGCGAACAGGCGCGCCTGCGCCGCGAGGACGCCGTGGCGGCCTGGACGCTGCCGGAGGACTGGCTGGCGCCCGCCGCCGACCAGCCGGTCTCGGGGGCGGACGACACGCTCATCCTGCTGTTCATGTGCTGCCACCCGTCGTTGTCGCCGGCCTCGCAGATCGCGCTCACCCTGCGCGCGGTCGGCGGCCTGACGACGGCGGAGATCGCCCGCGCGTTCCTGGTGCCCGAGGGCACGATGACGCGCCGCATCACGCGGGCCAAGCAGCGCGTCAAGGACAGCGGCCTGCCGTTCGGGCTGCCCAGGGCGGAGGAGCGGGCCGAGCGCCTCGGCGTGGTCCTGCACGTGCTCTACCTGATCTTCAACGAGGGGTACGCCGGCACATCCGGGCCCGAACTGGTACGCGCGGAGCTGATAGACGAGGCGATCCGGCTGGCCCGCATGGTGCACCGGCTGCTGCCCGACGACCCCGAGGTGACCGGGCTGCTCGCGCTCATGCTGCTCACCGACGCGCGGCGACCGGCGCGTACGGGCCCCGACGGCGCGCTGATCCCGATGGCCGAGCAGGACCGCGGCACGTGGCACGCCGGCTACATCGCCGAGGGCGTCGACCTGGTCACCCGGGCGCTCTCCGGCGGCGCGCCTGGCCCCTACCAGCTCCAGGCGGCGATCGCGGCCGTGCACGACGAGGCGCCGAGCGCGGAGGAGACCGACTGGCCGCAGATCGTCGCGCTGTACGAGCTGCTGATGCGCATCGCCGGCAACCCCATGGTGGCACTCAACCACGCCGTCGCCGTGGCCATGGCCCGCGGCCCGCTCGCGGGGCTCCGCCTGCTCGAACCCCTCCAGGAGCACCTGTCGGACGACCACCGGCTGCACGCGGTCCGCGGGCACCTGCTGGAGATGGCGGGCGACCACGCGGCCGCCCGCGACTCCTACGAGGAGGCGGCCAGGCGTACGACCAGCTTCCCGCAGCAGCGTTACCTGCGGGGCAGGGCCGCGCGGCTCTAGCCTATTTCGCCTCGACGTACCATTCGCGGCCGAGCAGCCGGCCGAACACGGGCGCGGGGAGCCGCACGAGCACTCTCGCGACGGCGGACAACCGGCCGTCGCCGCTGATCTGGGAGTGGTGCGCGGCCAGCGCCCGCTGCTTCTGCCCGGCGTAGCGGCGCACGTCGATCCTGTGGGTGATGGCCTTGCCGGGGCTGTACGCCTTCGCCAGCGCGGCGGCCCGCCTGCCGACCTCGTGCACCTTGACGTGGTCGCGGTGGCCGTACCCGCCGTTGGGGTCGTAGCTGAGCAGCAGGTCGACCTGCTCCTCGCGCAGGATCGCGGCGAGCCTGGCCGCGGCCTCCTCCGTGCTCGCGCGGACGAACCGCATCCGGTCCGGCGGGTCGGGATACAGGTCCTTGCCGTGCCCGCTGTCGGCGTAGCCCAGGTGCTCGACGCGCGCCACGCCCAGCACGGCGGCGGCGGCGCGCAGCTCGTTCATCCTGGTCGTGCCGCCCTCGGCGACGGACTTCATGACGCCGTCGGTCGCGACCACGACGATCACGCGGTGGCCCTCGTCGGCGGCGCGGGCGAGCGTGCCGCCGGTCAGGAGCACCTCGTCGTCCGGATGAGCGTGGAACGCCAGGAGTGTCGCCATGGATGGCCACCCTATATTTCGTTGACGGAGTGAGTACTCACTCCGTAGCTTCTTAGGCATGACGAACTCAACGGGCCGGCGACGCGCGCCGGCGATGAGCCCAGAACAGCGCCGCGAGATGATCGTCCGGGCGGCGCTTCCGTTGGTGGTGGAGTACGGCACCTCCGTGACCACCGCCCAGGTCGCCCGCGCCGCGGGCATCGGCGAAGGCACGATCTTCCGGGCGTTCGGCGACAAGGAGACCCTGCTGGCCGCCTGCATGGCGGAGGCGGCGCGGCCCGACGACACGCTCGCGCACGTGGCGGCGATCGCGCTGGACGTGCCGCTGGAGGAGCGGCTGACCGAGGCCGCGGACACGCTGCGCGGCTACCTGGCCCGGATGGGCGCGGTGGCCGGCGCCCTGGCCGCCTCGGGCGGCCTCCGCCGCGACCCCCGCCTCCTGGGCGCGCCCTCCGAGGCCTCCGAGGCCTCCGCAGAGGGGCGTGGCTCGCAGGAAGGTGCCGGGCGGGCGCTCTCGGGACGGGAGGCGTCGATGGCGGCCACCCGCGACGTGCTGTCCGGGCTGTTCGAGCCCGAGCGTGACGACCTCAGGCTGCCCCCGGAGCGGCTGGCCGAGGCGTTCCAGTTCCTGATCCTGGCGTCCGGGAGAGGCGGGTCGTCCCCCCTCACCTCGGCCGAGCTGGTCCACCTGTTCCTGCACGGCGCGCTGAAGGGCGGCGAGGCCGGGTGACGGACCTCTACGAGGACCTCCCGGCCCGCAGCCGCACGGCGGTGACGTACGCCCTGCTCGGCTGCGCCTTCCTGGGCATGCTGGACGGCACCGTGGTCGGCACCGCCCTCCCGCGCATCGTCGAGCAATTAGGCGGGTCGGGCTCGTGGTACGTGTGGCTGGTCACCGCGTACCTGCTCACGTCCTCGGTGACCGTGCCCGTCTACGGCCGCCTCTCCGACCTGTACGGCCGCCGCCGGCTCCTGCTCGCCGGCCTGACCGTCTTCCTGGCGGGATCCCTGGCCTGCGGCGTGGCGGGCTCGATGCCGTTCCTGATCGCCAGCCGGGCGTTCCAGGGCCTGGGCGCGGGCGCGCTGCTCACCCTGGGCATGGCCATGATCCGCGACCTGCACCCGCCCTCCCGCGCGGAGGGCATGATCCGCATGCAGACCCTGCTGGCCGCCATGATGATCGTCGGCATGGTGGGCGGCCCGCTGCTCGGCGGTCTGCTGGCCGACCATGCGAGCTGGCGCTGGGCGTTCCTGATCAACCTGCCCCTGGGCGCGGCCGGCGCCGCCGTGATCGCCGTGCTGCTGCCCGAGCGCCGACTTCCCGGCGCCGCGCCCGGCAGGCTCGACATGGCCGGGATCGCCCTGCTCACCACCGGCCTGTCGCTGGTGCTGGTGGGCCTCAGCCTCAAGGGCAACACCGCCCTGGGCTGGGCCGACCCCGCCGTGCTCGGCACCCTGCTGGCCGGTCTGGCCCTGCTGACCGCCCTCGTGCCCGTCGAACGCCGGGCCGCCACCCCGGTGCTCCCGCTCCGCCTGCTGCGCCGCCGCACGTACGCGGCCCTGCTCGCCGGCGGGTTCTTCATGCAGTTCGCCGTCCTGCCCGTCGGGGTGCTCCTGCCCCTCTACCTCCAGCACGTACGCGGCTACTCGGCCACGGCCTCCGGGCTGGTCCTGCTTCCGTTCCTGATCGGGATGACCGTGGGCAACCGGATGACGGCGGCGCTCATCCTGCGCTCCGGGCATCCCAAGCCCGCGCTGCTGACGGGCGCGGCGCTAATCACGATCGGCACGGGCGCGTTCTTCGCCCTCGGGCCGGACACCTCGCCGATCCTGACCGGGGCGTGGCTGCTGCTCGCCGGCCTCGGCACGGGGCCCGCCATGGGAGGGATCACGATCGCCACCCAGAGCAGCGTCCCGCACGCCGACATGGGCACCGCCACGGCCGGATCGGCGCTCACCAAGCAGCTCGGCGGCACCTTGAGCCTGGCCTGCACGCAATCCCTGCTCGCCGGGCCCAGAGTCACGGCGGGTGGGGTGGGGGCGACGGTGGCGTGGATCGGTGGGGTGGCGGGGGTGCTGGCGTTCGCGGCCATCCTCGCCATGCGCGACACCGCCGTCACGACCCCGCCCAAGGTCCCGGCCCGCTCTTAAGGGCTGGGGTCCCTTGGGGAACGGAGCGGTGCGGCGGGGCAGGGGAGGGGGGTAGCGGCGCGGCCTCGGAAATTCGTGTCGCGGTAGGGAATGTTCCGGGGGTGGGTGTGGTTACATAGATCGTGGCCGGTGTGTCCAGTGTCCCCGGGCCTCACCTATTGCCTTCGCGGAATACCGTTCGGCTGGAGCCGCGTTGTGCCTTTCGCCGAGAGGCGACCTGCACACCGGTTCGCATACGTTGAGCGCCCGCCCTCCCCGGAGGGCGGGCGCTCAATACTTTCCGCTCAGTACTTCCCGTAGTACGGGTCCGTGACGCCCCCGGGGGAGCTCAGCGCCTCCGTGTCGAGCCCGGTCAGCCGGGCACCCGCCTGGTAGGCGCTGTCCAGGAACTCCAGCACGGACGCGACCGGATCACCCATCGCGCGCACGTCGTCGTACCGGAGGATGGCCAGGTGGCTGCCCCGGGCGGGCAGCCACTCGGCCTCGACGGGCCGCAGCGGCTCGAGTTCGAGGCCCTTGGGCTCCGGCGCGGTGTAGGAGTAGAACGCCGGCCACGGCCGCTCCTTGTCGCCGAACCAGAAGCCCGAGCTGATGACCTCCCAGCTGTACGCCTCCCGCGTGACCGGGTCGACGTCGGGGGAGACCCGGACCACGCGGCCGGTGAAGCGCGTCACGGCGATGTCGAACGTGTGCCAGAAGTGGTGCACCGGCGAGGTCTTGCCGGCGAAGTCGGCGGCGAAGCGGTCGAGGAGCTGCACCACCTGCGACAGGATCCGCCAGTAGCGGTTGATCAGGACGGGGTCGTACCGGGCGTGCAGGGTGTCGTCGGCGAACGGCGTGTTGTCGCCCAGGTCGAACGGCACGGCCCAGATCTCCGGCCGGATCCCCAGCCCCGCGAGCGTCTCGAAGAGCCGGTCGTGGAACGACGCCACCGACCGCCCGATCAGGCTGAACTCCGCGCTGCGCCCGTCGAACACGTCCACCACCAGCCGGTGGCGCACCAGGTCGAAGTCGATGCTGAACAGCGGTTGCTCGCCCAGCCCGCCCATCGGCCGCGTGGTGAGCCCGCGGCCGGTCGGGTGGAAGGGCACCTGCCACCAGTGGTTGCGCCGGTTGCTCGACGACAACCGGATCTTCCCCACGATCTGCGCGAACCTGTGAAAGGTCTCCTTGGCCTCCGCCCACTCCGCGAGCGGCATGGCTGGGAACAGCTCCATGAGACCAATGGTAACTACCCTATGTAATGGGACAGTTCCCATGGGTCATGGGCAGAGAAGACTGTGACGCCGTGGTCGTGTACGAGCGAGCGCAGGCGTTCCTGGCTCGACACCCGGCGCTCGGCGTCGACCTGGGCGCTGACCTGCACGATGTCCATCAGCGGGTGCGGCTGCGGCTCGCGGGACAGCTCGCCGTGGTAGAAGTACGCGTCCCCGGCGTGCAGCAGCCAGCGCTCGCCGTCGTTGACCGCCACGCCGGCGTGCCCGCGGGTGTGCCCGTCCAGCGGCACGAGCAGGAAGTCCTCGCCCAGCCCCGTCAGCGGCCGCACCCCGTCCACGCCCAGCCACCGGGTGCCCGTGTCCGGATAAGTCACCCATTTTGGTGAGTGGGCCCAGTGGCCCGGGCGGTAGCGGCGGTTGGGGGCCTGGGCGATGGCGTCCTCCAGTTCGACCTCCATGACGTGCACCTGGGCGTGCGGGAAGTCGGGCAGGCCGCCGCTGTGGTCCACGTCCAGGTGGGTCAGCACGATGTGCCGTACGTCGAGCGGGTCGTAGCCGAGCGCGGCGACCTGCCGTACGGCGGTCTCGTCGGGCGAGAGCAGTGGCCCGACGAGCTCGGCCCACTCGCGCTCCAGCATCTCCTCGGGCTTGGCCACGTCGTCGAGGCCCAGCCCGGCCTCGACCAGGACGAGCCCGGAGGCGGGCGTCTCGACCAGCAGCGCGTGGCACACGGCGGGTGCCGCCGGCTGCCCGTCCAGGGATTCGATCTCGCGCATGGAGCCGAGATTCAGGTGGTGAATTCGCATGCGCACTAGACTGCGACTTGAAGCGCGGTTCAAGTCAAGGAGCCAGGTCGTGGCAGACACGTTGATCGACATAGGCGAGGTGGCCAGGCAGAGCGGGCTGGCCGCGTCGGCGCTGCGGTTCTACGAGCGCAAGGGGCTCATCCAGGCGGAAGGGCGCAACGGCCTGCGCCGCGCGTACCGCCCCGAGACGCTGGAGCGCCTGGCGCTGATCACGTGCGCCCGCGACGCGGGGTTCACGCTGTCGGAGATCGCCGAGTTCCTGCGCGCCAGGCCGTCCGACGCGAGGCTGCGCGAGCGCATGGCGGCCAAGGAACGCGAGGTGTCCGAGCGGGTCGCGCAGCTCACCAGGCTGCGCGACAGCCTGCGGCACGCGGTGACCTGCGACCACGACCCGCTTGTTGAGTGTCCTGAGTTCAAGCAGGCCGTGCGCCGCGTGCCGCTGGGCTGAGCACGCTAGTCAGCTCGGGTTGACGTACTTTCTCGGTCGCAGGGCATGGGCGCGCAGGGCCGCCAGCGCGGCGAGCTGGCCGGAGCGGTCCATCCGCACCGCCAGCTCGTCGCTGAAGGCCAGCCCCAGGGCGGTGAGCTGCGAGATCAGGTCGGCCACCGGCGCGGCGACGTCCTCCACGGTCGTGGTGGGATGCCAGCCCTCGCCGCCGACCACTTCCGCCACCCGCTCGCGCAACTCGGTGGGTGACATCAGCGTGCCGTCGGCCAGCAGCATCAGCGCGGCCTCCCGCGCCGACACCTCGAACTCGTGCTTGCCCCTGGCCAGCAGCAGCCTCGTGACCGCCGACCACATGGCCGACTTCGACTTGAGCAGCCGCCGGCCGTAGTCGGTGATGGCCAGCTTCGTGCCGTCGCGGCTGATCGCGCCCAGCTCCCGCTCGGCCAGCTCGCGCAGCCTGAGCGCCTCGGGCGAGGGTGCCAGCCGCAGCGGCAGGCTCTCCTCCGAGGCGGCCAGGGTGAGGAGTCGGTGCAACGGGGGCAGGGCCTGGGGGGTGATGGGCGCGTGCAGGCGCACCTCGAACGGCTGGGCGAGCTCGCGCCTGGCCGGGCCGCGGCCCAGCACCCAGCGGTTGAGGCGTTCGCCGTGCACGCGGTTGAGCCAGCTGTCGCCGCCCAGCTCGGAGCGGGGCTCGGTGAGCCAGCGGCGGGTCAGGGCGGTGCGGTCGACGGTCTCGCCGGCGACGATTGCCAGCTCCAGGGCGGCGGAGCAGGCGATGTGCGCGCCCAGCTCCTCGGGCCCCATGATCATGCTCCACTGCAGTTCGGGGACGTCGGGCGGGAGCACGCCCGTGGCCTCGAGCGCCTGCTGGTAGGCGCTGGTGCCGGCGTCCTCACCCTCGCGGGCGTAGGTACGGAGGATCTGGAGGGTCGTGGGTGACACGCACAGAGCGGCATAGCGCTCCATCCCGCCGAGCTGGAGCAGCCGGCCGAGCGAACGTGCCAGACGTTCGTGGTCGCCGCCCACCTTGAGCGGCAACGTGTACCAGAGGAACTCGCAGACGTCGAGCTGGGTCACCGTTTCCAGCGGCTCCCCGCCCGTCAGCCATTCGACGGCGGTCCTGGCCTCCTCGGCCAGCTCCGGCTGAGAGCGCTCCAACTCGGCGAGCAGGGCGGTGACATCCGGTGCACTCATGCCTCGAAGTTTGCCGTATCGACCCCTGGCCTGACGATGACCGAATCCGGTGCGTATTGGGTCTTGCACAGCGATAACCCTAAGAAACCACTAATGGGCGGACGGTAAGCAGGTCATATCCACCGTTTCTCGAACAACATGCGGGCCTTCCACTCGGTGTACGGGATGAGTTCGGCGGACAGGATCGGGTGCAGCCACCAGAAGTTGATGAGCGCGAGCAGCGTGAACGCGCCGACCACGGCGGCCCCGACGGTGCGCCGTACCGGCATCGCCCCCGTGGCCGTCGGTTTCGACGACCCGATCAGCAGCCCGGCGCACAGCGTGATGGCCAGCACCATGAACGGCACCATCGGGATGGCGTAGAACAGGAACATCGTACGGTTGTCGGCGATGGCGAAGTAGATCCACGGCACCAGGCCCATGGCGTACGACAGCAGCACGGCTCCCGCCCGCCAGTCGCGCGTGGAGACGTACCACGCGATCAGGGCCACCAGCGCGGCCACCGCCCCGAACCAGATCACCGGCGTGCCCACGCCCAGCACGGCCTCGGAGCAGTCCTTGACGCCGCACGTGTTCTGCTTGCCCTCGTAGTAGAAGGCGACCGGGCGTAGCAGCAGCGGCCACTGCCAGGGCTCCGACATGTACGGGTGCGAGGTCTCCAGCCCGCTGTGGAACGTGAAGACCTGCCACTGGTACTTGATCCACGACCGCATCGAGTCGAAGACGAAGAAGAGCGGGTTGCCCGCGGAGGTGGCCTGATCCCAGTTGCGCCCGTAGCCGGTCGCGTTGACGAACCAGCCGACCCAGGTGGCCATGTAGGTGACGAACGGCACCACGGCGAACGCCAGGAACGCCTGCGGCACGTCCTTGTTGAACGCCCCGACGTACGGATGCCGCAGCCCGACGGCCCGGCGGGCACCGAAGTCCCACATCACGGACATGATCGCGAACGCCACGGCGAACGCCAGCCCCGACCACTTGACCGACATCGCGAAGGCCAGGCAGACCCCCGCGGCGATCCGCCACCACCTGATCCCCAGCGGGGGGCCGTGCGGCGAGAGCGGCGAGTTCTCGTACCAGTTCGCGAGCCGTTCGCGGGCCTGGTCGCGGTCGACCACCAGGCAGGCGAACGCGGCCAGCACCCAGAACATGAGGAAGATGTCCAGCAGCGCCGTGCGCGAGAGCACGTAGTGCAGGCCGTCGAGGGCCAGCAGCAGGCCAGCGAAGCAGCCCAGCAGCGTCGACCGCGTCATCCTGCGGGCCACCCTGGCCAGGATGAGGATCGACAACGATCCGATCAGCGCCGCGGCGAAGCGCCACCCGAACGGGTTGAGACCGAACAGCCACTCGCCCGCGCCGATCATCCACTTGCCCAGCGGCGGGTGGACGACGTAGGAGGCGCACTTGTCGAGCGTCTCGGCCGTGCACGACTGCCAGATGTCGGTGTTCCCGGCGATGATCGCCTTGTCGGCGTCCTTGACGGTGGTCCGCTCGACCCCCCAGGTGATCAGCGAGAACGCGTCCTTCATGTAGTACGTCTCGTCGAACACCACGGCCTTGGGGTGGCCCAGGTTGATGAAGCGCAGGACGGCGCCGAAAAGGGTGACCAGCAGCGGGCCGATCCAGCCCCACAGGATGCTGCCGCGCATGGGAGGCACGAGCCGTTCGCGTACGGACATCGTCTTGGGAAGGCTGTCGCCGACCTCCGAGCTCTCGTTGGCCTGGTATGGGGAATCGGTCACCGCCATTCGGACATCGTACGGGCCCCAAGCCGATAGCAAACGCAGAAACACGGTTATTTGGGATGCCCTGCCACAATGGTCAGGTGACTGGAGACGGCAGGTTGGTGCTGGCAGGAGCCCCCATCGGCCAGGCGGGTGATGTCTCGCCGCGGCTGCGCGAGCTGCTCGGGAGCGCCGACGTGGTGGCCGCCGAGGACACCAGGCGGCTGCGCAGGCTCGCGACCGAGCTGGGCGTGGAGATCGAGGGCCGGGTGGTGTCCTACTACGACCAGAACGAGGTGGCCCGGGCCAAGGAGCTCCTGGAGACCCTGAAAGAGGGCCGCACGGTCGTGGTCATCACGGACGCGGGCATGCCGGGCGTCTCCGACCCCGGCTACCGCCTGACGCGCCTGGCGGTCGACGAGGGCATCACGGTAACCGCGCTGCCGGGGCCGAGCGCCGTCACGACCGCGCTGGCCGTGTCCGGGCTGGCCAGCGACCGGTTCTGCTTCGAGGGCTTCCCGCCGCGCAAGCCGGGCGAGCGGGCCCGCCGCCTGGCCGCCCTGGCGGGCGAGGAGCGCACGATGGTCTTCTTCGAGTCGCCGCGCCGGCTGGCGAGCTCCCTGGAGGCCATGGCCGAGGCGTTCGGCCCCGACCGGCAGGCCGCCGTGTGCCGCGAGCTCACCAAGACGTACGAGGAGGTACGGCGGGGCGGTCTGGGCGAGCTGGCCGAATGGGCGGCGAAGGACGTCAAGGGCGAGATCACGCTCGTGGTCGCCGGATATGCGCCGGGGGAGGGCGAGCCGGACCTGGACGAGCTGGTCGCCGAGGTGGACCGCAGGGTCGCCGAGGGCGTCCAGCGCAAGATCGCCGTCGCCGACGTGGCCAAGCAGGCGGGCATCCCCAAACGCGAGCTGTATGACCTGGTTCACAGGAGATCCCCTACGCCATAGGGTGCGCATCGTGAGGAACTGGGGGGTTTCCGCTCAGCGACTGGTCCCGCCGATGCCGGGGACACCCATGCTGGGCTGGGCCGGGCCGATCCTGGTCGCGCTGTTCGGCGGCCTCCTGCGTTTCATCAGGCTCGACGAGCCCAAGGCCGTCGTCTTCGACGAGACGTACTACGCCAAGGACGCGTACTCGCTGATCACGCACGGCGTCGAGCGGACCATGCTCGGCGACGCTAAAGACCCGATCGCCGACAAACGCCTCATCACCGGCAACCTGGACATCTTCAAGCAGTGCCCGCGGCCCGACGACTGCGCCTCGTTCGTGGCGCACCCGCCGCTGGGCAAGTGGATGATCGGCGTGGGCGAGTGGCTGTTCGGGATGGACCCGTTCGGCTGGCGCTTCGCGGCGGCGCTGATCGGCACGCTGTCCATCCTGATCATGGCCAGGGTGGCGCTCAGGATGACGCGGTCGACGCTGCTGGGCTGCCTGGCCGGGCTGCTGCTCTCGCTCGACGGCCTGCACCTGGTGCTGTCGCGCACGGCGCTGCTGGACATCTTCCTGATGTTCTGGGTGCTGGCCGGGTTCGCCTGCCTGGTGACCGACCGGGACTGGGCGCGGCAGCGGCTGGCCGACCGGTACGAGCGCGGGCCGATCATCGAGCTGGGGCCGCGCCTGGGGCTGCGGCCGTGGCGGCTCGCGGCCGGGCTCTGCCTGGGGGCGGCGTGCGCGGTGAAGTGGTCGGGGATCTTCTTCCTGATCGCGTTCGCGGTCATGAGCCTCATGTGGGACATGGGGACCAGGCGGGCGCTGGGGATACGCCGGCCGTACCGGGGGGCGTTCTCGTACGACCTGCCGGGCGCGTTCGCGGCCATGGCGCTCGTGCCCGCGGTCACCTTCGTGGCGTCGTGGACCGGATGGTTCGCCGGCTCCGGCGGCTGGGGGCGCAACTGGGCGCAGGCCACCTCGTCCGGGCCCGTGTTCTTCGTGGTCGACTCGGTGCGGTCGTGGCTGCAGTACCAGCTGCAGGTGCTGGGCTATCACAGCAACCTGCACGAATACCACCCGTACATGTCGGAGCCGTGGCAGTGGCCGCTGCTGATCAGGCCGGTCTCGTTCCACTACCCGTCGGACATACCGCCGTCGGCGTGCGGGGCCGACAAGTGCTCACAGGCCGTGCTCGGGGTCGGCACCCCGGCCCTGTGGTACGCCGCCGTGCTGGCGCTGGTCGGCCTCGTCGCCTGGTACGTGGCCACGCGCGACTGGCGGGCGGGGGCGGTGCTGTTGAGCGTCGCGGTCGGCTGGCTGCCGTGGTTCTACTACGCCCTCGCCGACAACCGGACGATGTACCTGTTCTACATGATCCCCGTCGTGCCGTTCATGGTGCTGGCGCTCGTGCTGGTGGCGGGGCTGGTGCTGGGCAGGCAGGACGCCCCCACGCCCCGGCGGGCGACCGGGGCCGCGCTGGTGGGGGCGTTCGCGCTCATCGTGCTGATCAACTTCTGGTGGCTCTATCCGGTGCTGACCGCCGAGACGATCACACACGCAGACTGGTGGGCTCGGATGCTGATGCGCTCTTGGGTGACCGCCGCGCCCAAGTGACGCCGCGGCGCAGCGTGATCGCCGCGGCGACGCAGGCCAGCGGGACGGCCGGGAGCACGTACCGGTAGTCGAACTCCGCCGTCGCGGCCGGGGCCAGCAGCAGCCCCACCGCGCCCAGCCATGGCAGCACCACCGGGCCGCCGAACTTGCGCCACCTGACCGCGACGCCGTACAGGCCGATCAGCAGGATGCCGCCGAGCATGATGCCGCGCAGGTAGAACACCTTCTGGTAGCCGCTCATGATGTCGGCCCACGGGTGCACGATCCGGGTCTCCGGCGGGCCCTGCTCGTAGCTGAACGCGTCGGTGTCGGTGCGGCCGCCCGCGTACGACGACCACTTCGGCAGCCGCTTGGGCTGGCCGCTCTCGTCCGGCTCGACGTACGGCTTGAACTCGTACATGCCGTACGTGGACGGGTCGGGGAACATCGGCCGGCCCCAGTGGAACGAGCGGAAGAAGTCACGCGTGACCACCTTGAGGTAGTCGCCGGGCTGCGACAGGATCGCCCGCGTGGCGAACGCGCTGGCCGCGTCGTTGGTGATCTCGCTCCACTTCTTGTTGATGCCCCACCGGTGCAGCACCTCGCCGGTGCCCGTGCCGTCGCCGTTGCCCTGGCCCCACAGGTACCACTGCGCGTAGTCCTTGCGCTGGCTGACCGGGTCGTTGATGCACAGCAGGAGGAGCTGGACCTCCTTGTACTTGTCGATCTTCATCTTGTTGCAGTCGGCGAAGATGGCCGTGCGCATGTAGAGGATGAGACCGTCGCTGTTGGTCATCGCGAACTTGCCGTACGCGGAGGCGAACCAGCCCATGTACGCCATCACCGGCACCGCGCAGGCCGTGATCACGGCGACGATCGGGCGCCAGCCGGTCCGCTTGACCAGCAGGTAGAGCACCACCAGCGCCATGATCGGCAGGCCGATCGAGCGGGTCAGCCACGTGAGCGCCAGCAGCAGGCCGACGACCGCGCCCGCCCGCCACGACAGCCGCCGCTTCCACAGCACCAGCGTGATGACGCCCACCACGAGCAGCGTGAACATGGTGTCGGACATCACCAGCTGCTCGAGCTGGATCTGGTACGCGTCCAGCAGCACCGGCGCCGCCGCCAGCGTGGCGCCCCACTTCGGCAGCCGGAACTTGATCCGCAGCAACGCGTAGATCAGGCAGGCCGTGGCCAGGCCCATCAGGTGCTGCGTGAAGATCACCAGTGCGAAGCTGTGGAACGGCTTGAGCAGCAGGAGCCAGAAGCTGTAGCCGTCGGGCCTGATCGGGTGCGGGCGCGGGTGCAGCGCCACCGAGACGTACTCGTAGGAGTCGTTGAACCACATGGCCGGGCCGTAGCCGAGCATGGTGATGAGCCGCAGCACGGCGCCTACGCCGAAAACCGCGGCGAACACTCGATGCCGGCGCAAGAATGACAGCCAACGAGCTGCCCGGCCAGGAGCGGAGTGGTCCACAGGGGTAATCTCCGCGACGCTCACCATGCTGTAAAGAATGCCAGTCGTTTTTGGGTCTTGACCCGAGCACGGTTGGGCACAGGGCATGATGGTTCACTGGAAGAGTCTTAACTGAAGGGTAGACACGTGGAACTGACGGTGGTCATGCCCTGCCTCAATGAGGCGGAGACCGTGGAAGTCTGTGTACGCAAGGCGCTGGCGTGCATGGAGGAGCACGGCATCGAGGGCGAGGTCCTGATCGCCGACAACGGCAGCACGGACGGCTCGCAACAGCTCGCCCGCGACGCCGGAGCCCGCGTGGTCCACGTCGACGAGAAGGGCTATGGCAATGCCCTCATGGGCGGGATCAGGGCAGCGCGCGGCAAATACGTCATCATGGGCGACGCCGACGACTCCTATGACTTCACCGCGCTGCTGCCGTTCGTCGAGCAGCTGCGCGACGGCGCCGACCTGGTGATGGGAAACCGCTTCAAGGGCGGCATCGCCCCGGGCGCCATGCCCCCGCTCCACCGCTACCTCGGCAACCCGGTGCTGTCGTTCGTCGGCCGGCTGTTCTTCCCCTCGGCCATCGGTGACTTCCACTGCGGGCTGCGCGGGTTCCGGCGCGACTCGATCCTCAAGCTGCAGCTGCAGACGGGCGGCATGGAGTTCGCCTCCGAGATGGTGGTCCGCTCCACACTGTCGGGCCTCGACGTGCGCGAGGTGCCCACCACGCTCTCGCCCGACGGCCGCTCCCGCCCGCCGCACCTGCGCTCGTGGCGCGACGGCTGGCGCCACCTGCGCTTCCTGCTGCTCTACAGCCCGAAGTGGCTGTTCTTCTACCCCGGCGTGCTGATGATGATCATCGGCCTCGTGGCCGGCACGGCGCTGACGTTCGGCCCGGTGGAGATCGGGGAGCTGGCCTTCGACGTCGACACCCTCGTCGGGTCGTCCGCCCTGGTGGTGATCGGCTTCCAGGCGGCCCTGTTCGCCGTGTTCACCAAGGTCTACGCGGCCGAGGAGGGCTTCCTGCCCGAGTCGCCGCGCATCCGGCGGCTGATCGACATCGTGAGCCTGGAGAAGGGGCTCGTGGTCGGCGGCCTGCTGGCGCTGGCCGGTCTGATCGGCCTGGTGATGTCGCTGGTCCACTGGCAGGTGCGCAGCTTCGGCGAGCTCGACCCGCGCGAGTCGCTGCGTATCGTCGTGCCCTCCGCGACCGCTCTGATCATGAGCTTCCAGACGATCTTCGCGGCGCTGTTCATCAGCATCCTCGGCATCCGCCGTACGCGTGAGAGCTCCATCGACGTGGCCGCCAAGGCCGCCGAGGAGGCCGCGGAGGCGGTTTCCCTCGAGGACTCCAAGCGATAGCCGTTCCGCACGGCGGGGTCCAGAGGGGCCCCGCCGACGCGGGGGAATCGGTCCGAGAGGGACAGGGAGCCCCGTAGGCTAAGGACTATGTCCCAGCACATCTTGACCGCCGTCGCGTGGCCTTACGCAAACGGCCCCCGCCACATCGGGCACGTCTCCGGGTTCGGCGTGCCGTCCGACGTCTTCAGCCGCTACCAGCGGATGGCGGGCAACAAGGTGCTGATGGTGTCAGGCACCGACGAGCACGGCACGCCCATCCAGGTGCAGGCCGACAAGGAGGGCGTGAGCGCCAGGGAGCTGGCCGACCGCTACAACCGCGTCATCGCCGAGGACCTCACCGGCCTCGGGCTCTCCTACGACCTGTTCACCAGGACGACGACGAAAAACCACTACGCCGTCACACAAGAGATCTTCAAGGGCCTCTACGACAACGGCTATATCTTCCCCAAGACCACGATGGGGGCGATCTCCCCCTCGACCGGCCGTACGCTGCCCGACCGCTACATCGAGGGCACCTGCCCCATCTGCGGCTACGACGGCGCGCGCGGCGACCAGTGCGACAACTGCGGCAACCAGCTCGACCCGATCCAGCTGATCAACCCCAAGAGCCGCATCAACGGCGAGACGCCCGTGTTCGTCGAGACCGAGCACTTCATGCTCGACCTGCCCGCCTTCGCCGGGGTGCTCGGCTCCTACCTGCAGTCCAAGCAGGGCGAGTGGCGGCCCAACGTGCTGAAGTTCGCGCTCAACCTGCTCGGTGACCTGCAGCCGCGCGCGATCAGCCGCGACCTCGACTGGGGCGTGCCGATCCCGCTCGACGGCTGGCGCGACCAGCCCAACAAGCGGCTCTACGTGTGGTTCGACGCGGTGATCGGCTACCTGTCGGCGTCCATCGAGTGGGCCAGGCGCTCGGGCGACCCCGACGCGTGGCGCGAGTGGTGGCAAAACCCCGACGCCCGTGGCTACTACTTCATGGGCAAGGACAACATCGTCTTCCACGCCGAGATCTGGCCGGCGATGCTGTACGGCTACAGCGGGCAGGGCGACCGTGCCGGCACGCCGGGCTCGCTCGGCGGGCTCGAGGTGCCGTCCGAGGTGGTCTCCAGCGAGTTCCTGACCATGGAGGGCAAGAAGTTCTCCTCGTCCAGGCAAGTAGTAATTTACGTAAGAGATTTCCTGGCGCGTTACGACGCCGACGCCCTTCGCTACTACATCGCGGTGGCCGGACCGGAAAATCAGGACACCGATTTCACCTGGCAGGAGTTCGTCAACCGCAACAACGGCGAGTTGGTCGCGGCCTGGGGAAACCTGGTCAACCGGTCGATCTCGATGGCGGCCAAGAACTTCGGGGCCGTGCCCGAGCCGGGCGACCTCACCGACGCCGACCGGGCGCTGCTGGAGCGCTCGCGCAAGGCGTTCGCGCCGGTGGGCGCGGAGCTGAGCAGGTCGCGCTTCAAGAACGCGATCAACGAGGCGTTCGACGTGGTCCGCGAGGCCAACAAATACCTGGCCGAGCAGGAGCCGTGGAAGCTCAAGGAGGACCCGGAGCGGCAGAAGTCGATCCTGCACGTCGCGCTCCAGGTCGTCGACGACGCCAAGACGATGCTCACGCCGTTCCTGCCCAGCTCGTCCAACAAGGTCTTCTCCATGCTCGGCGGCGAGGGCGTGTGGTCGGGCATGCCGGAGATCCGCGAGGTCGACGAGGACGGCGGCACTCCCTACCCGGTGATCACCGGCGAGTACGACGGGGCGGCCCGCTGGGAGCACCGGCCGATCAAGCCGGGCACGCCGCTCGCGCCGCCCGTGCCGCTGTTCAAGAAGCTCGACCCGAAGGTCGTGGACGAGGAGCTGGCCCGGCTGGGCGAGTGACCTCGTAGGTTCCGTAGTCCTTGAGGCTGATGGCGCTCGCGGTCTTCCTGACCGACTTCGCCATCAG
The DNA here is from genome assembly GCF_044458585.1 of Nonomuraea sp. NPDC050451. Lineage (NCBI taxonomy): Bacteria > Bacillati > Actinomycetota > Actinomycetes > Streptosporangiales > Streptosporangiaceae > Nonomuraea > Nonomuraea sp. NPDC050451. The sequence goes on from NZ_JBITHZ010000009.1 coordinate 48,071, forward strand.
CCCCTTCCACGGCAGGTACGGCAGGAGCCGGTAGTTCTGGTTCATGAACCAGGCCATGAACCTGTTCTCCGGCACCATGAACCTGCTGACGCCCACGGCCGACCGCTGGCATCCCTCGGCGTAGGCACGCACCTCCCGCTCGTAGCGGGCGAAGGCGGCGCGGTGGTCGCCACCGGCTGCGGCCAGCTCGCCCGCCAGCACGTACGCGCTCACCATCGCCAGCCCGGTGCCCATGCCGGACAGCGGGGAGGCGCAGCACGCGGCGTCGCCGAGCAGCACCACCCGGCCGCGTGACCAGGAGTCCAGGCGGATCTGGCTGATCGAGTCGAAGTAGAAGTCGTCCGTCAGCCGCATCCTGCGCATCAGCTCCGGCACCTCCCAGCCGACGCACTCGTACGCCCGCTCCAGGAGCTCCCGCTGGCGGTCGACGTCGTGCCGGTCATAGTCGAGCGGCGGCGAGCCGAACCAGAACACCGCCCTGGCCTCGGTGTTCCCCCTGGCGCTGTAAATCCCGACCATCTTGCCCGGCGGGTTGTAGGTGTGGCCGGTGTGGTCGAGCCCCAGGTAGTTGTCGATCGGGAACACCGCCGCGTAGAGGCCCAGGTACGACTGGTAGTCCCGCTCGGGGCCGAAGGCGAGGGAGCGCACGTTGGAGTGCAGGCCGTCCGCGCCCACCACGAGGTCGAAGCGCCTGGCCCGGCCCCGCTCGAAGGAGACCGTCACCCCGTCCGCGTCCTGGTCGACGGCCGTGATGGAGTCGCCGAAGACGTACTCGGTGCTGGATTCGGTGGCGGCGTACAGGATGCGGGCCAGGTCGCCGCGGAGGATCTCGACGTCGCCCGCGAACAGGTCGGCGGGCATGGCCACGATCTTCTTCCCGGCCTCGTTGACATTCCACATGGCGCCCATGTGGGTCTGCTCGCGTTCGACGGCGTCCAGGATGCCCATCTTGCGCAGGACGGTCAGGTGCGCCTCGCCACGGAAGTCCACGGAGTGGCCGCCCTCACGGAGGGCGGGGGCGCGTTCGACGATGGTGGCGCGGTGGCCGTACCGGGTGAGCCAGAAAGCGAGCGCCGGGCCGGCGACGCTCGCGCCGGAGATCAGGATGTCCATGCCCGCGACCCTGCCGCCCCGACCTCACCGCGCCCTCACCGCGCCCTCACCGGGCTCCTACCACGGGGTCGGCTGATCGGTGACGGCGGCGATGGCGCCCAGCGGTGAGCGGTCGATGACCTCGTCGGGCACTCCGGCGAGGGCCAGCGCCTCCCGGTGCGAGAGCCGCGCCCCCGCCCGCCGCGCCCGCGCGTAGGCCGGCTCGCCCAGCGCGGCCCGCACCCGCCCCGCGAACTCGGGCTCCTCTGGCAGCTCGATCCCCCGCATGACGACGGCGGCCCCCAGCAGCCTGGCCGCCGGCTCGGCGCCATCGTCATCGAACGCCAGCGCGGCCAGCGCCTCGAACGCCCGGGCGGTCTCGGGCAGCGCGCCCGATTCGACCGCGCCCGCCACCGCCCGCTCGTAGGACTCTCTGGCCGTCTTCCGATCCCCTTCGGCCTCGGCCACCCGGCCCAGGCCGACGTGGAGCCGGGCCAGGTTCCCCGCCGATTTGATCCATACGGGGTCCGACTGCCGCAGCGCCTGCTCGTACAGCTCCCGCGCCCGTGCCAGATCGCCTTCCGAGACGGCCACGTCACCGAGCCCGCGCACCGCGGAGGCCAGGTACGTCGGCAGGCCCGCCCGCCCCGCCAGCTCGGCGGCCCGCTCGTAGTCGGCCCGCGCGCCGGCCGGGTCGGTCCCGATGCGGTGATCGCCCCGGTTGCACAGCAGGTCGGGCAGGTCCTCCTCGGCCCCGAGCTGCTCGGCCAGCGCGATCGCCTCCTCCACGCGCGCCACGGCCGAGGCGCCGTCGCCGCAGATGCCCGCCAGCCACGAGAGCCCGTCCAGGGCCAGCGCCATGCCCCAGCGGTCGCCGAGCACCCTGAACTGGTCGAGCGCCGCCGTCAGATCCGCCTCGGCCGAGGCGAACTCCCCGGCGCTCATCTGCGGATAGGCCCAGATGAACCGGGCTATCGCTCGCTCCCATGGGTCTCCGTCCCGCGCGGCCCGCCGCAGCACCGTGAGCGCCACCGTCGGATCGATCGAACCTGCCGTGATCATCGGCCACAGGAACGTGACGAGCGGGTAGCGCCGCGTCCCGGAACCGGCGGTGACCATCGTCTCGGCCCAGCTCTTGTGGCTCTCCCAGGCGTCCCTGCCGGTGCTCCCGGCCAGCGCGGACAGCAGGCACAGCACGTACGCCTCGCCCAGCTCCGGATCCGGCGCGGGACCCGCCGCCTCCAGCAGCGCCACCGCCGGGGCGGTCGCGGCGGCGCGCATGCCGCGCATCCACAGGTACGACGACTGGGCCGCCAGCAGCCGCATGCCGAGCGCCACCTCCCCGGACTCCGCCGCCCAGCGCAGCGCCGCCTGCAGGTTGTCGTGCTCGGCGGCGAGCAGGTCGAGGTGGCGGAGCTGGTCGGCGCCGCGCAGGTGCGGGTCCGAGCGTTCGGCCAGGTCGAGGAAGTACGCGGCGTGGGCCCTCCGTACGGCCTGCGCCTCGTCGGCGAGCTGCTCGGCGCAGAACGCGCGGATGGTCTCCAGCATGCGATAGCGGCCGCCGCGTCTTTGGAGGAGGGATTTGTCGGCCAGGGAGTCCAGCAGGTCCTCGGCGTCCGGCAGCCCGCACACCTCGGCGGCGGCCGTGGCCGTCGCGCCGCCGGAGAAGGCGGTCAGGCGCCCGGCCATGGCCTTCTCCTGGTCGGTGAGCAGCTCCCAGCTCCAGGCGACGACCGCGCGCAGGGTCCGGTGCCGGGGGTCGGCCGTACGGCTGCCGCGCGAGAGCAGGCTGAAGCGATCCTGGGCAGCCAGCCGTACGGCCAGCTCGTGGGCCCCGTGCGTACGCATGCGGGCGGCGGCGAGCTCGATGGCCAGCGGGAGCCCGTCGAGCGCCGCGCAGATCCGCTCGACCGACTCGTCCGGGGTGAAGCCCGGGCACGCCGCGGCTGCCCGGTCGGTGAAGAGCCGGACGGCGTCGGCGGGGGCGAGCGGGTGCACCGGCCAGAGGTGCTCGGCCGTGACGGCCAGCGGCTCGCGGCTGGTGGCGAGGACGCGGAGGGTGGGGCAGGCCGAGAGCAGGCGTTCGGCGAGTTCGGCGGCTTGGTGGACGACGTGCTCGCAGTTGTCGAGGACCAGCAGCATCGGCCGCCCGGCCAGTGCGCCGACCAGCCGCTCCACCGGCGCGGCCCGGTCTGCCGGGCCGATGGCACGACCGCCCAGCAGGCCGCTCTCCCGCACGCCGAGCGCGCCGAGCACGACCTGGGCGAGATCCACCCCGACCCCCGCCGCGCCCGCGCCCGGAGCATCCGCCCCCGCCCCCGCCCCTGCCGCGCCGGCGCCGACTGAGGCCAGCTCGACCAGCACCACCTCGGCCGGCTCGCGGTCGTCGCCTTGAGGCGGCTCGCCGATCGACCGGGCGACCTCGACCGCCAGGCGGGTCTTGCCCGCGCCGCCCGGCCCCAGGAGGGTCACCAGGCGCGCGGAGCCGAGCAGCGCGGACACCGCCGCCACGTCGGCGTCCCGTCCGACGAAGCTCGTCAGCCTGGCGGGCAACGCGCGCCGCACCGGCACGACGGCCTCCCCGCGCAGCAGGCGGCCGTGCAGGTCGGCCAGCTCCGACGACGGATCCGTGCCCAGCTCGTCCGCCAGCAGCCGCCGCGTGTCCTCGAACACCACCAGCGCCTCGGCCGGCCGCCCGTCCGCCTGGAGGGCGCGCATGAGCTGGCCGCGCAGCCGTTCGCGCAGCGGGTGCCGCTCGATCAGCTCGCCCAGCTCCGCCACGACCTCCCGGTGGGCGCCGCGCCGCAGGTCGGCCTCGATCCGGTCTTCGAGCGCGGCCAGCCGCCGCTCCTCCAGGAAGGCCCCGCGCTCGGGGTCCAGGTCCGCGACCGCCGGCCCCCGCCACAGCGCCAGGGCCTCACGCAGCAGCCCCGCTCCCCGGACGGGGTCTTCCCTCAACGCGTCCCGGCCCGCGCCGGCGAGCCGCAGGAAGCGGTGGGCGTCGATGTCGTCGGGCGCGGCGAGCAGCCGGTAACCGAGCTCGGTCAGCTCGATCGCGACCCCGTCCCGCCGCAGCCGGGACACCTGCGAGTGCAGCGCGTGCACCGCGTCACCGTGGGCCCGGTCCCCGTAGAGGACGTCGACGAGCCGATCCCGGGTGACCACCTCGCCAGGGCGGAGCAGCAGCAGCGCCAGCAGCGCCCGCCGCGCGGGACCGCCGAGCGGCACCTCGCCCCCGTCCGCGCGCCAGGCCATGGTGCTGCCGAGGATGCCGAACCGCATGGACGCTACTTTAGAACTCGTGACCAAGCTTCCCGCCGCTCCCGAGCCGCTTTCCGCACCTGTGTTCGACAGCCACTGTCATCTCGACATCATGGTCGGCAACAGGCAGGCGTCGTCCGGCGATCCGGTGGCGCAGGCCGCGCAGGCGTCGGAGGCCAGCGTTCGGAGCATCCTGGAGGACTCCAGGGCGGTCGGTGTTACACGCCTGGTCACCATCGGCTACGACCTGAGGTCCTCCAGGTGGAACGCCGAGGTGGCGGCCGGGCAGGAAGGCGTGTACGCCGGGGTGGCCATCCACCCGAACGAGGCCCACGAGGCCACGGCGGAGGTCCTGGCCGAGATCGAGAGCCTCGCGCGGCGGCCGGAGGTGCGGGCGGTGGGGGAGACCGGGCTCGACTACTTCCGTGACTGGGCGAGCAAGGAGGACCAGCACGCGAGCTTCCGCGCGCACATCGAGATCGCCAAGCGCACCGGCAAGGCCCTGGTCATCCACGACCGTGACGCGCATGACGACGTGCTGAGGGTGCTGGCCGAGGAGGGCGCGCCGGACAAGGTCGTCTTCCACAGCTTCTCGGGCGACGCCGAAATGGCGAAAAAGTGTGTCGAAGCCGGATATTTCATGTCTTTTTCCGGTCCTGTGACGTACAAGAACGCCGCCTACCTCCGCGAGGCCGCCCAGACCGCTCCCCAGGAGCTCATGCTGGTCGAAACCGACGCCCCCTACCTGCCGCCGGTCCCGCACCGCGGCAAGCCCAACGCGCCCTACCTCATCCCACTCACTTTGCGCTGCCTGGCGGAGGTCAAAGGGGTCCATCCGGATCAGTTGTGCGAGGCGATCAGTGCCAACGGAGTCATGGTCTTCGGCGAGTGGTGACCATCTTTTGATGAACTCCCGGCTGCGGGGACGGGCGCGGCGCTAACGTTCGGGCGGTCCTGACCGCTACCGGAGGTGCTTCGTGCGAGGTAAGAGGCGCGCGCCTCGTCCCCCGATCCCATGGCGTTCACCGTGGACGCCGGTCGTGTGCCTGACGGGCATGGTGGCGCTGGGGGCGCTCGTGGCGGTGTCGTCCCTGGTCAAAGAGGTCGTCGTGATCGTCGACGGCAGGCAGTCGCAGGTCCGCGCGTTCGCGGGGACCGTGCACGACGTGCTCGCCGAGGCCGGGGTCTCGGTGGGGTACGGCGACCTCGTACGCCCTCCCGCGCACGAGGACGTCACCGACGGATCCACCATCGAGGTACGCCACGCCCGCCCGATCACCCTGACCCTGGACGGCCGCACCAGCAGGCACCTGGTCACCGCCATGAACGTCGGCGACGCCCTCGCCGAACTCGACCTCACCCCGGCGGCCGGCAAGCTCTCCGCGCCGCCGGACGACGCGGTGCCGCTGTCGGGGATGGAGCTCACCGTCTACACCAGGCGCAAGGTGTACGTGGTCGCGGGCACGAGCCGGATCACCTCCCGCACCACCGCCAGGACGGTACGCGAGGTGCTCAGGCAGAAGCGCATCCCGCTGCGCCGCGGGTATGTGGTGAGCCCGCCGCTCGGCAGCTTCCCCAAGGACGGGACGGTCATCACGGTCACACCGCCGCGCACCATACCGATCCGCCCGGAGGTTCTGCGGCTCAACTGGCCGGCCCTGGCCGAGTGCGAGGCCCTGGGCGACCCGCTGGCCTACAACCCGGACGGGCCGCACTACGGGATGTACCAGTTCAGCCTGCCCATGTGGCAGGCCGTGGGCGGGATGGGGATCCCGAGCACATGGCCGGAGGAGGAGCAGACGTACCGGGCGCAGGTCCTCTACCAGCAGATGGGCAACGGCTGGCGGAGCCAGTGGCCGGCCTGCGCCGATCGCCTCTTCGACCCGCTCCGGTAGGGGCTCATCCCGATACGGACACCCCGAAGTCAGCGCCCTTGGGCGGCTGGATCGGCTGGAGCGTCTCGGCGTTCCGCCCGGCCACCGCCACCTTCCCGTACGGCTGCGCGTCCGGCTGCCCCACGTACAGCTTGTTGCCGCTGAAGGCCACCGACCATCCGAACAGCCCCTCGGTGGTCGCCAGCTGCCGGTCCTCGGCCGCGTTCTTCCAGGAGACCACCCGGACACCGCCGCCGTACGGGGCGCCGATGGCCAGCCTGCCGTCCGCCGACGCCGCCATCGAGAACCCGAACGCCTGCTTGCCCCCCTGCGTCACCTTTCGCGTCGGTTTCCTGCCGGGGTCGATCAGCTGCACGTATCCGGGCCCGGGGGAGCTCACCGCGTACCCGGAGCCCTCGCCGTACACCACCGAGTAGCCGAACCTGTCACCGGAGACGTCGGTCGGCGAGTCCAGCTTGAACGACGTGATCTTGGGTGCCAGCACGTCGTCGATGAAGACCACCGACCCCGAGTCGATCTTGCCGGCCTCCACCTGGCGGCCGGCGCCGTCGTCGTTCTCATAAGGGACGCCGACGACCAGCTCGTTCTTCTGCCCGAACGCCATCGACCAGCCGAACTGGTCGCCGACCTCGCTGTTGCCCCGCACGTCGTCGGACTCCTGGCTGATCCTGCGCAACTGTCCGGTGCCCTGGCGTACGTAGATCGCGCCCACGTCCGGGAGCCGGCCCTCGTCCTCGTACGGCGCGCTGATCGCCAGCAGGTCGCCACGCGCGGCCAGCGACCAGCCGAAGTGCGCGAACCGCTGGGGCTGGGCCGCGGTCAGCCGCTGGGGAGGCGTGGCGCCGCCGCCGTAGACGACGTACGCGGCGCCGGCGTCCTCGGTGCCGTCCACGTCCGCGTACGGCGCGCCGATCACCAGGTCGGCGCAGGCGTCGGCGTCGACCTTGGCCAGCCGTACGGACCAGCCGAAGGCGTCGCCCCTGGCCAGGTTCGGGACGGTGACGGGGACGACCTTGTCGCCCGACAGCACGTTCACCGAACCTTTCTGGTCGTCCGCGAACGGGTCGCCCACGGCGACGTCGTCCACGCCGTCGCCGTCGAAGTCGGCGGCTCCGGCGCAGGCCGCCGCGCCGGCGTGCATGAGCGGTGTCCCGGTCGCGAGCATGAGCGCGATGAGCGCGGATCGGATCATCACAGCGCGACCTCGATCTGCTTGCCGTTCTCGAGCATGGTCGCCGTCATCTTCACGGGTTTGCGGTACATGGCCAGGTCGAACACGAACGCGCTGTCCACCCGCCCGCCCGGCAGGATGGACGGGGGCAGGGTGAGGGCGGCAGGGTCGTGCTCGCCGCCCCGGTCGTCGACCATGGTGACGACGGGCTGGATCAGCTGCCTGCGCTCGCCGCCGGGGTTGAGCATCGTCCAGCGGATCACGCAGAGCTGGCCCTGGGTCGCGGTCTTGCCCTCGTACTCCTTCAGCCCGCACTCCGGCGCCGACGCGACGATCGCGACGGGGTCGTCGAAGTTGGCGCCCAGCGCGAAGCGGCGGCCCACGTCGTTCGGGCCGGCGGTGCCGGTCGTCTGGGACGGGGTGCCGGGGGTGGCGGTGGTGACCGTGTTGCGGGCAGATGTGACGATCAGTACGGCCACCGTCACGACGATGGCCAGCACGGCGGCCGCGGCGGCGAGGAGCCACCGGGTGCCCTTCGTCCTGGAGCCGCCGAGGGTGTCGGGTTCGTCGTTGCCCGCCAGGGTTCCGGGCGGCCGGGTGTCGGTGCCGGGCAGGCCGCCTTGAGGCAGCTGCGCCAGGACGTCCGGTCCGCGCCGCTCCTGCTCGGCCTGCTCCTCCTTCCTCTTGGCCAGGGCTTCGGCCTGAGCCTGCTCCCGCTGCCGCGCCTGCGCCTCCCAGCGCGCGAACTCCTCCTTGGCGGCCTCCTCCTCCCTGCGCGCCAGCTCCTCGACCGACGGCTGAGGGGGCGCGCTCGAGTTCCCGAACGATCCCGGCACGCTGGGAGCGCCCGTCACGCTGGGAGCACCCGGGACGCTGGGAGTTGCTGGGACGCTCGGAGCACCCGAGACACTGGAGGCGCCGGGCACACTCGGGGTCCTACCCGTGGCATCGCTCGGCGGGGGAGTCGTGAAAGTAGCCGTGATGTCCGGCTCATCCACCACATTCTGCGGCGGCTGCCATTCGTTGAGCATCTCGGTCGCGACCAAGGTGGGCGGATCGGCGGGGCGCGCCGGCGTACTGCCTCCCACCAGGGCGATCAGGAGATCCTGCGCCGAGGGGCGCACGGCGGGGTCCATGGAGGTGGCCCGCCGTACTAACTCGTTGAGCGGCGCGGGCAGCACGCCCAGTTCGGGCGGGGCGTTCAGCACGCGCGTGGCCAGCGTGATGGGGTCGCCACGGCCGAACGGGTGCCGTCCGTTGCCCGCGTACGCCACCAGGCAGCCCCAGGCGAAGATGTCGGCCGCCGGGCTGACCACCTCGCCGCGCACCTGCTCCGGGGCCCACCAGCCAGGGCTGCCCAGCAGCTCGCCGGAGAGCGTGAACCCGGTCTCCCGGTCGAGCGCCCTGGCGATGCCGAAGTCGATCACCCTGGGCCCCGACAACGACAGGATCACGTTCGCCGGTTTCAGGTCTCTATGCACAAGCCCGGCCACGTGGATCGCCGCCAGCGCCGCCGCGACCCCCAGCGCGACGCCGTGCAGCGGCCCCGGTTCCAGAGCCCCGTATTTCGCGATCTGATCCGAAAGTGGGGTGCCCGCGATGTACTCGGTCACCATGTACGGACGTCCGTCCCCGGTGTTGCCGTTGTCCAGCACCTGGGCGGTGCAGAACGACGCCACCCGGCGAGCGTTCTCGACCTCCGCATGGAACCTGGCCGCGAAACCCTCCTGGTTGGCGAACTCCGCCTTGACGACCTTGAGCGCGACGAACCGACCCGTCGGTGCCCGCGCGAGGAACACGGTCCCCATACCGCCCTCGCCGAGCCGGCCGAGCAGCCGGTACGGCCCGATTTCCCGCAAGTCCGTCGGGCGGAGCGGCGCGGCGCCCGTTGGCTCCATGAGGGACGTCCCTTCCTGTTCCACGCCATCCTCTCCTTTGGTCTCCCCAAGCGCCATCGATGGTTCTTCGATGCGAGAGACTGGTTGGATGATGAGGCTGTTGGGCCCTGCAGAAATACGTATTTTGGCGGACAAGCTAGATCTTCGTCCGACAAAAAAGCTAGGCCAGAACTTCGTGATCGACGCAGGGACCGTCCGGCGTATCGTCCGCGTGGCCGATCTTTCGGAGAACGACGTGGTCATCGAGGTGGGGCCGGGCCTCGGCTCGCTCACCCTCGCCCTCCTGCCCTCCGCTGCGCACGTGGTGGCGGTCGAGATCGACCCGGTGCTGGCGGGCCAGCTCCCCATCACGGTGGCAGACCGCGGCGGGCTCGACAAGCTCACGGTCGTGAACGCCGACGCCATGAAGATCACGCCGGACGATCTGTCCGGTTTCGCCCCCACCGCCCTCGTCGCCAACCTCCCCTACAACGTGGCCGTCCCGGTGGTGCTCCACCTTCTCGAGGTCCTGCCGTCCCTGCGCAAGGGCCTGGTCATGGTCCAGTCGGAGGTCGCCGACCGCCTCGCCGCCGGCCCCGGCTCGAAGGTGTACGGGGTGCCGTCGGTCAAGGCCGCCTGGTACGCGGACGTACGCCGCGCCGGCCCGGTCGGCCGCACCGTCTTCTGGCCCGTCCCCAACGTCGATTCCGGCCTCGTCTCCTTGGCACGCCGCGAGCCGCCCACGACGAGCGCGTCGCGCGAGGAGGTGTTCGCGGTGGTGGACGCCGCCTTCGCCCAACGCAGAAAGACCCTGCGCGCGGCCCTGGCGGGCTGGGCAGGCAGCGCCGCCCAGGCGGAGCAGGCCCTGAGGGCGGCCGGCGTGGACCCGTCGGCCCGCGGGGAGCAACTAGACATCACATCCTTCGCCCGCATAGCCGAACTCAAACCGGTTCCTATGAACTGAGCATGAGCTGCATGTGCTCAGCCGAACGCTCCGAACGGTGTTGAGCGTTCTGGTCGCCCGCGTTCGCGCCGCGTCCGGCGCCGACGGATCGTGTCCGTGGTCCGGGGATGCGGGGGCGGGGTCCCTCACGCCCGCGGGCTTCCGGTCCGGCCTGGACGGTCCGATGCCCCTGCTCATCGCTCCGGTGGGCAGGGGGCGGTGCCGTCCGACGCCGGATCGGGTGCCCTTGGGCGCGTCTGCCGATCGCCACCGCGGCTGCGTCGTGGCGGGCGGTCGTGCGTTTGGTGGTGGTGAGGGGCTGTTGCCAGTGTTGAGCGCCCCATCGGGAGGTGTAGGCCGGGTCGGCGGCGATGATCGCGATCCCGGTGGCGTCGGCCATCGAGGTGAGTCGGGCGCGCAGCTTGCTCGTGGGCATGCCGGAGATGAGCCGGCGGAAGCGTTTGCGGCGGCCGTGCTTCTCCCGGGTCTTCTCCTTGGCGAAGTCGAGGTCTTCGATGGCGATGGCGTTCACGCCGCAGGCTTTTGCCCAGTGCAGGAAGTGCAGGAGCCGGTTCAGGGCGTGGCGGACCTGGGCGTCGCGGTGCTCGGCGTTGCCGGACAGGTCGTAGGGGAAGCGGCGGGGGTTGCCGATCGGGTTGCCGTGGGTGTCCAGGCGCCAGGCGGCCAGGTGGTCGGCGTTGGTGTCGACGCCGACCACCCCTGCGGCGACCGCGGCTGAAAGGGGTACGGCCGGGGCCGGAGGGATCTGCCAGGAGGCGGTGATGTACCAGCGTCCTCGTTGCGCGTCCAGGTGGATGCGGTAGGCCACCGCCCGGTTGGCCTCGATGCGATCGGCCCATTCGGTACGCCGGTGGGTGAAGGCTACTCGGCAGGCGAGCACGTAGCGGCCGTGCGGGGCGTTCGCGTGGTGCGCCAGCGGCGCGGGCAGCTTGATCGACAGCTGGCCGTCGGGGGTGATGCGGATGGTCTCGTTGCCGTAGCGTTTCCCGCTTTCGCCGTCGGCGGCCAGGAACCAGCGCTCGGCCTCCCAACTCAGCCTCGGTGAGCCCGGCGGCCTCCAGGTGGTGCCGGGCGCGGGCGAGCCGTTTGCCGCCCCGCACCACGCGCACCCGCCCGGCCTGCTGGTCGGCCCGCTGCTGCTTCAGCCGTTCGTGCAGGAGGTGCAGGCGGCGGGACTTGGCGAACCACTCCTGCGTGGAGCGGTATCCGCCCGGCTCCTTGCGGGTTCCTTTCTTCCCGATGGGCAGCGACAGCCGACGGGTGATCGAGCGGATAGCGGTTTCAAGGTCGCGGATGTGGCCGACCTGGCCGCGCCGGGCCAGCGCCCACTGATCATGGGACGCTTTGGTGATGGCCCCGGCCCACCGCGACGACGACTGCACGGTCAGCCCGCGCTTGCGGGCCGCCCAGGTGCCGGCGCAGTGCCCCAGCCCGTCAGCGCATCGGCTTTTCAGATCGGCGGAGGCCAGCGCGCCCAGATGGGCGCCGACCAGACGCAGCACCTTGTCATCTGCGGGGGTGAGGTGCTTGAGCCGGTCGCGCACGGCGACACCGGATGGGCCGGGCACCGCGAAGGCGGGGGCGATCGGGCGCAGCTTAGCCATGGCGCGGGGTCTTCATCGCGATGGCGGCGTGGTCCGTGACCGACCGGCGAGCATGCGCGGTCCGCGCTACCAATACCGCTGGATGGCGGACGAACGGACACGCGCGCACGATGGACACTCGACCTCTCCAAAGCTTTCACGTTGCGTAGTCAATACGATACCGGGAGTCTAAATCGGAGGGTAGAACATGTGCGCGACAAGTGTCAGGGGAGGACCAATGTGGTGATGGGGTAACCCCAGTCAACATCGTGCACACTCACCTACCGACAACTCCACAATCTCCTTCCTTTCCACCGTCCCAACCAGTTTCAGTACTCCAACTCGCCCCTTCTACCGCGCTCCCTGGCCCAAAGTCCCCTCAACTCAGCCCAGTGGTGCGGGGCTCGTCGGCGTCGTGTGCCACGGGCCGAGTGTCCGGCGGTCGGCGTCCGACGAGAGTCTCTTTTCCACAGCCCACCCCTCCAGGGATCTCGCTTTCCACAGAACCGCGCTCGGCCCACCATCACCTCACGCCACCGAATGATCCTGGCCTCCACATCCACCCACCACACGGTCAGGAGGCCACCATGATCACCCTCTCCACCTTTCTCAGGCTCACCCTCGGCGGCGGCGGCCTCTTCGGAGGTCTCATCGCAGTCCTGACCGCCCTCCCAACCTCCGCCCAAGCCGCGGCGACCCCGCCTCAACGCAGAACCCTGGCCCTCACGACCGAAATCGAGCCCCTTCAACGCACCACCTCAGCCGGGAGGACCACAGACCCCACAACCAAAGTCGATTCACTCCTACGCACCACAGGGGGCACGACCAGGAGCCTGACCAGGGGCCAGATCGCCGCCTCGGCCGCCCTGAACCAACTGGGAGTCTCCTTCTCCTGGGGCGGCGGCTCAGCGAAGGGCCCCACCATCGGCATCGGAAGGGGCGCCGGCACAAGGGGCTTCGACTGCAGCGGCCTGACCCTCTACGCCTGGTCGAAGGCCGGCATCACCCTCGCCCACTACACCGGCGCCCAGTTCCGCCAGGGCCGCAGGATCCCGTTCCGCGCGCGACGCACAGGCGACCTGCTCTTCTTCGGCGGCGGCACCGGCGACCCGACCCACGTGGCCCTGTTCCTCCAGGACGGCCTCATGATCCACGCCCCCAAAACGGGCGACGTGGTCAGAAAGACGAACTTCCTGGCCTCGCCATACTTCCGCTCCGCCTACCGCGGCGTCGTACGCCCAGGCTGAGCACAGACCTTCACCAGCTCTCCCACCAACCCGGTGAGCAACTCCTGATCTTCCTGCCTGGACGGCTCGTACTCCGTGAGTCCCAACCCCGCCACCTCGAACCGCTCGGCAACGGCGGTGACGAGCGAGAGCAACTGATCCGGCTGCAGCCCACCTGGCGTAGGACACCCCACACTCCGGAAGACCAGAGGATCGAGCACATCCAAATCGATATGAACGTAGACCACAGGCCCGCGCCCCTCAGAGCCGTCATCCCCGAGCGCGCCGGCACCACAGCCCTCGATCGCCGCGACAAGCCCCGCACCGTCCACCACCGGAAGATGCCGGACCCCGTGATCCTCGGCAAAGGCGGCCTCACCCGAATCGAGGTCCCGCACCCCCACAAGCACGATCCGCCCAGGCGCCACCGGCTCCCGAGCCACCAGCCCCTCGGGCCCTTCCCCGGTGAGCGCCCGCAGCACCATCCCGTGATAGGCCCCGGAAGGCGACGACTCAGGCGTGTTCAGATCCCCGTGGGCATCGAACCAGACCACAACGAGCCGATCCCCGTACCGCTCCCGAGCCGCCGCAACCGGCTCGAGCTCAACCCCGCAATCCCCACCAACGGTGACCAGGAGCCCACCTTGAGCCTGCCCGACCGCCGCACGAACCTTCACAGCCGTCGAACGAAGATCGTCATCGACCTCCACCCGCAAGCGCTGATCCGCCCCCACCATCCCGGCCAGCAACCGCGCCCCTTCCCGCAGCCGCTCAGCCGTAGGAGCCCCGGACCCCCGCCACTGCCCCACCTCAACCAGCGTCACCCCAGCCACCACAGCCTCCTCGTCGCCTTGGCCTCATTGGTCACTCACCGGATACCAGCCGGTCAGGCCAATACCCGCCGACCAACGCTACGCGGGAGACCGAGAGCCAAACCAGGGCGGTGCCCTGGACCGGCCCGTGGGCAGCTACGGGCGTGTGGGCGGCGATCGTTATGCGGCAGGTCGAGAGAGCCAGACCAGGGTGGCGTCCTGGACCGGGCCGTGGGCGGCTTCGGCTGTGCGGGCGGCGATCGTTATGCGGCAGGTCGAGAGAGTCAGACCAGGGTGGCGCCCTGGACCGGGCCGTGGGCGGCTACGGCCGTGTGCGCGGCGCCCGTGGTGGTCAGGCTGAGGGCCAGGTCGCGGGCATGGAGGGCGTCGATGGCCAGGAAGGCACACGTCGGGCCCGACCCCGAGACGATCGCGCCCAGGGCCCCGTGCTGGCGGCCGGCGTCCAGAGTGGGCGCCAGTTCAGGCCTCAGGCTGAGCGCGGCCGGCTGGAGGTCGTTGCTCAGGTGAGCGCCCAGGGAGTACGCGTCCCCCGTGCCCAGAGCCTCCATCAGGGAGTCGTCCAGCTGAGGCCAGGGCACCTCGGCCCCTTCGGCCGCCCTGAGACGGTCGCACTCGGCGTAGACGCTGGGCGTGGAGAGCCCGCCGTCCGCCAGCGCGAACACCCAGTGGAACGTGCCCCCGGTGGGCAGCTCGCTCAGCTGCTCACCGCGACCGGTGCCGACCGCCGTGCCCCCGAGCAGGGAGAACGGGACGTCGCTGCCGAGGTCTCCGGCGATCTCCATGAGGTCTTCGAACGGCAGCCCCAGGCCCCACAGCTCGTTGCAGGCCACCAGCGCACCGGCGGCGTCGGCGCTGCCGCCCGCCATCCCGCCCGCCACGGGGATGTCCTTCTGGATGATCAGATCGGCGCCGTACGTGCGACCCGCGTGCTTGGCAAGCGCCCGGGCGGCCCGGATCGCCAGGTTGCTCTCATCAGTCGGCACCTGGTCGGACCACTTCCCGTTCACCGCCACGGTGATCGACTCGGACTCCTTGGCTACCACCTCATCGAAGATCGATACCGCGTGGAAGACGTTCACCAGGTCGTGGAAGCCATCTTCCCTGAGCGGGCCGACAGAAAGCTGTACGTTGACCTTCGCGGGCACACGTACGGTCACCGAACTCATCGATCTTCTGCCACTCTCATCACTTGCCGGGGTCAAGGACACTCGATGTTATCGAGGCCCGCCGCCCTGACATGCGGTTCTCGAAAGATGACCTCGGGAACGCCCAACTCCTCAACACGCAGAGTCAAGTTCGTAGAGATTTGCCCCAGATCCTCATTCGCAAAGAGAGCCATCTCCACCCTTCCTCCCTATCGCCCAGTTCCGCCGACCACCGTGGGACCTCACACGACACCTCGGCTCTCAACCCCACGACGCGACACACGCTTACGACAATGGCCCCCTCCTTCGACGCGGACCTCTTGCGATTGACGCCTGCTCAGATGTGAACGTCTTTGCGGCGTATGCCTCCTACGCCGACGGATGCCCCCCATGGGACCTGAACGTCTTCTCCGGAGACGGATGCCTTTTGGGGAGGGCGGTGGGCGTCTCCTGTGGTGACGGGGCCGGCTCCATGCGGTGTACGCCTTGCGATCGGGGCGTACGTGCGGCTGGCCGAGCGACGCGGCTGGTTGAGTGACGCGGCTGGTTGAGTGACGCGGCTGGTTGAGTGACGCGGCTGGTTGAGTGACGCGGCTGGTTGAGTGACGCGGCTGGGCGAGTGACGCGGCTGGGCGAGTGACGCGGCTGGTTGAGTGACGCGGCTGGGCGAGTGACGCTGTTGGGCGTTACGAGGGTCGGAGGTGAGCAGAAGCGGCGGGCGTCGGGTGGGCGGGGAGCCGATACCCTGGGGAGGTCATGAATCTGGTCAATCTTGAGTCGGTTTCCCATGCGTACGGGCCCAAGCCGCTCCTCGCCGACGTATCCCTGGGCGTTGAGGCGGGCGAGCGCATCGGTGTCGTGGGGCGCAACGGGGGCGGGAAGACGACGCTCCTGTCCGTGATCGCGGGAGCGGTGCGGCCCGACAAGGGGCGGGTCACGCATAACCGGGGCCTGCGGGTCGGGTTCCTGTCGCAGCAGGACACGCTCGACGCGGGCGCCGCCGTACGCGAGATCGTCCTCGGCGGTCGGGCCGAGCACGAGTGGGCGGGGGATCAGGGCGTACGCGAGATTCTCGCCAACCTGATCGGCGATCTCGACCTCGACAGCAGGGCCGGCGATCTGTCCGGTGGGGAGCGCAGGCGTACGGCGCTGGCGCGGCTGCTCATCGACGACCATGACCTGATCATGCTGGACGAGCCCACGAACCACCTCGACATCGAGGCCATCGCGTGGCTGGCCGGGCATCTGGCGGCCAGGAAGAGCGCGCTGGTGGCCGTGACGCACGACCGGTGGTTCCTCGACGCCGTGTCGAGCCGAACGTGGGAGGTCGTGGACGGGCGGGTCGAGCGGTATGAGGGCGGCTATGCCGCTTTCGTCCTCGCGAAGGCCGAACGGGCGCGGATCGCGCAGGCCGCCGAGGAGCGCCGCCAGAACCTCATGCGCAAGGAGATCGCCTGGCTGCGCCGCGGTCCGCCTGCCCGTACGTCCAAGCCGAAGTTCCGCATCGAGGCCGCCCAGGCCCTGATCGCGAACGAGCCTCCGGCGCGCGAGACCGTCGAGCTGATGAAGTTCGCCGCGGCCCGCCTCGGCAAGACCGTTTACGACCTCGAGGACGTCACCCTGCACGCCGGCGGGCCCGACAGTGGGCCGCTGGTGCTCGACGATCTCACCTGGCAGTTCGGCCCGGGGGACCGCATCGGGCTGATCGGGGTGAACGGCTCCGGCAAGTCGTCGGTGCTGCGCCTGCTCGCCGGCACGGTGGTGCCCGACTCCGGGCGCGTGGTCAAGGGCAAGACGGTACGCCTCGCGCACCTGTCCCAGGAGCTGGCCGAGCTGGATCCGGCGCGGCGGGTGCTTGAGTCGGTGGAGGAGGTACGCAAGTACCTCCAGGTCGGCAAGCGGGAATGGACGGCCTCTCAGCTGCTCGAACGCCTGGGGTTCAAGGGCGAGGCGCAGTGGAAGGTCGTCGGCGACCTGTCCGGCGGTGAGCGGCGGCGGCTGCAGCTGCTCAGGCTCCTCATGGACGACCCCAACGTCCTGCTGCTCGACGAGCCCACCAACGACCTCGACATCGAGACGCTCAACGAGCTCGAGGACCTGCTGGACGCCTGGCCGGGCACGCTGGTCCTGGTGAGCCACGACCGCTACTTCCTGGAGCGGGTGACCGATCGCTGCGTGGCGCTGCTCGGTGACGGCAAGCTCTCGCTGCTGCCCGGTGGGGTGGACGAATACCTCGAACGCCGCGCGGCCGGCACGGCCCTGACCGCCCGACTGGGCACTGTGGCGCAGCCATCCGCTGCCGCCGTCGCGATTACCTCCGCTCCCGAGCAGGCTAAGGACGGGTTGTCGGGGCTGTCGGCCAAGGAGGAGCGCGAGCTGCGCAAGGAGCTCAACCGCCTGGAACGCCAGCTCGACAAGCTGAGCGACCAGGAGTCCCGCCTCCACGCGGCCATGGCCGACGCGGCCAGCGACTACGAGAAGCTGGGCTCCCTCGACGCCCAACTGCGCGAGATCACCGCTCAGAAGGACACGATCGAAGCGGAGTGGCTCGAGGTCGCCGACCGCCTGGGTGACTGACGCTTCGCTGCATGCGAGGTGGAGTCGGCGCGTGGTGGTCGACCGCCTGGGCCCCTGGCGCTTCGCAGCACACCCGCCCGATGGAGAGCATGGTGCAGGGGCCGGAGGGGCGGGTTGGGGTCGTATGAGGGCTAGTGGGCCGTGCTCTGGGCGTGATGCTTGCGTGCGTAGACCTGGTGGTTGGGTCGTATAAGGGCTACTGGACCGCGCCCTGGGCGTGATGCCTGCGGGCGTAGATCTGGTGGGTCGGGGTCGGATAAGGGCTAGTGGGGGGAGTCGAAGGGGGCGAGGAGGGTGCGGAGGAGGCTTGAGAGGGTGCGCTGATCGTCGGGGCCGAGGCCGGACAGGAGTTCGCGTTCCCGCCGCAACAAGTCGGCGAAGGCGGCGTCCACGCGGGCGAGGCCCGGGTCCGTCAGGGACACCAGGACGCCGCGGCGGTCCTCGGGGTCGGGGCGGCGGCGCACCAGGCCGGCCTGGGCGAGCCGGTCGATGCGGTTGGTCATCGTCCCCGAGGTGACGAGCGTGGCCCGCAGCAGGGCACCGGGGCTGAGCTCGTACGGCTTGCCGGCCCGCCGCAGCGCCGTCAGCACGTCGAACTCCCACGGCTCCAGGTCGTGCTCCGCGAAGGCCGCCCGCCTGGCCCGGTCGAGATGCTTGGCCAACCGTGACACCCTAGAGAGCACCTGGAGCGGCTCGACGTCGAGGTCGGGGCGCTCCGAGCGCCAAGCCGCGACGAGGCGATCGACCTCGTCTCTAGCATCCTCCGTCATGACACAAGAGTGTACTGTCTTGACATCGAGATATCTCTCTCGATATCAATTATCTTCATGTCAAGAGATATCTGGGACCCGGTGACGTACGCCGTCTACGCCGACGAGCGGTCGCGGCCGTTCATCGAGCTGATCTCCAGAGTGGGGGCGGTAGACCCCGATTATGTCGTGGACGCGGGCTGCGGCAGTGGTGAACTCACCGTTGAGCTGGCCAATCGCTGGCCCCGTGCGACCGTGGAGGGCTTCGACTCCTCGCCCGCGATGATCACCAAGGCTCGCGGGCTGGGGTCCAGGGTGCGGTTCGCGGTGGCGGACGTGGCCACGTGGCGTCCCGACCGGCCGATGGACGTGATCGTCTCGAACGCCGTCCTGCAGTGGGTGCCGGAGCATCGCGAGGTGCTGGAGCACTGGGTCGAGGATCTGGCCCCCGGCGGCTGGCTGGCGTTCCAGGTGCCGGGCAACTTCGACGCGCCCAGCCACGTCGCCATCCGCGAGCTGTGCGCCTCCCGCGCCTGGTCCGACAAGCTCGACGGCGTCCTCAGGACGCACCCGGTCGACGACCCCCTCGACTATCTGGACCTGCTCAACCACGGCGGTTCGCAGGTGGACGCGTGGGAGACGACCTACACGCACGTGCTCCAGGGTGAGAACCCGGTGCTCGACTGGGTCTCCGGCACCGCCCTGCGCCCGCTCTTCGACCGGCTCGACCCGGACGAGCAGCGGCGGTTCAAGCAGGAGCTCGCCAAGGCGCTCGCCGAGGCGTACCCGGCAAGGAGCTACGGGACTCCCTTCCTGTTCCGGCGGATCTTCGTGGTGATGCAGAAATGATCAGAGCGCTGCATCACGTCCAGCTCGCCGCGCCCAGGGGCAGCGAACCGGAGCTGAGGCGCTTCTACGAGGGTGTGCTGGGGTTACGGGAGGTGCCCAAGCCGCCGGAGCTGGCCAAACGCGGTGGGGTATGGTTCAGGGGCGAGGGTGTGGAGGTCCACCTCGGCATCGAGGGCGACTTCAGGCCCGCGCGCAAGGCACATCCTGCCTTCCTGGTGGACGACCTCGACGCGTACGCCACCGGCACGGAGCCCGACCTGCTCTTCCCCGGCTACCGGCGGATCTATCTCTCGGACCCCGTCGGCAACAGAATCGAGCTCCTGCAAGTCGTGTGATGTTCACCTCAGAGTGGCATGATGTTCCGAAATCGGACTCTTGCGAGGTGTAGTGGGCATCGAGATCGAGGACAAATTCGAGGTTCCTCCCGACTACGCGATTCCGGACCTGAGCCGTTTGGGCGACGTCATGGGTCCGAAGAGCCATCAGCTGGTGGCTCTCTATTTCGACACCGCCGACCTGCGGCTGGCCGCCCGAGGCGTCACGCTCAGGCGGCGACGAGGCGGCGACGATGCCGGCTGGCACCTGAAACTTCCCAAGGCCAAGGGCGTGCGGCAGGAGATCACCCGTCCCCTGACGCGCAGCACCAAGGTCGTTCCCGAGGAACTGGCCGAACTCGTCCGCGCCTACACCCGCGGCGCCCCACTCCAGCCGGTCGCCGAGCTGGACACCCGCAGGAGCGTCACCGTCCTGCTCGACGACGGCGTCAAGCTCGTCGAGGTCGCCGACGACCGCGTCAAGGGCACGGTGTTCGGGGAGGAGCCCAAGGTCGTACGGTGGCGCGAGGTCGAGGCCGAGCTGCTCGCCCCCGATCGCCAGGCCGTCCTCGCCAAGGTCGGCAAGCGCCTGAGGAAGGCCGGCGCGACGCCCTCGGCGGTCACCAGCAAACTCGCCAAACTGCTCGAACCCGCCCCGCTCCCCAAGGCCCCCACCGAGCCGGGCACGGCGGGCGAGATCGTCGTCGCTTACCTGACCGGGCAGGTCAACGCCCTGCTCGCGCAGGATCCCCGCGTACGCAGGGCCGAGGACGACGCCGTGCACCAGATGCGCGTGGCCGCCCGCAGGATGCGCAGCGCGCTCAAGGCGTTCAAGAGCGTCGTCACCGACACCGCCCAGGTCCAGGACGAGCTGCGCTGGCTCGGCAACGTGCTCGGCGAGGCCCGCGATCTGGAGGTGATCAGGGCCAGGTTCGCCAAGGAGCTGGCGAGGCTGGAGCCGGAGCTGATCCACGGCCCCATCCAGGCCCGGCTCGGTACGGATCTGCACGAACGCGAGCAGGAGGCGTACGGCCGCATCAAGGAGACACTCAGCGGCGAGCGCTACTACACCCTCCTCAACGCGCTCGATCAGCTCGTCTCCGCCCCGAAGCTGCAGAAGGCGGCGGCCAAGCCCGCCCAGGAGAAGCTCAGCGCCATCGCGGCGGCCGGCTGGAACAGGGTGACGAAGGCCTACGACACTGCTCAGGCCATAGATGACCCGGAACGTCGTGAAATAGCCATGCATGACGTACGCAAGGCCGCCAAACGCGCTCGTTACACCGCCGAAGCGCTCCAACCCACCCTCGGCGCGAACATGGGCAAGCTGGCCAAACTCTCCGAGAACGTCCAGGAAGTCCTGGGAACGCACCAGGACGGCGTGGTGGCGCAGGAGACGCTGGCGAAGGAGGCCGAGAGCGCCCGCCAGGCAGGCGAGGACACGTTCACGTACGGAGTGCTCATCGGCATCGAGCGCAGCACGGCCGAGCGGGCGTACGCAGAGTTCCCCAGAGTCTGGGCAGAGACGGTCGGGGCGGTTATGAAGGTTCTATGAGGAACCTTCCCACCATCCCCTTCGAGCGCGGCAGCCTGCTGGAGGTGCCCGCCGCGTACCGCGTCCTGCGGGCCGAAGCGGGCATCGCGAAGGTACGCACCCAGACGGGTGACGAGGTCTGGCTGGTCAGCGGCTACGAGGACGCGCGCAGTCTGTTCAACGACCCCCGGCTCGGACGCTCGCATCCCGAGCCGGACAAGGCCGCCAGACTCTCGGGCTCGGCCATACTCGGCGGCCCTCAGGGCGACATCGCCACGGAGAAGGCCGAGCACGACCGCATGCGCAAGCTGTTCATGCCGTCGTTCTCGGCCCGCAGGATGAAGGCGCTCAGCGACCACGTCGGCTCGCTCGTGGACGAGCGGCTCGACCACCTGGCCAAGCTGACGCCGCCGGTCGACCTGCACGCCGAGCTCTCCTTCCCGCTGCCCGTGCTGGTCATCTGCCAGCTCCTCGGCGTGCCGTACGAGGACAGGGAGTACTTCGGGGGCGTGTCGTTCCGCATGGGCGACATGCTGGACCTGGAGAAGGGCCAGGCGGCGCGCGAGGAGCTGGGCGCGTACATGGCCGGGCTCATCGAGCGCAAGCGGCACGAGCCGGGCGAGGACGTGCTGTCCGACCTGGCGAACGAGCTGGACGACGACGGGAAGATCGCCGACCTCGCCGGCACGCTGCTGTTCGCCGGCCATGAGACCACGGTCAACCGCATCGACTTCGGCGTGCTGCTCCTGCTCGCCAACCCCGGCCAGCGCGACCTGCTCATCGCCGACCCGGGGCTGGCGCCCGGCGCGGTCGAGGAGATCCTGCGGATGGCCGCGCCGAGCCTGCACGGCCTGCCCAGGTACGCCCACGAGGACATCGAGATCGGGGGTCACACGATCCGCCGGGGCGAGGCCGTGGTGCTCACCCCGGGCGCGGCCAACCGGGATGAGCGGATCTATCCGGATCCGGATGGGTTCGACATCCGCCGCCCGCAGACCGACCCGCATCTGAGCTTCGGGTACGGCCCGCGCTTCTGCATCGGCGCCAGCCTGGCCCGGGTCGAGCTGGTGGCGGTGTTCAGCAGGCTGTTCCAGCGCTTCCCCACGCTGCGGACGGCCCTGCCCGTCGAGGAACTGCCCCGCAGCGAGGGGAGGATCGCCGACGGCTTCGCGAAGCTGCCGGTGACCTGGTGAGCGGCGCGGGTGGTCAGGCCGCGTAGCGCTCGACGCTGACGACGTGCCCGCCCACCCGCTGCAGCACGGCGAACGCGCCCTTGCGCAGGTGCAGGTCCTTTCCGCTCAACGTCTTGATCAGGTCGGGAAGCACCTTGCGGTGGCTGCACACGGCCGCGGGCACGGCGATCTCCCTGACCATGGCGGGTGTCTTCTGCGGGTCCTGCCCCTCCTCGCTGAGGAGGGGCTCCAGCTTGAGCTCGGCCCCGTACGGCTCCAAAGTCTGGACGCATCGGGCGCTGGGGGAGCTGATCAGCCGCTCGGGCCGGTAGGCGGGCAGCGCGGTGGCCAGGCGCGCCGCCTGGGACTGTCCGTCGGTGTCGAGCGGGCGCAGCGCGTCGTCGCCCTGCCAATCGTGCCTGGAGCCGGCCGAGCCGTGCCGTACGAGGACGAGGGGTACGGTTTCCAGCGGCGCGGCCCTCAGCGCACGCAGCAGCCCCACATCCCATTCGTACGTCAGCAGCCGCCTGGCCTCCTCTAACGGCAGCCAGCGCAGCTCGTCCACCTCGTCACCGGGGGAGAACCCGTCGTCGGCGGCCACCCGCGCCGTCCAGTAGTCGACCCGCTTGAGCTGCCCGGCACTGAGGTAGTGGACAGGCGGCAGCGCGCGGCCGAGCAGCACGGTCAGCCCGGTCTCCTCCCGCACCTCGCGCAGGGCGGCGGCGATCACGTGCTCGCCGGACTTGAGCTTGCCCTTGGGGAAGGTCCAGTCGTCGTAGTTCGGCCGGTGGATGACGGCAACCTCGGGGCGGCTCTCCTCGCCCCTCCAGACCACGGCTCCGGCGGCGCGGAGCAGGTCAGTCATCAACGGTCCTCCAGCGGCGGGTGCTGATGAGATGACTCTGCGGGTCCTCGCCCGGGTGGCGGGCCCACGTGCCGTCGGAGTGCAGCACCCACGCGTTGGTGGTCTCGGCCATGGCCAGGTCCATCAGCTCGATGAGATAGGCCTTGTGCTGCGGTGAGGTCACTTTGACCAGGGCCTCGACGCGGCGGTCGAGGTTCCTGCGCATGAGGTCGGCGCTGCCGATCCAGACCTCGGGCCGGCGGCCCAGGCCGAACTCGTACACCCGGGAGTGCTCAAGGAAGCGCCCCAAGACCGACCTTACGCGGATATTTTCGGACAAGTCTGGGATGCCTGGCCGGAGGCTGCAGATGCCCCGCACCCACAGGTCCACCGGGACGCCCGCCCTGGACGCCCGGTAGAGGGCGTCGATGATCGGCTCGTCCACCAGGGAGTTCGTCTTGATCCTGATCCGTGCCGGGCGCCCCGCCTCCTGGTGGGCGATCTCCCGCTCGATCCTGGCCAGCAGCCCGCTGCGCATCGAGTGGGGCGCGACCAGCAGCCGCCGGTAGGCGGAGTGGTTGGAGTAGCCGGTGAGGTGGATGAACAGGTCCGTCACGTCCTCGCCGACCAGCGGGTCGGCCGTGAGCAGGCCGAAGTCCTCGTACTGCCGGGCGGTCTTGGGGTTGTAGTTGCCGGTGCCGATGTGGCAGTAGCGGCGCAGCTCGCCCGAGGCCTCCTGGCGGACCACGAGCGCGAGCTTGCAGTGGGTCTTCAGCCCGACCACGCCGTAGACCACGTGGCAACCGGCCCGCTCCAGCTTGCGTGCCCAGGAGATGTTCGCGTGCTCGTCGAAGCGGGCCTTGATCTCCACGACCACGACGACCTGCTTGCCCGCCTCGGCCGCGTCGATCAGCGCGTCCACGATGGGGGACTCGCCGCTGGTGCGGTAGAGGGTCTGCTTGATCGCCAGGACCCTGGGGTCGGCCGCGGCCACCTCGATGAAGCGCTGCACGCTGGTGGCGAACGAGTCGTACGGGTGGTGCAGCAGCACGTCGCGCTCGCGCAGGATCGAGAAGAGGTCGTCCTCGGCGCTGATCACCTCGGCGGGCACGAACGGCCGGTAGCTCAGCTCACCCCGGTCCAGGTCGGCGATGGCGTGCAGGCCCGACAGGTCGAGCGGCCCGGGCAGCCGGTAGATCTCGTGCGGCGCCAGCTCCAGCTCCTCGATCAGCGGCGCCAGCACCTCCGGGGTGATCGTGTCCTCGACCTCGAGCCGTACGGGCGGGCCGAACCGCCGCTTGAGCAGTTCCTTCTCCAGGGCCTGCATGAGGTTCTCGGTGACGTCCTCGTCGACGTCGAGATCCTCGTTCCTGGTGACGCGGAAGACGTGGTGCTGGAGGATCTCCATGCCCTTGAAGAGCTGCCCCAGGTGGGCCGCGATGACATCCTCGAGGGGGACGAACCGGTCCTTCGAGGCCTGCACGAACCGCGGCAACTGCGACGGGACCTTGACCCGCGCGAAAACCGTGTGATCGGTCGCCGGATTCCGCACCAGGACCGCGAGGTTCAGGCTGAGCCCGGAGATGTAGGGGAAGGGGTGCGCGGGGTCCACGGCCAGCGGCGTCAGCACGGGCCTGATCCGCTCCCTGAACAGCTTGCGCAGCTCCGTACGCTCCTCGCGGCCCAGCTCGTCCCACCGGACGATCTCGATGCCCTCGGCGGCCAGCTGAGGGGAGATGTGGTGGTGGAAGGCCGCGGCGTGCCGAATGGCCAGATCGTCCGCGATCGTGGCGATCCTGGCCAGCTCCTCGCGCGGCTTCAACCCGCTCTTGGTACGCAGCAGCAGGCCCGTGGCCATGCGCCGTTTCAGGCCCGCGACCCGTACGCGGAAGAACTCGTCGAGGTTGCTGGCGAAGATCGCCAGGAAGCGCACCCGCTCCAGGAGGGGCGTCGATGGATCATCGGCCAGGTCGAGCACGCGCTCGTTGAACTGGAGCCAGCTCTCTTCACGATTGAGAAACCGCTCCTGAGGCAGGGGCAGGTCGTTGGCGGGTTGGAACGGTTCCGCGGACATATGGCCTATATTGCCCCGTTTGGTTGAACAGAACGTTAACGCGGTCGCAACGGCTTATCCCGGAAAGTCAACCACGCTCAACCCAATCGTCACTCAAGACATCCCCCCTGTTCAAGCCCACCGCTGGACCGTCTTCCCGCCCGGCCCCTCGCGCCGACGTGGGCTGACGCGCTTGGGGTCCCAGGGGCGTCCGCCGCTCCGAACCGCCCCGCTGACCGTGGCTGAGGCCCTTCGGAGGGGAGGAGCCGAGTGGACGCGGCCCGCCGTTGTAGACGCCCGCCGCCTCGGTGCCCAAGGTCCGCCGCTGCGAGGCTCTCCCGCCGCTGGCGGCTGGGGTCCTTCGGTGGAGAAGAGGGGTGAGGGGGCCGGCGGTGGCTGGGGTCCTTCGGGGAGGGGCCGAGGGCTATTCCGGGTGGTCCACCTGCTCCAGGCGGGCGGCGCGTTCGGCGAGGCGGGCCTCGCGCTGGCGGATCTTCTCCTCGCGCTCCCGCGCCTTCTCCGCCTCCTTCAGCACCCGCTCCCGCTCCTTCTCGGCCTCCTTGAGCAGCCGCTCCCGCTCCTTGAGGTCCCGTACCCGAGCCTTCTCGGCCTCCTTGAACTCCCGGAGCCGCGCCTTCTCCGCCTCCTTGAGCTCCTTGTCCCGCGCCTTCTCCAGCTCGCGCAGCTCTTTCTCGCTCGTACGCGGCTTGGCGGGGACGGGGCCCGGGGCGGGGACGGAGACCGGCTGCGAGCGGGTCGCGGCGGTGATGGCCGGGTTGGGGTTGAGCCCGGTCAGGCCGTTCCAGGCCAGGTTGACCAGGTGGGCGGCGACCTCCTCGCGGCCCGGCTTGCGGACGTCGAGCCACCACTGCCCGGTCAGGGCGACCATGCCGACCAGCATCTGGGCGTACATCGGCGCGAGCTTGGGGTCGTAGCCGCGGGCCGCGAACTCGTCGGCGAGGACGTCCTCGACCTGGCTGGCGATCTCGCTGATGAGGCTCGCGAACGAGCCGGTGCCGGAGGCGGCGTGGGAGTCGCGCACCAGGATGCGGAAGCCCTCGCTGCTCTCCTCGATGTACTGGAGCAGCGCCATCGCGGCCCGCTCCAGTTTGATCAGTGAGTGGGACGCGGCCAGCGCCTCGGTGATCATGCCGAGGAGCTTCTGCATCTCGCGGTCCACGACGACCGCGTAGACGCCTTCCTTGCCGCCGAAATGCTCGTATACCACGGGTTTCGACACCTGTGCGGTAGCTGCGATTTCCTCGATAGAGGTCCCGTCGAACCCCTTCTCCGCGAAGAGGGTGCGGCTGATGCGGATCAGCTGCTCTCTACGCTCGCTACCGGACATGCGCCTGCGAGTTGGGGGTTCGGTCACGGTCTCCATAATGACGGCCACGGGTGCGCGGCCGTTCACCGGCTGATCTACGTCAGGCAATGCGCTTCGCCGCCAGGCGTTCAGGAGTCGGCCAGCGGACGTCGTACACCCAGCCGAGCTTCTCGAAGATCCGGATGAGGCCGGCGCTCAGGTCGATCTGGCCCTTCAGTGCCCCGTGCCTGGCGCAGGTGGGGTCGGAGTGGTGCAGGTTGTGCCAGGACTCGCCGAAGGACGGGATGGCCAGCCACCAGACGTTGCGCGACTTGTCGCGTACCTGGAACTCCTCCTCGCCGAAGACGTGGCAGATGGAGTTGATCGACCAGGTCACGTGGTGCAGCAGGCCGATGCGGATGAGCGAGCCCCAGAACAGCGCGGTCAGCGCGCCCTGCCAGGACCAGGTGATGAGCCCGCCGAGCACGCCGGGGAGCACGATGGAGGTGAGGGCGATCGGGCCGAACCACTTGTGTAGTTTCATGACGTCGGGGTCCTTGACCAGGTCGGGAGCGTACTTCTCCCGGTTGGTCCGCTCGCTCTCGAACAGCCAGCCCATGTGGGCGTACAGGAGACCCTTGGTCAGGGACTTGAAGCCGGGGCCGAAGCGCCACGGCGAGTGCGGGTCGCCCTCCTTGTCGGAGAACTTGTGGTGCTTGCGGTGCGTGGCCACCCAGTCGAGTACGGACATCTCCAGCGACAGGCTGCCCGCGATGCCCAGCGCGATCTTCAGCGGTCGCTTGGCCTTGAACGAGCCGTGGGTGAAGTAGCGGTGCAGGCCCACGGTCACGCCGAGCCCGGAGACCACGTAGAAGACGAAGGAGATGGCGATGTCCGTCCAGCCGAGTCCCCATCCCCACGCGAACGGCACCGCGGTCGCGATCGCGATCAGCGGCAGCCCGACGACGAGCGAGAAGGTGACCAGCTCTGCCTTGGATCTCGGCTCGGGTTCGAATTCGGGCTTCGGTGTCGGGGCTGAACGCTCGGCGACAACGGTCATGGACGACCTCCAACGGCATGTATGAGGATGTATGTCCGGGCTACGCCACCGTAACCTACGCCAGCGTAAGTAAGGAAGCCCTAAGCCGTGAATGTGGGGAACGTGACGCTCTGCCGAACAAGGTGGGTGGGGTTCGTGCCTTGCGTCATTTAGGGCGGTCTGTTATACGGTCGGCGTGCCGCGTACCCGCCACTACCTGGGACTTCGCTCCCGAGCCGGGTGTGGGGCGCAATTACGGGCGCGCGGCGGGGTGCGGGATCGGTATCGTAGGGATGTGTCGGACGCCACGTGTCCGATCTGTCCCGGATCGTCTAATCGGCAGGACAAGTGGTTTTGGTCCACTTTGTAGGGGTTCGAGTCCTCTTCCGGGAGCTGTGACCTGCTCCCCCGGCGCGAATGTTCGGGGTGCGGCCAGGTATCCTCACGGTGTCGGGAGGGTAGCGGTGCGGTAGACGTACCAAATTGCCCTGATCCGTCCAGTCACAGGGAGCCGCAGTCCGTGAGTGTGCCGCGCCCGGCAGCCGTCATCGTCCTCGCCGCCGGCGAGGGCACCCGGATGAAGAGCCAGACCCCCAAGGTCCTGCACGAGCTATGTGGCCGTGCGCTGGTCGACCACATGCTCGCAGCCGCCCGAGACCTCGGTCCCGAGCAGCTGATCGTCGTCATCGGCCACGCGCTGGAGCAGGTCGGCGGCCACCTGGCCGCCACCAGTCCCGACGCGCGCGCCGTCGTCCAGCGTGAGCAGCGTGGCACCGGCCACGCGGTCCGCACCGTGCTCGAAGAGGTCGGCGTGATCTCCGGCACTGTGCTGGTCACGTACGGGGACGTACCGCTCATGCGCCCGCAGACCCTAGCCGAGCTGCTCGAACGGCACGAGAGCGAGGGCAACGCGGTCACCGTGCTGACGGCCAACGTGCCCGATCCGACCGGCTACGGGCGGATCATCCGCGACGAGAGCGGCGCCGTGCTGGAGATCGTCGAGGAGAAGGACGCCAGCCCCGAGCAGCGCGCCATCACGGAGATGAACTCCGGGATCTACGCCTTCGACGGCTCGCTGCTCGCCGACGCCGTCAAGCGCGTGTCCACCGACAACGCCCAGGGCGAGGAATACCTCACCGACGTCCTGTCCATCCTGCGCGGCGACGGCCACCGGGTCGGCGCCTGCGTCGCCGGCGACTTCGCCGAGGTGGAGGGCGTCAACGACCGCGTGCAGCTCGCCGCCGCCCGCAAGGTGCTCAACCAGCGCCTGCTCGAAGACCACATGCGCGCCGGGGTGACGATCATCGACCCCGGCAGCACCTGGATCGACGTCGGTGTGCGGATCGCGCCCGACGCGGTCATCCACCCCGGCACCCAGCTCCACGGTGACACCGTGATCGAGACCGGTGCCGAGGTCGGCCCCGCCACCACGCTGACCGACACCCGCGTCGGCGAAGGCGCCGTCGTGCGCAACGCCGTCTGCGACAGCGCCGACATCGGCCCCGAGGTCAACGTCGGCCCCTACGCCTACCTCCGCCCCGGCACGGTGCTCGGCCGCAAGTCCAAGGCCGGCACGTTCGTCGAGATGAAGAACACCAAGGTCGGCGAGCGCTCCAAGGTGCCGCACCTGTCATACGCGGGAGACGCCACGATCGGCGACGACGTCAACATCGGCGCCTCCACCGTCTTCGTCAACTACGACGGGGTCAACAAGCACCAGACGACCATTCGCGACGGTGTGTTCGTCGGCTGCGACACCATGCTCGTCGCCCCGGTCACGGTCAATGACGGGGCCTACACGGCGGCGGGCTCGGTGATCGTCGACGACGTGCCCCCCGGCGCCATCGGCGTGGCGCGTGCGCGACAGCGCAACATCGAGAAATGGGTCTTGCGCAGGCGCGCGGGCACGAAGTCGGCCGCGGCCGCCCAGCGGGCGCTGGCCGAGCAAGAGCAGCAGGAGAGTGGCAAGTGAGCAGCATCAAACAGCCAGGCGAGAAGAACCTCATGCTCTTCTCCGGCCGGGCCTACCCTGAGCTCGCCGAGGAGGTGGCTCAGCACGTCGGCGTCTCTCTTACCCCCACCAAGCTGATCGACTTCGCCAACGGCGAGATCTACGCCCGCTATCTGGAGTCCGTACGCGGCTGCGACGCCTTCGTCATCCAGAGCCACACCGCACCCATCAACAAGTGGATCATGGAACAGCTGATCATGGTCGACGCGCTGAAGCGGGCCTCCGCCAAGCGCATCACCGTGGTCATGCCGTTCTACGGCTACGCCCGCCAGGACAAGAAGGGCCGGGGTCGCGAGCCCATCACGGCCCGGCTGATGGCCGACATGTTCAAGACCGCGGGCGCCGACCGGCTGATGTCGATCGACCTGCACACCTCGCAGATCCAGGGCTTCTTCGACGGTCCGGTCGACCACCTGTTCGCGATGCCGGTGCTGGAGAGCTACCTCAAGAACAAGCTCGACCTGGAGAACACCACCGTCGTCTCGCCCGACACCGGCCGCGTCCGGCTGTCGGAGCGCTGGGCCGACACGCTCGGCACGCCGCTGGCGTTCATCCACAAGCGCCGCGACCTCGACGTGGCCAACCAGGTGAAGGTCAGCGAGGTCGTCGGACGGGTCCGCGGCCGCACCTGCGTGCTGATCGACGACATGATCGATACCGCGGGCACCATCTGCAAGGCCGCCGACGCCCTCTACGAGCAGGGCGCCACCAACGTGATCACCGCCGCCACCCACGCGGTCTTCTCCGACCCGGCCGTCGACCGGCTGAAGAACTCCCGGATCTCCGAGGTCATCGTCACCAACACGCTGCCGCTGGCCGAGGCCAACAGGTTCGACAAGCTGACGGTGCTGTCGATCGCGCCGCTCATCGCCCGCGCGATCACCGAGGTCTTCCAGGACGGCTCGGTCACGAGCTTGTTCGAGGGTGATACGTGAGCTGTGATGGATCCGCAGCGAAGCGAGGACATCCATCACAGCCTTCCGAGCGGAGCTCGGCAGACAGCGCTGTAGACTGGCACGGTTGCGCTCGTAACGCCTTCCGCTAGGGCGGGTGAGGGAGAGCGCCGACACCCACCGACCCAAGCATCCCTAGGAGATGTCATGTCCGAAGTACGTATCGCCGCCGAGCCCCGCACCGCGTTCGGCAAGGGCGCCGCTCGCAAGATCCGCCGCGCCGACAAGGTGCCCGCCGTTCTCTACGGCCACGGCATCGACCCCAAGCACCTGACCCTGCCCGGCCACGAGGTGCTCCTCGCGCTCCGCACGCCCAACGTGCTGATCCGCCTCAAGGGTGAGGGCGTCGACGAGCTGGCCCTGCCCAAGGGCGTGCAGCGCGACCCGATCAAGGGCTTCGTCGAGCACGTCGACCTGCTGCTGGTCAAGCGCGGCGAGAAGGTCACGGTCGAGATCCCGGTCACCACGGTCGGCGACGTCCACACCGACGGCCTGCTCGACCAGCAGCTCGTCGCCATCGCCGTCGAGGCCGAGGCCACCCACATCCCGACCGGCGTCGAGGTCGACGTCGAGGGCCTGGAGGTCGGCACCGCCATCACGGCCGGGCAGCTTGTGCTGCCGAAGGGCGCCACGCTGGCCGCCGACCCCGAGGCTGTCGTGCTCCAGGTGAGCGCCAAGCCGGTCGAGGCGCCGGCGGAGGGCGAGGAGGCCGCCGAGGGTGCGGTCGCCGAGGCCGCCGAGACCGCAGAGGCTTCCGCCGAGTAACGGTCCGATTCGTGAACGGGGCGGCCGGACTCGAGCCGCCCCGTTCCGCTGTAAGGGGTGCAGATGGATCGCTGGCTGATCGCCGGCCTGGGCAATCCGGGGCCCGAATACGCGGGCAACCGGCACAACGCGGGCTTCATGGTGCTCGACGAGCTCGCCGCCAGGGCCGGTGGGCGGTTCAAGGCGCACAAGAGCAGGGCCGAGGTGTGCGAGACCAGCACCGCCATCCTGGCCAAGCCCCTCACCTACATGAACCTCTCCGGCGGGCCCGTCAAGGCGCTCTCCGACTTCTACAAGATCGGCCCGGAGCGGCTGATCGTCGTCCACGACGAGCTCGACGTGCCGTACGGCGCCCTCAGGGCCAAGCTCGGCGGCGGCGACAACGGCCACAACGGCCTCAAGTCGATCACCAAGGTCCTCGGCACCCGCGACTACCTGCGGGTCCGCTTCGGCATCGGGCGCCCGCCCGGGCGTATGGACCCCGCCTCCTTCGTGCTGCGGGACTTCGCCACCATGGAGCGCAAGGACCTGCCCTTCCTCGTGGACCGGGCGGCCGACGTCGTGGAGTCGCTGATGGCCCGCGGCCTGGAAGTCACCCAGAACGACTTCCACCGGTCTGATCTGCATATCTCGGGCCCTCCACGCTGATCGCCACATAGGTCCGTTCGCCGGTTCTCTGCCTCTCTCGCAGCTACCATCTGTGACTGTCCGTTCAGGAATGGTCACCTGGAGGCATGCGTGCGGGGTGAGGGCTTCATGGCCGTCGTCGGACCGGGCCATGTGGCCTCCTGGCGAGTCAGCCCGCGCACGCCTACCTGGGTCCGCTCCTATCGCTTCCGCGCGGTGCTTGGCGACCTCTGCGGGGCCTGGGCGGGGTCCGGGCTCGCCTTCTACGTGCGCTTCGGCGAGCTCACGCCGTACGTGCTGCCGTACCTGCTGGTCAGCCTGGCCCTACCGGTGGTGTGGGCGTTCGCGGTGGCGCTCAACCGCGCGTACGAGCCGCGCATGCTCGGCGTCGGCTCCGAGGAGTTCCGCCGGGTCGTGCAGTCGGGAGTCGCGCTGACCGCGGCCACCGCCATCGGCTCCTACCTGACCAAGACCGACGTCGCCCGGGGCTACGTCGTGCTCGCGCTGCCGCTGGTCACGCTGCTCACCCTGCTCCTCAGGTACGCCCTGCGCCGCTCCTTGCACCGGCGCAGGGCGGCGGGCGAGTGCATGCGCAAGGTGGTCGCCGTCGGGCACGCGGCGTCCGTCGAGGAGCTGGTGCGGCTGTTCCAGAAGGAGCGCTACCACGGCATGGACGTCGTGGCCGCCTGCCTGCCGGGCGGCATTCCGGGCGACTTCGTGGGCGAGGTGCCCGTCGCCGGCGACCTCAGCGACGTGCCGATCGTGGTCGACCAGTTCCGCGCCGACACCGTGGCGGTGCTGGCCTGTCCCGAGATGGACGGGCAGGCGCTGCGGCGGCTGGCCTGGCGGCTGGAGCGCACCCATACCGAGCTGGTGGTCGCCCCGGCGCTGATGGACGTGGCGGGCCCGCGCACCATGATCAGACCGGCCGCCGGGCTGCCGCTCCTGCACGTGGAGCACCCCGAGCTGGGCGGGGCCAGGAAACTGGTCAAGAACATCTTCGACCGGCTGGTCGCCGTCGCGCTGCTGGTGCTGCTCGCGCCGCTGCTGGTGGGCCTGGCGGTGGCCGTACGCGTGACGAGCCCCGGGCCCGCGCTGTTCCGGCAGACCAGGGTCGGCAGGGACGGGAAGCTGTTCACGATCCTGAAGTTCCGCACCATGCGGCGCGGCTCCGAGCAGCAGAAGATCACCTTGGTCAGCGACCGCGACAGCGTGCTCTTCAAGATCAGGAACGATCCCCGGGTCACGCCGCTCGGCACGCGGATGCGCCGCACCTCGCTGGACGAGCTGCCGCAGCTCATCAACGTCCTGCTCGGCCACATGTCGCTCGTCGGGCCCCGGCCGCCGCTGCCGGAGGAGGTGGCGCGCTACGGCGACGACGTGCGCAGACGGCTCCTCGTACGCCCCGGGATGACGGGCCTGTGGCAGGTCAGTGGTAGATCTGACCTATCGTGGGAGGAATCCGTACGCCTCGACCTGCGTTACGTGGAGAACTGGTCCCTCACGCTCGACCTCCAGATCCTGTGGAAGACTTGGTCGGCCGTCGCCCGCGGGCAAGGAGCTTATTGATGACGATTCGCGACGACCACTCACTTGCCGCTGATCTGGCCACCGAGGCGGGTGAGCGGCTGCTGCGCATTCGCGAGCGCACCGGGTTCGACGATTCCTCCGCCCTGCGCGCGGAGGGCGACCGGGCCTCCCACGTCTTCCTCATGGAGTCGCTGGCCAGGCTCCGTCCCAGCGACAGCGTGCTGTCGGAGGAGGCCACCCGCGAGGAGCGGCTCGACCCGCGACGGCTCAGCGCGTCCCGCGTCTGGATCGTGGACCCGCTCGACGGCACCCGCGAGTTCTCGGAGCGGCGAGCCGGCCCCGGAAGCGGCAGCTTGCGTAACCAAGACGGGGCCGAAGGGAGCGCGACCATAAGCGCAGCGGAAGGCCGGTCCGACTGGGCCGTGCACGTGGCGCTGTGGGAGGGCGGGAGGCTGACCGCGGGCGCCGTGGCGCTGCCCGCCCAGGGCCGCACCCTGACCACCGCGGAGCCGCCCAAGCCGCCCTCCTTCGACGGGGGGCGCTTCCGCATCGCGGTGAGCCGCACGCGGCCGCCGGAGTTCGTGCGCAGGCTGGCCTACCTCGTCGGAGCCGACCTGGTCCCCATCGGGTCCGCGGGGGCGAAGATCTCGGCGGTGCTCACCGGCGAGGTCGAGGCGTACGTACACGCCGGGGGCCAGTACGAGTGGGATTCCGCCGCGCCGGTCGCCGTCGCCCAGGCTGCCGGGGCCCACGCGAGCCGGATCGACGGCTCTGAGCTGACCTACAACCAAGCCGACCCGTCACTACCGGATATCCTGGTTTCCCTACCTGAGCTAGCGACATCGCTGCTCAGCGGGATTCGGGACCTGCACCGCTAAACCGCCGGAGGAAGCTCCCATGCTCCAGCGCGACTACACGACGTCGCAGCTCGACGTGCTCGAGGCCGAAGCCATTCACATCATGCGCGAAGTGGCGGCCGAGTTCGAGCGTCCCTGTCTGCTCTTCTCCGGAGGCAAGGACTCGATCGTCATGCTCCGCATCGCGGAGAAGGCGTTCTGGCCCGCGGCCATCCCGTTCCCGCTCATGCACGTCGACACCGGCCACAACTTCGACGAGGTCATCGACTTCCGCGACCGCCGCTCCGCGGAGCTGGGCGCGCGGCTGATCGTGGCCAGCGTGCAGGACTCCATCGACGCCGGACGCGTGGTCGAGGAGACCGGGCGGCGCGCCTCGCGCAACCGCCTGCAGACCACCACGCTGCTCGACGCGATCGAGGAGCACGAGTTCGACGCGGTCTTCGGCGGCGCACGCCGCGACGAGGAGAAGGCCCGCGCCAAGGAGCGGGTCTTCTCCTTCCGCGACGACTTCGGCCAGTGGGACCCGAAGAACCAGCGCCCCGAGCTGTGGAACCTCTACAACTCGCGCATCCGCAAGGGCGAGCACATCCGCGTCTTCCCGCTGTCCAACTGGACCGAGCTCGACGTCTGGGACTACATCAGGCGCGAGGGCATCGAGATCCCCTCCATCTACTTCGCCCACACCCGCAAGGTGTTCGAGCGCGACGGCATGCTGCTGCCCGACTCCGACGTCGTCCAGCGGGGCGAGGACGAGCCGCTGTTCGAGGCCGTGGTGCGCTACCGCACCGTGGGCGACATGACGTGCACGGGCGCCGTGCAGTCCACGGCCGCCACGGTCGAGGAGATCATCGAGGAGATCGCGGCCACCCGGATCACCGAGCGCGGGGCCACCAGGGCCGACGACCGCTCGTCCGAGGCAGCGATGGAGGACCGTAAGAGGGAAGGCTACTTCTAATGGACATTCTTCGCTTTGCCACGGCGGGAAGCGTCGATGACGGCAAGTCCACCCTCATCGGACGGTTGCTCTACGACTCCAAGGCGATCTTCGAGGACCAGCTGGAGGCGGTCGAGCGCACCTCGCGCGACCGGGGCACCGAATACACCGATCTGTCGCTGCTGACCGACGGCCTGCGGGCCGAGCGGGAGCAGGGCATCACGATCGACGTGGCGTACCGCTATTTCGCGACGCCCCGGCGGAAGTTCATCATCGCCGACACGCCCGGCCACATCCAGTACACCCGCAACATGGTCACCGGCGCCTCCACGGCCGACCTGGCGATCATCCTCATCGACGCCCGCAAGGGCGTGCTGGAGCAGTCGCGGCGGCACGCGTTCCTGACCACGCTGCTGCGGGTGCCCCACCTGGTGCTGGCCGTCAACAAGATGGACCTGGTGGGCTACTCGCAGGAGCGGTTCGAGGAGATCAGGGAGGAGTTCACGGCGTTCGCGTCCAAGCTGAACGTGTCCGACCTCACCTTCATCCCGATCTCCGCGCTCAACGGCGACAACGTGGTCTCGCGCTCCGAGAACATGCCGTGGTACCTCGGCACGTCGCTGCTGCACCACCTGGAGAACGTCCACATCGCCTCCGACCGCAACCTGGTCGACGTGCGCTTCCCCGTCCAGTACGTGATCCGCCCGCAGCGGGCCACTGATCAGGCCTTCCACGACTACCGCGGCTACGCGGGCCAGGTGGCGGGCGGCGTGCTGAAGCCCGGCGACGAGGTGGTGCACCTGCCGTCCGGGCTCACGACCCGCATCGCCTCGATCGACACCTACGACGGGCCGGTGGAGGAGGCGTTCCCGCCCATGTCGGTGACGCTGCGCTTCGAGGACGACCTCGACATCTCGCGCGGCGACATGATCGCCCGGCCCAACAACCAGCCGCAGGTGGCGCAGGAGCTGGAGGCGATGGTCTGCTGGATGGCCGACGGCCTCAAGCTGACGCCGCGCTCCAAGCTGACGATCAAGCACACCACCCGTACGGCCCGCGCCATGGTGCGCGACCTGCACTACCGGCTCGACGTCAACACCCTGCACCGCGACGAGGAGGCGACCTCCCTCGGCCTCAACGAGATCGGGCGGGTGTCGCTGCGGATCACCCAGCCGCTGTTCGTGGACGACTACGCCCGCAACAGGCTCACCGGCGGCTTCATCCTCGTGGACGAGGCCACGAACGGCACCGTCGGCGCCGGCATGGTCATCGACGCCCGCTAGGTAGATCTTTCAGGGGTTCGCCGACCCCTGATTACTCTCCGCGATAGGGTCTTCGCGTTCCGTGTTCACGACGCGAAGGCCCTTTTTCGTGACCGACCGCGAAAGCACCACCCGGGTCATCTACCTGGGCGGCCTCGGGCGCAGTGGCACCACACTGCTCGAGCGGCTCCTGGGCGAGCTGCCGGGTGTGGTCGCGCTCGGCGAGGTCGTGCACCTCTGGGAAAGGGGCGTGCTCGCGGGGGAGCTCTGCGGGTGCGGCGTGGCCTTTCCCGACTGTCCCTTCTGGCGGCAGGTGGGGGAGCGGGCGTTCGGCGGGTGGAGCCAGGCGCTGGCGGGCAAGGTCCTGACGCTGCGGCGCCGGGTCGACCGCACGCGCAGGATCGCGCGGATCGCGCATCCCGACCTGGCCGAGTACGTGCAGGCGTACCGGCTCCTGTACGAGGCCGCGGGCGCGCCGGTCGTGATCGACTCCAGCAAGCACGCGTCGCTGGCCTGCTGCCTGGTGGCCGCCGGGGTGGACGTACGGATCGTCCACGTGGTCAGGGACCCGCGCGCCGTCGCCCACTCCTGGGCCAGGACGGTGCGGCGCCCCGAGGACGGGCAGCCCATGACCCGGTGGCGGCCCGCCCACACGGCCGTCCACTGGACGGCCCAGAACGCCGCGCTCGAGCTCCTGCCGGGGCGCGGGGCCCGCGTCACCAGGGTCCGCTACGAGGACCTCCTCGCCGCGCCCGGGCCCACGCTCACCTCCCTGGCGCTCGGGCTCGGCCTGGCGGAGCCGGAGCTGCCGTTCCTGGAGGGCCGCACGGCCTGGCTCGGCCCCTCCCACACCGCGTCCGGCAATCCGATGCGCTTCCACGTGGGGCGGATCGAGCTGCGCCGGGACGACGCGTGGGTGACGGGCCTTCGTGACGGCGACCGCCGGGTGGTCAACGCCCTCACCTGGCCGCTCAGGGCCCGCTACGGCTACCGGGGGCTCGCATGACCCCCTCGGTAGGCGTGGTGATCCCGACCCGGGGCGACCGCCCGGCGCAGTTGCGCGAGGCGGTGGAGTCGGCGCTGGCCCAGGACTATCCAGGGCGCCTGTCCGTGGTGGTGGTCGCCGACGGCGCCGCCCCTGGGGACATCGAGGTGCCGGCCCCCGTACGCGTCCTGCCGAACACGCTCACCCCGGGCCTTCCCGGCGCCCGCAACACCGGCATCGCGGCCTGCGACACCGACCTCGTCGCCTTCTGCGACGACGACGACGTGTGGCTGCCCGGCAAGCTCGCCGCCCAGACGCGGGCGCTCGGCGAGCGCGGCGGCGAGTTCGCGAGCTGCGGCATCGAGGTGGAGTACGGGCAGCGCCGCGTGGCCCGCCTGGCCGGATGCGACACGGTGACGACCGACGATCTGGTCCGCTCGCGCATGGTGATGGTGCACTCGTCGACGTTCCTGTTCGAGCGCGGTGCGCTGCGGGTGGACGAGAGCGCCCCCAACGGCCAGAACGAGGACTGGGACCTGGCCCTGCGCGCCGCCGGACGCCGGCCGATCACCCATGTGGACCGCCCGCTCGTCCGGGTGCGCTGGGGCGGATCCCACTATGTCGCCCGATGGGCGGACCGCATTGCCGGGCTCGACTGGATGCTCGCCCGGCACCCCGAACTGGCCGTGGACCCGCGCGGCGCGGCACGGGTCTACGGCCAGCTGGCCTTCGGCCACGCGGCGCTCGGCCACCGCCGCGAGGCCGCCCGCTGGGCCCTGCGCGCCATGGGGGCCCGGGCCGGGGAGCCACGCGCCCCGATCGCCCTGGCGGTGGCGGCCGGCCTCATCTCCGCGACGGCGGTTCTTTCCGCCCTTCACCGTAGGGGGCACGGCATTTGACTCGCTCCGAGACCACCACTCCACACGTCCCGCTCCAACGCCTCCCCGAGGCCCCACCCCAGGACGCCACCCCCACACCCCTCGACGGGCCGCCCTGCGACCCACCGCTCCCCGACGGGCCGCCCGTCGGTGGCCCGCCATCGGCCGCGCCACCCGAGGGACGCGCGGGGGAGCGGACGGCGGGGCAGGCCGAGGGACGGCAGGCGGGTGCCGCGTCCGAGGGACGAGCGGGGGTGCAGGTCGAGGTGCGTCGGGCGAGCGGGTGGGTGACCGGCGGTGAAGGGCTGCGGGTGGTGCCCGGCCGCTGGTGGGAGCGGGTGCGGGTGGGTGGGATCGGCGTGGACGCGCTCACCGAGGACGAGGTGGTCCGGTGGGTGGAGGCCGAGCTGGAGGCCGGCCGGGGCGGCCGGATCGTCACCCCGAACGTCGACATCTGCCGCGCCGCCGCCACCGACCCCGCCCTCCGGGAGCTCGTGTGCACCGCCGAGCTGGCGGTGACCGACGGGATGCCGCTGGTGTGGGCGGCCAGGCTGCTCGGCACCCCGGTGCCGGAGCGGGTCACGGGCGCGGACCTCATCTGGTCGCTCAGCAAGCTCGCCGCCCGCCGGGGCTGGCCCGTCTACCTGTTGGGCGGCCCCCCTGGCGTGGCGCGCAGGGCCGCCAAGGAGCTCACGAGCTGCCACCCCAGGCTGCAGGTGTGCGGGGTCCACGCGCCGCCGTACCACTTCGACACCACTCCCGAGGGAAGCGCGCGCGTCCGGAGGATGGTGGCCGCCGCCCGGCCGAGGGTGGTGTTCGTCGGGCTCGGGTTCCCCCGGCAGGACCGGCTCATCGCCGACCTGAGGGAGGAGCTGCCGGAGGCGTGGTTCGTGGGGTGCGGGGCGGCGATCGCGTTCGCCGCCGGCACGGTCTCCAGGGCGCCGGAGTGGATGCGCAGGGCCGGGCTGGAGTGGGCGTACCGGCTGGGCTGCGAGCCGGGGCGGCTGGCGCGCCGCTATCTGGTCGACGACCTGCCGTTCGCCGTACGGCTGCTGGGAAGCTGCCTGGTCTCGCGCCTCATGAGGTGAGGGCGCGGACCCGGGCGGCGTCCTGCGAGCTGAGCCCTCGGGCGGCGTCGTCGAGCGCGCGGCGGGAGTCCATGGGGCGGTAGGCCGTGCGGGACAGGCCCGACCAGGCGAACCCCGTGCCCGCCCCGGAGGGGCCCGTGCAGGCCCGCGTGATGCGGCGTTCGGCCGCGGGCGTCCATGGCAGGCCGGCGTAGGCGTACAGGCCGCGGAAGCCGGTCAGCGGGTCGGCGGCCAGCGACTCGTACGAGGTGACGCGGACGCCGGGTGTGCGGTCCAGGATCGCGCGGGTCGCCCGCCACAGCGCGGCCGCCTTGGCGACGCGGTCCTGGGAATCGACGAGCGCGCGCAGCTCCAGCAGCTCGGGGTGGTCGCGGACGAGGAGCGGTTGTTCGAGCAGCTCGTGGAAGTAGACCGTCCATCCGAGCCGCTGCCAGCTCGCCACGAACGACACCGGATCCCGCACCAGCGCGATCACCCGGCAGCCCAGGGAAGCGGCGAACCAGCCCGCGCTCAGCACCGCGAACGGGTCGTCCAGCAGCGCCCGGCGGCCCGCCAGGCGGCCGAAACCGAAGGCGGTGCCGTAGCGCAGCAGGCGGGCCAGGTCGTACGGGGAGCGGTTCGCGCGCAGCTCGGAGAACCAGCGGTAGCGCAGGGCCACCGTGTCGCGGAAGGCGGGCAGCCAGTCGGCGGCGTTGTCGTCGCAGATGTACTGGAACCGGTGGGTCACGGTGGCCCTGAGCACTCCCGGGCAGCGGCCGGGCGGGTGCTGCGGGTTGAGCGGCTCGTTGACGTAGACCAGGTCGCCGCCGGCGGCGAGCATCTTGCCGGTCCAGCTCGTACCACTTCTCGGCAACCCGGTCACCAGGACCGGCGCTCTCACGCCACTCTCCCGCCGCGGAGAGCAGGCAGGGTGTGGCGGCCGAAGGGGTGCAGGCCGTAGCGGCGGTGCAGTTGCCACAGCGGGAGGAGGTTCTTGACGAGCACGCCGCCCGACCAGCCGATGACCGCCCCGAGCGCGCCGTGCACAGGAATGAGGGCCACGTCCAGCGCCACCGTGCAGGTGAGCGCCGCCACCAGGTTGAGCAGGCTCGTGCCCGTGTGCCCGGCGGCCGTCAGCACGACGTCGACCATCCCGCAGGCCGTCGCCACCATCATGGTGCCCGCCAGCACGAGCGCCACCGGGACCGCGGACCCGTACGTGGGGCCGAAGAGCCGCAGCAGCCACGGCGCCAGCGCCGCGTACGCCAGCCACACCGGCCACGTCAGCAGCACCAGCCAGATCGTGGCGGTCTGGTAGAGCTCACCGGCCCGCGCCCGCTCGCCGTCCGCGAGCGCGCTCACCAGCCGAGCCTGTACGGCCTGCGCCAGCCCCTGGTTCGC
This sequence comes from Nonomuraea sp. NPDC050451, assembly GCF_044458585.1. NCBI lineage: Bacteria > Bacillati > Actinomycetota > Actinomycetes > Streptosporangiales > Streptosporangiaceae > Nonomuraea > Nonomuraea sp. NPDC050451. The sequence goes on from NZ_JBITHZ010000009.1 coordinate 88,822, forward strand.
GAGCTGCCCGACCACCTTGAACCGGGTGGCGGCCGTGTAGACGGCGGCCTGCGCGGGCCCGCCGAGCAGCGCGACGACCACGATGTCCAGCCGCTGGAACACCGCCTGGATCGCCCCCGCGACCGACCGGGGAGCCGTGTGCCGCCACAGGTCGCGAGCCGTCCCGGGCAGGTACGGGGTCCGCGGCACCCGCCCCCGCAGCCCCGCCCAGGCGATGACCGCCGCCAGCGCGTACGGCGCCCCCCACGCCACCGGCAGCCACGAGACCGCCCCCGCCAGCGCGGCGCAGGTGACCAGCGCGAGCTGCGAGAACGGCACCAGCAGCCCGTCCACGAGCACGGTGGGCCGCATGGCTCCGAACCCCCGGGTGGCGGCCAGCAGCACGTCCCCCACCACCATGACGGGCAGGATCGCGGCGACCGGGCCCAGCCGCGGGTACAGCACGACCCCCGCGACGCAGGAGGCCACCGCACAGGGCACGAGAGCCGCCCGGATATATCCGGATATGCCGAGGTAGTCGTAGGTCTTCGCCCGCGCGATGAAGAACACGAGCCCGTTCCCCGCGTCCAGCTTGGCGATCCCCGCCGCCATGAGGGCCATCGCGGTGACCGTGAAGAACGCCCCGGCGTCGGCCGGACTGAACGCCCTGGTCACCACCATCACGAGCACGAACTGCGCGACCGCGCCGCAGCCCGCCCCCAGCACCCCCGCGATCCCGCCGCGCCGCAGCCGCCGGTCCGCGACGGCGGTCATCGCCGCCACGAAGGCTCACCGCCCAGCCACCGCACCAGCCGGGCGTCGTACGGCTCGAAGTGGTCGCGCAGCTTCCGCGCCAGCACCCGGGGCACCGGCCGCGGCAGGGGGCGCCCGTTGTGCCGCTCGAACGACGGATAGCCCAGATGCGGCACGCCCAGGAACGCCAGCACCTGGTCGTACGCGGTCTCCGGCTCGGCGAAGAACCGATGGCTGTCGAGCACCAGGATCCGCTCGCGACCGACCAGGGTCTCCAGCCGGTCGAGCTGGTCGGCGTAGCGTCCACGGGCCATGTACGCGTGGTGGCGATGGGAGTGGTGCAGGGAGAAGGGCGACTCGCGCATGGCCTCCTCGGCCCCCGCCAGCCGCTCGGGCTCCAGCTCGATCGCGTGCTCGAACAGCGACTCCGTCTCGTAGCCCCTGGCCAGCTCGTGGGCGTGGGCCGAGCAGGCCCGCGCGACCGGATCGCGTACCAGCACGATCAGCCGCACCCCGGGCAGGTCGGCCGCGATCCGCTCCCTGGCCAGCGGATGGAACACGTAATAGGGGGACGACTCGAACGCCAGCGCCCGCGAGCCGTACCGGTGCTCGACCAGCCCGGCGCTCATCCGCAGCGGGAAGTGCGCCTGGTACCAGTGCAGTCCTCGCGCGTAGCCGACGTCGAAGTAGTGCACCCCCTTGTGCAGCACCGGCTTGAGCAGCAGCGGATGCTGGGCCAGCGCACGGTACAGCGAGGTCGTGCCGCACCGCTGCGCCCCCGCGATCAGGAACGACGGCAGCACCCGGGCCCCCGACGTGATCCTGCCCGTGGCGCGTGACAGCGACAGCACAGACCGCTTCATGGTCTTCACGTGAGCAGCTCCTCGTGGTCGACGGCCGGGTTGAGCCAGGTCTCCGGCGGCCCGAGCGGCGCGTGCCCGTCGGCGGCGTGCCGGTCGGCCAGCGCGATGAGATAGTGCAGCGCGGTCTGCTTGGCCACCGCGGCCGATACCCCCAGGGGCGCCAGCTCGCGGGCGGCCCGCGCCACGCACGCCCGCGCCGCGACCGGCGGGGACATCCTGCGCAGGGCCCGCTGGAAGAAGTAGTGGACGGCGTCGAAGCCGTAGGGGACGCCGACCTCGTACCGCTCCCAGTCCCACACCAGCAGCCGGCCGTCGGGGGACGGGCACATGTTCCAGGGCGCGAGATCCCCGTGCCAGGCCGTGGACGGCCCTCCGGTGGCGGCGATCTCCCTGACCGCGTCGAGCAGCAGCGGCCGCGGCACCCGGCCGCGCCGCACCGGCAGCGGCGACAGCGCCAGCACCGCCAGCCCCCGCCAGCTGCCGTGGTGCAGCACGGCGGGCGGGACCACCGTGTCCAGCGCCAGCCCGGCCAGCCTGCACAGGGTCGCCGCCTCGGCGCTGATCAGCGCTCGCGCCCGGGCGCTGTCGCCGATCTTCACGAACGCCAGCAGCCGCCCGCCCGAGCGGGCCTCCAGGACGGGCTTGCGGTTGGCCCGCGCGGCCGGCCGCACGTGCAGGACGGTCTCTACGGACTGTCCGAAGACCTCGCCCAGGTAGGTGGCGATGGACCCCTCGCTCGGGACGACGATCCGGGACCAGGGGTGCCACCAGCGGCGCGGCACCATCCGCCGGGGCACGGCGGAGTGCGGCAGCACGGTGTACGCCCGGGGCGACCCCGACCCCGGATACAGCAGCCGCACGGTCTTCTCGAGATAGCCGAGCCGGATGGCGGCGTCCTTCACGTGACTTCCCCTCGGCTGTTGCGCCACAGCAGGGCGAACGAGATGAGATAGAGGCTGAGCGGGGTGACCAGGCCGTCGTAGACGAACATGTAGAGCAGCACCAGCCCCATCACCAGCACCCCGGCCAGCCCGACCGGGCTGCGGTCGGCCCAGTGGCGGCGGATCGCGCCCACGAAGAACGCCACGTAGAGCACGGCCCCGGTGAACCCCTGCGTGATGATCAGCAGCCAGAGCTGGCCGTCGCTGCCCAGCGGCGGGTGCCCGCAGCCCTCGCACCACTGGGTGCGGCCCGTGGTGATCGTGCGATGGTTGCCCATGGCGTTGCGCGTGTTGCCGTACCCGATGAGCGGCGAGTGGCCGGCGGCCGCGACGGTGGCCGTCACGGTGAAGGCCCTGATGTCGTTGGAGTGCGGCCGGTCCAGCCGCTGCGCGACCAGCGGCGCGAGCGGGCTCAGCGCGAAAGCCGCCGCCGCCACCGCGACGACCCCGCAGAGCGCCACCCTGGTCCGGCCCCGCACCCGTACGATCAGGTACGCGACGGCCAGGCCGAGCCCGATCCACAGGCCGCGGTTGAGCGAGTAGACGACGGGGATCGCGGCCAGGGCTACCACGGCGGCCACGAAGACCTTCCGCCGCCGCCCCCCGTACACCCACCACCCGACCACGAACCACACCAGCAGCACCGACAGGTTGCTGCCCCACGCGTTGGCCCACTCGAACGGCGCCTCCGGCCTGGGGGAGGCGAAGCCCAGCACCTTCTGCGTCTGGGCGGCGGTGGGGTGGATGAGGTTCTGCACGAACGAGTTGGAGCCCACCCAGTCGGGCAGCAGCAGCTCCACCGGCGAGGTGAACGCGAACGAGGGGACGAACACGCCGAGCAGCCCGCCTGCGACCGTCGTGACGAACAGCACGCCGAGCATCCGCACCAGGCGCAGCTGCGGCAGCTCGCGCTCGGTGAGATTGCCCAGGTAGAGCACCATGATCAGGATGGCGGTGTAGAGCGCAAGCCGCATGGCGTAGCCGACGATCCGGCCGGGCCCGATCTCGCCGTACGTGCCCGGCGGCATCTCCGACAGCATGAGCCCGCTCACCAGGTAGCCGGCGAGCAGCAGCAGCCACAGCCCGAACCCGCGCGGCACCCTGATCGGCCGGCGCCGCCACAGCACCACCGCCATCGGCACCGCCACCACGATCACCGACAGCCCGCCGAACCCCAGCGCCCACCACACCGGATAGCCGACGAGCAGCGCCGCGATCGGCCACGCGGCCCTGCTCACGTCGGCTGGCCGGGGCGCCGCGGGTGCATGGGCATGGGCGTGGTCTCGCCCATGTCCAGCTCGCCCGTGGCGACGAGCTTGCCGAGCGGGGTGTGCGTGCGCGGCTCCAGCAGCGGCACGAACGACGGCAGCGCGTCGGTCACCGTCACCACGCCGATGACGGGCACGTCGTGCCTGGCGAGCTGCCGTACGGCCGCCGCGACGCGGACGGAGGTGGTCCGGCCGAGCCCCACCAGCAGCAGTGCCGCGTCCGCCCTGGACAGGTCGCGCACGTCGGAGCCGTCGAGCACGGTCAGAGGCATGTTGACGGCCACCGGGTCGCCGGACTCCTCCAGGTCGGGCGGCAGGATCCGGACCAGCAGCCGCTTGCCTGGACACGCGGCCACCGCGGCGCAGGCCAGCTCGTGGGCCACGCCGGGCTCGCGCGGGCTCGACAGGTCGCCCAGCACGGGCAGGCCGGTCAGCCGCTCGACGTCGGCGACCGTGCGCAGCCGCCGGTCGAGCCGGTCACGGGCGTAGGCGGCGGCCGAGCCTACGAGCAGCCCGGCCATGAGGCCGGTGCCGAGGTAGAGGGGCAGACTGGGCGAGCTGGGCGCGGTCGGCGGGGCGGCCTGGCTGATGACCGTGCCGGGGGTCACCGCGACCGTCCTGAGCGCGTCGTAGCGCAGCGCGAGCCCGGCGGCCTGCCGGTTGAGCACGCTCTCCCGCTGGGTGGCGATCGTGTGCTCGGGAGTGCCCTTGGACAGCCCGGCGAGCTGCTTGATCACCGCGTCGAGCGCGGTGTTGACCTGCTTGAGCTTGCCCAGCACCACCTGCTGCTGGGCGGTCAGCGCGGCCAGCGCGCTCTCGCGGCGGTTGGCCAGGTACGCCTGGGCGTACGCGCGGGACTGGGCCGCGGCGCCCCCGGCGTCGGCGGCCGTCACCGAGATCCACAGCACCGCCGAGTTGGGCGGCACCGAGACCTCGACGGGCTCCGGGGTCTCGACCCGCAGCGTCCTGGCCGCCCGCGCCGCGACCACGGCGGACTGCGCGACCTGGGCCTCGGTGTCGAGGTTGAGCGCCTCGCGCTGGCGGCTGGTCACCTGGTTGGCCGGCTCCTGCGGGCCGATCGGCATGACGAGCACCTGCGTGGTCGCGGTGTAGGCGGGCGGCGTGAGCCGCATGAGCGCGAGGCCGGCGGTGCCGCCGAACACGACGCAGCCCACCAGCAGCAACCATCGCCTGCGCAGCAGTGAGAGGTGCTCGTCCAGGTCCGTGCCGGAGCTCATTGGGGAGGGTCTCCTGGAATTGCGTCGAGATGTGCGCCCACTATAGGGCGGACGATTATCAGCCAAGCCTAATACCCAAGATTTTCTGCAGAATGGCACAAGGTAAAGGCAGCTATAAAAGGAAATGTCCGGAAAATTCCTTGGGCCATATACCCATCGCGAGCTGGTGAGACCCGGCACACTTGCTGAAGTTCCCGGAACGGCATGGCAAGGATCCGGTTTGATAGGCGGGGGTCGTTCGACGAGGGGGTTGAAAGGCTTTGCAGCTACGGGGAATTTCTCACAACACCACCAACGCGGCGCTCATTCTGGCCGTGATCGCGATGCTCGCCGCCTGTTCCACGGCGGAGGGCTCCAACGCCCGCGCGCCCGTAGCGATCAAGGAAGCCTCGGGCTCGCCCTCCTGCACGGCCACCTCCAGGCTCATCCCGTCCTGCGGCGCCTGGTGGGGCATCGCGCCGGAGGTCTTCACCGGGGCCCCGCTGGACCAGGCCCTGCACAGCGCCGAGTCGCGCATGGGCGCCGCCGCCGACGTGGTCCACGTCTACCACCGGGGCAGCGAGCTGTTCCCCACGCCCGCCGAGATCAGGCTGGCCCGCGACCCGGCCAGGCCCCGGCTGCTCATGGTCAACTGGAAGCCCTCGCTCGACCACACCTGGGCCGAGATCGCCGGCGGGGAGCTCGACGCCCGGATCGACCGGCTGGCCGGATACCTCAGGCGCACCTTCCCCGAGCGGTTCTTCCTCACCCTCCACCACGAGCCGGAGAACGACGTGGACGAGTCGTCGGGCTCGGGCATGCAGGCCACCGACTACGCGGCCATGTTCCGGCACGTCGTGGCCAGGCTGCGGGCCGAGGGGGTGAAGAACGCCGTCATGGTCATGACGTACATGGGGGCGCCCAACTGGGCGGCGGAGCCGTGGTTCGAGGACCTCTACCCGGGTGACGACGTGGTCGACTGGGTCGGCATGGACCCGTACGCCGACGGCCGGGTCGAGGACTTCGAGGGGCTGGTGAACAAGACCCGCAAGGAATATCCGGACTGGCCGGGGTTCTACCGGTGGATGCAGGCGCGCTTCCCCGGCAAGCCGGTCATGGTGGCCGAGTGGGGGGTGTTCGAGCGGAGGGACGACCGGGGATTCAAGCGGGCGTTCTACGAGTCGGTGCGGCGGCAGATCAAGCGATATCCGCAGATCAAGGCGCTGCTGTACTTCGACTCGCCGCAGGCGCCGCGCGGCGACACCAGCTTCGACACCGGCTCGGGGGCCGACCACGCGTTCACCGAGCTCGCGCGAGATCCTTATTTTCGCTCGACGCCCGTCCCGAGGCCCTGACCCGCCATCCCGCGACCGTCACCGCCGCGGCGGTGACGAGGGCCCAGATGGTGAGGGTGTTGCTCACGTTGAGCAGTTTGAGCGCGGAGGCGAGCAGGACGATGGCCAGCAGCGCCCGGATCAGGCCGCCGGGGGCGCGCGAGGAGATCCGGGCGCCGAGGTAGACGCCCGGGATCGAGCCGATGAGCAGCGACAGCGTGAGGTCCAGCTGGAAGTCGCCGAACAGCAGGTGCCCGAGCGCGGCGGAGGCCACCAGCGGTACGGCCTGGACGAGGTCGGTGCCGACGAGCTGGTTGGCCTTGAGCGCCGGGTAGAGGACGAGCAGGGCCACGATGATCAGCGATCCGGATCCGACGGACGAGACACCCACGACCAGTCCGCCCACCGTACCGACCAGTAGGGTCGGAATTGGGCGCACGACGATCTCATGGGCGCTCGACGTGCCTCCCCGCGCGCCGAGCCAGCTCTTGAGCGCCATGCCGGCGACGGCCAGCAGGAGCGCCACGCCGAGCGCGTACTTGACCGCGTCGGTGACCGCGAACGCGCGGGCCAGGAACACCCCGCAGAAGGCGGCCGGCACCGAGCCCGCGCACAGCCAGCCGACCAGGCGCAGGTTGACCGTGCCCCGGCGCAGGTGCACGAAGCTGCCGACCGGCTTCATGACGGCCGAGGCGACCAGGTCGCTGGAGACCGCGGCCAGCGGCGGGACGTTGAAGAACAGCATCATCATCGGCGTCATGAGCGCCCCGCCGCCCATCCCGGTCAGCCCGACCACGATCGCGACGAGGAAGGACCCGAGGATCAGGGGGAAGTCGATCAACGAACCCAGCCTCCAGACCGCAGCGTCCCCAGGACCTGGGAGACGGCCGCGTCGATCGAAACGTGCGTGGTGTCGATGACCAGCTCGGCGTCGTCCGGCTCCTCGTAGGGGTCGGAGACGCCGGTGAACTCGGGGATGAGGCCGGCGCGCGCCTTGGCGTACAGGCCCTTGCGGTCGCGCCGCTCGCACTCCTCCAGCGGCGTCGCGACGTGCACGAGCAGGAAGTCGGCCCCGACCGACTCGACCATCTCGCGCACCTCCTCGCGGGTGGCCGCATAGGGGGCGATGGGCGCGCAGATGGCCAGGCCGCCGTGGCGGGCGGCCTCGGCGGCGACGAAGCCGATGCGGCGGATGTTCAGGTCGCGGTCGGCCTTGGAGAACGTCAGGCCCTTGGACAGCAGGTGGCGTACGACGTCGCCGTCGAGGTAGGTCACCGTGCGGCTGCCGAGCTCCAGCAGCGCGTCGCGCAGGCCGCGGGCGATCGTGGACTTGCCCGAGCCGGACAGGCCGGTGAAGAAGACCACGAGGCCGCGGCGGTGCGGCGGGCCGGGGATGTGCACGGGGTCGGGGCCGGCCAGGTGCTCGGCGGCGCCGTAGGCGGTGGCGACGTGCTCGCGCAGCTCCAGGTCGATCTCGGGCTCCTCGCGGGGCGCCAGGGGCACGGAGACGACGATCGTGTCCTCCGGCAGCTTCTCCTTGGCCCGGAGCGCGGCGCGTACGACCGCGGGGCCCGGCTCGCCGTACGAGAGGGGGAGCAGCACGATCAGCGCGTCGAGCTCCTTGGCGGTGGCGACGATCTCGGAGAGGTCGTCGAGAGGCCCCCGCATGGTGACGGCCAGCGCGGGACGCCCGCCGAGCTCGGCCTTGACCTCGGCCGGAGTACGCCGCAGGCGCGCGAACGGGCCGTGCTCGGGCGTGCCGAGGCCCTTGACCGGCCCCGAGGTCAGTCCGTCGGGCTCCTGGGCGGCCACCGTGAGGGCGGCCAGCGGCAGGCCCTCGGGGTCGAGCAGCGTTACCTCGTCGCCGGGTGAGAGGTCGGCGGACACGTGGAGCGTGACGGGCGCGGGCCACGGCGTGCCGTCGGCGAGCGTGCCCCGCTCGTGCACCGAGTGCAGGTCATCGTGGCCCAGGAACCCGGTCAGCGACTCGAAGGCACCTGAGAGCAGCAGCTCGAGGTCGGCCAGCTCGCGCGCATCGGGGGTCCACTCCACGGCTCCAACATCCCAACTATTCCGATTGAATTGGTAGGGATGGAGTCTACCGATTGATGCAAGTCTGCCGCTAGAGGACCCGGGCGAAGTGGTGCTGCGGCTTCCTGATCACCATGGTGATCTCGTCGTGGGTGGCAGGGTAGCGGCCGTTGCTCAGCTTGGACGCCAGCGCCACCGCGGCGACGGTGAGCCTGCGCCGGCGGGCCGGGCCGCTGGTGTTGCGCTCGTCGTCGGTGATCATGAGGCCGCGGCTGAGGCAGAAGGCGTAGATGCCGTCGCTCGACGCCAGCGGCTCGTACACGCTGGGCAGCGGGCCCGGGGTGCCGGGCGTCACGAGCATGCGCCAGAACATGCGGCGCACCAGCGACGGCGTGATCCGGTCGAGCAGCCCGTAGGCGGAGCGGCGGTCGCGCATCCGCAGCAGCACCAGGCCGCCCGGGCGCAGGGACTGCAGCAGCCGGTCGAACACCAGCTCCGAATGCTTGATGCGCTCCAGCAGGAAGGACAGCTGGATCACGTCGTACGACCTGGGCGGCAGCGGCACGCAGCGCAGGTCGCCCAGCGACCACGACACCAGGTCGGCGCGCTCCCCGAGCACTGCCCTGATCGCCGGGATCTCCTCGTCGGCCCCGGTGGCCCTCGTCTCGATCTCGCCCAGGTCGAGCGGCTCGTCGTGCGCGCACCCGGCGACCAGCACGTCGAGCCGCCTGCCGGGCAGCCCGGACCAGTGCTCGCGGACCCGTTGACCGAAGAGGTCGCCCCGCTGGGCGACCGATCGCACCTCAGACATGTCACCTACAGTAATCACTCGAACGGTTTCAGTGAGCCATTTCCTCGCTAGCATCCTTCCCCGTGAACGGCGAGGTTTACGTAGGAAATGCGGGCGTCGATGCGGCCATGGACCGGGGCTGGCTCCTGGGTCATTTCAAACCCCTCGGCGACCCAAGGCACAGTGACGACGTGGAGATCAAATGGGGTGTCCACGCGCCCGGCGAGGAGCGCGCGGAGTGGGTCAAGGGGGAGGCGCGCACGGCCCTGCTGGTGCTTATCAGCGGCCGGTTCCGGGTGGAGCTGCCGGGCCGCAGCGTGCTGCTGGCCGAGCCGGGTGACTACGTGGTCTGGGGCAAGGGCGTCGACCATTCGTGGCGCGCGGAGGAGGCCTCGACCGTGCTCACCGTCCGCTGGCCCTCCGTGCCTGGTTACCGGGCCAAATGATCGGGCCAGGTAGTCGGGCCAGGTAATCGGGCGGCTGAGTTACGCCTGCGAGTACCCTTGGAGAGAACCCCCGCGACCTGACCCGGCCGGGGGTAGTCGTGTTGCCGTCGTGGGGCTGTGGGCGTATCTGATGAGTCTTTCCGGGCTACTTGACCTTGTTCGCGCCGACCCGAAGCTGACCGCCGCTCTCGAAGAGGGCGGCGACGTCGCGCTGATCGCGCCGGTCGCGCTGAGGCCGTTCGGCGTGGCCGCGCTGGCCACGCACGACCAGCGGGCCGTGCTGGCCGTCACCGCGACGGGCCGTGAGGCGGAAGACCTCGCCGCCGCGCTGACCAGCCTCATCGAGCCCAGCTCGGTGGCCGTGTTCCCGGCCTGGGAGACGCTGCCGCACGAGCGGCTCTCGCCGCGCAGCGACACCGTGGGGCAGCGGCTGGCGGTGCTGCGACGGCTGGCGCACCCGATCAAGGGTGACAGCGCGGCCGGGCCGCTCAGCGTGATCGTGGCGCCGATCAGGGCGCTGCTGCAGCCGATCGTGAAGGGGCTCGGCGACCTGGAGCCCATCCGGCTGCGCGCGGGCGACGACGCCGACCTCGACGAGGTCGTCGACCGCCTGGTGACCAACGGCTACCACCGCGTCGACATGGTGGAGAAGCGCGGCGAGGTGGCCGTGCGCGGCGGGCTGCTCGACGTGTTCCCGCCGACCGAGGAGCACCCGCTGCGGCTGGAGTTCTGGGGCGACACGGTCGAGGAGATCCGCTGGTTCAAGGTGGCCGACCAGCGCTCGCTGGAGGCGGCCGAGGAAGGGCTGTTCGCGCCGCCGTGCCGCGAGCTGCTGCTGACCGACGAGGTCAGGGCCCGGGCGGCGGAGCTGGCCGAGGAGCACCCTGCGCTGGCCGAGGTGCTCGACCAGCTCGCCGAGGGCACGCCGGTCGAGGGCATGGAGGCGTTCGCGCCCGTGCTGGCCGGCGAGATGGACCTGCTGCTCGACCACCTGCCGGTCAGGTCCGCCGTCTTCGTGTGCGATCCCGAGCGGATCAGGGGGCGGGCCGAGGAGCTCGTACGCACGTCGCAGGAGTTCCTCGAGGCCTCCTGGATCAACGCGGCGGCCGGCGGCGAGGCGCCGATCGACCTGGGCGCGGCGGCGTTCCGCACGCTGGAGGAGATCCGCGACCACGCCGACGCGCTGGGCCAGCCGTGGTGGACGATGGCGCCGTTCGGCGGCGGGGTCGAGCTCGACGCGCAGGACTCCGAGGCCTACCGGGGCGACACCGCCAAGGCGCTGGCCGACATCAAGGGCTGGCTGGCGGAAGACAAGGCCGTCGTGCTGCTCAGCGAGGGCCACGGGCCGGCCGAGCGGATGGTCGAGCTGCTCAAGGGCGTCGACGTGCCCGCCAGGCTGCAGCAGTTCCTGGACAAGGCGCCCGAGCCCAAGGTCGTCCACGTCAGCACGGGCCTGATCGAGCACGGCTTCATCACGTCCAACCTGGCCGTGCTCACCCACCTCGACCTGGTCGGGCAGAAGGCGTCCACCAAGGACATGCGGCGCCTGCCGTCGCGCCGGCGCAACATGGTCGACCCGCTCCAGCTCAAGGTCGGCGACCACGTGGTGCACGAGCAGCACGGCGTGGGCCGCTACATCGAGATGGTCCAGCGCACGGTCCAGGGCGCCACCCGCGAATACCTGGTCATCGAATACGCCAAGGGCGACCGGCTCTACGTGCCGACCGACCAGCTCGACGAGGTCACCCGCTACGTCGGCGGCGAGGCGCCCACGCTCAACCGCATGGGCGGCGCCGACTGGGCCAAGGCCAAGTCCCGGGCGAAGAAGGCGGTCAAGGAGATCGCGGGGGAGCTGATCAGGCTCTACTCCGCCCGCATGGCCTCGCCGGGCCACGCTTTCGGGGACGACACGCCGTGGCAGCGGGAGATGGAGGACGCCTTCCCGTACGCCGAGACCGGCGACCAGCTGGAGGCCATCGACGAGGTCAAGCGCGACATGGAGCGCGGCGTCCCGATGGACCGGCTGATCTGCGGCGACGTCGGCTACGGCAAGACAGAGATCGCGGTGCGGGCGGCGTTCAAGGCGGTGCAGGACGGCAAGCAGGTGGCCGTGCTGGTGCCGACGACGCTGCTGGTCCAGCAGCACATGTCCACCTTCACCGAGCGGTTCTCCAGCTTCCCCGTCACGCTCAAGCCGGTCTCCCGGTTCCAGACCGACGGCGAGGTCAAGGGCACGCTCGAAGGGCTCAGATCGGGCGCCGTCGACGTCGTGATCGGCACGCACCGGCTGCTCAGCCCCGAGGTCCGGTTCAAGGACCTGGGGCTGATCATCATCGACGAGGAGCAGCGGTTCGGCGTCGAGCACAAGGAGGCGATGAAGCACCTGCGCACGCAGGTCGACGTGCTGGCCATGTCGGCCACGCCGATCCCGCGCACGCTGGAGATGGGCCTGACCGGCATCCGCGAGATGTCCACGATCCTCACGCCGCCGGAGGAGCGGCACCCGATCCTCACGTTCGTGGGGCCGTACGAGGAGAAGCAGATCGGGGCCGCGATCAGGCGCGAGCTGATGCGCGACGGGCAGATCTTCTTCGTGCACAACCGGGTGGCCTCGATCAACCGCGTGGCCGCGCGGCTGCGCGAGCTGGTGCCCGAGGCGCGCATCGCGGTGGCGCACGGGCAGATGAACGAGCACCAGCTCGAGAAGATCATGGTGGGCTTCTGGGAGCGGGAGTACGACCTGCTGGTCTCCACCACGATCGTCGAGTCCGGGCTCGACGTGCCCAACGCCAACACGCTGATCGTCGACCGGGCCGACAACTACGGCCTGTCGCAGCTGCACCAGCTGCGCGGGCGCGTCGGGCGGGGCAGGGAGCGCGGTTACGCCTACTTCCTCTACCCGCCGGAGAAGCCGCTGACCGAGACCGCCCACGAGCGGCTGGCCACGATCTCGCAGCACACCGAGATGGGCGCGGGCATGTACGTCGCCATGAAGGACCTGGAGATCCGCGGCGCGGGCAACGTGCTGGGGGCCGAGCAGTCCGGGTTCATCGCGGGCGTCGGCTTCGACCTGTACGTGCGGCTGATGGCCGAGGCCGTGCAGGAGCAGAAGGCCAAGCTCGACGGCGGCGAGGCGCAGGAGGAGCAGCCGGACGTCAAGGTCGAGCTGCCGATCAACGCCCACATCCCGCACGACTACGTCACCTCCGAGCGGCTGCGGCTGGAGGCGTACAAGCGGATCGCGGCCATCGCCACCCCCGCCAACATCGACGAGGTGCGCGAGGAGCTGACCGACCGCTACGGCAAGCCGCCGGCGGAGGTGGACAACCTGCTGGAAGTGGCCAAGTTCCGGATCAGGGCGCGCCAGGCCGGGCTCACGGACGTGACGCTGCAGGGCCAGAACATCAAGTTCGGCCCGGCCAGGTTGAAGGAGTCGCAGCAGGTCCGGCTCGACCGGCTCTACAAGAAGGCGATATACAAGCAGGCGGCCGAGACGCTGCTGGTGCCGGTGCCCAAGACCAAGCCGCTCGGCGGGCAGCCGCTCCGGGATCTCGACCTGCTCAAATGGTGCGGTGACCTGGTCGAGGCGATGTTCCTCGAGCCAGCGCGGGTAAGCTAGCGGCGGTTTTCGGTCGGAAAGGGACGCACGTGAAGTCGATACGAGTGGCTGTGGCCGCTGCCGCGGTGGGCATCGCGCTGACCGCCTGCTCCTCCCCCCTGCAGGCCGGCGCCGCGGCCGTGGTGGGCAAGGAGCGCATCTCGACGAGTCAGCTCAACAAGGACGCGGAGGCCTACAAGGCCGCGCTGAAGCAGAACAAGCTGGACGAGACGGCGCTCGGCGTGCCGGTCAGCCAGTACGTGCTTCAGCGGCTGGCCGACATCAGCGCCGCCAGGCAGCTGATGGCGCGCAACAACGTCCAGGTGACCGAGAAGGAGATCGACGCCAAGCTCCAGGACCCCGGCCAGTACCAGTCGGCCCAGATCAACCTGCTGGCCCTGGGCGTCGCGCCCAGCTACGCCCGCGAGTACGCGCGCACGGCGGTCGGGATGGCCAAGCTGCAGCAGCAGGCCGGCCAGGGCGGGATCGACAAGCTCCGCCAGGACTTCGCCTCGATCAAGACGACCTTCAACCCCCGCTTCGGCGTGGTCAACACCAACCCGTCGCAGGAGAACCCGTCGCTGTTCGTGGACGCCGGTAGGTTCGGCAAGGCCACCACGCAGCAGGCGCAGCCGCAGCAGCAGGGCTGAGCCGTGCCGCTGACCGTCGTCACCACCTCGCCCAGGGTCCCGCCGGGCCTGCTGAGCCATCAGGCCTGGCAGGTGCTGCGCTCGGGTCCGGTGCTGACCGGCTCCGCCGCGCATCCGCAGCTGCCCTACCTGGCGGAGGCGGGGGTGACGGTCGAGGTCGTGGAGCCCGACCCGCGCGGGCTGGCCGCGCGGGCCGTGGGCGAGAGCGTGGTGTGGCTCGCCTCGGCCTCCGAGAAGGAGGACGAGGAGTTCATGCGCGCGGTCGGGCACGCCGCGATCGCGCTCGAGGAACCGCCGCTGATCGAGGTGGTGCCGGGCTCGTACGACCTGCCCGGGGCGCGGGTGCTCGACCTGGTCGCCGTGATGGACCGGCTGCGGACCGAGTGCCCCTGGGACCGCAAGCAGACGCACGAGACGCTGGTGCCGTACCTGCTCGAAGAGGCGTACGAAGTGCTGGAGACCATCGAGCAGGGCGACTACCCGGCACTCCGCGAGGAGCTGGGCGACCTGCTGCTGCAGGTGGTCTTCCACGCGCGGGTGGCCGCGGACTTCGACATGGACGACGTGGCGGCCGGGATCGTCGAGAAGCTGGTGCGCCGCCATCCCCATGTCTTCGGCTCGGTACGCGTGGAGAGCGCCGACGAGGTCAACGACAACTGGGACGCGATCAAGGCGGCCGAGCGGGCCGCCAAGGGCCGGGAGTCGGCGCTGGACGGCGTGCCCATGGGGCAGCCCGCGCTGTCGCTGGCCGCCCAGCTCCTGCGCCGGGCCGAGCGGGCCGGGGCGCCCGACGCGCTCGCGGCGGCCGTCGGGCAGGGGGTGGCCCGGGAGCTGTTCGACCTGGTCCGCCGCGCCGCCGAGGCCGGTCTCGACGCCGAGGCCGAGCTGCGGGCGGCCGCCCGTACGTATCGGGACCGGGTGCGCGCCTGGGAATCGGCCTGATCCGTCGGTGCGCGGTGACCGTGCGGTCCCGCGTCCGGGGGTACCGATAGGCTCTGATGGCATATCGCCTTTCACTTAGGAGCGCAATCCCGTGGCTACCATCGAGGTCGTATACGCCCGCGAGATCCTCGACTCCCGAGGCAACCCCACGGTCGAGGTCGAGATCGTGCTCGACGACGGCAGCACCGGCCGCGCGGCCGTGCCGAGCGGGGCGTCCACCGGCCAGTTCGAGGCGGTCGAGCTGCGTGACGGCGGCAAGCGTTACGGCGGCAAGGGCGTGGAGAAGGCCGTCCTCGCCGTGACCGACGAGATCTTCGAGGAGATCAACGGCATCGAGGCCGAGGACCAGCGCATCATCGACCAGATCATGATCGACCTGGACCGCACGCCCAACAAGGCCAAGCTCGGCGCCAACGCCATCCTGGGCGTCTCGCTGGCCGTCGCGAAGGCCGCCGCCGACAGTGCCGACCTGCCGCTCTTCCGCTACGTCGGCGGTCCCAACGCCCACGTGCTGCCCGTGCCGATGATGAACATCCTCAACGGCGGCGCCCACGCCGACACCAACGTGGACATCCAGGAGTTCATGATCGCGCCGATCGGGGCGGAGACGTTCCGCGAGGCCGTGCGCATGGGCACGGAGGTCTACCACGCGCTCAAGAGCGTGCTCAAGGAGAAGGGCTACGCCACGGGCCTCGGCGACGAGGGCGGCTTCGCGCCCAACCTGCCGTCCAACCGCGACGCGCTCGACCTGATCCTGGTCGCCATCGAGCGGGCCGGCTACGTGCCGGGCGAGGACGTGGCGCTGGCGCTCGACGTGGCCGCCTCCGAGTTCCACAAGGACGGCGTCTACACGATCGACGGCAAGGGCCTGTCGGCGCAGGAGCTGATCGAGTTCTACGCGGACCTGGTCGCCAACTACCCGCTCGTCTCCATCGAGGACCCGCTCGACGAGGAGGACTGGGCCGGCTGGAAGGCCATCACCGAGGCGCTCGGCGACAAGGTGCAGCTCGTGGGCGACGACCTGTTCGTCACCAACCCCGAGCGGCTGGAGCGCGGCATCAAGGAGGGCACCGCCAACGCCCTGCTGGTCAAGGTCAACCAGATCGGCACGCTGTCGGAGACCCTCGACGCCGTGGACATGGCCCACCGCAACGGCTACAAGTGCATGATGAGCCACCGCTCCGGTGAGACCGAGGACACGACGATCGCCGACCTGGCGGTCGCGGTCAACTGCGGCCAGATCAAGACCGGCGCCCCGGCCCGTTCGGACCGGGTGGCGAAGTACAACCAGCTGCTGCGCATCGAGGAGCTCCTCGACGACGCCGCCCGCTACGCGGGTCGCGCCGCCTTCCCGCGCTTCCGGCGCTAGGTTTTTGCGAGGGAGCGCCGTCGTTTTCCCCGCCATGGAGGGAGCGCAGCGACCGGAATGGTGGGGAAAACGACGGCTCCAGGGCGACCGAGCCCGCCTCGCGAAGTGAGGCCATAAGCAGGGGGTGTCAAGCAATGGCTAAGAGACCGCAGCTGACCGGGCGGGCCGCCATCCTGGCCGTCGTGGTGTGCGCGATCGCGATGAGCCTGGCCTACCCTGTCCGCGAGTACATCAGCCTGCGCCGCAGCATCGCCGAGCATCGGGCGGAGAAGGCCAGGGTCGAGGCGGAGAAGCAGACGCTGCTGGAGCGCGACCGGCAGAGCGACGATCCCAACTGGATCAAGAAGACGGCCAAGGAACGGCTGCACTACTGCGGGCCCGGCGAGAAGTGCTACGTGGTGATGGACCAGCAGCAGATCAAGGAGCCGGCGGCCGTGCAGCAGGCGCCGGCGCCGCCGCCGTGGTACCAGACGCTCTGGGAGTCGGTGGAGGCCGCCGACAAGGGCACCGGCCGCCGGGCCGTGACGGGGAAGGAAAGTGTTGGACAGTCCTGAGCGCAGGAGCTCGGCCCGAGAGAGCGAGGGACGAGCCAACGAGGGCCGAAGCGGGCGCGACCATGAGCGCGACGTCGAGACAGTGCGACTGCAGCTCGGGCGGCCGCCCAGGGGGTTGCGCGGGGTGGCGCACCGCTGCCCGTGCGGCAACCCCGACGTGGTGGAGACCGCGCCGAGGCTGCCCGACGGCTCGCCCTTCCCGACTCTCTACTACCTGACCTGCCCCAAGGCGGCCTCGGCCATCGGCACGCTCGAAGGCTCGGGGCTGATGCGGGAGATGCAGGCCCGGCTGGCCGGCGATCCCGAGCTGGCCGCCGCCTACCAGGCCGCGCACGACGACTACGTCGCCAGGCGCGACGAGGCCGCCAAGGAGGAGGGCCTGGAGCCGCTGCCGCGCGACATGCAGAGCACGGGCGGCATGCCGCTGCGGGTCAAGTGCCTGCACGCGCTCGTCGCGCACGAGCTGGCGGCGCCCGGCAGCAACCCGTTCGGCAGGGAGGCGCTCGACGCCCTCCCCGACTGGTGGAGTGACGGACCATGCGTGTAGCCGCCGTCGACTGCGGCACCAATTCCGTACGCCTGCTCATCGCCGACGTGGGCGACGACCTCATCGAGGACATCGAACGGCGGATGGAGATCGTCCGCCTCGGCCAGGGTGTCGACAGGACGGGCAGGCTGGCCCCTGACGCCCTTGAGCGCACGTTCAAGGCCATGAGGGTCTACCGGGAGCTGATCGACCGGCACGGCGCCGTCAGGACGCGCGTGGTGGCCACCAGCGCGACCCGGGACGCGGCCAACAGGCAGGAGTTCGTGGACGGGGTCCGCGAGATCTTCGGGGTGGAGCCGGAGGTCGTGTCGGGGGCCGAGGAGGCGGAGCTCTCGTTCGTGGGGGCGACCAAGGGGCTGGTCCGGCTGTCGCCGGAGACCGAGATGCCGCAGGGGCCGCTGCCGCCGTACCTGGTGGTGGACATCGGCGGCGGGTCGACCGAGTTCGTGGTCGGCTCGGAGCACGCCGAGGCGGCGCTGTCGGTGGACATCGGCTGCGTGCGCCTGACCGAGCGGCACCTGAAGGACGCCGGCGATCCGCCCTCCGCGCCCGCGCTGGAGGCCGTGGTGGCCGACATCGAGGCGGCGCTCGACCGGGTCGAGGCGGAGGTGCCCGTGCAGCGGGCGCGCACGCTGGTGGGGCTGGCGGGTTCGGTGACGACGGTCGCGGGGATGGTGCTCGACCTGCCCGCTTACGACTCGGCCAGAATTCATCACTCGCGGATTTCGGCCGGGCAAGTGCATGACGTGACGCGACGGCTGCTGGCGATGACCCATGGTGAGCGTGCCGAGGTCCCGGTGATGCATCCGGGAAGAGTTGACGTGATTGGCGCCGGCGCGCTAATTCTTGACCGGATCGTTCGTCGTTTCGCGTTTTCGCAGGTCGTGGTGAGCGAACACGACATCTTGGACGGAATCGCCTGGTCCATCGCCCGATAGCTGAAGAAATCCGGACATTTCCGGTCTATGGGCTGTGTTGAGCGTGCAATCAGTATTGTGGTTAGGTAAAGGGGCATTACGGGGGCTTTGCCATATCGCTGTGCACGGAAGGTGCCGGCGTGGCGACCGTTCCCGGGCGCGTCTCTTCCCTCAAAGGAATGGAGCACTCTCACATGAAGTCTGTTGGGTTAGCACGTAAGGCGGCGGCGTTCGGCGCGTCCGCCGCGGTGCTGGCCGCCCTGGCCGCGGGCCTGGTCGCCAGCCCCGCCCAGGCGGCGACGGCCGCCACCACCAAGGCCGCTCCCAAGGTCTCGGTGTCGACGCCCGCGGTTTCCGGGGGCGACTACGAAGGGGCCTGCCCGGTCAAGGTCAACTTCTCGGCCAAGATCAAGGTTCCCGTCAAGGGCAAGACGGAGCTGGCCTACCGCTGGCTCCACGGCGACGGGTCCAAGGGCAAGGTCAAGGTGATCAAGCTCTCGGGCAAGGGCACCAAGTCGGTGACGGTCAGGCAGTCCATCACCTTCAAGGAAGACGTCAAGGGCTGGGAGGCCGTTCAGGTCCTCGGTCCGAAGAAGGTCACCTCGAAGAAGGGCTACTTCTCCGTCTCCTGCCAGGAGCAGAAGGAGGTGCGTTCGCACCTCGACGTGTCGGTGTCCGCCCGCGCATGGGCCAGCCCCGACTCGTACGCCGGCCCCTGCACCCCCGGCGACAAGATCGACTTCGTCGGCCTGATCGAGGCCAACCGCCCGACGTGGGTCCGCTACCGCTGGGTTCTCAACGGTGAAGTGGCCGACTACGGCAGGGTCAAGGTCTACGACACCCGCAAGGTCGGCTTCGGCATCTCCCCGCGTCACAGCCAGCGCGGCTGGGCGCAGCTGGAGATCCTGAGCCCCGAGGGCACCTCCTCCAACCGGGCCTACTACAAGGTCTGGTGCAAGGACGCGGCCCCGGCTCCCGCCCCCAAGGTCTCGGTTTCGAGTGCGTCGGTCTCCGGTACCCGGCTCGACATGTGCAACGACGGCCGTGGCCCCGGCGTGGACTTCAAGGCCACGCTGACCAGCACCGGCCCGACCACCGTGCAGTACTACTGGGTCGTCAACGGCGTCCGTGACCACAACACGCTGGAGCGTTCGGTCAACGGCAGCCTCGACGTGACCTGGGGTATCGGCGGAACGCAGAACTCCAACGAGACGAAGGGCACCATAGAGCTCGTCGTCATCAGCCCGAACGCCGCCTCCTCGGGCGTCGCCTCCTACTCGGCGACCTGCCCGCCGAAGGCCGGAGCCTAGGCTGACCGACCGGGTGGCAGCCCTCGCGGGCGCCACCCGGTTTTCTCGTTGCCACTACTACGCAAAGCGCAGTAGTGTGCATAGCGTGGATAGCAGCCAGCTCCTCAAAGGCGTGCTCGACCTGGCCGTGCTCGCCGTGCTCAACGAGCGCGACGGCTACGGCTACGACGTCGTGCGCCGGCTGAGGGAGGCGGGCCTGGAGGAGGTGGGCGACGCCTCGGTCTACGGCACGCTGCGCCGCCTGTTCAAGGCCGGGGCGCTGACGTCGTACGTGGTCGCCTCGGACGAAGGGCCGCACCGCAAGTACTACGGGCTCAACGAGATCGGCCGGAGCATGTACGCCACCTCGGCCAAGACCTGGACCTCGTTCTCGGCGACCATGGCATCCCTGCTCAAGGAGGGACAAGCATGACCCCCGAACAGTACGCGCAGGCCGTACGGGATGCCCTGGCCGACCATCCCGAGCGGGGCGAGTTACTCGAAGACCTCGACGACCACCTGGCCGAGATCGCGGCGGAGTCGGAGCTACCGCTGGAGGACCGGCTGGGCCCGCCCGAGGTCTATGCCGAGGAGCTGGCGGCCGCGTACGGAGACCGCCCTGAGAGCGGCCGGAAGCGCCGGATCGACCCGCGGGGGTGGGCGCTGGGCGCGCACACCCGGCTGATGGACCAGGGGGCGTACCGGAGCTTCGTGGGCTTCCTGCCGGAGCTGCGCCCCGGATGGTGGGTGCTGCGCGGCTACCTGCTGGCCATGCTGCTGCTGGCGATGACCGGCGAGGGCGGGCTCGTCCCGTCGAACCCGGCCGGCTGGGCCCTGGCCGCGGCGGGCGTCTGGATCTCGGTCTGGATCGGCAGGCGGCACAGGGGGCGGCTGGCGGCGGGGCTCATGGGGGCGCTCAACCTGGTCGCGGCGCTGACGTTGTTCGCCGGGATGGTGGAGGCCGCTTCGTACGGCTCCGAAGGGGCGCGCGTCACCATGGCGGACCAGCCGTCGGTGTGGGTGGACCCGGCGTCGTCCAACTACGACGTCTACAACATCAAGCCGTACGCCAAGGACGGCACCCCGCTGAGCGACGTCTACCTCTACGACCAGGACGGCAAGCCGCTGACCACCAACCCCGAGGACTTCGGATACACGGTCGACAGGTCGTGCGGGGAGCCCATACTCAACCGCTACCCGCTGCCGCTGGTCAAGGACGGCCTTCCGGATCCACAGACCGCGCCGGAGCCGAGGCCGACCTGCCCGACGGCCACTCCCACTCCGAAGCCCGCCAAGTGATCGGGCACCATCGGTGTCATGAGCTTCGTACCTCCTGGCACCGGCTGGCCGGAAGACCCGGCGACCGCTGACACCCCGGTCGCCCTCGACCCCGCGGACGTGCGCCGCCTCGCCGCCACCAGTGACACCCTCGCGGAGCTCACGGCCAGACAGTCCGTCTGCCGTGCCTGTCCCCGCCTGGTGGAGTGGCGTGAGCAGGTCGCCGAGGCGAAGCGGCGCGCGTTCGCGGACGAGACGTACTGGGGCCGCCCGGTCCCCGGCTGGGGTGCCGAGCGGCCGCGGATCCTGCTGGTCGGCCTGGCCCCGGCCGCTCATGGGGGCAACCGCACCGGGCGGATCTTCACGGGCGACCGCAGCGGCGACTGGCTGTTCGCCTCGCTGCACCGCACCGGCCTGGCCGCGCAGGAGACCAGCACGCACGCCGGGGACGGGCAGGAGCTCTTCGGCGCGCGGGTGGTGGCCTCGGTGCGCTGCGCGCCGCCCGCGAACAAGCCGCTGCCCTCGGAGAAGGCCGCCTGCTTCCCGTGGATGGCCAGGGAGGTGGCGCTGGTGGCGCCGTACGTACGGGTGATCGTGGCGCTCGGCGGGTACGCCTGGCAGGCCGTGTGGCCCGCGCTCAAGGAAGCCGGCTACGAGTTGCCGCGCACCAGGCCGCCGTTCGGGCACGGGGCCGAGGTGGAGGTCCGCCACAGTGGCGCCCCCGTCACGCTGATCGGCTGCTACCACCCCAGCCAGCAGAACACGTTCACCGGCCGCGTGACCGCCCAGATGCTGGACGACGTCTTCACCAGGGCCAGGTCACTGGCTGTGTGACGCGTTCCACCACCCCCGGATTGGATTCATCAAGTGCGCTTGACGTAAGCTTGTGAATGCTTTCACAAGCACTCCACGAGGGATGGGGCCTCAGGATGAACAAGCACATCTTGATCGTCGGCGGTGGATACGTCGGCCTGTACACAGCGCTCCGGCTGCAGCGCAAACTCCAGCGTGAGCTGCGCGGCGGCGAGGCACGCATCACGATCATCGACCCCCAGTCCTACATGACCTACCAGCCCTTCTTGCCTGAGGCGGCGGCGGGTAACCTCTCACCCCGGCACGTGGTGGCGCCGCTGCGGCGGATCCTGCCCAAGGTGCGGATCCTCAACGGCCGGGTCACCAAGGTCGACCACTCCGAGCGCACCGTCACCTTCCAGCCGCCCGAGGGCGCGCCGCGCCAGGTGGCCTACGACGTGATCGTGATGGCCGCCGGATCGATCTCGCGTACGCTGCCCATCCCCGGCCTCACCGACATCGGCATCGGCTTCAAGGCCGTGGGCGAGGCCATCGCGCTGCGCAACCGCGTGCTGCACCTGCTCGACGTGGCCGAGTCGACCGACGACCCGGAGGTGCGGCGCAAGGCGCTCACGTTCGTCGTGGTCGGCGCCGGCTTCGCGGGCGTCGAGGCGCTCGCCGAGCTGGAGGACATGGCCAAGGACTCGACGCGCTACTACCGCAACATCAAGCCGTCGGACGTCCGCTGGGTGCTCGTGGAGGCCTCGAACCGGGTGCTGCCCGAGGTCGGCCCCGAGATGGGCAGGTGGACCCTGGAGCAGCTGCGCGAGCGCGGCATCGACGTCAAGCTCGAGACCCGCCTGGAGTCCTGCACCGACGGGCACGTGATCCTCTCGGACGGCTCGGAGTTCGACGCGGAGACCCTCGTGTGGACCGCGGGCGTCAAGCCCAGCCCCGTGGTCAACGACAGCGACCTGCCGCTCGACGAGCGCGGCCGGATCAAGTGCACCGCCATGCTCACCGTCGCCGGCACGAACGACGCCTTCGCGGCGGGGGACGCCGCCGGGGTGCCCGACGTCACGAACCCCGGCCAGTACTGCGCCCCGAACGCCCAGCACGCCGTCCGCCAGGCCAAGGTGCTGGCCGACAACATCGTCCGTCACCTGCGTGGCCAGCAACTGGTCGAATACCGCCACAAGTATGTCGGATCGGTTGCCGGTTTGGGCCTGCATCAGGGTGTCGCCAATGTCTATGGCGTCAAGCTTCGCGGATTCCCTGCGTGGTTCATGCACCGGACCTACCATCTGTCGCGGGTGCCGACGCTGAACCGCAAGGTCCGTGTCGTCGTCGATTGGACGCTGGCCCTGTTCTTCAAGCGCGAGACGATCTCGCTGGGTGAGATGGAGCACCCGCGTGAGGACTTCAGGGCCGCAGTCGCGACGACCCGTCGCTAGCCCAGGAACGGCAAGCGCCCCGGCGAGCCGCGCCGGGGCGTTTTCGGCACCCCTGGTCGCAAGCGGAAGGGGTGCCACGGGTGGGGCTCTCAGCGGTGACCGTGCTCGGCGTCGACCGGCCCGGCGTGATCGCCGCGGTCACCGGTTCGCTCGCCGACTGCGGAGCGAACATCCAGGACTCGACGATGACGTTGCTCGGCGGTCACGTGGCGATGATGCTGCTGGTGTCGGGCGACCTCGACTCGGCCGAGCTGCTGAAACGCCTGTGCGCGCCCGATCTCGTGGTGACCGCCTCCGCCATCGAGGCCCAGCGGCACTTCTGCGAGGAGGGCGGCGGTCTCGGTTACGTGCTGACCGTGCACGGGCCCGACCGGCCCGGGATCATCTCGGCCATCAGCGCCGTGCTCGCCGCTGACCGAGGCAACATCACCGGGATGAGCACCAGGCTCACCGGCCGTCTCTACGTGCTGATCGCAGATGTCGAGCTACCGAAGGAGGTGGACGTGGCGGCGCTCATGCGCAGGCTGGCGGCCGTCGGCGCCAGCCTTGACTCGGAGATCACCTTCCGCCCCGTCGAACCGGACCTGCTGTGAACGAGCAGGAGGACATATGAACGGGTGGGGCGGCGTGCCTTGGGCGGCGCCCGGCGGCCGTGATGTGCTCGGCGGCCGCGTGGGGACCCCGCGCGAGGTCCTCGGCGCCCCGCACCCGCTCCTGTCCGCCGCCGCGGAGCCGGTCGACCCCACCGCCCCCGAGATCGTGGCCGCCGCCGCCGATCTCCTGGCCACCCTCCGCCGGGAGCCCGCCACGACCGGGCTGGCCGCCCCCCAGATCGGCCTGAGTTGGCGCCTGATCGCCTTTGACGCCGGACTCCACCCTCGGAGTCGTTCGTGGGCCGGAGAGCTCGTCCTGGCCAATCCACGCCTCGCCAGAGCGTCCCACTGGGACCCCGGGCGCGAGGGCTGCACCTCCATCACGGGACTCACGGCAGATGTCCTCCGCGCCACCCGTATCACCGTACGTGGGCATTTGCCAGGTACGGGGGAGCCCGTCACCATCGAAGCGGATGCCTTCGAAGCCCGCTGCATTCAGCACCAACTCGACCATCTGGACGGTCTACTCTTCTTGGACAGAGTGCCCCGAGCCCTCTCACTTCACCGCAGACTTCACAGTTGTGACGCCTGATGCGAAGTTGTGCTCCTCTGAAGCATGGTCTGTTTCGTATGATTGCGGCGCCCCCGTAGCCCAATGGCAGAGGCAAACCCCTTAAAAGGGTTGACGTGCGGGTTCGAATCCCGCCGGGGGCACTTGCCGTCTTCATCGCCTTTAGGTCTCTGACCTGGAGGTTTACCGCGATCGTCGGACGGGCCTGCTGCGGCCGATATCGAGTTGTTACGGAGTTGCGCCGCCTCCGGGCGCTACGCCCCTGGTGGAAGGGGCTCTGGGTGCCGACGCCGGACCGGTTGAGCCCGACCTGGAGCGGCCGAGTAAGCTCAGGTGGGCGTCGTTTACTTTTCCCCTTCGGCCATATTGACAACGCGCTGACTTTCTGCCTCTTCGGGCTTCTCCCGAACGTTTCTTTCTGTGAATGCTTGACTACGCCCTTACTGCCGGTCTTTTCTCGTGGACGCTCAGTAAATGGCGCGCGTCGGGGAGCCGGTGCGGGGGTCCCGCCGGGGCCCTGGATGATCTTGAAGAGCGAGCTCGATGACCTTGGGAACTCTCGGCCGGGCACGTTCGTTGGGAAGCTGCCGAAGTCCCGAATGAACATCGATCTAACACGTCAGTTGACCAAGGTGCCGCCGCGCCCCGTAGGCTCGGCGTCACAGGAGGCAGCGATGGAGAGCAAGAACCCCGTTTTCAGCAGGTCGCGGCAGCAGTCCGCGGGCTGGGCCGGACCGGCCCCGTCCCCCGACCAGCTGCAGAACATGTACGACGCGCCGTCGTACGCGCAACCCACTCGGCCCGCGTACCGCACCATGACGCTAGACGACGTCGTCGTGCGCGGGTTTCTCACCCTCGGGGCTCTCGTCGCGGCCGCTGCCGCGGCCTGGGTCCTCAACGTCCCGCCCGGGGTCGCCATCGGCGCCGCGGTCGTCGCACTGATCCTCGGGCTGATCGCCTCGTTCACCCAGAGCACCAACCCGGCGCTCATCCTGGGGTACGCCGTCTTCGAGGGCGTGTTCCTCGGCAAGATCAGCTCCGTCTTCGAGGGCCTCGTCAGCGGCATCGTCCTGCAGGCCGTGCTCGGCACGGCGTTCGCGTTCGGCGCGGTGCTGACGGTCTACTCGTTGCGGATCATCCGCGTCACACCCAAGCTCGTGAAGTTCGGCCTCGCGGCCGGCATCGCGGCGCTCGGGCTGCTGCTCGTCAACCTGATCCTCGGCTTCTTCGTCGACGGAGGCCTCGGCCTGCGCACCGACAGCCCGATCGGCTGGGTGTTCAGCATCGTCATGATCCTGATCGGCTGCTTCTTCCTGCTGCTCGACTTCGACTCGATCGAGCAGGGCGTGCGGCAGGGGGCGCCGGAGAAGTTCGCCTGGCAGTGCGCGTTCGGTCTGACGCTGAGCCTGGTCTGGATCTACCTCGAGGTGCTGCGGTTCGTCAGCTATTTCACCAGTAGTGACTGATCGTTAACGTCTGCGTCACCATGGAGGGCCTCGCCGTTCAGGCGGGGCCCTCTCCGTGTGCGACCGAAAATCTACGTGCCGTCACGAAATGATGCCTGGTTAGGGGCTTGCCATTCGGACGCTGGTGTTGCAGTGTCGAGCAAAGGACCGTTATCCGCGGAGGTGCCCATGTCCTTGAACCACTCACCGGAGACGCAGACAAAGCTGATCGCAAGGGTCCCGTCCATAACGGGGCGCGAACTCCCCGAGTGGTTCCAAGCCATCGACAACGGCCCGGCTTTCCTGAGGTGCGACGAGCGGGCCAACTGGCTTGCCGACGAGCACGGGCTATCCCACGGCTACGCCGCCGCGATCGTGCACGAACACGAGCGGCACCGCCGTAACCGCATGGGCTTCATCTAAGCCCATCCATCCCCGCGCCCGTGCCCTAAAGCGCGGGCGCGTCCTCATGGGCGTCATCATGAGGGGATGGACCTCGACAAGGCACTCGCCTTCCTTCGTACCCACCACCACGCCGTCCTGCTCACCAGGCATCGCGACGGGCGCCCGCAGATGTCCCCGGTGGTCGTCGGCGTCTCGGGCGGCCAGATCATCGTCAGCACCCGGGAAACGGCCGCCAAAGTCCGCAACGCCCGCCGCGACCCGCACGTCTCGCTGTGCGCCTTCACCGACGGCTTCTACGGCGAGTGGATCCAGGTGGACGGCACGGCCGACATCCTGTCGCTCCCTGAGGCCATGGACGGCCTGGTCTCCTACTATCGCGACATCTCCGGCGAGCACCCGGACTGGGACGACTACCGCGCCGCCATGACCCGCGAACGCCGCGTCCTCCTCCGCATCACCCCCCACCACGCCGGCCCCGACACCCACGGCTGACCCCCAGACCGCCTCACACGGCACTGGGCGCCGGGGCGGTGGTGTTCGGGCGCAAGGGAGGCGGTGGGGGACGTAACCGGGCAACCGTGGGCTCGCGTAACGGCGCTCAGCCGGTGAAGGGTCAGAGGCCGTTTCCTGGAAGGCCCTCAGCCGGAGTGCGGTGGGTGGTTGCCCGGGCACCGCGTAAAAAGAGACGACCAATCGTCAGAGGCGTTCGAGGATCATGGCCATGCCCTGGCCGCCGCCCACGCACATGGTTTCGAGGCCGATGCTCTTGTCGTGGTGCTGCAGGCTGTTGATCAGCGTGGACGTGATGCGCGCCCCCGTCATCCCGAACGGGTGCCCCACCGCGATCGCCCCGCCGTTGACGTTGAGCCGGTCCAGCGGGATCCCCAGATCCCGGTAGGACGGGATCACCTGGGCGGCGAACGCCTCGTTGATCTCCACGAGGTCGACGTCCTCGATCGCCATCCCCGCCCGCGCGAGCGCCTGCTTCGAGGCCTCCACCGGCCCCAGTCCCATGATCTCCGGGGAGAGCCCGGTGACCCCGGTCGAGACGATGCGGGCCAGCGGTGTGATTCCGAGTTCGGCCGCCTTCACGTCGCTAATCACGATCACGGCCGCCGCCCCGTCGTTCAGCGGGCAGCAGTTGCCGGCGGTCACGGTCCCGTCGGGCCGGAAGACCGGCTGGAGGGTGGCGACCTTCTCGTACGTCGTTCCCGCCCGCGGCCCGTCGTCCTTCTCCACCACCGTCCCGTCCGGCAGCGTCACCGGCGTGATGTCCTTGGCCCAGAACCCGTCGGCCAGCGCCTTCTCCGCCAGGTTCTGCGAGCGCACCCCGAACTCGTCCTGCTCCTGGCGGGTGACCCCCTTGAGCTGGGCGAGGTTCTCGGCGGTCTGCCCCATCGCGATGTAGATGTCAGGCACGGCGCCGTCCTCGCGCGGGTCGTGCCACACCTTCCCGCCCTCGGTGAAGGACTTGGTACGCGCCAGAGCGTCCAGGAAGAGGGGGTTGTGCGTGTCGGGCAGCGAGTCGGAGTTGCCCTTCGTGAACCGGGACACGGTCTCCACCCCGGCCGACACGAACACGTCCCCCTCGCCCGCCTTGATCGCGTGGAAGGCCATCCGCGTGGTCTGCAGCGACGAGGAGCAGTAGCGCGTCACGGTGGTGCCGGGCACGTTGTCCAGCCCGAGCATCACCGACACCACCCGGGCCATGTTGAACCCCTGCTCGCCCCCGGGCAGCCCGCACCCCAGCATGATGTCGTCGATGGACGAGGGATCGAGCTGGGGCACCTTGGCCAGCGCCGCCTGGATCATCTGCACGGTCAGGTCGTCGGGGCGGATGTCCTGGAGCGAGCCCTTGAAGGCCCGGCCGATCGGGGAACGCGCGGTCGCGACGATGACTGCCTCGGGCATGGCCCCTCCTTTGTCGGGTGCTACCGATAGAACTATATTCCGGTCCTATCCGTACATACCCGGCGCGGTGGAGGTTTGGTCGTTGATGGCGTGGATGGCCCCCTTCTCGTCGCGCCACAGCCGCCACCCGTCCTGGCTGCCCGTGAACCACGGCGGCGGCACGACCGTGCCCTTGACCCGCTTGCCGGTGGCGAGGTCGTACTCGCAGACGGCGGCCGTCGAGTAGAAGCCCGGCGCCTGCCCGCGCAGCGGCAGCGGCTTGGGGTCGGTGACGCAGAAGGACCAGCCGTGCTGCTCCTCCACCGGCACCGGCTTGCCCGAGACCAGGTCGAACGCCGTGCCCTTGGCGTCGTGCTTGAGGAAGCCCAGCTTGTCCATCCGGTCGGGGAAGGCCAGCCACCAGCCGGACCCGGGCACGTCGGCCGCGCTGACCTGCCCGACCACCCGGCCGCTCTCCGAGTCCAGCCGGGCGAAGCCGCCGTAGGCCCCCTGGCGGTCGACGGGGCGTACGACGGGGGCGTAGCCGGGGTTGCCGCTCGGATAGACGCGTACGACCGAGGGCCGCATCCAGTTGATCGTCCCGTCGGCGATCTTGACGGAGAAGAGGCCGAAGGTGGAGACCTTCTTCGTCTGGGGGTTCGTGTAGGGGGCGACGTAGCCGACCAGATTGTCGCCGGCCGCTCCGAACGCCCACCCGCCCGACATGTCGATCCCCGGGCCGAGCGCCTGCTCGATCGGCTGCTGCCACCGGAGCTTGCCGGTCTTGAGCTCGTACGACTCGATCATGGGGTTGGCGGCCAGCCTGAGCAGCAGGACCCGGCTCGGGTCCGACCACTCCACCTCCGAGATCCCCGGCAGCTTCCACAGGGTCTTCCCGGTGGCCGGGTCGAGCACCACCATGCGGGCCTTGGTCAGGGCGGTGTGCTCCGACACGCACACGTACGGCCCGCACCGCTGCGGCCCGAACGTCGAGTGCACCGGCCTGCTCCACTTCTGCGCCCCCGAGCGCGCGTCGCGGGCGATGAGCGTGGCGTTCCAGCGGCCGTTCTTGGCCGGGTCGAGCGCGACGACCACGCCCTGGCCCTGGGACGTCTCGACGATCGCCGGGGCCGAGACGCCCATGCCGGGCAGTCGGCCGGCCATCGTGGCCGGGTAGGCCCACAGCCGCTTGCCGTCGCGCAGGCCGACCGCGACGGTCTCCAGCGAGCCGTCGGGCTTCATGGAGGTGGCGGCGACGACCCCGCCCGCCACCGCCATCCGGCTGACGGCGTTGACCTGGGTGTTCTGCCAGGTCGGGAAGTTCGGGGTGGTGGCCGCGTCGCTGCCGGAGCAGGCGGCCGCGGCGAGGACTCCGACGAGGGTTCCGGCGAGGGCGACGGACGGTTTCCAGAGGGGTCGCTGCACGGGCAATCCACTCCAAAGGGGACGAGGAGTGGCGACGCGGGCGCGCAGAGTAACCGACATTCGGCTCGGCGGGCCTTGACGGGGGACGTCAGGCGTCGTCGAGCGTCTCGCCGAGCCGGGACGTCAGACGCCGGGCGTCGTTGAACGTCTCGCCGAGCCGCCGGCGGAACAACGTCGCCCACTTTCCGTGCAGGCCCGTCGCCCGTCCGTCGACCCGGGTCGCGGTGACCTCGGTGCCGGGCTCCTCCGCGGCCGTAGCCGCCGCAAGGTAGATCGGTTGTAGTGCTTCGCCGCGTGCGGGACGCGGCTCAGGCCACAGCCCCAACGCAGCGCACACTGACGGTAGCACCGCGTAAGCGGCCTGCGCGTAACCTCGGGCAGATGGATGGAAACGATCCGGTCCGAACATTTCTGTCGGATTTGTAGCGAACTCGGGGCCCAGGAGGTCGGCGAACGCCACCGTACGGCCGCCCGCGTCCACCACCGCCACCGTCTGCGCCGCCGCTAGCTGGCGGCTCCATCGCCGCGCCACCCAGCGCAGCGGCTGCCCGATCGGCCGCACCGTGCCGAGGTCGGGACAGGTGCCCACGACCACCTCGACCCCCGCGTCACGCAACCGCCGCACGGCCTTGGCCAGATGGCGTACGGCGGTCGCGGGCGCCGTCTGCGTGATGATGTCGTTGGCCCCCACGAAGATCACCGCGATGTCGGGCTCCACGGCCAGGGCCTTGTCCACCTGGTCGCCCAGTTCGGAGGAGGGGGCGCCCGACTTGCCGACGACGAGCAGGCGTACCGGGCGTTCGGCGACCGAGGCCAGGCCGTACGCGAGCAGCCCGCCGGGGGTCTGGGCGGGGTCGGTCATGCCGAGCCCGACCGAGGTGGAGTCGCCGAGCATGACGATCTTGAGCGGCTCGCCGGGGAAGTCCCCGTACGTGCCGTCGGAAGGCGGCCCGTCCAGGCCGTGCGGCTGCCCGATGGCCCTGCGCGCGAGCAGTCCTTCGGCGATCAGCAATCCGTACGCCGTCGCGCCGAGGGCCGTCAGCCCACCGCCTCCGAGCGCGGCGGCCGTGGCTATCTTGCGTGCCGCGCGCGCCATACCAGCTGGCCAGACCACGGTGCGTGCCCTCCTAGTCGAACTCAGCGGTAGCGTTTGCTTGAAAACTAGCTGAGTGCCGGCCACCCCCACTGGATCTCGGCCACAGGCAAGCTGACCAAGCTTCGGTAAAGAAGGTGAACACCTCGGTGCGCGTTTACGATTCCCTGGTTGATCTCATGGGGAACACTCCGCTCGTCCGGCTGCACAAGGTCAACGCGGGGCTGTCCGCACAGGTGCTGGCCAAGGTCGAGTACTTCAACCCGGGTGGCTCGGTCAAGGACCGCATCGCCGTCCGGATGATCGAGGCCGCGGAGGCGTCCGGCGAGCTGCGTCCGGGTAGCGTGATCGTCGAGCCGACCTCCGGCAACACGGGGGTGGGCCTGGCGATCGTGGCTCAGCAGAAGGGTTACCGGTGCCTGTTCGTGGTGCCGGACAAGGTGGCCCAGGACAAGATCGCGGTCCTCAGGGCGTACGGTGCCGAGGTCGTGGTCTGCCCGACCGCCGTCTCGCCCGACCACCCCGACTCGTACTACTCGGTCTCCGACCGGCTGGCCCGCGAGGTGCCGAACGCCTGGAAGCCCGACCAGTACTCCAACGTCAACAACCCCGACTCCCACTACCACTCGACGGGTCCGGAGATCTGGGAGCAGACCGAGGGCCGGATCACCCACTTCGTCGCGGGCATCGGCACCGGCGGCACGATCAGCGGCACCGGCCGCTATCTCAAGGAGGTCTCCGGCGGCCGCGTGAAGATCATCGGAGCCGACCCGGAGGGCTCGGTCTACTCCGGCGGCACCGGCCGGCCGTACCTGGTGGAAGGGGTGGGCGAGGACATCTGGCCCGCCACGTACGACACCAAGATCTGCGACGAGATCATCGCGGTGTCCGACAAGGACTCGTTCACCATGACCCGCAGGCTCGCCCGCGAGGAGGGGCTGCTGGTCGGCGGCTCCTGCGGGATGGCGGTCGTGGCGGCGCTGCGGGTGGCGGCCACGGCCGCGCCCGACGACGTGATCGTCGTGCTGCTTCCCGACGGCGGGCGCGGCTACCTGTCCAAGATCTTCAACGACGACTGGATGGCCGACTACGGCTTCCTGACCACGTCCTCCGAGGAGGGGCTGGTCGCCGACGTGCTGGCGCGGAAGGGGGCGGGGCTGCCGGAGTTCGTGCACGCGCATCCGCACGAGTCGGTGGGCACGGCCATCTCGATCATGCGCGAATACTCGGTGTCCCAGCTCCCGGTGATGAAGGAGGAGCCGCCGGTCATGGCGGCCGAGGTGGTCGGCTCCATCGTCGAACGTGATCTCCTCGAAGCCCTCTACCACGGCAGACTCTCCTCCGACGACCCGATCGGCGATCACATGTCGGCGCCACTACCCATGATCGGCAGTGGTGAACCTGTGGCCCGTGCGGTGGAAGCGCTGGAGAAGGCCGATGCGGCCGTTGTGCTGGAAGACGGCAAGCCCTCGGGCATGATCACCCGCCAGGACCTGCTCGCCTTCCTCGCGAATCACTAGGGTTTTTTGATCGACTCGATCACGGTGCCGAGCCCCTCGTGGCCCCGGCCCTCGGCGTCGGCGCGCTCGAACAACGTCTTGAGCGCGCCCGGCACCGTGGTCTCCAGCCCGGCGTCGGCCAGTGCCTCCACGGCGTGGCCGAGGCCGACGGCCTGCATGTGCAGGGAGTTGAGCTCGCCCGGATACTTCCCGGCCGCGAACTCCTCGGCCAGGATCCTGGCGTACCCCATGGGCCCGTCACCGCCCAGCTGGGTGAACAGGTCCTGGGCGAACGGCAGGAACTCCGCCGGCGCGGTCCCCGCCGTGCGCAGCATCGCCATGGCGTGCATGAAGCTGGTCAGGCTCGACCAGAAGATCAGGAGCTGGGCCTGGTAGTACATCATCGCCAGCGCCCGGTCCTGCCCGACGTAGGTGACCTCGCTCAGCGCCTCCAGCGTCCCGGCGTGCCGGTCGAGGACGTCCTTGGGGCCGCTGTAGAAGGTGTACGCGCCCGGCCGGCCGATCCCCGGCGGCGGGACCATGATGCCCGCCGTGATCAGCGTGCCGCCGCGCTCCTCCACCCACCGGGCCGCTCGGCGCAGCGCCTCCGGGGTGTCGGAGCTGAGGTTGACCACCACCTTCCCGTCCAGCCGGGCGTCGCCGAGGCTGTCGTACATCGCCTGGTAGCTGATCTGGCTGACCACCAGCAGGTCGCCGTCCGCCGCGCTCGCCGCCTGCCTGGCGCCCTTGGCGACCAGCGGCGCGGTCTTGCTCGCCGTACGGTTCCAGACCGCCACCTCGTGCCCGGCGGCCAGGAACGTCTCGGCCATCGTCGAGCCCATCGGGCCCATCCCCACAACTGTCACTTGACTCATGCCCGACACCCTCGGGCACGCCGCTACGGAAATCCTTCGGCCCCGCCACGGGTTGGGTACTGACGTGGTGCGATTCGGGGTGCTGGGGCCGCTGGAGGTCTGGGCCGAGGACGGCTCGTCCGTCCCGGTGGCCGAGCCCAAAGTACGCGCGCTCCTCGCCGACCTGCTGGCGCACGGGGGCGGGCCGGTCTCGGTGGACCGGCTGATCGACGACCTCTGGGGCGCCGCGGCCGGGCGCAACCCGGTCGGCACCCTCCAGGCCCGCGTCTCCCAGCTGCGCCGCGCCCTCGGCGACCCCAGCCTGGTCGTGCACGGGCCCGCCGGGTACCGCCTGGCCTCCCACGACTGCGACGCCCGGCGATTCCGCTCCCTCGTGGAGCGCCGGTCCCCTGATCTGCGCACGCGCGCGGCCGAGCTGGAGCAGGCGCTGGCGCTGTGGCGCGGGCCCGCGTACGCCGACTTCGCCGACGCCGCCTTCGCGCTCCCGGAGGCCGCGCGCCTGGAGGAGACGCGCCTCACGGCGCTGGAGGAGCAGGCGGAGGTACGCCTCGAGCTGGGCGAACCCGTGGACCTGGGCGACCTGGTGGCCCGCCACCCGCTGCGCGAACGGCTGGTCGCCGCCCACATGAAGGCGCTCTACCGGGGTGGGCGGCAGAGCGAGGCCCTGGCCGCCTACGAGGGCCTGCGCAGGCGGCTGGGGGAGGACCTGGGGCTCGACCCGTCACCCGCGCTGGCCGGCCTCCACCAGGCCATCCTGCGCCAGGACACCGGCCTGACGCCCCGGCCGCCCGCCTCCGCGGCGGTGCCCGCCACCAACCTGCCCGCGCCCCTCACCGACCTGATCGGCCGGGAGGGGGAGCTGGCCGAGGTCCGCGCGCTGCTGGCCGCCTCCCGCCTGGTGACGCTCACCGGGCCGGGCGGCGTCGGCAAGACCCGGCTCGCCCTGGCCGCCGCCTCGGACGCGGGGCCGGACTTCCCCGACGGGGTGTGGCTGGCCGAGCTGGCGGGGGCGGCCGAGGCCGCCGAAGCGGTCGCGGCCGTGCTCGGCGTGCGGGACGACGACGCCGCCCCGCTCGCGCCCAGGCTGGCCGGTGCTCTGGCGGGCAAGCGCATGCTGCTCGTCCTCGACAACTGCGAGCACCTGGTGGAGCAGGCGGCCGAGCTGGTCGCCACCCTCCTGCGCGCCGCCCCGGGGCTCCGCGTGCTGGCCACGAGCCAGGAGCCGCTGGGCGTGACGGGCGAGTCCGTACGCGTGGTGCCGCCCCTGCCCGAACCCGAGGCCGTACGGCTCTTCACGGCCCGGGCGAACGTCCCGCCGAGCGAGACCGTGGCCACCATCTGCCGGCGCCTCGACGGCATCCCGCTGGCCCTCGAACTGGCCGCCACCCGCGTGCGCGCCCTCGGGGTGCGGGAGCTGGCCGACCGGCTGGACGACCGGTTCAGGCTGCTCAGCGCGGGCATGCGGGACGCGCCGGCGCGGCAGCGCACGCTCCGGGCGATGATCGACTGGAGCTGGGAGCTGCTGACCGAACCCGAGCGCGTCGTGCTGCGGCGGCTGGCCGTGCACGCCGACGGGTGCACGCTGGACGCGGCCGAGGAGGTGTGCGCCGAGCCCGGCGTCGACGTGCTCGACACCGTGGCCAGGCTGGTGGACCGGTCGCTGGTGGTGCGCGTGGCCGGGCCGCGCTACCGGCTGCTGGAGTCCGTGACGGCGTACTGCGTGGAGAGGCTGCGGGAGGCGGGCGAGTACGACGCGATCAGGGAGCGCCACGCCCGCCACTACACGGCCCTGGCCGAACGGGCGGACCTCAAGGGGCCGGGGCAGCGGGAGTGGCTCGCCCGGCTCGACGCCGAGAGCGCCAACCTCCGGCTCGCCCTCGCGGGACCGGAGCCGCTGCGCCTGGTCAACGCCCTGGCCTGGTACTGGTTCCTGCGCGGGCGCCTGCGCGAGGCCCGCCGCTCCCTGTCGGCGGCCCTGGGGACGCACGCCGCCTCCGGGGCGAAGGCGGCGCGGGCGTCGGTCTGGCTGGCCGGGATCGAGCTGCTGATCGGCGAGCCCGCCTCGCCGGTCCGGCGGGCCGAGCTCGACCCGGCGGGCGCGGCACTGGCCGACTGGTTCCTGAGCCACGTCCGGTGGGCCTACGGCGACCGGCGGGCGCACGAGGTGGCGGCGGAGCGCGCGCTGGCGGCCTACCGGGAGCTGGGCGATCAATGGGGTGCGGCGGCGGCGCTCTGCCTGCGGGGGAAGCTGGCCGTCGGCCGGGCCGACCTGGCGGCGATGGAACGCGACGGCGAGCGGGGCCTGGCGATCTTCCGGGAGCTCGGGGACGAGTGGGGGCAGATCGAGGCCATGGACGTGCTCGACCGGGCGGCGGAGATCCGCGGCGACTACGCCGGGGCCGCCCGGCTGCGGGAGGAGGCGCTGCGGCTGGCGGAGGAGCTGGGGTTCGAGGTGTCGTTCAGGGTGGCCGCCCTGGGCCGGATCGCGATGTTGTCCGGCGACTACGCGCTGGCCGATGACCGCCACGAGCGCGCCAGGCGGCTGGCGGTCGAGCAGTCGTACAAGTCCGCAGAGGAGAACGCCGTGCTCGGCCTGGCCCTGAGCGCCCGGCGGCAGGGCAGGTACGAGGAGGCGGAGTCGTACCTGCTGTCCCTGCTCGACTGGCTGCGGCAGGTGCGGGGGACGCCCGGGATCGCGTTCGTCATGGCGGAGCTGGGCTTCGCGGCCGAGCAGCGCGGAGCCGCGGCGCTCGCGCTGGCCAGGCATCGCGAGGGGTACGAGGCCGCGCGGGCGAGCGGCGATCCCCGTGCGGTCGCGCTGGCGCTCGAGGGCCTGGCTGGTGCCCTGTCGCTCGACCAGAAGGGCAGGCACGTGGAGGCGGCCAGGCTGATCGGGGCGGCCACGGCCATGCGGCAGGCGGTGGGGGCGCCCCTGCCGGTGGGCGAGCGGCTGGACGTGGAGCGGATCGGCGGCCGGCTGCGTGCCGTCCTGGGCGGCGAGGCGTTCGAGCAGGCCCTACGGGAGGGGGAACTCGGCGACCACCTCCCAGGCCCCCTCGGCGGACGGGCCCGCGTAGAGCCTGCCGCCCAGCGCCTCCACCCGCTCGGCCATCCCGACCAGCCCGAACCCGCCGCCGAGGCGCGACACCTTCGGATCTGACCCCGACCCGAAGTTCCGCACCCGCAGCACCACCACCTTCTCGAAGCGCCGCAGACCCGCCTCGACCCAGGCGGTACGGGAGGCGTGCTTGCGGATGTTGGTCAGCGACT
Source organism: Nonomuraea sp. NPDC050451 (assembly GCF_044458585.1). Taxonomy (NCBI): domain Bacteria; kingdom Bacillati; phylum Actinomycetota; class Actinomycetes; order Streptosporangiales; family Streptosporangiaceae; genus Nonomuraea; species Nonomuraea sp. NPDC050451. The sequence goes on from NZ_JBITHZ010000009.1 coordinate 124,900, forward strand.
CCTGGAGCACCCGGTGCAGGGTGGTCATGACCTCGGGCGGCAGCGTGCGATCGTCCAGCCCCTGCCCGATCTCGAACGCCACCTTCGGCCCTTCGGCGGAGAACCGCTCGGTCAGCATCCGCAGGTCGGCCAGCGTGACGCCGGGTTTGCGGGCCGCGTCGTCCTCGGTGCGCAGCACCGTGACCATGCGCCGCATCGAGGTCAGCGCCTCTGACCCGGCCGTGGCGATCGCGTCGAGCGCGGGCGCCACCGCCTCCGGCTTGGTCTCGGCGACCGTGCGCGCGGCCTGGGCCTGGACGACGATGCCCGTGATGTAGTGGGCGACCAGGTCGTGCAGCTCCCTGGCCAGCTCCAGGCGTTCCGCCCGCCGTACCGAATGGACGGCCTCCGTGCGGCGCTCCTGCTGGAAGCGGAGGTAACCGCCGACCCCGGCCGCCGTCGACCACCCCGCGAACAGCAGGAACGAGAACGCCAGCCCCGCGTTGTTGTACCTGCGCCCGACGGCCTCGGCCAGCAGCACGATCAGGCCCACGCACGCGAGCACCGCCGCCCGCCGCACCGGCTCCACGTGCCGCAGCACCCCGATGATCAGGATGAGCAGCGATCCCGTCTCCGCCATGCCGGGCACGCCCGTCGTGTCAATGCTGCCGATGACGATCGACGTGCTGAACGACAGGGCCAGCATGATGCTGAACCCCTCGATCCGGTAGCGGCGCCGCAGCACCACGGCCGCGATGCCGGCCGCGCCGCAGAAGGGCACCAGCCACTGGACGCCTCCGGTGACGCCGGCGAGCACGAGGTCGAGCAGCAGCATCATGCCCAGCCAGCCGAGCATCGCGATCTCGCTCAGCCGCCGGATCCAGTACACGATGCGCTTGCTCTCCACCACGGCCCCGAGCCTAGGCCGGAAGTCGGACATCTCGTATCAACCGTTCGGCCGAGACGGGTCGCCGGAGACCAGTCCTTCAGCGGAGGCGCAGGCCATGGGCTGTCACCGATGCTGGGATATGTCGGAAGGGGACAGGAAATGGTTGCCATCGGGTTCGTGCTGCTGGGTGTCGGGCTGCTGGTGGGGGTGCTGCTCGCGCTGGCCGACCCGGTGCTGCTCTCCCGCATCAACGGGGAACCCGCGCAGGGCGGCAGCGGCCGGTTCATCGAGGCGGAGGTCGTACGGCTCCCGCCTCGCTCAGAGGGCCACGAGTCCAAGGCGGCCTGAGGACCCGGCTCGCGCGGGCATGGTGCGCGAGCCATCGCGGGGGCCGTTGGGGGACGGTGCCCGCGAGCGGCCCGCGATCCGGAGGGGACGGATCGCGGGCCGACTTCCATTAACGTGGCGTGTATGAGCAACGGTTTTGAGACGCTGGCCATCCACGCTGGTCAGGAGCCCGACCCCACAACGGGTGCGGTGGTGCCGCCGATTTACGCGACCTCCACCTACAAGCAGGACGGCGTGGGCGGTCTGCGTTCCGGATATGAGTACAGCCGTTCGGCCAACCCCACCAGGACCGCGCTCGAAGAGGCGCTGGCGGCGGTGGAGGGCGGCGTGCGCGGGCTGGCGTTCGCCTCGGGGCTGGCCGCCGAGGACACCCTGCTGCGCACGGTGTGCAAGCCGCAGGATCACGTCATCATCCCCAACGACGCGTACGGCGGCACGTACCGGCTGTTCGCCAAGGTGCACCAGCGCTGGGACCTGCACTACGACCCGGTCCCGCTGCACGACCTCGACGCCGTCGCCGCGGCGATGACGCAGAAGACCAAGGTCGTCTGGGTCGAGACGCCCACCAACCCGTTGCTCGGCATCGCCGACATCGCCGCGCTGGCGCAGCTGGCCCACGACAACGGGTCGCTGCTGGTGGTGGACAACACCTTCGCGTCGCCATACCTGCAGCAGCCGCTCCAGCTGGGGGCGGACGTCGTCGTCCACTCGACCACCAAGTACGTGGGCGGGCACTCCGACGTGGTCGGCGGGGCGCTGGTGACCGTCGACCGCGGGCTCGGGGAGGAGCTGGCCTACCACCAGAACGCGATGGGCGCGGTGGCCGGGCCGTTCGACGCGTGGCTGACGCTGCGCGGGCTCAAGACCCTGGGCGTACGCATGGACCGCCACTGCGACAACGCCGAACGCGTCGTCGACCTGCTGCTCGCGCATCCGCGGGTGACCCAGGTCCTCTACCCGGGGCTGCCCGAGCACTCGGGGCACGAGGTGGCGGCCAAGCAGATGCGGCGGTTCGGCGGCATGGTGTCGTTCCGCGTCGCCGGTGGCGAGGCGGAGGCCGTGGAGGTCTGCAACCGGGCGAAGCTCTTCACGCTGGGCGAGTCGCTGGGCGGGGTGGAGTCGCTGATCGAGCACCCGGGCAGGATGACGCATGCCTCGGCGGCCGGATCGCCGCTGGAGGTGCCCGCCGACCTGGTGCGGCTGTCGGTCGGCATCGAGACCATCGACGACCTGCTCGCCGACCTCACTCAGGCGCTCGCGTAAGCGGCTGCCCCGGCCTCAGCCAGGGACCACCATCAGGAACAGGATCACCAGCCAGATCACGGACACGAGCCCGCTGATCGCGGCGATCCTGCCGATCTGCACCTTCGCGTCGTCCTCGGCGCTCTCGCTGGAGAGCGCCCGCAGGGCGGTGCGCAGGTCGCGGTCGATGATGACGAGCAGCACGGCGGCCACGATGAACAGCGTCATCGAGGCCGTCATGTACCACTTGCCGAGCAGCCCGCCGCCGAGCACCGCGCCGAGCGCCAGCCCGAACACGAACACGCCCAGAGTGCCGAGGCTGTAGATCCTCGTCATGCGCTGGATGATCTGCAGCGCGGGCACGTTCTTGGTGCGGATGACGCGCGGCGCGGTCATCGTCGCGGCGGTGACCGGTCCGATGGTGAAGATCGCGAAGCCGATGTGCAGCCAGAGAAGCAGGGACGACATGCCCGAGAGACTAGTCCCCGGTGATCTCGGCAGTGGACTCGACACTCTCTTTGCTCTTCTCGGAGCACCACATGATCATTTCTGTGGTCGCGACGGCGACGACCATCAGGACGATGAGCAGAACCGTGGCTATCATGGGCACCCCTCCTTCCCCGTATCGGACGTGAATATCGTCCGTAATGACTAGACGGCTGCGCAACGGAATAAGTTCGGCGCGGGTATGGTTGATCCCTGTCATTTTTTTCTTACCGTTAGGGCACAAGGGGGTGCCGTCCGTGGCCATCAGGCACGTCAAGCCGTACTCCGACGAGTGGCTGCAGCAGCCGACCAGCTATGTGCGGCAGGTCATCGGCGTACTGGGACCTGAGGTGGCGGACTGGTGGGAGGGCCCGTGCGATCCGCGTGACGCGACGCTGAAACTCGCGGACGGGGCCGCACTGGTCTGGGACGAGGAGAGCGGCTGGCGCCTGGGGACGTTCGTCTCAGGTGGCCGCGGGGCGCACAGCGAGCTGACCGGCGTCCGCTACCTGGGCCACGGCCTCCTCCCCAAACCGGAACGCGTCCCCTCGGCCCTCAGCGACGCCAGGGCGGGAGTCGGCGCCAGCTCGGCCTGGCGGCCCTGCTACCGATCCCACCGCAACTGCCACGACGGCTTCGACGTGGCCCTCGACTTCTACTCCCGCCTCATCGACGCCTGACCCCCAACTGCATGGGCCTCCGCGTGGGGGCGCTACGCGCAGAGTCGGCTCCGGGCTCCTCTAACGGGGGAGCCAAGCTCCCCCGAGCCCCCTTGCCGGAGGTCTCCCGACCCCCGGACCCTCGGCGGTCGGCCGGTTACCGTCCGGTCGTGGTGTCACCCTGGAAGCACCACGCCCGATGTCGGCCTGGTGGGTAAGGCCGCTCTCCCACCCGTTGACCGATCGGGTGGTCAACCTGCTGGAGCCCGCCCTACCGGCTGAGCAGGCACGTCGCCGGCCGTCTGGACAACGGCGAGGGCGGATTGCGGTCCAGCTCGTCCATCCGTGCACCGTCGGGCCTGGCCAGATCGGCGGGCGGCTGAGAGTGAACTTCACGAGGCGGGCCGCGATGTCGGGGGCATCGACGGGGCTGGAAGCGGAGGCCCTGCTCTTGAGCCTCGCCATTCACCGCCACGTCGCCATGGCCAGCCGCTCACACGTCTCACACACTGTGTCCTGTAGGTGATCCCAGACATACCATCCCCGGACCCGCCTCACCATCACATTTTCTCGTCCACAGACCGCCCGCATCCGGTCAGCCATCTCTCCCTCAGACCGCAGCGCCACCAGACAGTCACGTCCCACCCCTGCCATCGCCAGCACATAAACCGCCCGCACTTTCCCGGCACGCCCGTCTACCCGCTCCTCTTCTTCTCCTCTCTTCGCCTGTGCGAAGTACACTCGCCGACGGATCATGCCTGGTTAGCAGTCATACTCCTTCGCCAACTTCTCTGGTGACTCACCCGCCTCCCAGCGAGCGGCGATCTCCGCATCGCTCGCCCCCAGTTCCCGTCGCTCATTCCCTCTTACTTTTACGCCTTTCTCTGCCAACCACTTCCGTGCCACGTGCCAGGACACACCCGCCCACTTGGTGACGTCGGCTACGGAGCCCCCTTCCTGGTACCGCCCTACGACGTCCTCAAGCGACAGCCCCACATCGCCTGGCCGCTGCCTTGCCTTCCTTTCTCGCCTCACCCTGGCTCACGGCACGTTTCGCGTCCCAGTCCTTTGCCGCTCCGCCGCTTCCGAGGCCGCGCGCGTGCCTGGATCCCTATTCCCGCGTCGGCCAGCCGCTTCCGCACCTCAGTCGCGTACCGTCTGCGCAGTTTCTCCCGGCTGATCGGGCAGACTTTGCGTGACTCTGTCATCGCTCGGCACGCCCTAGCACTGCGTAAACGACCTTCCCGCCGCTCCGTGGCCAGCGATAGCCCCACCGCTTGCTGACCTCATCGACGATGTGTAGTCCCCGGCCGCCTTGCAACGTCCAGTCGTCTGTCTTCGGAACCGGTATTGGCGGCTTCCGGCTGCAATCCCACGCCTCTACCACCACCGCCCCGCTACCGAAGCGATACACCGCAAAGGCGATCGTCCAAGGCCAACTCCACCGCCCGAAGACTGCCTCAATGAGCGCGTCTTCGCCCTCTCCCGCAACCCCGCACTCACGCTCCCGCATCCATCGCACCGTTTCGGTGACGCTGTTCGTCACCAACTCGCTGACGACGAGAACATCGTCGTCTACTAGATTCGCGAGTCCCCACGTACGTAGCTCTTTCTCCACGTGCTGACGCGCTCGGGGTACCGCCAAGGCATCCGGAAAGAATCGGACGTAGCTCTCCGCCGTCACCGCGCCACCTCCGCTACTCGCAGCGCGATGCCCTCTTCCGCGAGGTCCCGCTGGTCCCGCCCGCGCCCCCAGACGATGTACCAGCGCCTTTCGATCCGCCTCGCCATCAGCTTGAGATCGTTTCTGGCCCCAGGAACGATCGCTCTCACATCCTGACCGGGCATCAGTTCCAAGCGCACGATTAACCCCAACTCGCGCAGTTCCCACGCCAGCCGAGCCAGCCGTAGGTACTGCTCTTGCCGCTCACTGACGTTCGGCACCGTTGTCTGGGGTCTCTGCTTCGCCTTGGTTCTCATTGCTCCGCCCTTTCGCGCACACCTGGTCCATCTGAATGCAGACCATGCATTCACGGCTTTGCGGGCCCATCTCAGTCCGGCGCGAGGCATTCACGGATGCGTGGCCGAGCACGTAAGCGCAGGGGGCCCGGAGCAGTGCTCTCTTCGGGGGAAAGCCTTGCTTCTGTCTCCATCTCGCGTACCTGACTGGGAGGCTTGCAAGCATGCCTAGTGTGCACCTAGTGGCTATGCGAATGCAAAGTGTGAGAATGCATACCTTGCAAATGACGAGAGGGCTAACCGAGATGCAGGACGAACCCCGGATGCGCGATGATGTCTCCGTGCCGATCAAACGACAGCCACCTACTGTGCGCATGCGCCAGTTGGCTGCCGTGCTTCGTCACCTTCGTGAAGGTGCTGGTCTCTCGCAGGAAGACGTGGCCAAGGACACCAAGGTCAACGTCGCCACCCTCTATCGGATCGAGACCGGCCGCACCAAGCCCCAGCCCAGAACTCTCGCCGCTCTCCTTGACGCCTACGGCGTCACCGGCTTCAAGCGCGACGAGTTGATCCTTCTCCTCAAGGACGCCGGAAAGCGTGGCTGGCTGAATCCCTCAGACTCCGGACTCCCCGAGCAGTACACGGCGTACATCAACTTTGAGGCAGAGGCGCGGGAGATCCTCAACTTCGAGACCATCTTCATTCCCGGCCTTCTCCAGACCCCCGACTACGCCAGGGCGGTCATCGCAGGTGTCCTGCCCACTGCCACAGAAGAGGAAGTACAGCGCCGCGTTGACGCGCGGCTCAACCGGCAGCAACTACTCGTAGGCCCTGATAGTCCGCGCCTGTGGGTCGTCATCGACGAGTCCGCCTTGCGCCGCCTCGTTGGCGGCTCGGCCGTCATGCGCGATCAGCTTCGTCACCTCGCTGACCAAGCACGCGTCCCTCACATCACGATCCAAGTGGTTCCGTTCAAGGCCGGTGCCCACCCCGGCATGCCCGGCAGCTTCGTGATCCTTCGCTTCGGCCCCATCGCCCCCGACATTGTCTACATCGACAGCATGGGCGGCGACCTCTTCCTAGAGGAGGAAGCCGAGCTAATCAGACATAACATGGTTTTCGAACATCTTCGCGCCGACGCGCTCAGCCCATCGGACACGGCTGCGCTACTCACATCTCTCAGCGAAGATCCAGATTGAGAGGAGCCCCCGATGCAGCCGGACGTTTCCGACCTCCCATGGCGTACCAGCACCTTCAGCGGCAACGGGCAGAGCTGTGTCGAGGTCGCGATTACCGCAACCATGGTTGCCGTACGAGACACCAAGGACCGGGAAGGCGGCTTTCTCACCTTTAGGCCTGATGAGTGGGACGCTTTCCTTGATGGTGTGCGTCACGGCGAGTTTGATCTCACCAAAGCCGCCGACGCGCACTGACCAACTGCACGGGCCCTTCGCGGGGTGAACACGCGTCGCGCGGATGCGGCTACGGGCTCCTCTCGCGGGGGAGCCAAGCTCTCCCGAGCCCTCTTACCGGAGGTCTTCCGACCCCAGGCGGTGGGCCAGCTTCCCTATGGTCGAGGTGATTGACCGTTGAAGGGTGGGCGCGCTGGCAGATCGCCCAGGTCGTAGCCAACGCCCGCACCACGATCGGCGCCGGCCGTCACCATCGCCGGCGCCCTCCCTGAAGGTGGAGCACCCCGATCGCCAGGCAGGCGCGAACTGAGCACTTCAGAGGACGCTCCTGAGCCCGCGATACGCGCCGGCATCGCCACCGTGCCGGATCGGGCGCCAAGGACCCGCGCTGCCCCCGGGCCTGGGCGTGCCCCGACGGAGCCGCCACCCGAGGGCCGAGGCAGCACCGTGGTGAACCACATCAGCCTCCCCCTTGTCGTAGGATCAGGCGACTTCGTGAGAGTGGTAGGGCTGTGGACATCCGTGTGCTGGGCCCGCTGGAGGTCGTCGGCGACGACGGGCGGTCGTGTCAGATCGGCTCGCTGAAGATGCGGGCGCTGGTGAGCGTGCTGGTGCTGGCGGAGGGCCGGCCGGTGGCCCCGGGTGCGTTGATCGACCGGTTGTGGGGCGAGGAGCCGCCGGCCGAGGCGATGGCGTCCCTGCACTCGTACGTGTCCAACCTGCGCCGCCTGCTGGAGCCCGGACGCCGGGCCAGGGCGCAGAGCCGGTTGCTGACGTTCGGGCCGGTGGGGTACACGCTGGCGATCGAGCCGGAGCAGGTGGACTCGACGCGGTTCCTGCGCCTGGTCGGGCAGGCCGAGCAGGCGGCCGAGCCCGCCGAGGCGGAGCGGCTGGCGGGCGAGGCGCTGGCGCTGTGGCGCGGCGAGCCGTACCAGGATCTGGACGATCAGGCGTATGTGACCGCCGTCAGGGCGCGGCTCAGCGAGGCCCGGGAGCGGGCCCGCGAGCTGCGGGTGAGCGCGGTCATCCAGCAGGACCGCCACGGCGAGTTGCTGGGCGAGCTGGAGGCCCTGACCTGCGAGCACCCGCTGCGCGAACGGCTGTGGGCGTTGCGGGCACTGGCGCTCTACCGGAGCGGACGCCAGGGCGAGGCGCTGGAGACGCTGCGCACGGCCCGCCGGATCCTGGCCGAGGAGCTCGGCATCGACCCGGGCGAGGAGTTGCGCGCGCTGGAACGTGACATCCTCGACCAGTCGCCCGCGCTGTTCCCCCACCGGCCGCCGCAGCCGCCCGAGCCGCGGGTGGCCGAGCGGGGGATCACGGGCCGGCAGGAGGAGCTGGCCGCGCTGGACGGGCTGCTGGAAGCGGCGGCGGCGGGGCGGACGGGGTTCTCGCTGATCACCGGGGAGCCGGGGATCGGCAAGACGCGGCTCGCCGAGGAGCTGGTGAGCCGGGCCCGTGCCAGGGGTTTCACGGTCGCGGTGGGGCGGTGCGCGGCGACGGAGGGCGCGCCGGCGTTCTGGCCGTGGGTGACGGTGCTGGAGCGGCTGGCCGACACGCTGCCGCCCCTGCCCGCCGACGTGCGGGCGAACCTGCCCGGAGTCGGCTCCGCGACCGGGACCGACCCCGAGGGCGCGAGGTTCCGCACCTACGGAGCGGCGGCACGGGCGCTGACCGCGGGCCGGCGGCCGGTGCTGGTGGTGCTGGACGACCTGCACTGGGCGGACCGGTCCTCGCTGCGGTTGCTGAGCTACCTGGCCGAGTACGTGCTGGACGGCAGGCTGGCCGTGGTGGGCACGGCCCGCGACTGGCCGACGCCGGAGGGCGCGCTGGCCGAGGCTTTCGAGGCGCTGTCGCGCCGGCAGGCGGTGCGGCTGCCGCTGTCCGGCCTTTCGGCGTCCGACCTGGCCGAGCTGACCCCGGCGGGCACGGACGTGCGGGCGCTCAGGGACCGTACGAACGGCAATCCGTTCTTCGTCACGGAGCTGATGCGTTACCTGGAAGCCGGATCGGCGGGCCGTGGCACGCTGCCGCTGGGCGTGCGGGATGTCGTGCTCGGCCGGGTGAACCGGCTGCCCGAGCCGTCCGCCGAGTTGCTGCGGGTGGCGGCGGTGGCCGGGCGGGAGTTCGACGTGACGATCGTGGCCGAGGCCGCCGGGCTCGACCTGGACGCGGCGCTGGACCGGCTGGAGCCGGCCATGGCCGCCGCCCTGGTCGCGGAGGGGCGGCCCGGCCGGTTCCGGTTCGTGCACGCGCTGGTGCAGGAGGCGCTCACCGAGGTGGTGCCCGTGCTGCGGCGGGCCCGGCTGCACGCCGCCGTGGCCGCCGCGATCGAGTCACGTACCGGCGGCTCGGCCTCCGACCGGCTGGCCACCGCCGCCCACCACTGGTTCCAGGCGATTCCCGCGGGCCACACCGCACGGGCCTGGAGGGCGGCGTGGCGGGCGGCCGAGGAGGCCAAACGGCTGCGCGCGTACGACGTGGCCGTCGAGCTGCTGGAGCGGGCCGACCGGGTGGCCGAGGACGACCCCGAGCTGGGCCCGGCCGAGCGGATGGACCTGCTGTTCGCGCTGGCCGAGGCCAGGTTCGGGGCGGGCGACTCGGTGGGGCAGGAGGCCGAGCTGACGCGGATCCGCCGCCTGGCCAAGCAGGAGGGCGACCGGCGGCGCTGGATCGAGGCCGCGACCGGGTACGGCGGCCGCATCCTGCAACCGTGGAAGGTCTACGGCGACTACGACGCCGATCTGCTGGCCGACCTGATGGAGCTGGCCGCCGACGAAGGGCTGGAGCCGTCGGCCCGGGCCCGGGTGCTGGCCTGCCTGGCGCTCCAGGCGTACTACCAGCCGGGGTGCGAGCCCGCGGAGCGGGACAGGTGGAGCGCCGAGGCGGCGAGGCTGGCCCGCCAGGAGAACGACGCGACGCTGCTGGGCCGGGTGCTGTTCGCCCGCTACTACGCGATGCTCGACCCGGACTCGGTGTGTCAGCGGCTGGAGGCGGGGGAGGAGATGGCCCGCGCCGGGCTGGAGGCGGGCGACGACGAGCTGCGCACGATCGGGCTCACCTGCCAGGGCGGCACGCTGCTGGAGCTGTGCCGGGTGCGGGAGGCCCTGGACGTGCTGGCCGAGGCGGGGCGGCTGATCGGCCGTACGCACATGCCGTATCTGCGGATCATCCTGGACTGGCTGCGGCTCGGCGTCCTCGTCCACCGCGACGACCTGGAGGCGGCCGAGTCGCTGCTCGCGGCCACCGCCGCCGAGCAGCGCGCCACCTCGATGTGGGGTGCGGAGACCACCACGGCCGGCGCCGTCTACCAGGTCGCGCTCATGCGGCTGCGGCGCGGGACGGCGGATGCGGCGCAGCCGCCGCAGGACATCTCGCACGATCAGCTCGACCAGTTCAACCTGGACGGGTACGCCCACTACCTGGTGGTCAGCGGCCGGCTGGAGGAGGCGCGGCGGGCGCTCGGGCCGTGGGGGCGGCAGTCGCCGATCCCGCGCACGTTCGTCTACCTGTTCTGGCTGGTCATCCGCTGCGAGACCTGGGCGGGGCTGGGTGACCGGCAGGCCTGCGCCGACCTGTACGAGGAGGCGTCCCCATACGCCGACCGCATGGGGATCGCCGGGCTGAGCATGCTGATGTGGCCGGTCAGCCGGTCGCTGGCGCAGCTGGCCGAGGCACTGGGCGATGCCGAGGCGGCGCGGCGGCACGCCGAGCACGCCGAGGGCGTGGAGCGGGAGCTGGCTCACCCCCAAAGGTAGGCCATGCGCCGCTGGTAGCGACCCCTGGCCAGGGTGCTGAGCAGCAGCAGCGGCCTGGGCGAGGTCCTGCGCAGGTGGGCCTCGACGTCGGGCGGCAGCTCGGAGGTGATCCAGCCGAGCAGCGTGATCAGCTTGCGGAAACCGTACTGCTTCATGATCGCCTTGTGCCCCTCCGCGTCCTCCTCCGGCGTGATGTGGGCCATCATCAGCGGGATCCCGTCGGTCTCCTCGTGCGCCAGGTGCGCGCCGAGGGTGTCGGCCAGCGCGCGCAGGGCGGCCATGAGCCGCTCGCGCCGCTGCTCGGAAGGGCCGGCGTCGAACGCCTGGAAGGTCTCGGTGCTCTCGTGGATCCAGTGGTCGCAGCTCTCGTGTTCGGCCTCCAGCGCGTCGATCGTGTCGACCGCCTGCGGCGCCCGCTCCCGCAGCCGCGGCCAGACCGTCTCGTCCTCGGCGGTGTGGTGGTGGTGCAGCACGAACAGCACCCACGCGTGGTGCTCGCGCAGTGCGGTGATGCGCCGGCGGTCGCCGAGGCGGACCCGGCCGATCGCGGTGATCAGGTGGCCGAGGTCGCGTCGGAAGCCGTAGTGCGCCAGGTACATGTTGGTCATGTCGAGCGGTCCCGGCGCGGCGGCGGCCTGACCGGGGAGCGTGATCTGCGGCAGGTTCGGGTGTGCGGCGGTGCGCATGGTCGTACTCCTTCTGGTTTGTCAGGGTGCCGTCATCGTGGACTCCCGGTCTTGGGCGGTTCTTGAAGATCGGCTCCAAGAGCGGCCCAAGACACCGTCATTAGCGTGCGCGGGCATGACCCTCACACTCCCCACCACGACGTTCCGGAGCTCAGTGGTGTGCGCCTACACCTCGCTCACCCGCGACGAGAGGCCCATCACCTGGCCCGTCACCCCGTACACCGGGCCCCGCGGCACGATCGACGTCAGCACCGGCCTGACCTATCCCGACAAAGCCGAGCGGGCGCGCCGTGATCCGCGCGTCGCGCTGCTGTTCGAGGGCGATCCGGTGGTGCTGGTGCAGGGCCACGCCACCGTCCGCGACGCCGATCTGCAGGCCAACACCGACCGGTACGTGCGCGAGTCCCTGGCCAAGATCCCGGACGCCTTCGCGGGGCTGCCGTGGTTCCTGGTCAAGCGCCTGGCCTGGTACTTCGCGCGGATCTACATCGAGGTGACCCCCGAGCGGATCACCTGGTGGCCCGGCGGCGACCTGACCCGCGACCCGCTGACCTGGACCTGCCCGCCCGGCACCACGGCCCCCGCCTCAGACCCGGCCCCGTCGGGTCCCCGCCTGCCCGGCCGCTCCGCGCCGCCCGCTGACTGGCGCCCGTACGCCCGCCGGGCCCGTGACCTGGGCCGGCCGATCGTGTCGACGGTGGCGGACGGCCGGCCCGTGACCGTGCCCGCGCGTGCCTTCTCTCTCACCACGACCGGGTACGAGCTGCACCTGCCCGCCGGTGTGGCCGCCGTGCCAGGGCCGGTCTGCCTGACCTTCCACCGGCACGATCCCGGCATGCGCTGGCAGGAGAACGTCGTGCTGCTCGGCACCGCCACCACCCACGGCGACGACCGGCTCACCGTGGCGATCGACCGCGCGCTGCCCGACTGGAGCCTGCCCGAGGACCGTCGCCTGCGGACCCGTTCCTTTCTCGGCCACGGCAAGCAGCTGAGGCGCCGGCTCCGGGCCGAGGCCGCCCGCCGCACCCAGCAGGTGCCGGTAGTTCGCACGCGGGCGGATCATTCATAGCGCGCCCGGCGGGCGATCACCTCGAATCCGAGACCGCGGAAGAGGGCGGCCGAGGCCGGGTTGTTGACGTTGACGTCCAGGAAGACCTCCGTCGCCCCGCGGGTGCGCATGCGGTCGAGCGCGGCGGCCGCGAGCGCCCTCGCCAGGCCGTGCCGCCGCCACCCGGGCACGGCGCCGACCTGGATCAGGAACCCTTCCGCGCACGCCACGAAGCCGGCGGGGCCGCCCGCTTCGCGCGCCACCAGCGAACAGCCGGGCAGGAACTCGTCGTCGACCAGCCAGCCGACCCACTCCTCCCGCGACCAGCCGGGGAAGCCGGGACGGTCGGCGAACGACGCGGAGTAGGCCGCGTAGAAGGCCCCTTCAGTGTCCTGCGACCATTCCTCGATCTCCAGCTCCGGCGGGAGGGGGACCGCCGGGAGCGGGCGGGCCAGGTCGCGGCGGTAGACGTCCTCGGCGAACGTCTGCCGGAGCCCGCGCGAGAGGAAGAGCGCGTGGGCCTCCTGGGTCACCGACTCGGTCTCCAGCCGGACCGGCCCCGCTTCCCCGCCGGTGTCACCGAGCCTGGTGGGCAAGGTGGTCGGCGGTCGGGGCACGTCGGGCAAGGGAGCGACCCCGCAGATCGAGCCGATCCCCGACCCCGATTGCCCGGCCTTCGAAGACCCTTGCACGGTGAAGCTCAGGATCCCGGCCGATCTGGCGGGACCCGCCGGCGTGACCCTGGGCAGACCCGCCAGGGCGGGTGAGGACTACGCCACCACCGGCGAGATCAGCGCCCCCGGAGAGGTGCTGCACTGCGTGCCCTACCTGCGCATGACGATCGGGCAGCTCCGCGGTGAGCTCGCCAAGCGCGGGCTGGAGATCGACTCCTTCCGCGTGGGGCCCAAGAGAGAAGTCCGCCCGAACGTTCCCGATGCGTGGTGGCCGTCAGATGTGACCTTGAGGGGGCGCACCAAGGTCGTCATCTGGGCCGGCCCCCAGCAGGCTGAGGGCACGCCGTGGTACCGCGACGCCCAGGCCGGGTGCCCCGACGGCGGCTGAGCACCGGCATTCAGGCCGTCGGCGGGGCCTGGAGGGTCAGCATGATGTGCTGGTCCTCGCCGTGCCGCACCGTGCCGGACCGCTCGAAGCCGACCTTCTCCAGGAGCCGGACCGAGCCGGTGTTGCCTTCGTACGGGTCGGCGTAGAGGGGACGGGCCTTCTCCTGCTGGAGGAAGAGCGTCAGGGCCCGGGTGCCGATGCCGCGGCCCCAGAACTCGCGGCCGAACCAGTAGCCGATGAAGCGCCGCTCCTCCTCCCACCAGGCCACGATGTTTCCGGCCAGCTCGCCGTCGACGATGACCGCCTGCACGAAGACGGTGGGGTCGGCCAGGATCCGGGTGGCCCAGTGGTGGAGGAAGCGCTCCCGGGGGCGGGGAGGGAACCTGGACCTCCGGGCCGCCTCCGGGTCGTGCTCCTGCGCCAGGAAGACCTCCAGATCGGCCTCCACAACGTCTCTCAACCGCACATCACCGCTCATGGCGAGCGAGTCTGGCAGATGGCACCGACAAACTCAGCGGGCGCGGCGGAGGCGGAGGAAGTCGCTGACCACGTACTCGCCCAGCCGGTCGGCGCTCGGTGAGAAGACGCGGCCGCCGTTCCTGCGGGCCACCTCGTCCACGAACTCCTTCAGCCGGTCGTCGGCCGCCAGCATGAAGACGTTGATCGTCGCCCGCCGCCGGGTCATCTTGTCGACCTCGGCCAGCGTGAGCTCCAGCGTCTCGTGCGACGGCGGCCACTCGAACGCCGACCTGCCGTTGCGCATGAGGTGGGCCGTGGGCTCGCCGTCCGTGACCACCAGCACCACCGGCTCGAAGTCGGGGTGGCGGTCGAGGTGGCGCCCGGCGATCAGGAGGGCGTGGTGCAGGTTGGTGCCCTGGACCATGTCCCAGTCGAGGCCCGCCAGCTCGTCGGGCTGCAGCACCCTGGCGTAGTTGGAGAAGCCGATGATCTGGACGGCGTCCTGCGGGAACTTGGAGGCCACCAGGGCCTGGAGCGCCAGTGCCGTCTGCTTGGCGGCGGCCCAGGTGCCCCGCAGGGCCATCGAGTACGACAGGTCCACCAGGAGGCAGACGGCCGCAGCGGTGCGGCGCTCGGTCTCGGCCACCTCGAAGTCGTCCACCGAGAGGCGGACCCCGACGCGCCCACCGGAACCGGCGGTGCCCGGGGCGGCCACGCCGCCGCTGCGCACGCCGTTCACCAGCGTGCGGACCACGTCGATGGGCTGCTCGTCGCCGAAGCGCCACGGCCGGGACGAGCCCGTCAGCTCCCCGGCCGAGCCCGCGTCGTGCTGGTCGTGGTCGCCGCGGCGGCCCGCGTCGAGGGAGGAGAACACGCGGCGCAGCGCCGTCTCGCCCAGGCGGCGGACCGCCTTGGGGGTGAGCTCCAGCTTGCCCCGGCGGCGCAGGAGGTAGCCCTGCTCCTCCAGTTCGCGCTCGATGCGCTTGAGCGCCTCCAGGTCGTCCACGGCCGAGCGGCCGAGCGCGCGGCGTACGGCGGACTCGTCGATGTCGTCCAGCCTCGCGCCCGGGTAGTCCTGGCGCAGGGCGGTCTCCAGCTGGGTGAGGTCGGCCAGCTCCTCCAGGGCCGTGACGGCGTCGCCCATGCCCAGGGGCTCTTCGCCGGTGAGGCGTTCGGGGGCGTTCCACGCCAGATCGGGCCGGCGGGCGTAGAGGGCCTCGCCGAGGCGGCGCATCTCGTCGGAGAGCCCGGCCTGGTCGAGGGTCTGGTTGATCAGGCCGGCGAGCTCCTCGCGCTGGCGCGGGGTCATCGAGGCCAGCATGCGCTGCGTGGCGGCGGCGCGGCGGGCCAGGATGTCGACGAGCTCCTCGAGGTTGCGCGGCTTTTCGGGGAACAAATCGCCATATTTCCCCATAAAAGTGTCAAAGTCGGCCTGGGTGTGCTGGCCGCGGGAGTCCTTGTCCAGCATGTCGTTCAGGTCCGCCATCATCTGGCGGACGCGTTCCATCGCCTCGGGGTCGGGGTTGGCGAGGGCGTCCCGCAGGCCCCTGAACTGGCTGTCCAGGACCTCGCGCCGCAGCAGGTCGCGCAGCTCCTCGAACGTCTGGCGCGCCGCCGACGAGCGCCACTCGTACGTGCTCAGCTCCTGGATCGCGCTGGCCGTGTCCTCGGGCAGCGCGTCGAGCCCGGCCTCCCGCAGCCGCGCGTCGTCGGACGGGTCGGGGAACAGCTCGGCCCGCTCCTGCCCGATGGCCTTGTCGAGCAGCGCCCGCGCCTTCTCCAGCGTGCCGTCGAGCCGCCCGCGCTCGCGCAGGTCGCGCCGGCGCCGGCGCACCTCCCTGAGCATGTCGTCCAGCCCGCGGCGGTCCTGCGCGCCGGGCAGGCCGCGCTTGAGCAGGTCGCGCAGGGCGTGGACCGGCGTCGAACCGGACAGGATCGCGTCGCCCATCTCGTCGAGAGCCGCCCGCACGTCGTAGGGCGGGGCGAGGGGGTCGGGGCCGTCGTGGTACTCACCATAGCGAAAGGCCATCACGCACCCACGCTAACCCGATCCGCCCGTTTACGCGTCCCCGAAGACCTCCCACACCTCGTTGACGCCCCCGGCCTCCGGCGTGTAGTCGATCTTCACCAGTACGGGGTGCTGCACGGCCTTGAGCGCCTTGGTCAGGTCCGCCGAGGTGCACGGCTTCTTGCCGAGTCCGTGCTTGTCGGCGTTGACCGGCCTGCCCGCCAGCCACCCGTCCCGGCAGCGCGCGGTGGTCCGGTAGAAGCTCGTGGCGTGCGTGTAACCGAGCTTGACGGTCTTCGTGCCGGTAGTGAACAGGACCGTCGTGTCGTTGACGCGCTTGAGCGTGCCGCGGGCGGTCCGCGAGCCCGGCCACTCGGTGACCAGGAACTCGTTGATCCTGACGG
The DNA here is from genome assembly GCF_044458585.1 of Nonomuraea sp. NPDC050451. Classification (NCBI taxonomy): domain Bacteria; kingdom Bacillati; phylum Actinomycetota; class Actinomycetes; order Streptosporangiales; family Streptosporangiaceae; genus Nonomuraea; species Nonomuraea sp. NPDC050451. Next base: position 141,299 of record NZ_JBITHZ010000009.1, read on the forward strand.
CGTCCGTGCCCCGGTACTCGACGCGGAGCGGCACGGGGCCGCGGGCCAGCCCGTCGGCCAGATCCCCGGGCTCGCAGGCCGTCCGGCCCAGCCCCTTGGCGTCGAGGGCCACCTGGCCCTCGGTCTCCTTCAGGTCGCACGCCACCGTGACCCGGCCGAAGGAGGCGCCGGTGTAGTCGAGGCGCACCTCCTCGGCCCCCGCCACCGGCTTGAGCCGGTAACTCCGGAACTCACCCTTCCGCACGAAAGTGGCCGCCTTGGGGACGATCCGCAGGTGCCCCTTCCCGTCGGCCCAGGCGTACCCGTACACGACCTTGGCCGCGGCGGCCTCGCCGGAGGCGGGCACGGCGATGAAACCCATGGCAAGAGCGGTGGCACAGGCAAGCAGGCGCATGGGCGGTCTCCCGGTCGGCGTGATCAGCTATCCACTATGACGCGGAAGACCGCCGGTATGTTCACGTGCGGTAGACGCTCACTCCGTCAAGGTCTTCCTTGGACAGACGCCGCATGAGGTAAAGACCCTCCAGCGCGAACTCCAGGGCTGCTGCCGCGTGCCCCGGCGACTCCTCGCCCGCGCCCATGCCCAGCTTGGACATGACCTTGGCCAGGCCCGTGACCGGGCCCATCCGGTGGAGCAGCTCGCCGGCGGGGACCAGCTCGCCCGACTCCACCTGGGCGCCCTCGGAGAACTTGTCGATGATCGCCGACAGGTCCATGCCGCCCAGCCGGGTCCTGAACGTCTCCGCCGTGGCCCGGCGCAGCAGGTGGGCCAGGATCTCGGTCTCCCTGCCCTCCTCGCTCACCTCGAACTCCACCTTGCCCCGCAGGCTGTGGACCACCGAGGCCAGGTCGACCACGCGCGTGACGGCCTGCTCCTCGCCCGCCAGCGCCGCCCTGCGCACGGCCGAGGCCGCGGCGGTCTCGGCGGCGGCGATCGAGAAGCGCGCCGACACGCCGGAACGGGCGTCCACGGCCGTGGACTCGCGTACCAGCCGGGTGAACCTGGCGATGACCTCGATCAGGTGTTCGGGGACGTCGGCCCCGATGTCCGGCACGGACTCCTGGCGGATGAGCGTCAGCTCGTCCTCGACGGTCAGCGGGTAGTGGGTGCGGATCTCGGCGCCGAAGCGGTCCTTCAGCGGGGTGATGATCCGGCCCCTGTTGGTGTAGTCCTCGGGGTTGGCGCTGGCGATGAGCAGGATGTCGAGCGGGAGCCGCAGGTTGTAGCCGCGTACCTGGATGTCGCGCTCCTCCAGCACGTTGAGCAGCGACACCTGGATGCGCTCGGCCAGGTCGGGCAGCTCGTTGACGGAGAAGACGCCGCGGTTGGTGCGGGGGACGAGGCCGTAGTGGACGGTCTCGGGGTCGCCGAGGGTGCGCCCCTCAGCGATCTTGATCGGGTCGACGTCGCCGATCAGGTCGCCCACGGAGGTGTCGGGCGTGGCGAGTTTCTCGCCGTAGCGCTCGTCGCGGTGCTTCCACGCGACCGGCAGCTCGTCCCCCAGCTCCCGCGCGAGGGCCTGACAGCGCGTGCAGGCCGGCGCGTACGGATGGTCGTTGATCTCGCAACCTTCGACGACTGGGGTCCATTCGTCCAGCAGACCTGTGATGGTGCGGATGAGCCGGGTCTTGCCCTGGCCGCGCTCACCGAGGAGGACCAGGTCGTGCCCGGCGAGCAGGGCTCGCTCCAGGTGTGGCAGGACGGAGTCGTCGAAGCCCACGATGCCGGGGAATCGTGGCTCGCCTGCCCGCAGCTTGGCCAGCAGGTTCTCCCGGACTTCGGCTTTGACGGTGCGATGAACGTGGCCGCTCTCTCGCAACTCGCGGAGAATACGTGGCTGATGCACGGGATCGAGACTACGTCCCCCGCGAGCAATGCGGCAGAGAGTTTCGCATCTGGCGCAGATTTCGGATCTCGACCATTGCGTGACGTTTCGTGCGCGTGCTTGTCCTTTTAGTGGGGAGAATCGGGCCTAGGGAACTTTGACATGTCGAGGGAGGCGAGACTCGTGGCCGTTATGACTAGCCGCTTCGCCGACGGCCTCGCCGTGGGTTCCGACCTGGTGGGGGCCGCGGAGACCGCCGTCGGCCAGGCCCTGTCGAGGCTCAGTGGGCGGGCCGACCTGGTCTGTTTCTTCATCTGCGGCGATGATCCCGAGGACGTCGCGCGGGCCGGTGAGGCCGCTATGAGGCTCGCGCCCGACGCGCACGTGGTCGGATGCAGTGCCACGGGGGTGATCGGCGACGGACAAGGGGTCGAGCTGCTGCCCGCGGTGAGCGCGTGGGCGGCGACCTTGGACGGCGCCAGGCTGACGACCTTCCAGCTGGAGACGCTGGCGGCCGAGGACAGGTTCGTGGTGGTCGGGCTGCCCGAGCGGGGCGCGGACGATCATGTGGCGATCCTGCTGGCCGACCCGTACACGTTTCCGACCGACGCCTTCGTCGAGCGCTCCGTCGATGTGCTCGGCGACCTGCCGTTGATCGGCGGGCTGGCCAACGGGTTGCAGGGACGGGGCTCCGTACGGCTGTTCGCCGACGGCGAGGTCTACACCGAGGGCGCGATCGGCGTGCTGATCAGCGGCCCGGTCAGGATCAGCACCGTCGTCAGCCAGGGCTGCCGCCCGATCGGCCCCAGCATGGTCGTCACCGCGTCGGAGGACAACCTGCTGCTGGAGCTGGCCGGGCAGCCCGCGCTGGCCCGGCTGGAGGACATCGTCAGCGAGCTGGACGAGGACGACCGCGAGCTGGTCGCCTCCGGCCTGCAGATCGGCGTGGCCATGGACGAGTACGCCGAGCGCCACGAACGCGGCGACTTCCTCATCAGGGGAGTCATCGGCATCGACCCCGAACGCGAGGCCGTGGCCATCGGCGACATCGTGGAGATCGGCAGGACCGTGCGCTTCCAGGTACGCGACGCGGCCACCGCCGACGAGGACCTGTACGACCTGCTGGACGCCCACCGCGAGCAGCTCGGCAAGGTGGACGGGGCGCTGCTGTTCTCGTGCAACGGGCGGGGCTCGGCCATGTTCGGCACGGCCGACCACGACCCGGTCGCCCTGCGCGACACGCTGGGGCCCATCGGCATGGCCGGTTTCTTCGCCGCCGGCGAGGTCGGGCCGGTGGCCGGCCACAACCATGTGCACGGGTTCACGGCGTCCGTCCTGGTGTTCTCCAGCCCCGGGCCCTGACACGCGCCTGAAGGCCCGGCTGCCCCGTCTGCTCGGGAGGGCCGCCGGGCCTGGAGCGTTACTCCGTCACCGAGTCGTTGCTGGGACCCTGGCTCGGGTCCCCGGGGTTGGTGTGGAGGCCGCCCCCGCCGTCCTGGGCGCCGGGGCCGGGCATCGCGGTCGGCTCGCAGGGCGCGACCGGCCCCTTGACGATGGTGAGCGACAACCCGGACGGCGGCCGGTCGTCGCCGGCCTTGCTCTTCGAGACGGCCATCACCAGCGTCGAATCCTCCGGCACCTCCCCCTTCTCGATCATGAACGAGGTCACGCCGCTCGATCGCTCGAAGCTCACGGAGAACTCTCCCGGACCGTTGCCGTTCGCGCCACGCGGCTCCTTGCAGGTCTGCCCCTCGGGCAGGTAATCGACGATCGCCTTGACCCCCGCGTCGGCCAGGTCGGCCTGCAGCCCCTCGGGGTCGTCGAACTTGTTGATCTGCACGGTGATCACCCCGTTGGCTCCGGTGGTCACCGCGTACGCCGGGCTGCCACTGATCCCGGGCAGCACCACCACCGTCGCGGTGGCGGCCGCCGCGACCCCCGCCAGCGCGGCGGCCAGCCCCACGTAGCGGCGCCGGGAGCCGCCGCGCCTGGCCGGTGTCACGGTCATCGTCACGTCGTCCTCCGCCGTTCTCGTCGCGATCTCTTCCTTGAGTGCACTGAGAAGGCGCTCTTCGAAATTGCTCATGCCTGTCCCTCCACGTACACAGGTGCCGACGGCGTGCTTTCCGGCCGAGCTCCGCTCGGCGGGCTGAGATGGATCTCCTCGCGTCGCTGCGGATCCATCTCAGCGACGCGTCCTAAAGCCCGTCTTGCCCGGTGCAATCTGACTCGTACGGTCACCTGCCTGATCCCCAGGGCCGCGGCGACCTCGGCGACGGTGAGCTGGTCGACCGCGACGAGCTCCAGCACGGCGCGCTCGCCCTCGGGCAGGCCGCGCATGGCCTCCAGGGAGCCGCGCATCCGGCGCTCGGCGTCGATCCGCTCCTCCATCCGCACGAGGTCGTCGTCGTCCATCAGCCGGCGGCCGGCGACGCGGCCGGTCGCCCGCGCCTCCCTGGCCGCCTGCCGGTGCTGGGCCGACACGACGTTGCGCGCGACGCCGTACAGCCAGGCGATCTCGGTGCCCCGGCCCGGCACGTAGGTGTGCGCCGAGTCAAGGGCCGCCAGGAAGATGTCCGCCGTCAGGTCGGCGGCGAGGTGAGGGTCGCTCACCCGCCGGACCACGAAACGCATGACGGCATCGACGTGGCGGCGATAGAAGGCCTCAAAGGCCGCGGGGTCTTCGTTGAGGCGCACTGGCCTCGCTCCCTTCGTCGTTCGCCTTACATCCGTACTTGGACCGAGCGACGAGAAGCGTTTCCGCGCAGGTCAGGCCCGGCGGATCAGGCCCGGCGGATCAGGCAGGGCGGCGCGGTTGGAAGAGCCAGGCGTCGAAGAGCGGGCGGAGATCCTTGCCCGACAGCTGCTCGGCGAGGCCGATGAACTCCTCCGTCGTGACGTGACCGTAGCGGTGCTCGGCGGTCCACGTCTTGAGCAGCCTGAAGAAGGTGTCGTCGCCGATCGCCTTGCGCAGGGCCTGCAGCGTCATGCCGCCGCGCGTGTAGACCGACGCGTTGAACAGGTCGCCGGGCTTGGCCCGCCCCGGCGGGTAGGCCCACATCGGGTCGTCGGCCGGGCGGGCGTGGAACTCGTTGAAGATGGCCTCAGCGGTCTTCGTGCCCTTGTGCTCCTGCCACAGCCACTCCGCGTACGTGGCGAAGCCCTCGTTGAGCCAGAGGTCCTTCCAGCGCTTGAGGGTCAGGCTGTCGCCGAACCACTGGTGGGCCAGCTCGTGCGCGATGATGGTCGCGTCGGGCTCGAAGCCTCCGTAGAGCGGCTTGGTCTGGTTTTCCAGCGCGTAGCCGGCCGCGTAGTCGTCGATGACGCCGCCGGTCGAGGAGAACGGGTAGGGGCCGAAGACGGTCGACCAGTAGTCGGTGACCTCGCCGGAGATCTTGTAGAGCTTGTCGAGCGAGCCCTTGAACTTGGGATCGACGGCGGCGAACTCCGGGATGCCGCCCGGGGTGCGGCCCTGGCGCAGGTCGAACTTGCCGAGCGTGGCCGTGGCCAGGTAGGTCGCCATCGGGTGGAGCTCACGCCACCGGTAGGTGGTCTTGCCGCCGGTGGTCGTGGGCCGCCCCTGGAGCTCCCCGTTGGCCAGGGCCGTCAGCCCGGCGGGCACGGTGATCGCGAAGTTGAAGGTGGCCTTGTCGGCCGGGTGGTCGTTGTTGGGGAACCAGGTCTTGGAGCCGTTGGGCTCGGAGGCCACGAACGCGCCGTCCGGGGTCGGGATGAACCCGTACGTGCCCAGGTTGGCGCTGTCCTGAGCGGCCCTGGGCCGCCCCGCGTAGACGACCTTGACGGTGAAGCGGGACCGGTTGCCGAGCGGGCGGGAGGGGGTCACGGTGAGCTCGTCGCCCTCGCGCCTGAACCTCGCCGCCGCGTTGTCGACGGTGACCTGGCGGACGGTGTAGCCGGCCAGGTCGAGGTTGAAGCTCGACAGGTTTTGGGTGGCGGCGGCCTGGATCGTGGTCCGCCCCTCGAGCTGCTTGGTCTTCGGGGTGTAGTCGACGGCCAGATCGTAGTGAGAGACGTCGTAGCCGCCGTTGCCGTCCTTGGGGAAGTCGACGTCGCCGATGCCGGCGGCGCCCGGTCGGTAGTCGGTGACGGCGGGCGGGTCGTCCGCGTGCGCCGCTTGGCCATCGGTGGGCGCACAGGCCAGCACGCTCAGCGTCGCCAGCAGTGCCACCCCGCGCTTGTCGATACGCATCGGCAACGCGCCCCCTTCGGATCGTGACCAAAATCTTACGCTGAGTCAGGCATTCACCACGACCGTCCTGGCGGCCTTGTCGTGTACCGCCTGTTTCCGAGGGTCGAAAAGGATCCAGCCGAGGTCCACCAGCGAGCCTATGCAGCAGACCCACGCGAGCGCGGTCTCCACGAGCTGCCTCACCGCGGCCTGCGCCACGGTGATCCGCGCGCCGTTCTCCTGCACGACCCGCATGCCGAACAGTCGCTTGCCGAGGGTCTGGCCGTTCCAGAAGGCGTGCAGGAGCCAGAAGTACAGGAAGGCCACGAGTCCGGCCAGGAAGGTGTGCTCCACCGGGTAACGGTCCCAGGCACCTCTGCTCCGGTCCCAGACGTACTCCCAGCTCGACCAGCTGAAGGGGGCGGAGATGACGTTGACAATGAGCCAGTCGAGGACGCCGGCGAACAACCGTCGCCAGCGTCCCGCCAGCCCCGGTGGTGATCCCATGATGTCCTGATGACCACCACTAAGTCGGGACAAACTAAAGGTTGCCCCTTCGTTCCTGCTCCCGCTCGATCGCCTCGAACAGCGCCTTGAAGTTGCCCTTGCCGAACCCGAGCGAGCCGTGCCGTTCGATCAACTCGAAGAAGACCGTGGGCCTGTCCTGCACCGGCTTGGTGAAGATCTGCAGCAGGTAGCCGTCCTCGTCGCGGTCCACGAGGATCTTGCGCCGCTTCAGCTCCTCGATCGGCGCACGCACCTTCCCGATGCGCTCCCGCAGCTCGGGGTCGTCGTAGTAGGAGTCGGGCGTGTCCAGGAACTGCACGCCGGCCGCCCGCATGTGGTCGACCGTCGTCAGGATGTCGTTGGTGGCCAGGGCGATGTGCTGCACCCCCGGGCCGCCGTAGAACTCCAGGAACTCGTCGATCTGCGACTTCCTGCGGCTGACGGCCGGCTCGTTCAGCGGGAACTTGACCTTGCGCGTGCCGTCGGCGACGACCTTGGACATGAGCGCCGAGTACTCGGTGGCGATGTCGTCACCGACGAACTCCGCCATGTTCGTGAAGCCCATCACCTTCCGGTAGAACTCCACCCAGTCGTCCATCTTGCCCAGCTCGACGTTGCCGACGCAGTGGTCGATCGCCTGGAAGAGCCGCCCGCCCTTCGTCGCCGGCGGCGCCACCAGCGGCTCGGCGGCCACGTAGCCGGGCAGGTAGGGGCCGCCGTAGTTGGACCTGTCGACCAGCGTGTGGCGGGTCTCGCCGTAGGTGGCGATGGCCGCGACCTGCACCTTGCCGTGCTCGTCCTCCATCGTGTACGGCTCCGCCAGCCCCTTGGCCCCGTGGGCGACCGCGTACGCGTACTCCGCCTCCACGTCGGGCACCTGGATCGCCAGGTCGATCACCCCGTCGCCGTGCTCGGCGACGTGCCTGGCCAGGTCCGTGCCCGGGCGCACCGCGGCCCGGAACTCGAACGTGGCGCCGCCCGAGACCAGCACGTACGCGACCTCGTCCCGGCTGCCGTTCTCGGGCCCGCGGTAGGCCACCAACCTCATGCCGAACGCGGTCGAGTAGTAGTGGGCGGCCTGCTTGGCGTTGCCGACGGCGAACACGACGGCGTCCATGCCGTTGACCGGAAAGACATCATTCATACCGGCAACTCTCGATATCTCTGGGCTCAGTGCGCAAGAGTTACTTCAATCAGTGGACACTCTGCCTAGCAGCCCTCGGAAATATCCGGTAAATCTGTACAGTATGACGATCGATGAGCTGGACGCCAGATTGATCTCCCTTATGACGGAGGAGCCCCGCCTCGGGGTGCTCGAGTGCTCGCGCCGGCTCGGCGTGGCCCGCGGCACCGTTCAGGCCAGGCTGGACCGGTTGATCGCCAGGGGCGTGATCACCGGGTTCGGGCCGGACGTGTCGCCGGAGGCGCTCGGCTACGACGTCACCGCGTTCGTCAGCATGGAGATAAGGCAGGTCGCCGGGCACGACCCGGTGGCCGACCGGCTGGCCGCCATTCCGGAGGTGCTGGAGGTGTACACGATCACCGGCGACAGTGATCTTCTCTGCCGCGTGGTCGCGCGGACAAATGCCGATTTGCAGCGGGTTATCGACCGAATCGTCGATGTACAGGGTGTGCTCCGGACTAATTCGATCATCGCCCTGGACACCCCGGTTCCCTATCGAGTGCTGCCGTTGGTCGCCGATGTTCCGCGCCGCGGCGACCGGTAGCCGTACTATCGCTAGGGGACGAGGCACCGTTATCGATCGTTTAGCCTTGACATTCGCCCAGCGCATCGGGGGTGGACAAGGGGGTCGAGGGTGCGGAGCGGTGGTGGTAACGGGATGCGAAAGCGGCGAGTTCTCCGACTTCTACTGATTTCATTTGGCGCGGGAATCCTCGTACTCGTCGGGCTTTTCGCGGTCGCATGGGCCCTGACCCCCATTCCCGATTCCACGCAGAAGCAGGCCACCGCGCAGGGTTCGGTGATCTATTACCGCGACGGCAAGACCGTGCTCGCCCGCCGAGGCATCGACCGCAAGATCGTCGAGCTGGCCAAGGTGCCCAAGCACGTGCAGGACGCGGTCATCGCGGCCGAGAACCGCTCCTTCTACGAGGACGGCGGCGTCTCGGCCAAGGGCACCGCGCGGGCCGTCTGGTCCACCATCACCGGGCAGCAGCTCCAGGGCGGTTCGACGATCACCCAGCAACTCGTGCGCAACTACTACAGCGGCCTCAGCCAGGAACGTTCCGTCACCCGGAAGTTCAAAGAGATCCTCATCGCGATCAAGGTCGACCAGTCCAAGTCGAAGGACTGGGTGCTCGAGCAGTACCTCAACACGATCTACTTCGGCCGCGGCGCCAACGGCGTCCAGTCGGCCGCCCGCGCCTACTTCGGCAAGGACGTCGACAAGCTCAGCGTGGCCGAGGGCGCGTACCTCGCGGCGGTGATCCAGCAGCCCAGCCGCTTCGCCGATCCCCAGGGCCCCGACCTGGCGGCGGCCCAGGAGCGCTGGAAGTCGGTGATCGACGCGATGGGCCAGACCGGCGCGCTGACACCCGCCCAGGTCGCCGCCCAGCGCTTCCCCAAGCTCGCCGCGCCGAAGAAGCCGTTCGAGCTCAAGGGCCAGGCCCAGTACATGCTGGAGCAGGTGACGGCCGAGCTCAACCGGCGCGGCTACACCGACGAGGACATCAACGGCGGCGGGCTGAAGGTCGTCACGACGTTCGACAAGAAGCTCATGCAGGCCGCCCAGCGGGCCGTCAAGGACGTGCTGCCCGACGCCACGCCCAAGAAGGTCCACACGGGGCTGGCGGCCGTCGATCCGGCCACCGGCGAGATCGTCGCGTTCTACGGCGGCAGTCCGGCGCAGTCCCAGTACGACAGCGCGTTCTCGGCCAAGGTCATGGCCGGCTCGACGTTCAAGCCGTACACGCTGGCGGCGGCGCTCGACAACGGCTTCGACCTGTCCACGAGGGTCAACGGCAACTCGCCGATGCGCGTGGCGTCCGACCCGAAGCCGATCCCCAACGACAGCGACCGCTCCTACGGCGAGATCAACCTGGTGCGGGCCACTCAAAACTCGGTCAACACCGCGTTCGTGGACCTCGGCCAGAAGGTCGGCCTGGACAAGGTCGCCGCCGTCGCCGAGAAGGCGGGCATCCCCAAGGCGCAGCTCGAGAAGCAGCAGAGCTACGCGTCCTTCCCGCTCGGCGTCTCCTCGGTCAGCGCCGTCCAGAACGCCTCGGGCTTCTCCACGTTCGCCAACAAGGGCGTGCACATGGAAGCCCACGTGGTGATGTCGGTCACCGACGCCGAGGGCAAGAAGAAGACCGTCGAGCCGGTCTCGACGCGGGTGGTCGGCGAGCAGGCCGCCGCGGACACCACGTACGCGATGCAGCAGGTCGTCAAGTACGGCACCGGCACCGCCGCCCGGCTCTACGACCGCCCGGTGGCCGGCAAGACGGGCACCACGGACAAGTCGAAGAGCGTCTGGTTCAACGGCTTCACGCCGCAGCTCGCCGTCGCCGTCGACATGTTCAGGGACGACAACGCCACCGTCACGATCCCCGGGTACGGCACGCAGTTCGGCGGCCAGCTGCCGGCGCAGATCTGGCGGGCGTTCATGACCGAGGCCATGGCGGGCAAGCCGGTCGAGGAGTTCCCCGAGCCGTCCGACTACGGCTGGGGCCCCGACTACTCGTCGCCCGACCAGAACCAGGACGTTCCCCAGCAGCAGTACACGCCGCCGTCCGACCCGGACGACTGGTTCGACAACACGCCCGAGCCCGACATCACCGCGCCCTCGTCCACGGATGACCCGCCGGTGACGGATCAGCCGAGCGACGACGGGCAGCAGCAGGACCAGCAGCAGCCCGAGCAGACCGGCCCGCCGTCCACGCAGCAGCAGACGCCCGACCAGCCCACGACCGGGGGCGACACGATCAACGACGGCAACACGGGCCGCCCGCAGACGGGCTAGCCCGCTGCGCCCAGCTCGGCCCGCAGGTCATCGACCGTCGTCACGGGCAGGCGGCAGGTGAACCCCTTGCACACGTACGCGGCAGGCGCCCCGCCGACCAGCCCGCGGCCCTCCAGCAGCTCAGGGAAGTCGCCGGGGCCGCGGGCGACCACCAGCCCCGGCACGTCGGCCAGCAGCGCCGCCCTGTGCAGCTCCGCCGTACGCGGGTCGTCGGCCGGGCCGATCACGGCCACCTCCACGGGCCCGTCCAGCGCCGCCCGCGCCACGGCCAGCCCCCAGCCCGCGAACCTGGCGTGCCCCGTGGCCAGCACGGACACCGTGCCGAGCGCGGCGTGGGCGGCCTCCCTGTGCCGCGCGGAGCCGGTCAGGGCGCCGTAGGAGAGCAGCGCGCCCGCGGCCGCGAACTGGCCCGACGGGGTGGCGTTGTCCGTGGGGTCCTGCGGCCGCTGGAAGAGCCGTTCGGCGTCGTCGGCCGTGTCGTAGAAGCCGCCCGTGTCGTCGGCGAACCTGTCGAGCACCGTGTCCAGCAGCGACCCTGCCAGCCGGAGCCACCTGGCCTCGCCGGTCACGCCGTACAGGGAGATCAGGCCCTCGGCCAGGTTGGCGTAGTCCTCGAGCACCCCGGCGTTGGTGCCCGCCCTGCCGTCCTTGGAGGTGCGCAGCAGTCTGCCGTCCTCCACGTGCGTGCTCGCGAGCAGCTCGGCCGCGGCCGTGGCCGCCGCCACGAGGTCAGGCCGCTCGAACACCACGCCGGTCTCCGCCAGGGCCGCGATGGCCAGGCCGTTCCACGAGGCCACGACCTTGTCGTCGCGCCCCGGGCGTACACGCTGCTCCCTGGCGGCCAGCAGCCGCTCGCGGACGCTCGCGTGGCGCACCGGGTCGCCGGGGTCGCGCGGCAGCTGCAGCACGGACGTGCCGTGCTCGAACGTGCCGGTCACCTCGAACAGCTCCTGCGCCCAGCGCCCGTCGTCCTCGCCGAGCACCTCGCGGAGCTCCTCGGGGGTCCAGACGTAGAACTTGCCCTCCACACCTTCGCTGTCGGCGTCGAGCGCGGAGGCGAACCCGCCCTGCTCGGTGCGCATCTCCCGCAGCAGCCAGTCGGCCGTCTCCAGCGCCACCCGCCGCGCCAGCTCGCCGCCACCCGCCTTCCACCAGTGCGTGTAGACGCGCAGCAGGAGCGCGTTGTCGTAGAGCATCTTCTCGAAGTGCGGCACGACCCATTCCGCGTCGACGCTGTAGCGGGCGAACCCGCCGCCGAGCTGGTCGTACATGCCGCCGCGGGCCATCGACTCGAGCGTCTTGCCGCTCATCTCGCGCTCGCCGGAGCGCAGCAGGAACTCCAGCGCCATGGACGGCGGGAACTTCGGCGCCCTGCCGAACCCGCCGTTCACGCCATCGAACTCCTGGCCCAGGTTCCGCACGGCCAGCGCCAGCGTCTCCTCCTTGGGCACGGGCCCGCTGGGCAGCGTGGTGTTCGAGTTGAGTGCCTCCACCACCTTGGCGCCCTGCTGCAGCACGGACTCCCGGTCGCCGACCCACACGTTGTGCACCTCGGTGAGCAGGCGCTGGAAGTGGGGGCGGGGGAAGTAGGTGCCGCAGTAGAACGGGTGGCCCTCGGGCGTCGCGAACACCGTCATCGGCCAGCCGCCCTGGCGCGTCATGGCCTGGGTGGCGCCCATGTAGACGGCGTCCACGTCCGGCCGCTCCTCGCGGTCGACCTTGATGTTGACGAAGTGCTCGTTCATGAGGCGCGCGGTGCCGGGGTCCTCGAAGCTCTCGTGCGCCATCACGTGACACCAGTGACACGCTGAGTAACCGACGCTGATCAGCAGCGGCACGTCGCGCCGCCTGGCCTCCGCGAACGCCTCCTCACCCCATGGGTGCCAGTCCACGGGGTTGTCCGCGTGCTGCAGCAGGTAGGGGCTCGTGGCGTCTTTCAAGCGGTTCATCAGGACCTCCCTCGATCAGCCTAGTCCGCCCCCGCCACACACCTCCTCGGCGCCGGCCGCCCGTGACCGCTTGCCGGGTGCCTTCCAGGCGCCTCGGACGGGCGCGCGGCCCCGAAGGGGCGTCAGTGTGCGGCGGGAGAGACGGGGGGCGGCTGACTTGGGAGGCCGGGACGGCGTAGGTTACGGGGCGTGGATATGGACTTCGTCTGCGCACACGCCGGCCGCCCGGTCGGCGCCATCACCCGCAGGGACGTGGCCCGCGCCCTGCTGGCCGTCCCGTCAGGGGTCGCGCTGGTGGCGCTGCCCGACCTGCGGCGCGCCATGATGGCGGCGGGCAACCCGCTCTCCCGCCCGTTCTGGGAGTCCGCCAAGGCCACGCTCAGCTCGATCGAGGCGGGTGTCGCCACGGTCGGCGACGTGCAGCGCTGGGTCGAGTCAACCGGCACCGAGCCGATCCTCATGACGCCCAGCTACTTCGTCTGGCCGGAGGAGGACGAGCGCGGGCCCGTGGCGACGGAGATGTTCGGCCGGTTGGTCGCGTACCTGGAGGAACGGGTCGAGGCCGGTGAGATCGACCCCGACGTGCTGGCGGCGGGCGACCGGGCGGCCCGCAGCGCGTACGAGGAGCTGCAGGAGCGCTGGCTCAGCACGCCGCTGCCCGACGGCAGGGTGCCCGGCTTCGCGGTGAGCGACGAGCAGGACGAGGAGTCGTTCGCGATCTGGGACGAGGAGGAGGCGTTCGCGCTGTCGGAGCTGCAGCGGATCGTCGCCGGCCTGCCCACGCAGCCCGAGCTGCCCGCCGGCGAGCTGGATGCGGCGGCGGCGCGCCTGCGCGCCCTGCTCGCCCTGCCCGGCTACCCCGCGAACGTGCTGCGGGCCTGCGCCGGGTTCGAGGAAGGCCCGATGCCGGACGACGACGGCGAGCTGTGGCTGGCGGTGGCGGCGGGCATCGCGGGGCCGATCGCGGACCTGTCGGAGAGCGCGGACCTGCTGGAGGAGTTCGTCGACCTGGACGGGGAGCTCAGCCTGGAGGACGCGACGCTGGCCAACCTCTGCGCGATCCAGCACGCCGACTGGCTGGCAGGGGTGGCGGCGCTGGCGAGGCTGGGCCCGGGGGTGCTGGCCTCGCCCGAGCGGATGGCGCGGCTCATCGCCGAGTCGGAGGACATCGACGTCGACGAGCAGGACGTCGACGACCTCAACGCGACCGAGAGCCTGTTCGGCTCGGTGGTGAGCCTGTGGGGCTACCTCGGCATCGTCGACCAGGACGAGGTGCTCACCCCGCTGGGCTGGTGGGGCCTGCCCAAGGCCCTGGAACGCGCCTGGTCACCCGCTGCCGAATGAGCTGTCGACCAGGCTCTGGAACTCGGGGTGGCGCTCGATGTACTTCGCCACGTAGGGGCAGAGCGGCACGACGCGCAGGCCGGTGTCGGCGCTCGCCTGCAGCGCGAACGCGACCAGCTTGCTCGCCAGCCCCTGCCCCTCGTACGCCGGCAGAACCTCGGTGTGCGTGAAGACGATCTTGGTGGGCAGCAGGCGATAGTCGGCGAACCCGGCGACCTTGCCGTCCACGAGCACCTCGAACCGGCTTTCCGTCGAGTTGTCGACGACTTCGATCGGCATCTACTCGGCCTTCTTGTCGTCCACGTCGCCCTCGTGGGGGACCTGGATCTTCGACATCTGCTTGTTCATCGACTTGATCAGAAAGTACAGGGCAAAGCCGAGGAAGGCCACGACGACGAAGCCGAGCAGGCCCGGACTCACATCACCTGCTGCTAGAACGTTCACAGCTCCAGTCTGCCACTGGGGGAGCGTGGTCCCGTCAGTGGCAGGCGGGGGAGACATCCTCGGCGTGGATGCCCGCGAACAGGTCGTCCTCCGGCAGCTCCGTGTCCACCAGCGAGCGGGCCAGGTGGTAGTCCTCGGTCGGCCAGATCTCCTGCTGCAGCTCGCGCGGGCAGACGAACCACCAGCTGTCGGGGTCGATCTGGGTGGCGTGGGCGATCAGGGCCTGGTCGCGGATCTCGAAGTAGTCGCCGCACGGCACCCGCGTGGTGACCGGCCACTTGGCCGGGCGGTCCTCCCAGCGGGCGATCCAGTCGGCGTACGGCGAGCCGAGGCCCCGCGCGGTCATCGCCTCGTGCAGCGCCTCGAACCGCTCCTTGGTGAAGCCCATCTGGTAGTAGAGCTTCAGCGGCTGCCACGGGTCGCCCGTGCCCGGGTAGCGGTCGGGGTCGCCGGCCGCCTCGAAGGCCTCCACCGAGACCCTGTTGGTCATGATGTGGTCGGGGTGGGGGTAGCCGCCGTCGTCGTCGTACGTGATGATCACGTGCGGCCTGAACTCCCGCACGGCCGCCACCAGCGGCGCCGAGGCGTCCTCCAGCTTCTGCAAGGCGAAGCAGCCCTCGGGCAGCGCCTCGTCCTCGTTCTCCGGCAGCCCGGAGTCGACGAAGCCCATGAAACGCTGCTGCACGCCAAGGATCTCGCGGGCCCGGTCCATCTCGGCCTTGCGCACCGCGGCGATGTTCGCCACGATCTCGGGCCGGTCCATCTTCGGGTTGAGCACGGAGCCCCGCTCACCACCCGTGAGCGTACAGACCAGCACTTCCACACCTTCGCGCACGTAACGCGCCATCGTGGCGGCACCCTTGCTCGACTCGTCATCGGGGTGGGCGTGGACGGCCATCAGCCTCAGCGGTGCACTCACGGGCTCGATGTCTCCTCAGTAGGGACCGGTCACTCGCCCAGAGAGGTTAGTTTCTGCTGGGCGGTCGCGAGGGCACACCCCCCGCGGGCGACAATTGTCTCGGATAACGCTCAGGGAGTGCAGGGAGATTCCGCCATGGCGACCAGAGATGTCGAGAACCAGCCAGTTCTCGGCACACCCGATGACTTCGCCGATCGCCCCAAACGAGGCGGGCGGCTGGTCGTCCACGTCGTGATCGGCGTGCTGGTGGCCATCATCGCGGGCGGCTGGGGCTACGTGATGTGGTCGATGACGGCGGGCGGTTCGGAGGCGCCGTCGCAGGTGGTGACGTTCAACGTCGTCAGCGCGAATCGCGCGGAGATCACCTTTGAGGTGTACAAGCCAGACGATAGGGTGGCCGTCTGCCGGATCAGGGCGCTGGACGTCTATCACGCGGAAGTGGGCAGCAAGGAAGTAAGAATCTCGGCTGGCGGGGGTAGTAAGCAGATCAAGGAAAGCCTCGACACCAGTGGTCAGGCCACTTCCGTCCACATCCAGTACTGCAATCTCGTATAGTGAGACATTTGGGGAAGCGTTGGAGCGGTTGACTTGTTAGCCTTTCGCAATTCAACCACACGTAACCTCAAGTGATCTCAGGGCCCCCTAGGCAAGCAAGGAGAACCCGTGGCCGACTCTCGCGATGAGAACGTCACATGGCTGACGCAGGAGGCGTACGACCGCCTGAAGGCGGAGTACGAATATCTCTCTGGCCCCGGGCGCGTCGACATCGCCAAGAAGATCGAAGCCGCCCGCGAAGAGGGCGACCTGCGTGAGAACGGTGGCTACCACGCCGCCAAGGACGAGCAGGGCAAGATGGAGGCCCGGATCTTCCACCTCCGGCAGATCCTCGACAACGCCCAGGTGGGAGAGGCCCCCAAGGCCGAGGGCGTGGTGGGCCCCGGCATGACCGTGACCATCCGGTTCGTCGGCGACGACGACGAGGTCACCTTCCTGCTCGCCTCCCGCGAGGAGAGCGGAGCTCCGATCGACGTCTACTCGCCCAAGTCCCCGCTCGGGGCGGCGATCAACGGCAAGAAGATCGGGGAGAAGGCGACCTACTCCATGCCCAACGGCCGCCAGAACACGGTCGAGATCCTTGAGGCAGTGCCGTACATCGGCAACTGACACCCCCGCAGGACGACCGCCGGGCCCACGTTGGCCCGGCGGATTTTTCGCGTGCCTCAGGGATCCGGCAGGATCTCAGTTTCCTGGTCAACTCTCGTAAGCGGCGCAACACGTACAAGCTGGTGCCGTTCATCGTGGTGGCGCTGGTCGCGGTGCTGACCGCCGACGTGCTGCTGCTCGCGCGATCCGGGCAGGACGTCGGGCCCGTACGCGCCCAGGCCACGCTCAAGCCGACGCCGCTGGCGCAGCAGCGCCGGCCGCAACAGCAGCAGCAAGGACAGCAGCAACAGCCGCCTGTGACCAGCGTCCAGCCTGTGGATCCGCTGAAGAAGCTGCACAAGCCCAACCTGTTCGTGCTGACCCGCAAGCCGTTCACCAACGAGCTGTTACGGAAGGTGGCCAAGCTGCGCGGGGTGCGGGCGCTGGAGCTGGCCGACGCGGCGTCCGTCATGCTCGACGGCAAGCGGGTGCAGACGCTGGCGGTCAATCCGTCCACGTTCCGCTCGTACACGCCCAAGGTGACCGCTTCGTCCGACGCGCTCTGGCAGAACGTCGCGGCGGGCGACGTGGCGGTGTCGTTCGTGCTGGGCAACGACGGAGGGCTCGCGCTGCACCGGCGGGTGGCGAGCCCGGCGGGGACGCTGCGGATCGGCGCGTACGCCACCACCGGGTTCGGCGCGGTGGACGCCGTCGTGTCCAAGAACGTGGGGCGGACCCTGGGGCTGCCGCACGACAACGCCCTCATCGTGAGCGCCCCCGACACCAACTCCGAGACGCTGCGCAAGGCCATCCTCCGGCGGCTGCCCAAGGGCACGCAGGTGGCCATGGTCAACCCGGTGCTCCCGCAGCCGCAGACCCAGACCCGTACCTGGCCTTCCGGGTCGTTCATGACGGGCGAGCAGATCACGGTGGCGCTGAAGGCCGCCGCCTCCAAGCTCGGCCGGCCGTACGTGTGGGGCGCCGAGGGGCCCGACACCTTCGACTGCTCCGGCCTGGTCCAGTGGGCCTTCGCGCAGGCGGGGGTGCGGATGCCCCGGGTGACGCACCAGCAGTGGGTGACGGGGCCGCAGGTTCCGCTGTCGCAGGCCCAGCCGGGGGATCTGATCTTCTGGCGCCTTGACCCTACTAATCCCGACTACATCTCCCATGTCGCGATTTATTGGGGTAACGGGAAGATGATCCAGGCGCCGCGCACCGGTGACGTCGTCAAGATCTCGCCCGTACACACCCGCAACCTGGCGGGCGTCGTCCGCGTAAGCCCAGCCGCCGCCACCAAGGTCCGCTAGCCCCCGCTGGCCCCATGCCAGCCCTCGGCGGCCCCCTGCCGACTCGCCCGCCGCCTGATGCCCCCCAGCCCGGCCGCCCGCCGCGCACCGCCTGGTGCCGCCCGCCGTCTGGCGCCGTCTGACACCGACGTGCGCACGGCGTCCCACCGCATGGGAGCCCGCCACGATGCTGCGGGCGGTTGGCGGCATGGGGCAGTGCATGGCGGCATGGCGCGCTCGGGGCAGCGGACGGCGCGCACTCCGGAGGGCGCCGCGCTGAGCAGCCCCCAGGCCCACACGCGAGGCTCAGAAGACGGACGGCTCGCCACTGATGCGCACCCGCGCTGTGCCGCCGCGCCGTGCCCGCTGTGGCCGTGCTCGCGCCGCTGTGCTCGTACTTGCAGCCGCTCGGGGCGCCGCCCTTGCCTCAGCACGGGGGTCGTGTGGCGGGCGGTGGGCATGGGGCGGAAGGGGCCGGTGGGGGGCATAAACGGGGCCTTCGAGGCGTGCATTTGGCGTGCAACTGTGTAATGGTGATTACATGGCAACAGACGACGAGACCGCGCAGATTCACGGCTGGTTCACCGGGCGGCTACCAGAGGGCTGGTTCACCGGTGCGCCCGAGATCGTCAGGGACCGCGAGGAGATCGCGGTGCTCGGCGCCCTCCCCGACCTCCCGGACGACGTGTCGGAGGCCGAGCGGGCCGCTCTGGTCGAGGGGCTGGCCAGGAGGTTCAGGGAGGAGACGCGCGAGCGGCGGATCGAGATCGCCCGGGAGGCCGAGCGCAAGTTCCGGCAGAAGGTGTCCTGGGGCGTGGTCTGCGGCGGCGAGACTGTGATGTTCACCACACTCTCCGTGCCCGTGATGACCCGGCTGCGCCAGACGGAGCGGCAGGTTCTGGACACGCTCGTGGCCGCGGGAGTGGCCAGGAGCCGCAGTGACGCGCTCGCCTGGTGCGTACGTCTGGTCGGCAAGCACACCGACACCTGGCTCGCCGACCTGAGGGACGCACTCCAGCACGTCGACCGCGTTCGCTCCGCCGGACCCGATGTCAATTCCTGAGACCACGCAGCGGAAACGGGCGCAGAAATGGACTAAACCACTTGGGAAATTGGTTTAGACCAGCCGAATTGGACTGGACCACTGCATGTTAATTCTCTTTTAAATCTGCTCGGGCTGGGTAGGCTCCCCCAATCGTCAGGGCCGCTGCCTGCGGCGACGGTCAAAGCCAACAGGTCTATGCCAATTGGCTTTCATGCCGCTTCGTCGTTAATGATGACTGGGCCCTGAGAGAGTGGAGGAGTCGCAGTCGTGTCCGTTTCCGTGGAAGTGCCCGCACCGACCAGCAATAGCGAATTGGCCGCGTGGGTGAACGAGATCGCAGCCCTGACCCAGCCAGACCGGATCGAGTGGTGCGACGGGTCCGAGGAGGAGTGGACGCGCCTGACCAACCTGCTCGTGGATCAGGGGACGTTCACGCGGCTCGCCGCCCGGCCTAACAGCTTCTACGCCAAGTCCGACCCCAGCGACGTGGCCAGGGTCGAGGACCGTACGTTCATCTGCTCCGAGCGCGAGGAGGACGCGGGCCCGACCAACAACTGGATCGCGCCCGACGAGATGCGCCGGACGTTCCGGCAGCTCTTCAAGGGCTGCATGCGCGGCCGCACGATGTACGTCGTGCCGTTCTGCATGGGCCCGCTCGGCGGCGAGATCTCGCAGCTCGGCGTCGAGATCACCGACTCTCCGTACGTCGCCGTCTCCATGCGGATCATGACCAGGATGGGGGACAAGGCGCTTCGCCTGATCGAAAAGCGGGGCGAGTTCGTCAAGGCGGTCCACTCCGTCGGGGCGCCGCTGGAGCACGGTCAGCAGGACGTGCCCTGGCCGTGCAGCTCGACGAAGTACATCAGCCACTTCCCCGAGACCCGCGAGATCTGGTCGTACGGCTCCGGCTACGGCGGCAACGCCCTGCTCGGCAAGAAGTGCTACGCCCTGCGCATCGCCAGCGCCATGGCCCGCGACGAGGGCTGGATGGCCGAGCACATGCTGATCCTCAAGCTCACGCCGCCGTCCGGCGAGACCCGCTACATCGCGGCCGCCTTCCCGAGCGCCTGCGGCAAGACCAACCTCGCCATGCTCCAGCCCACGATCCCGGGCTGGAAGGTCGAGACGATCGGCGACGACATCGCCTGGATGCGCTTCGGCGACGACGGCCGCCTCTACGCGATCAACCCGGAGGCCGGCTTCTTCGGCGTCGCCCCTGGCACCGGCCAGGTGACCAACGCCAATGCGATCAAGACGCTCTGGGGCAACAGCATCTTCACCAACGTCGCGCTCACCGACGACGGCGACGTGTGGTGGGAGGGGCTGACCGAGGAGCCGCCGGCGCACCTGACCGACTGGAAGGGCCGTTCGTGGACGCCCGGCAGCGGCGAGCCGGCCGCCCACCCGAACGCCCGCTTCACCACTCCCGCCTCCCAGTGTCCGACCATCGCACCCGAATGGCAGGACCCGAAGGGCGTGCCCATCTCGGCGATCTTGTTCGGCGGCCGCCGCGCCACCGCCGTGCCTCTGGTCACGGAGTCGCTGAGCTGGGAGCACGGCGTCTTCCTCGGAGCCAACGTCGCCTCCGAGAAGACCGCCGCGGCCGAGGGCAAGGTCGGCGAGCTGCGTTACGACCCGTTCGCCATGCTGCCGTTCTGCGGCTACAACATGGGCGACTACTTCGACCACTGGCTGGAGATCGGCCGCCGCAAGGGCGCCAAGCTGCCGCGGATCTACTACGTCAACTGGTTCCGCAAGAACGCCGAGGGCAAGTTCATCTGGCCGGGCTTCGGCGAGAACAGCCGCGTGCTCAAGTGGATCGTCGACCGGCTCAACGGCGAGGCCAAGGCCGTGCCGACGGCGATCGGCCTGCTGCCGGCCGACCTCGACACCAAGGGCCTGGACCTCACCGAGGAGGACCTGCGCACTCTCCTGTCGGTCGACAAGGAAGTGTGGCGCGAGGAGGCGTCGCTGATCCCGGCCCACTTCGACAAGTTCGGCTCGCATCTGCCGAAGGAGCTGTGGGACGAGTACAACGCCCTGCTGGACCGGCTCGGCTGACCCCCTTGTGCGGTACGGCGGCTCCGTCTAATTTGACGGACTGCCGTACCGCTAGGAGGGGCCGCCGTGGATTACTTCCTGCTCTTCGCCGCGCTGGGCGTGGTCTTCCTGGTCAACGTGGCGGAACAGAGCGTCGAGCGGGAGCGCAGGCGCGTCAGCGAGCCGGCGCCCACCGGCCGCGGCCACGACCTGTCCCATTACGAGCTGACCTACCTGTCCGGCGGGCCACGGCGAACGATCAACACGGCGCTGGCCGTCCTCGCGAGGGCCGGCGCCGTTCGCGTGTCACGCGGGTCGCAGGTCACCGTCGTCCACGGCGCGCGGCCCTCGCCGGTGCCGATCGAGCAGGCCGTGCTGGACACGCTGGCCGCCCGGCCGGGCGGCTACCGGGCGAGCGAGCTACGGCGTGCGCTGGAGACGCATCCGGCACTGGTGGGGCTGGCCGGCAGTCTCCAGGCGCGCGGCCTGATCGTGCCGGAGCAGGCGTTCGGGACGGCGTGGCGGCGCAGGAAGCTGCAGAAGGCGGCCATAGGCGTCGCGGGCGGGTTCGCGTTGCTGGTGGTCGCGCTGGCCGCCGCCGGGCTGGCGGCGAAGGAGCCGGTGTTCCTCGGGGTGCTCTTCTTCACCGCGATCGCGCTCTTCTCGGCGCTCGCCGCGCTCGCCCGGCAGCGTCGCAGGCTGCGCAACGTCCTCACCAGGGAGGGGCGCGAGGTCCTGCAGTCGGCCCGCGGCCACCACCCGAGGGGCGTGTACGACCAGAGCTCCCTGGCCATGGCCGTCGGGATACCCGTCGCGCTGTACGGGCTGCAGGACGCCGGGGACCAGAGCCTGTGCGACGAGCTGTCGGCCGGTGACCCGGGAGGCGACTGCGCCGGGGCCTGCGGGACGTACGGCGGCGGCGACGGCACGACGTTCGGCAGCGATTCATCCGGCGGTTTCGGCGGCATGGACTTCGGCGGCGGATCGTCGAGTTGCGGCGGGAGTTCGTCGAGTTGCGGCAGCGGTTCGAGTTGCGGGGGCGGCGGTTCGAGTTGCGGCGGCGGGAGCAGCTGACGGAAATTCGAATAATCTAAATGAGCAGAACGAAACCTTTACCTCTGCCTTACGCGTCCTTCCGATAACCAGCCTGATTCGGCTGTACGGAGGGAGGCCTAAATGGACCTGTTCCTGCTGATCCTTTCGGTGGCTCTGGCCGCGATAGCCATCACCACCGCCTCCACAATCAAACGCGAGCACGCCGTCCCGACGACGTCCCGTACTCGCGCCATGGGCCACAAACTGAGCCATTACGAGCTCGCCTACCTGGCGGGCGGCCCGGAGCAGGTGGCCGGCACGGCCATCGCTCTCCTGACCGGCTCGGGAGATCTGCGCGTGTCACGCGGGGGGCACGTGCACAGCGTCCACGCGCCATCGGTGTCGCGGGACCCCGTCGAGCAGGTGGCGCTGGCCACCGTCGCCGACCGTTCCGGACTCCCGTCGTCCGCGCTCAAGGTCGAGGTGCGCAGGAGCCTGGCGATGGGCGAGCTCAAGAGCCGCCTCACGGACGACGGCCTGGTCCTGCCCGACGACCGCGCCAGGCAGCTCAACCGGCTGGCCGCCGGCCTTCAGGTGGTGTCGGCGCTGGCCTTCGCGGGGGCCGTGGCGGCCGTGGTCACCGTGCTCACCGAGGGCACGAAGCTGCTCCCGATGTTCTCGCTGATCGTCCTGGCGATCACCGGCGCGAGCGCGGCCGCCGCGATCGCCAACCGCAGGAAGTCCCGTCGGCACAAGCTCACCGCCCACGGGGTGGAGCGGCTCGGCAACGCCAGGAAGACGCACACGCTGGGCTCGGGGGACGGGCGGGTGCGCACCGCGCTGTACGGCCCGAGCGCGCGGTTGAAGGCCGACCTGCGTGTGGCCAAGGCAGCCAGCCGGTCCAGGCGGCGGCCGACGTACGGTGGCGGATACAGCGCAAACAACGGATGCAGCACCGGAGGAGACGGCGGCGGCTCGTCGGGCTGCGGCGGCGGGAGCGGCTGCGGCGGCGGTTGCGGGGGAGGGGGAAGCTGACATGGCCGAGCCGGGAGCCCGGCAGCGTACCGGGGTCGAGCTGGGGGTCGGGATCGGCTGGCGGGCCGAGCTGGACCTGTCCATCGAGCGGATGCCCGGCGTCGACTTCCTCGAGGTCGTCGCCGAGAACATCAGGCCCGCCGACCTCCCCGAGTCGTTACGCGTGCTGCGCACCAGGGGCCTGCCGGTGGTCCCGCACGGAGTGTCGCTCGGCGTCGGCGGCGCCGAGCCGCCCTCCCCGGCCCGGCTCGCCCACCTCGCCGCCTGCGCCGAGGCGCTGGACTCGCCGCTGGTCAGCGAGCACCTGGCGTTCGTACGGGGCGGCGGCATCGAGGCCGGGCACCTGCTGCCCGTGCCGCGCACCCGCGAGTCCCTGCAGGTCATCACCGAGAACGTGCGCAGGGCCCAGGACGCGCTGCCCGTGCCGCTCGCCCTGGAGAACGTCGCCGCCATCTTCGGCTGGCCGGACGACGAGCTGACCGAGGCCCAGTTCCTCGCCGAGCTGGTCGAGCGCACCGGGGTCGGGCTGCTGATCGACGTGGCCAACCTCTACACCAACCAGTTCAACCTGGGGCTGTCGGCCACGGACGCGCTCGACGCGCTGCCGCTCGAGCACCTCGCGTACGTCCACGTGGCCGGCGGGTACGAGCACCACGGCATCTGGCACGACACGCACACCACGTCCGCGCCGGAGCCGGTGCTCGACCTGCTCACGGAGCTGTGCGCCCGCGCCACCCCGCCGGGAGTGCTGCTGGAGTGGGACGACGAGTACCCGAGCGACGCCGCCCTGGGCAACGAGCTGGCCAGGATCCGTACGGCGATGTCCGCGGCCGGGGAGTCCGGATGACGGACCGGCACCATGCCGAGGGAGTCCGGATGGCGGACCGGCACCATGCCGAGGGGGTGGAGGAGGCGCGGCGGCGGCTGGCCGAGGCGCAGGGGGACCTCGTGGCCGCGCTCGTCGCCGGCGCGGAGCTGCCCCGGGGGTTCGACCCGGAGCGGATGCGGGCGCAGGCGTCGAGCCTGGTCGCCAAGCGGCGCGGCATCGTGGCCAGGATCCGGCCCGACGCCGCCGCCGCGGCGGGTCCCGACCTGGCCGCGGAGTTCGCCGCCTACGCCCGCTCCCGCAGCGAGCCGCCGCCCGGCTATCGCACCGACGCGGACGACTTCGCCGCCTGGCTGCGCGAGCGCGGCCGCATGCCCGATCCGCCGCCCAAACCCCGCTGGTGGTCGCGTTTCCTGCCTTGAGCTTGGCCACAACCGGCCAGGGGCGGATCCGGCATAGCCGGTTTAGCCGACATTCGGCCGGAAACCGTCAGAGAATGGGGGGATTGCGTTGTGTCGACGGGTCTTATCTGACCGTCACGCCAGTGGCATGCAAGGACAGCGTCGGCACGCCGTACGAGGTGACCCTTGAGCTGCATCGCGACGGCACGCCGTACGGGAGCGTCGGAGAGCGGTGCGGCTGGCTGCTCGCGCGCCTGGCGCGCGGCGTGGACGAGGCCCGGCGGGGACGCGGAGCGGCCAGGCGGTGGACCGATCCCGACGACAGGTTCCCCGACGAGGAGCCGGACAGCGAGCTGTTCTCCTTCCGCTACCGCACCCGAGCGGGCCTGGTGGGCGGCGGGGAGCTGCGCTGCCAGCTCAGGACCATCCCGGTGTGGCAGGCCGCCAAGGGCGAGTGGCGGCTGACCAGAAGGGCGTACGTGGAGGCGTGGGGCTCGACGGGCGTGGGCATGCGGGCGGTGCTGACGTCGTCGGAGCTGTCGGTGTTCGTCCGGAGCCTCGTGGATGAGGCGGAAGGATGTCTAGAAGGTAGAGATCTGGCGAGGAATCCGCTAGAGGGAGCAGGCACGGGCGATTCGCGGTGATAATTGCCTGTTGGGTCATGCGACCGAAGGCAACCGCTGGGGAGGCACTCCGTGGGCCTGCGCGATCTGGTCTACCGGCTGTATGAGCACAGGCTGGAGTCCAAGCTGTCGAAGGACATCATCCCCCGGCACGTCGGGGTGATCATCGACGGCAACCGCCGCTGGGCACGCGCGATGGGCATGCGTGACGTCGCCAGCGGCCACCGCAAGGGCGCGGACAAGATCTCGGAGCTGCTCAACTGGTGTCGTGAGACGGGCGTCGAGGTCGTCACGGTCTGGATGCTGTCCAACGACAACCTCAACCGGCCGAAGGAGGAGCTGGAGCCCCTGCTGCGCATCATCGAGGACGTGACGCAGGAGCTGGTGGAGGAGGGCTGGCGGATCAGCCCGGTCGGCGCGCTGGATCTGCTGCCGGACCGAACGGCGAATGTCCTAAAAAACGCAAAGGAAGCATCATCACACCGTCCAGGCCTGATTGTGAACGTTGCAGTTGGGTATGGAGGAAGGCGTGAGATTGCCGATGCGGTGCGCTCACTGCTCCAGGAGCAAGCGAGCAAAGGGGCGAGCATCGAGGACCTCGTTGAGGTGCTCGATGTGGAGCACATCGCGGAGCATCTCTACACTCGCGGCCAACCCGACCCGGACCTTCTCATCCGGACCTCGGGCGAGCAGCGCCTGTCCGGCTTCATGCTCTGGCAGAGCGCTCACTCCGAGTTCTACTTCCACGAGGCCTACTGGCCTGACTTCCGCAGGGTGGATTTCCTGCGGGCGCTGCGCGACTACGCTGCGAGACACCGACGTTACGGTTCATGACGCGACAACGGGGCATTCAGAACGTAACGTAGTAAATGTCCGACCGCAGGCCGGACATTTCGGAGAGGGCCCGCCTTTGCACCAAGATCTGCCGAGGGGGGCCGGTACCCGGCGCCGACGGCAGCTCGCGGTCGGGGATGCGGGTCCGGTCCGAATCCCGCCTCGTCTGCAGGGCGCTCGCGCTTATGGGCGCCCGGGGGAGAACGTGTGGCAGTGTCCTCGAGCAACCCTACTCACCTGTCGGCCAAGCGTACGTACGTGCTGGACACGTCGGTCCTGCTGGCCGACCCGGCGGCAATGACGCGCTTCGCCGAGCACGACGTGGTTCTTCCGATCGTGGTCATCACCGAGCTGGAGGGGAAGCGGCATCATCCCGAGCTCGGCTACTTCGCCAGGAAGGCCCTGCGCTACCTCGACGACCTGCGGATCCAGTACGGCAGGCTCGACGAGGCGATGCCCACGGGGGACGGCACGATCAGGGTTGAGCTCAATCACAGCGATCCGTCGATCCTGCCGGTCGGGTTCCGCCTGGGAGACAACGACACCCGCATCCTGACCGTGGCCCGCTCGCTGGCCGCCGAGGGCTGCGACGTGGTCCTGGTCTCCAAGGATCTGCCGCTGCGGGTCAAGGCGGCCTCGATCGGCCTGGCGGCCGAGGAATACCGCGCCGAGCTCGTCCATGAGTCGGGCTGGACGGGGATGGCCGAGGTCCAGGTGACCGCGGAGGACGTCGAGGTGCTCTTCGAGCAGGGCAGCGCCGACGTCGAGGAGGCCAGGGAACTGCCTGCGCACACCGGCCTGCGGCTGCTGTCGGCCAAGGGCTCGGCGCTCGGCAGGGTGCAGCCGGACAAGTCGGTCAAGCTCGTACGCGGCGACCGCGAGGTGTTCGGCCTGCACGGCCGCTCCGCCGAGCAGCGCATCGCGCTCGACCTGCTGATGGACCCGGAGATCGGCATCGTCTCGCTGGGCGGCCGGGCAGGCACCGGCAAGTCGGCGCTCGCGCTCTGCGCGGGCCTGGAGGCGGTCCTGGAGCGCCGCCAGCACCGCAAGGTGGTCGTCTTCCGCCCCCTCTACGCCGTGGGCGGCCAGGAGCTCGGCTACCTGCCGGGCACCGAGGGCGAGAAGATGGGCCCGTGGGCGCAGGCGGTCTACGACACGCTCGGCGCCATCACCTCACCCGAGGTGATCGAGGAGGTGCTCGACAGGGGCATGCTGGAGGTGCTCCCGCTGACGCACATCCGGGGCCGGTCGCTGCACGACGCGTTCGTGATCGTGGACGAGGCCCAGTCGCTGGAGCGCGGGGTGCTGCTGACCGTGCTGAGCCGGATCGGCGCCAACTCGCGGGTGGTGCTCACCCACGACGTGGCCCAGCGCGACAACCTCCGCGTCGGCCGGCACGACGGCGTGGTCGCGGTGGTGGAGAAGCTGAAGGGCCACCCGCTCTTCGCACACGTCACGCTGACCAGGTCGGAGCGCTCTCCGATCGCGGCGCTGGTGACGGAGATGCTCGAGGACATCACGATGTGATCACTTGAGCTCGCCGCAGGTGTGCTGCCCCTCCGACCTGGAGGGGCGGTTCACGTTCTCCCGGACGATCTTCACCATCTCGTACGCCGCGTCCTGCTGGGCCGTGCAGACGATCTGCGCCATGCCGAGCCTGGTGAGCGTGCCCTCGCCCCTGATGTAGACGGTCAGCGTCGAGGTGCGCGGCAGCTGGACCTCGTCGCGCTGCACGGGGTTCAGCGAGTCCTTGATCCCCAGGTACGTGAACCCGCGCAGCGCGGTGTCCCGGCCGCCGTCGAGAGGTTGCGAGGAGGCCGCGAAGAGCGCGCCGAGCAGGCTGGCGACGGTGTCGTTCTCGACGTCGGCCGCCTCCAGGGCGAGCTTGCCGTTCCTGATCAGGAAGATCGTCTTGGACGGCGGCGGGATCTTGATGGTGGGCGCGTTCCCCCGGTCCTGGACGTCCGTGGGCGAGATGCCGCAGGCCGTCAGGGTAAGCGCTAGAGCGAGCGCCATGAACACCGCGAGGGAGTGCCGTCGCCTGGAGGAGCGGCGGGAGCGCAGCGACCAGAGCGGGGGAAGGCGGCGGCATCGAGGCGACCGAGCGCGCCTCCGCGGAGTGGAGGCCATGAACAGGGAAGCGGTCATGAGTGTGGGAGCCAGACCGTGAAGAGCGTGCCGGGATTCTGCGGGCGTACGGAGATCGTGCCGCCGTGGAGGTGGACGTTCGCCCGGGCGATGGCGAGGCCGAGGCCGCTGCCCTGACTGCGGGCCCGGCCCGCGCCGGCCTTGAAGAAGCGGTCGAAGACGTGCGGCAGCGCCTCGCGCGGTATGCCCTTGCCGTGGTCGCGCACCTTCACCTCCAGGCCGTTCTCCGTGCCTCTGGCGCTCACCATGACGGGGCGCTGCCCGTGCTTGAGCGCGTTGCCGACCAGGTTGGCCACGATGACGTCGAACCTCCTCGGGTCGAGGTTCACCGTCAAGCCCTGGGACGCCTTCACCTCGACCTGGTCGGTCCAGCCGCGTACCTCCAGGCAGTCCGCGATGGCGTCGGCCACGTTCACCGGCTCGACGTTGAGCGTGGCCGTGCCCGCGTCGAAGCGGCTGATCTCGATGAGGTGCTCGACCAGCTCGCGCAGGCGCTCGATCTCCCGGAGGACCAGCCGGACGGCCTCAGCCGGAGCCTCAGGCAGCCGGCCCGCCTCCTCGGAGAGCATGTCGGCCACGGCGGTCATGGCGGTCAGGGGCGTGCGCAGCTCGTGCGAGACGTCCGCCACGAACCTGCGCGACATGGCCTCCAGCGAGCGCAGCTCGGCCACGCTCAGCTCCAGCGCCGCGGCCGCGTCGTTGAACCTGGCGGTCAGCTCGGCCAGCTCGTCCTGCCCGTGTACGGGCAGGCGCGTGTCCAGCCGGCCCTGGCCGAGCGCCTGCGCGGCCGCGCTCAGCCGCCTGACCGGCAGCAGCACCTGCCTGGCCGACAGCAGGGCCACGACCAGCGCGATCAGCACGATGGCGGCGCCGGCCTGGGCGAGCGTGGCCCTGAGCGTGTTGAGCTGGTTCTCGTCGCCCTGCATCGGGAAGAACACGAACGCGCGCAGCCCGGTGGCCTGGGGCGTGCTGTCGACGTCGCGGTAGACCTCGGCGCCGACGATGAGCCAGAGCTGGTTGCGGATGACCTTGCGCTGGGTGACCACGCTCTGCTTGGCCCGGCCGTAGAGCTCGTTGGGCACGTCGCTCATGGTCATGGGGCCCTCGGTGGCGACCATGGTGCCGTACTCCACGATCACGCTGCGGCCCGGGCCGCTCAGCGCGGTGGCGACCCGGTCCAGTTCCTTGATGGTCGGCGCGGCCTCGCCGGGCGCGAGCTTGCCGATGGGGAACGTGATGCTGCCCAGCTCTCTGATCACGAGATCGAGCGAGGTGTTCTCCTCGCGGGTCACGAGCGCCGTTTTGGCCAGCTCGAAGCCGATGGTGGCGACCAGCAGCGAGGCGGTGACGGCGACGAGCGTGAACGTGATGACGAGGCGGGCGCGCAGCCCCGTGGGCAGGGGGATCACGGAGGGCTGAAGCGGTAGCCGAACCCGCGCACCGTGTGGATGAACACGGGCTCGGCCGGCTTCGGCTCGATCTTCGCCCGGATCCGCTGCACGCAGGCGTCCACCAGCCGCGAGTCGGCGATGTGCGTGTGGTCCCACACCTCGCGCAGCAGGTAGCGGCGGTTGAGCACCTGGCCCGGGTGCCGTACGAGCTCCAGCAGCAGCCGCAGCTCGGTCGGCGTCAGGTGGATCTCCTTGTTGGCCAGCATGACCTTGAGCGCGCCCCGGTCGATCACGAGGTCGCCGAAGGTGATGCGATCGGAGGCGGCGGACTCGGCCCTGCGCAGTATGGCGCGGATGCGCGCGTCCAGGACCCGGGGCTCGACCGGCTTGACCACGTAGTCGTCCGCGCCGGCCTCCAGACCGACCACCACGTCCAGGTCGTCGCCGCGGGCCGTGAGCAGGATGACGGGGAGCTGGTCGAGCTTGCGTACGCGGCGGCAGACCTCGATCCCGTCGATCCCGGGGAGCATCACGTCGAGGATCGCGATCTCCGGGCGGCGGGCCCTGATGTGGTCGAGTGCCTCCTCGCCGGTCGCGTACGAGGTGACGGAATGCCCCTGCCGGGTCAGCGCCAGCTCGAGAGCCATGCGGACCGAGGGGTCGTCTTCAACCAGGAGGATGCCAGCCACGCACAAATTATTATTCCATGTCCCGAATGCCCGAACTAAGTCATCAAACTGTGACGTGTCACAGATGGGACACCGAAGTAGCCGCGGCACCCTGGAAGCGGCCTCCCTCTGGTTTGCGGGCCTCTGAGGAGGAGCCGTCCTTCGTGTGAGCAATATCACACTATTTCGGAAACGCCACGCTTACCAGCAAGTTAGCCAACGGGGCCCCAAGCGATTCCCGCGTTTCGGTTGCGGACCACCCCCCAGTACAGGGCAAGCTCATGGTTCGTGAGCCCCGGTCCGCAGTTGAGTGAGCGCCCGCCGAAGGAAGACCTCCCCCCGGCGCGCCGGCCCAAGAAGCGCCTGAGCGCGAAAGCGGTGGTCATCACCACCGTCTCGCTGGTGGTCGTGGTCGGCGGAGGCGGTTTCGTCGCCTACCGCGCCGTCGAGAACGCCAAGAGGCCAGCCGTCACGCCCTTCACGCCCGAGCAACTGGGCGCCATCACCAGCGGCAGCTTCTACACGCCCGACCCCCAGAACGACGCGCTCAAGAACGCCGCCGAGCAGGCATACAAGGCGGACAAGCTCAAGGACGGTCGGGCCTCCGCGGGCAAGAACCCCGACATCGACTGGGTGGTGCCGAAGAGGGCGCCGGGCGGTGACGGGTTCCCCGCCGCGAACTTCCCGCCGGGCAGCGACCCCTCGCCGGGCAGCAACAAGGCCACCGCCAAGGCCATGCTCGCCTCCATGGGCTGGGGCGACGACCAGTGGGGCTGCCTGGAGCGGCTCTGGCAGAAGGAAAGCGGCTGGAACGAGCGGGCGATGAACCGCTACTCCGGCGCGTACGGCATCCCGCAGTCCCTCCCCGGCAGCAAGATGGCCAGCGCGGGCAGCGACTGGCAGACCAACGCCGCGACGCAGATCAAGTGGGGCCTCGGCTACATCAAGGGCCGCTACGGCACGCCCTGCGGCGCCTGGGGACACTCACAGTCGGTGGGTTGGTATTAGAGGGTCAACTTTCCCTCTCTAATCGGCAAGCCGCCGCTCCCGAACGTGCATGCGGGCCCACTCTGGCCGCATGGGTGTCAAGGTCAGTGTGATCGTCAGTGTCCACAACCCGGGGGCCACCGCCGACGCGTGCATCCGCTCCGCCCTGGAGCAGACGATGCCCCCGGACGAGTACGAAGTGATCTTCGTGGACGACGGCTCCACCGACGGGGTCGGCGAGCGCCTCGACACCATCGCCACGACCCGTGACAACGTGAGCGTGCTGCACCTGCCCCACACCGGGACGCCCATGCGCGGCCGCAACGTGGGCCTCGCGGCCGCCGCCGGCGACTACGTCTACTTCCTCGACCAGGGTGACCGCCTGGAGAAGGACGCGGTCGCCCGCATGCACGAGCGTGCCGTGGAGACCGACGCCGACGTGCTGGTCGGCCGCCTGATCCGCGACTTCGGACCGCCGATGACCGCCTTCGAGCGTGGCACGGCCCGCGCCGACATCCTGCGCGACCGCCTGCTCCACCTGCTCGTGCCGCAGCAGCTCTACCGCCGCGCCTTCCTGGAGGAGCACGAGCTGGGCTTCACCGTGCCCGGCGGCAGGATGGCCGAGCAGGCGTTCGTGATGCGGGCCTACCTGTACGCCAAGGTCATCGCCGTGCTGGCCGAGCACGTCTGCTGCCACCTCGGCGACCGGCCGGGGGCCGAGGAGGAGCCGCGGGCGATGGTGAAGGAGCTCAACGGGCTGCTCGCCGACATCGAGACCTGCGCGGGCGAGGGCCGCCAGCGCGACCGCATGTACGCCCACTGGTTCCGGTACGCGGTCCTGCGCCCGCTGCTGACCGCCAGGTTCGCCGACTCGTCGGTGGATCGGGGCCTGCACTTCCGGGTGGTGCAGGAGCTGGTCGAGGAGCGGTTCCCGGAGCGGCTCGACCGCTACCTGCCCGTCCAGCTGCGCGTGGTGGCCGCGTACGTGCGCATGGGGCGCCTGGACCAGATCGTGCTCCTGTCGAACTCCTCCAAGCGCGCCGGGCTGCGCGCCGACCTGACCGAGATGCGCTGGGACGCCCACGTGCTGGTGCTCGCGCTGACCGTGGAGGTCCTGGCGGGCGACGGCACGCCGGACAGGTACCGGGAGGACGGCGAGCGCCTGCACTGGATCCCGCCGCGCTCGCTGGAGACCAAGGCCCTGGACGAGAGCGTCACCGACGTCACCGAGGCGGTCGAGCGGGCCCGCGTCGAGCTGTACGTGCGCCACACCGAGACGGGAGTGATCCACTTCCTGCCCCTGACCCAGCACGTGGAGCGCATCCAGGACGGCCGCCGCCGGATCCGGGTGCAGATCAGGGGCGAGGCCAAGCTGGACGTGACCGCCGCCGCGGTCGGCGAGCCGCTCAAGCCGGGCCAGTGGGAGGTGCACGTACGCATGTTCGGCGGCGCCAACCAGGCCAGGAGCCGCGTCGGCAGCTCGGTGGGCCCGCTCAACTGCCTGGGCGTGCTGGCCCAGCGCCCCAGGATGCGCCTGGTGGTGCCGTGCTGGACCGACCACGGCGAGCTGGGCCTGGCCGTCGAGCCGCGCTCGTTCTCCGAGTCGATCGCCCTGGTGTCGCGCGGGGCGGAGGTCAAGCGGCTCGACGGGCACGTGTACGTCGTGCTGCCGGTGCCGTACGTGCCGCCGAGCGGCGGGCCGCCGCTGGAGCTGGTGCTGCGCAGCACCGGGCGGCGCGGCCGTGAGGTGTGCGCGCCCGCCCTGGTCGAGGCCGGGGTGCCGGGCCGGATCGCGGGGCAGCTCGTGGCCAAGGTGCCGGTCAAGCGGATGATGCCGCCGCCCGACCAGCTCGGCCCCGGCGCCTGGCTGACGTCGCTGCGGACGTCGGAGGAGGAGATCGGGCTCAGGTTCGCGCTGGAGATGCGCAGAGGCAGGATCCAGGTACGGCCCGCCGCCGCGGTCGATCCGGGGCGGCGCTCACCCATGGGCCGGGACACCGTCCTGCACCGGATCGGCAGGCGGCTGCCCGGCGCGCGTCACATGGTGCGCCTGGCGCGCGCGGGCAGGCACCGCTACCTCAAGGACTGACCCAGCCCTCCAGCTCCTCGAAGGCGCTTCTGAAGACCGGGAGCATGGGCTTCAACTTGTCGGGGTAGACGTCGACCAGGCTGTCCAGGTGGTTGCCGCCCTCGACGCGGTGGTAGCGGAACGGCCGGTGCGGGCCGACCATCTTCGCGTAGACGTCGGAGTCGCGGGAGATCGGCAGCAGCGTGTCGAGCGTCCCGTGGATCGTGATCAGCGGCTTGGTGATCCGGCCGGTCAGCGCGATCTTCGCCACGGCCGCGTACGGCCTGCGCCGGTTGTAGTCGTAGTCCGCCGCCGCGCCCTGGTAGGACGGGTCCAGCTCCTTCTGGTAGAGCTGCTGGGTGAGCTCCCAGTAGTACTGCCGGTGGAACGGCCACAGGAACTCCGAGCCCGCCGCGAACCCGGCCGCCCGCACCCCCGCCTCGTCCGGATACGCCTTCAGCGCGGGCGGCAGGAAGTCCAGCAGGTTGTCGCCCTTGACCCGCCAGAGCGTGCCCTCCCAGTCGACGCCGCCGTCGTAGAGCCAGCCGCGGTTCTCCAGCTGCCATCTGACCAGGTAGCCGCCGTTGGAGATGCCCGCCACGAACGTGCGGTGGGGCTTGCTGCCGTACCGCTGCCTCACGACGGCCTTGGCGGCCACCGTGAGCTGGGTGACCCGGTGGTTCCACTCGGCGATGGCGTCGCCGGGATTCCGGCCGTCCTCGTGGAAGTTCACGCCGACGTTGCCCTTGTCGGTGGCGGCGAACGCGTATCCCTTGGCCAGCACCCAGTCGGAGATCGTGTAGTCGTTGGCGTACTGCTCCCGGTTGCCGGGGGTGCCGCTGACGACCAGGCCGCCGTTCCAGTGCTCGGGGAGTCTGATCACGAACTGGGAGTCGTGGTTCCAGCCGTGGGTGGCGTTGGTGGTGGAGGTGTCGGGGAAGTAGCCGTCGATCTGGATGCCGGGCACGCCCGTCGGGTTGACCGTGGCGGCCGAGTGCAGCCCGGCCCAGTCGGCCGGGTCGGTGTGGCCGGTCTTCGCGGTGCCCGCCGTGGTCAGGTCGTCCAGCGTGGCCACCACGGCCTGCTCCGCGCCCGGCACCGTGAGCTGCGGGGCCGGGGTGAGCAGGCTCGCCACTAAGGTGAGCGCGACGAACATCACGCCTCCCCGAGGTGAGCGGTCAGCAGGCGCCGGAACTCCTCGGGGTGCTCCAGGTGCGGGCTGTGGCCGCAGTCGTCGATGACGGCCTCGCGGTAGGGGCCGTAGCGCGCCAGCACGGCCCTGGTCTGGGCCACCATGGGCTGGGCCGGGGTGCCGGGGGAGCCGGGCACGACGCCGAGCGCGCCCAGGTGGGCCAGGTCGAAGAACGACGTGTCGGAGACGATCACGTCGTCGGCGCCCCTGATCCACAGGATGGGCGGCTTGGGGTCGATCTCGTGGAGGTCGTCCAGGCGGAAGTGGGTGGGGGCGATGGCGTTGAGGATGCCGTGCTTGCCGGGGGCCACGCCGGGCCACTGCGCCGAGGTGACGGCGTCGCCCGGGTAGTTGGCCTCGCCCACGCGGGTGGTGAGCATCGAGCGTACGTAGAAGTCCTCGTCGGCGATCTCGGGGTGCTTGACGTACGAGGAGCGGAAGACGCTGCGCGGCGACGTGGGGGACTCGTCCGACATGTCGCCCGCCTTGAGCCGGGCCACGAAGTCGGGGTTGGCGGCGCCGGCGCCCGCTCCCGCGCCGTCGGGGTGCGTGAGACGGCCGTCCGGGCCCTCCGTGCCGCCGAAGCCGTACGGGGAGATCGGGTTGACCAGGGTGACGCTCCTGACGGCGGCCGGCCGGTCGCGCAGGACCTGCAGCACGATGCCGCCGCCCAGGCTCCAGCCGACCAGGTGCACGCCGTCCAGGCCCAGCGCCTCGACCAGCTCGATCAGGTCGTCGGACCAGTCGCGCAGGCCCCTCGTGGCGTCCACGGGCGCGGGGTCGCTCTCGCCGAACCCGCGCAGGTCGACCGCGAGCGGGCGGTAGCCGCCGGGCAGCGCCGCCATGCTGTCGCGCCAGAAGGCGGCCGAGGAGACGTTTCCGTGCACGAACAGCACCGGCTCGCCGGTGTCCCTGCCCTCGACGGTCAGGACGTTCTGGGTGAGCCTGGGCGTGGTGACCTTCATCGCGCGTGGATCCTCTCAGCCAGGTCGCTGCCCTGGGTCTCGCGTGCGGCGTAGACCGCACCCAGGGTGAGCAGCGCCGCCAGACCAAGGTAGACCGAGATGGGCAGGCTGCTCGAGTAGCTCTTCAGCAGCGCGACCGCGATGATCGGGGCCAGCGCGCCGGCCACGATCGCCGACAGCTGGGCGCCGATGGAGACGCCGGTGTAGCGCATCCTCGTGCCGAAGAGCTCGGAGAAGAAGGCCGCCTGCGGGCCGTACATCATGCCGTGGAAGAGCAGGCCGACGGTGATGGCGAGGGTGATCACCAGGAAGTTGCCGGTGTCGATGAGCGGGAAGAACGCGAAGATCCACACCCCGATGCCGGCGGCGCCCGCCAGGTAGATCGGGCGGCGGCCGATCCGGTCCGACAGCGCGCCCCATATCGGGATCGTGACGAAGTGGATGGCCGAGGCGATCAGCACCGCGTTCAGCACGGTGGAGTTGTCGATCTTGACTGACTTGGCGTACGTGATGACGAAGACGGTGAGCAGGTAGAAGGAGATGTTCTCCGCGAGGCGCGCGCCGATCGCGGTGAGCACGTCCTTCCAGTGGTGCCGCAGCACGCCCACGATGGGCGGCGCCTTCTCCGGCGGGGCCTCCTGGAACACCGGCGACTCGGTGATCGTCAGGCGGATCCAGAGGCCGATCAGCACCAGCACGCCCGACAGCAGGAACGGCACCCGCCAGCCCCACGCCAGGAACGCCTCGTCCGACTGCCAGGCGGCCAGGGCCGCCAGCACGCCGGTGGCCAGCAGGTTGCCGCCGGGGGCGCCGGCCTGCGGCCAGGAGGCCCAGAAGCCGCGGCGGGCCGTGTCGCCGTGCTCGGAGACGATCAGCACCGCGCCGCCCCACTCGCCGCCGAGCGCGAAGCCCTGCACGAGCCGCAGCGCGGTCAGCAGCAGCGCCGCGGACGGGCCCAGGGTCTCGTACGTCGGCAGGCAGCCGATCAGGAACGTGGCCGCGCCCATCGTCAGCAGGCTGACGACCAGCAGCGTCTTGCGGCCGATCCGGTCGCCGAAGTGGCCGAAGACCAGGCCGCCGAGCGGACGGGCGACGAATCCGACGGCGTAGGTGAGGAACGCCAGCAGCGTGCCGGTGAGCGGGTCGGACTCGGGGAAGAAGAGCTTGTTGAACACGAGGGCGGCTGCCGAGCCGTACAGGAAGAAGTCGTACCACTCGATGGTGGTGCCGATCAGGCTCGCGGCGACGATCTTCTTGATGGAAGTGGCCATGCCGGTCACGGTAAGGAGTGACCGGCGTCACTTGTATGGGGCTGGGGCCCACAGTCTATGGGGTGGATGTGTGGCCGAGCCGGTGCAGGCGGAGCGCGAGCTGGATCTCGAGCGCGCGTTCCGGCTCCAGCCAGCCGTCGCCGAGGAGCTTGCCGATCCGGTCGAGCCGCTGCGTGACGGTGTTGACGTGGATGTGCATGGCCTCGGCCGTACGGGAGGGCGAGCCGCCCGAGCCGAAGTAGGCGGCCAGCGTGTCGGCCAGCGCGGTGCCCCTGCGGGCGTCGTAGTCGATCACGGCGCCGAGCACCCGTCCGACGAAGCCGCGCACGTCACGGCCGTCGCCCACCAGCAGCCCGACGAACCCCAGCTCGGCCGCGCTCGCGCCGTCACCCGCCCGTCCGAGCGCGATCAGCGCCTCGGCGCACCTGCGCGCCTCCTGGTAGGCCGCCGCCACGTCGCCCGCCCCGGGCGTGTCGCCGCCCGGCGGCCGGGCCGTCGCATCCGGGAGACAGATCTTCGACGCGCCGGCCGTGGCGGGCACGTGCAGCGACGCGCTCAGTTCGGCGGCGACGCGCTGCGCGATGCCGCCCGCGTTCTCCCCCGGCAGCAGCAGCACCACCTCGCCCGCCCGCCCGGCCGCGAGCCCGTGCCGCAGCGTGGCCTGCGACGAGGCCCAGAACGCGGCCCGTTCCCGCTGCCCCTCATGTCGCACCACGACCACGACGTGCGGCGCCGAGAGATCGACGCCCAGCCGCCGGGCCCGGTCGGCCAGGCCGGGGGAGCCGGGCCGGGAGATCAGGTCGTCGAGCAGCTCGCCCCTGACCCGGCCCTCGGCCTCCGCCACGCTCCTGCGGAACAGCAGCAGCAGCGCGCACACCAGCGCCGCCCGCTCCAGGATGCGCTCGTCGGCGTCGTCGCTGCGCAGGATCAGCGTGCACAGCGGCTCCCCGCCGACGTCCACCGACGCGATCAGCAGGTCGCCCCTCCGCACGGTACGCCCCAGCGCCCTGGACGCCTGCGCCGACTCGAACACCCCGGAGTCGAGCTCACCCACGTCACCCGTGAGCGGCCGCCCCAGATCGTCGAGCACGGCCAGCGAGCCGCCGAGCACGTCGGTCACCACGGCCGCCACGTCCTCGATCCCGCCGCCGCGCAGCACCAGCGAGGTCATCCTGTCGTGGGCCAGCGCGGCCCGCTCCACGGCCTCCCCGTGCGCCCTGGCGGTCCTGTGGGCCTGGGAGAGCTCCTCCAGCGCGTTCCTGGTCTCCTGCAGCAGCCTGGCGTTGTCGATCGCGACGGCGGCGTGCGCGGCCAGGCTGGCCAGCAGCGACACCTCCTCCTGGTGGAACGGCCGCGCGCTGCGGTTGGCCGCCATCAGCACGCCGATCACCCGCTGCCCCAGCCGCAGCGGCACGCCCAGGATCGCGACCAGGCCCTCCTCCTTGACGGCCTCGTCGATGTGGTGCTTGTGCCGGAACCTGGCGTCGGCGAAGTAGTCGGCCGTCGAGTACGGGGTCGCCGTCTGCGCGACCAGGCCGCCCAGCCCCGCCCCCATGGCCAGCCGCAACGCCCTGAACTTGGCCGAGATCGACCCGTCGGTGACCCGCATGTACGTGTCGCCCTGCTCGGGGTCGTGCAGCGTCATGTACGCGACGTCGGTGGCCAGCAGCTGCCTGGCCCGGTGCACGATGGCCTCCAGCACGGCGTCGAGGTCGCGCAGGGCGGCCAGGTCGCCGGCCGTGTCATAGAGGGCCGACAGCTCGGCCTCACGCCTGGCGCGCCGCTTGAGCAGGTCACGTACCTTGAGCGCCTCGACCTTGGCCTGCTCCAGCTCCTCGATCGTGGCCGGGTCCGCGCCCCGCGCCCTGGCCTCGATGATCGGCCTCTCGAACTCGACCGCCGACGCCTCCCGGGCCAGCAACTCCAGGAACTGCGTGCTCGTGCTCATTGCCTCGCTCCGCTCGGCGGCTCGGTCGCTGGGATCCGTCGCCTTCCCTCGTCGCTCCGGTCGCTGCGCTCCCTGCGCTCCTCAGTCCAGGCGACGGCGCTCCCTCGCGTGCTCATTGCCTCGCTCCACTAGGCGGCTCGGTCGCTGCGCTCCGTCGCACTAGTGCGCCGTCCAGCCGCCGTCCATCGGGAGGGAGACGCCGGTGATGAACGACCCGGCGGGGCCGCAGAGGTAGGCGACCAGCTCGGCCACCTCCTCGGGTTCGATCAGCCGCTTGATCGCGGCGGGCTGCAGCATGATGTTCCCGACGACCTCGTCCGGCTCGATGCCGTGCACTTTAGCCTGGTCGGCGATCTGCGCCTCCACCAGCCCCGTCCGCACGTAGGCGGGGCAGACGCAGGTGGAGGTGACCCCGTGCGGCGCCCCTTCGAGCGCGACGACCTTGGAGAAGCCCTCCAGCCCGTGTTTGGCCGTCGTGTACGCCGACTTGAACGGCGAGGCCCGCAGCCCGTGCACGGACGAGATGTTCACGAACCGGCCCCAGCCCCTGGCGTACATGCCGGGCAGCACCTTCCGGGCGATCAGGAACGGCGCCTCGACCATCACCCGCAGCATCGCCGAGAACACCTCGGGCGGGAAGTCCTCGATCGGGGAGACGTGCTGGAACCCGGCGTTGTTCACCACGATGTCGACCGGCTCGTCAGGCAGCGCCGCCACGAACCCGGGATCGCTCAGATCGGCCACCACCGCCGCCCCGCCGATCTCGGCGGCGACCTTCTCGGCGGGCTCGGCCCGCAGGTCGACGACCAGTACTTTCGCCCCCTCGGCGGCCAGGCGCCGGGCGCAGGCCGCCCCGATGCCGCCCCCCGCCCCCGTCACAAGCGCGGTCCGCCCCGTCAGCTCCTTCGCCATACCCGAACCCTAGGCGGTCGCCCTGTCTCGACGCATGGGTGCCGACGACATAGATCCGTGCCGCCCTATGTGGATCAAGGCATCTGCTATCTTGAACGCATGACCGCGTATTCGTCCCAGTGGTGGCCCGCCTCCTAGGCGGACCTCCCAGCGCATACGCACCGGCCGCCTCGACGAGGCGGCCGCTCGCATGTCGTACGCACCCCCGTCGAGCACTGACGAAAGGGGCGCTCACCATGAACACCACCTGGCCAGCACTGCTCAGCACGCTGCTCGACGGCAGGTCGCTCACCTCGCTCCAGGCCAAATGGGCCATGGAGCAGATCATCAGCGAGGCGGCCACGGACGCCCAGATCGCCGCGTTCGCGATCGCGCTCCGGGCCAAGGGCGAGAGCGTGGCCGAGGTGTCCGGGCTGGCCGACGGCATGCTCCTGAAATCGGCCGCGATCAGGGTCTCCGGCGACCCCGTGGACCTGGTCGGCACCGGCGGCGACCGCGCCCACACCGTGAACATCTCCACCATGGCGGCCATCGTCGCCGCCGCCGCGGGCGTCAAGGTCGTCAAGCACGGCGGCCGGGCCGCCTCCTCGCTGGCGGGCGCGGCGGACGTGCTGGAGGAGCTGGGCGTGGTCATCGACCTGCCGCCGGCCGCGGTGGTGAGGGTCGCGGACGAGGTCGGCATCACGTTCTGCTTCGCGCCCGCGTTCAACTCCGGGCTGAGACGCACCGCCGGGCCGCGCCGCGAGCTGGGCGTGCCCACGGTCTTCAACTTCCTGGGCCCGCTCACCAACCCGGCCCTGCCGCCCGCCCAGGCGGTCGGCGTCTTCCACCAGGGGATGGCGCCGGTCCTCGCGGGCGTGCTGGCCCAGCGCGGCTGCTCCTCGCTGGTCTTCAGGGGCGACGACGGGCTCGACGAGCTCACCACCACGGGCCCCTCCACGATCTGGGTCGTACGCCGGGGCACGGTCACGCCCACCGCCTTCGACCCGGCCGACCTGTCGATCCCGCGGTCGCGCCAGGACGACCTGCGCGGCGGCGACGCCCGGCACAACGCGGCCGTGGCGCGGGCCGTGCTCGGGGGCGAGCGGGGACCGGTGCGGGACGTCGTCCTGCTCAACGCGGCCGCCGCCGTGGTGGCCGCCGAGGGCACGCCGCCCGCCCCCGACCTCACGCCCGCCCTGGGCATGGCCTACAAGCGGGCCGCGGAGGCGGTCGACTCCGGCGCCGCGCTGTCCCTGCTCACCCTGTGGGCGCACGCCACGCAGGGCCAGGCGTCAGCGGGTCACTGAGGCCGGGTCATCGACAGCACATCGAGCGCGGCGTCGAGCTGGTCCTCGGTCAGGGTGCCGTCGGCCACGTGGCCGCGCTCGATGACCACCTCGCGGATGGTCTTGCGCTCGGCCAGGGCCTGCTTGGCGATCTTCGCGGCCTCCTCGTAGCCGACGTACCTGTTCAGCGGGGTGACGATCGACGGGGACGACTCGGCGTACTCGCGCAGGCGCTCGACGTTGGCCGTGATGCCGGAGACGCAGCGGTCGGCGAGCAGCCGCGACACGTTCGCCAGCAGCCTGATCGACTCCAGGATGTTGCGCGCGATGATCGGCAGCTGCACGTTCAGCTCGAAGTTGCCGGACGCGCCGGCGAACGTGATCGCCGCGTCGTTGCCGATGACCTGGGCCGCGACCATGGTCGTGGCCTCGGGGATCACCGGGTTGACCTTGCCGGGCATGATGGACGAGCCGGGCTGCAGGTCGGGCAGGTTGATCTCGGCCAGCCCGGCGCGCGGGCCGGAGCCCATCCAGCGAAGGTCGTTGGCGATCTTGGTGAGCGAGACGGCCACCACCTTGAGCTGGCCCGACAGCTCGACGATCGAGTCCTGCGCGCCCTGGGCCTCGAAATGGTCGCCGGCCTCGACGAACGGGATGCCGGTGGCCTCGACCAGCTTGGCGATGGCCGCCTGCGCGAAGCCCGGCGGGGTGTTGATGCCGGTGCCCACGGCCGTGCCGCCCAGGGGCAGCTCCAGCACGCGCTCAAGGGCCGCCGCCACGCGCAGGGCGCCGTTCTCGGCCTGGGTGGCGTACCCGCCGAACTCCTGGCCGAGCGTCACCGGGGTCGCGTCCATCAGATGGGTGCGCCCCGACTTCACCACCCCGTCGAACTCGATCGCCTTCTCCCGCAGCACCGCCGCCAGATGCCTGAGCGAGGGCAGCAGGTGGAACGTCACCTCCGTCGCCGCCGCCACATGGATCGAGGTGGGGAAGACGTCGTTGGACGACTGGGAGGCGTTCACGTGGTCGTTCGGGTGCACGGGACGGCCGAGGCGCTCCTCGGCCAGCGTCGCGATCACCTCGTTGGCGTTCATGTTGGACGAGGTGCCGGAGCCGGTCTGGAAGACGTCGATCGGGAAGTGGGCGTCGTGCTCGTTCTCGGCGACGTCGGCCGCCGCCTGGGCAATGGCCTCGGCCAGGTCCTTGTCGATCACTCCCAGCTCGCCGTTCACCTCGGCGGCCACCGCCTTGATCAGGCCGAGCGCGGCTATGTGGGACGGCTCGAGGGGGCGTCCCGAAACCGGGAAATTCTCCACTGCCCGCTGGGTCTGCGCGCGCCACCTGGCGCCTGAGGGCACGCGTACCTCGCCCATCGAGTCATGTTCGATTCTGAACTCGCTCATGACTTCCAGTCTGACCCACGACCGCCTTACGGCCGCGGCGCGGGTCAGCTGGAGAAGAGCGCGACGATGAGGACGGCGATCACCACGGCGGCCGCGGCGGCCACCGCCATGAGCACCAGCATGCCGTTGCGGTTGCCCGAGGGCTGCTCCGGCTGCCCGGCGATGGCGAACAGGTCGGTCCCGAGGCCCTTGCCTTGCTGCGGGACCTGCTGGCCGCCCGGCGGGGGCGGCTGCTGCTGGGATGCCGGTTGCTGAGGAGCGGGCTGCCGGCCCGCGGGCGGCGTGGTGGGCGGATAGACCTGCTGGCCGGGCGCGGGCGGGAGCTGGATGCGCGTGGTGACGATCGCGCCCTCGTCGCCGGGCCCCTGCGGCGGCCTGCTCTGCTCCGGAGCCGGCGGGAACGGGCCCTTCGGGCGCTGGACGCTGACCGTCCGCTCGGGGTCGAACCCCTGGTCAGGGGATCCTTGGGGGCCGGACTGCGGCTGGCGCTGAGGCGCGGCGTTGCGCGGCACGGTGGGCGT
The DNA here is from genome assembly GCF_044458585.1 of Nonomuraea sp. NPDC050451. NCBI lineage: Bacteria > Bacillati > Actinomycetota > Actinomycetes > Streptosporangiales > Streptosporangiaceae > Nonomuraea > Nonomuraea sp. NPDC050451. The sequence continues at coordinate 183,467 of NZ_JBITHZ010000009.1, forward strand.
GCCCGGGCTCGTCATCGGCCCGTGCGGCCCCGACGCGGGCCCCCGCCCCGGGCCACCGGGCACCGGGCCGCCGGGCGCACCGACAGGACCCCTGGGCGCCTGCGCGCCCGGACCCTGACCCGGTCCGGCGGGACCCGGGCCCCAGGGCGCCTGACCGCCGGGAGCGCCCGCGCCCCCGGGGCCGTACGGCGCGGGGCCGGCGGGCCCGGCCTGGGGGACCGGGGCCTTCTGCACCGGGTTCGTCTGGGCCGGGCTGTGCTGCGCTGGATTCTGCTGGGCCGGAGTCTGCTGGGCCGGATTCTGCTGCGCCGGCTTCTTCTGGGCTGGGTTCTTCTGGCCGGCGAACGGGTCGGGCAAAGCGGCCTCCTGCGCCATGAGAGCCTCAGCCGTGATCGCCGGCATTTCGCTCGTGGGGGTGTCGGCGACCATGCGCAGCAGGGTCTCCGCCTTGGCAGCGTTGAGGCGCTGCCGGTAGTCCTTGTTGAGCAGCCCGTTCAGCACGGGCCGCAGCTGGCCCGCCTGCGTGGGCGGGTCGGCGCTCTCGGTGAGCAGCGCCGCCAGCGTCTCCGCGATCGTGGCCCGTTCGTACGCCGGACGCCCCTCGACGGCGAAGTAGAGCGTCGCCCCGAGCGACCAGATGTCCGACTCGGGGCCGGTGTACTCGCCCCTGGCACGTTCCGGGGCCGTGTAGCCGGGTGAGCCGATCACCATGCCCGTTTTCGTCAGCCGCGAGTCGCCCTCGGCCTTGGCGATGCCGAAGTCGGTGAGCACCACGCGGCCGCTCTCCGTGATGAGCACGTTGCCCGGCTTGACGTCGCGGTGGGTGATCCCCTGGGCGTGCGCTGCGCGCAGCGCCCCGAGCAGGTCCACGCCGATCTCCGCCACGAGCCGTGGCGGCAGCGGTCCCTCCTCGTCGATCACCTGCTCCAGCGATCGGGCCTCGATGAGCTCCATGATGATCCACGGGCTGTCGTCCTGGATCAGGACGTCATGGATGGACGCCACCGAGGGATGGTTGATCCGCGAGGCTATGCGGCCCTCGCGCACCATGCGTTCGCGCAGCTCGGCCCGCTGTTCCTCAGTGAGACCCGGGTCCTGGCGGATTTCTTTGACCGCCACCTCGCGCCCGAGCGCGCGGTCGCGGGCGCGCCACACCGTGCCCATCGTGCCCCGGCCGAGCGGGGCTATGAGCTCGTAGCGCTCCGCGAGCAGGCGTGTCTGCTGTTCCGGCATGAGAAGAAGATATCGATTCTCGCTTGGGAAGTGCTTTACCCTCGCTTGCGAAGTTCTCTTGGCCAGAACCGCCGAGGAAGGCACAACTTTATCACCGTCGCTTTGAAACGGGCGTAAGCCGACGGCGTAGGCCGCGGTTCGACGCGCTTCCTGTGCACGCCCTCGCCGGGTTTGCGCTCCTGCCGGGGCACCGGGACAGACAGCGCTGTCGTGGTGACGTCGGCCCTGTGGAGCCCGCGATGCGCGGGCCTGCGTGTGAAAGACGGCGGGTTGATCGTCGGCCCGGAACGTACGGGCTTGCCCGGGGCCAGCGGCTCCTCGGCCGAGCCTCCGGCGGCGACCCTGGCCAGCATGAGCGAGGCCCGCACGGAGTCGAGCCTGGTCGCGGGGTCGATCCTGAGCAGCGCGTCAAGCACGGGGGCCAGCGGCCCGGCCTTGGTCATCGGGATCGGCTCGCCACTGGTCAGCGCGGCGAGCGCGGCGGCGGCCGTACGGCGCCCGTGCAGGCCCCTGCCCTCGACGGCGGTGTAGAGGGTCGCGCCGAGCGACCACAGGTCGCCCGCCGGGCTGGCCTTCGAGCCCAGCACCCGCTCTGGAGCGATGTATCCCGCGGAGCCCAGGACGATGCCCGCCTGGGTGATGGAAACGTCACCTTCCAGTGCGGCCAGGCCGAAGTCGGTGAGCACCGCCCGGTCCTCGGTCACCAGCACGTTGCTCGGCTTGACGTCACGGTGGAGGATCCCCTTGGCGTGCACGGCGCGCAGCGCCCCGAGGATCTGCCGGCCGATCTCGGCGGCCCTGCGGGGGTGGAGCGGTCCCTGCTCCTGGATGAGCTGCTCCAGGGACTTGGCCCGCAGCAGCTCCATCACGATCCACGGCCGGTCGTCCTCGGTGACCACGTCGAAGACGGTGATGACCGAGGGGTGCGCGACCATCGCGGTCGCCCGGCCCTCGCGCTCGGTGCGCGCGCACAGCTCGGCACGCAACTCCTCGTCGAGCACGTTGGGCAGGCGCACTTCCTTGACCGCCACGTCGCGGTCGAGCAACTCGTCATGTGCCCGCCAAACGGTGCCCATGCCGCCGCGTCCGACCGGCTCCACAAGCCGGTAGCGCGCGGCGAGTAGGTAACCGGAGGGCGCACGCATGCCTGGCAGCTTACCTATTTGTGTAAACCGACCAGTAGAGGCGCGGCCGATAAATTGTTGCGAACTTAAGTCAACCCGCCTGACTCGTGACGTCAGCAAACCTCCTGGCCACATCGGCCCAGTTGATGAGGCCCCGCAGTTTCTCGCCGCAGTCCGGGCGCACGTTCCGATACCGAGGGTAGTCGGGACGCTCCCGGGTCGCGTCCTGCCGTCTCTTGGCAATGTCGAGGGAGTCAGATTGGTCCCGCTTCGCGGACGGCCTTACCCACGGCCCGCACGGGCCTCCCGTACCGGCTTTCCTGAACGCGTTTGCGCAGCTCGGCGGTGATGTGTGTCGTGCGGCACACTCGCGGCCCCGATAAATGTGCATGATGCAAGGCAGGGGGCTTTCAGGTGTACGGCAAGCTGACGGACATGAACTGAGGGGCCCCGTCAGCGAGTTGTAAGGGTCCCGTAAGGGGGCGGGGGCATGGTACAGCCATGAGAGAGGGAGTTCTCCCACAGGCCCGCAAAGTGTCGGTGCCCGGCGTCAGAATGAGGGCGAACACCCAAGGTCCCACCACTAACGACAGGTCGTTGAAGGACGTGATGAAGATGCGCCAGACCCAGGTTCGCACCCGGCCCAAGAAACCGAGCGGGACCGCTCTGGACCTTCGCACGCCATCGGGGCGCAAGCTGCCCTTTTGAAAGCCATGAATCAGGAGCGCAATCTGAGAGGTGCGCCATGTGCAGTCACTACCCCGCTTGCCCGAGTGCCGATTCACCCGACCGTGAGGCCTCGCATGTGATCGCGGCCCATCCTGACCAGGGCTGGAGCCTGCTCTGCAACGGCGTCGTGCTGTTCGAGGACACCGGTCTGCTGCTGCCCGACGGCACCGTCGTGGCGCCGCACCGGTCCCCGGTGGCCGCCTGAGCCGGCAGCTCCGAGGAGATGCTCGCACCGCACCCCTGCCCGTAGCCGCCCCCGAGCCGCGCCTCGCCCGCGCCAGGCCCGTATCCGGCTCGCCTGCCGCCACCCTCAGCTCGCCGCCACCCTCAGTTCACCCGCCTCCGAGGCGACCCGGCCTCCCGGGGTGACACCGCCTCCCGCGCCTGGTCCGCTCGCCGCCCACCGTGCCCCGCCCCACCGGCGATCGGTCGCGCCGGTGGGTGGAGAGAGCCGGGGGTCAGGCGATCAGCGGCGGCCGATCGTCAGCACGGGGCCGGTGCGGTCGGTGAAGAAGTCGTCGCCCTTGTCGTCCACCACGATGAACGCCGGGAAGTCCACGACCTCGATCTTCCACACCGCCTCCATCCCCAGCTCGGGATACTCCAGGACCTCGACCTTCTTGATGCAGTCCTGCGCCAGCCGGGCCGCGGGCCCGCCGATGGAGCCCAGGTAGAACCCGCCATGCTGCCGGCAGGCCTCGGTCACCTGCTTCGACCGGTTGCCCTTGGCCAGCATGACCATGGAGCCGCCGGCCGCCTGGAAGCGCTCCACGTACGAGTCCATCCGCCCGGCGGTCGTCGGCCCGAACGAGCCCGACGCGTACCCGGAAGGGGTCTTGGCCGGCCCGGCGTAGTAGACGGCGTGGTCCTTCAGGTATTGCGGCATCTCGCCGCCGTTGTCCAGCAGCTCGGCGATCTTGGCGTGGGCGATGTCGCGGGCGACCACGAGGGGGCCGGTGAGGGAGAGGCGGGTCTTGACGGGATATTTCGTGAGCTCGGCGAGGATCTCGGGCATGGGGCGGTTGAGGTTGATCTGGACGACGTCGTCCGAGAGGTGCTCGTCCGTCGTCTCCGGGAGGAACCGCGCCGGGTCCGTCTCCAGCTTCTCCAGGAAGACGCCCTCAGGGGTGATCTTGGCCAGCGCCTGGCGGTCGGCCGAGCAGGAGACCGCGATGGCCACCGGGCAGGAGGCCCCGTGCCGGGGCAGGCGGATGACGCGTACGTCGTGGCAGAAGTACTTGCCCCCGAACTGCGCCCCGATCCCGAGCTTCTGCGTCAGCTCGAAGACCTTGGCCTCCATCTCCAGGTCGCGGAACCCGTGCCCGGACGCCGACCCCTCCGTGGGGATCGAGTCGAGGTAGCGGGCGCTGGCGTACTTGGCGGTCTTCAGCGCGTACTCGGCGGAGGTGCCGCCCACCACGACGGCCAGGTGGTACGGCGGGCAGGCCGCGGTGCCGAGCGAGCGGATCTTCTCCTCCAGGAAGGCCATCATGCGCTTCTCGTTGAGCACGGCCTTGGTCTCCTGGTACAGGAACGACTTGTTGGCCGAGCCGCCGCCCTTGGCCATGAACAGCAGCTTGTACTCGTCCGGGTGGCCGTGCGGGTCCTCGGCGTACAGCTCGATCTGGGCGGGCAGGTTGTTGCCGGTGTTCTTCTCGTCCCACATGTTCAGGGGGGCCATCTGCGAGTAACGCAGGTTGAGCTTGGTGTACGCGTCGTACACGCCCCGGGAGACGTGCTCGGAGTCGAGCCCGTCGGTCAGCACGTGACGCCCGCGCTTGCCCATGACGATCGCGGTGCCGGTGTCCTGGCACATGGGCAGGACACCTCCGGCGGAGATGGAGGCGTTCTTGAGCAGGTCGAGCGCCACGAAGCGGTCGTTGCCGCTCGACTCGGGGTCGTCGACGATCTTCCGGAGCTGGGCGAGGTGCGAGGCCCGCAGGAAGTGGGAGATGTCGTGGATGGCCGTCTCGGTCAGCAGCCGCAGCGCCTCCGGCTCGACCTCGAGGAACGTACGCCCGGCCGCCTCGACCTTCCGCACCCCCTCCGATGTGATCAGCCGATATTCGGTCTCATCGGCTCCCAGCGGCAGCAGGTCGGTGTAGTCGAACTCGCCCATGTCCATCCTTTCGGTCCCCCAAGAGATTACGCGCCTCCGGGGGATCCCACTTCGGTGACCGCTCGCGACCGTCCGGCGGTCAGGCCGACCAGGATGCCGGCGATCACCAACCCCGCGCCCAGCAGGTCGTACGCCGACGGCATCGCCACGCCGAGCACCGCCCCCGTCACGATCGCGCCCACCGGGATGATCCCCGCGAAGAGCCCGGCCCGGCCGGGGCCCAGCTTGGGCAGCGAGCTGTACCAGAGGAAGAACGCCACCACGGTGACCACGGTCGCCAGGTACGCGAACCCGAGCGCCTCCGCCCACGTCGGCGGCCGGAACATCCCGGCGCCCTCGTGCACCAGCCCGACCACGGCCAGCAGCGGCACGGCCAGCGCCGTCGAGTAGGCCGACACCCTGATCGCCCCCAGCCTCGGCAGCAGCGGTATGGCCAGCATGGAGAAGCACACCTCGCCCACGAGCGCCCCCAGCGCCCACAGCAGGCCGGGCAGGTTGCCGCTGCCGAGCCCCGTGGCCAGCGTCGCCCCGGCCACCACCACGCAGGCCCCGGCCAGCAGCCGCGGCGCGGGCCGCCCGCCGGCCAGCGCGAGGGCCAGCGGCACGGTGCCGAGCACGGTCCCGACCAGGGCGGGCCCGGCGGCGCTGGTCGACTCGATCACGCAGACGTTGAAGATGACCAGGCCGAACAGGGTGAGCCCGAGGAGGCAGAGCAGCTCGCGCGGCGTCAGGCGCACGAACCGCAGGCCGAGCGCTCGCGTTATGACAAGCAGGATGACCGACGCCACGAGATACCGAACGGCCTGTCCGCCGTATATGGGATAGCCGTCCACAAGTCCCGACACCCCGGCCAGCGTCCCGACGAGGAACATGGCCGAGGCCGCACCCACGATGCCGTTTCTCATGCGAAGGATGCTAGGGAGACAATGGTTCGCGTAAACAGTCCAATGTCCCGCCGAAAGACAGGACCAATATGGCCGACCTCCATATCCAGATAAATCGCGATAAGGGGGGAATCGCCGGGCAGATCGCCTCCGAGCTGCGCGACTCGATCAGGGGCGGCCGGCTGACGCCGGGCACCCGCCTGCCCGCGACCCGCGACCTCGCCACCGACCTCCAGGTATCCAGAGGCGTGGTGGTGGAGGCGTACGAGCAGCTCGTCGCCGAGGGCTTCCTGGTGTCCCGGGTGGGCGTCGGCACCCAGGTCACCCCCAAGAGCGCACCCCGGGCCGCCCCGCGGCAGAAGACGCCTCCCCGGCCCAAGCCGGTGCGCCGCGCGTCGAGCGCCCCCGTGTGCGCGCCGTACTACGGTCATCGCCCCACCTCTCCTGACCTCAGCCACTTCCCCCGCGAGCGCTGGCTCGCCGCCGTCAGGCACGTCCTGACCACCGTACCCTCGGAAGCCTTCGATTACGGGGACCCTGGCGGGGTGCCTGAGCTGCGAGAAGAGCTGGCCGGCTATCTCCGGCGGGTCAGGGCGGCGGACGTGCGCCCGGAAAATCTCGTCATCGTCGGCGGCGTGGCGCAGGGCCTGAGCCTGGTGCTGCACGTGCTGAGCCGGCAGCGGCCGATCCGGCTCGCCGTCGAGGACCCGACGAGCCACCGCCAGGTCCCGCTGCTGAGGCGCGCGGGCGCGCACCTGGTGCCGGTGCCCGTGGACGAGGAGGGCCTGGACGTGCGGAAGCTGAGCGGCGACGCGGTCCTGGTCACCCCGGCGCACCAGTACCCGACCGGCGTGGTGCTCTCGCCGCCGCGCCGGGCCGCCCTCATGGAGTGGGCGTACGCGGGCAACCGGGTGATCCTGGAGGACGACTACGACGCCGAGTTCCGCTTCGACCGCGACCCCGTCGGCTGCCTCCAGGGCCTGGCCCCCGACCGGGTGATCCTCTCGGGCAGCGTCAGCAAGTCCCTGGCGCCCGGGTTGCGGCTCGGCTGGGTGGCGGCGCCCCCCGACCTGGCGGAGGCCGTGCGGCGGGCGAGGGGCGAGCTGGACCTGGGCTCGCCGGTCGTCGAGCAGTACGCGCTGGCGCACTTCCTGCGTACCGGCGGCTACGACAAGCACCTGCGCAGGATGCGCCGCGAATACCGCCGCCGCCGGGACGCCCTGGTCAGGGCGCTGGCCGAGGAGCTGCCGGAGGTGCGGGTCAAGGGCATCGACGCGGGCCTGCACGTCTACCTGGAGCTGCCGGACGGCTGGGACGAGCTGAGGACCACCCACGTCGCGCAGGAGCTCGGCCTGTCCACCGAGCCCGTGGGGCCCATGCGCGAGTCGGCGGGGCCGGCGGCCTTGGTGGTGGGGTTCGCGCGGCTGCCGGCGCACAAGGCGCTGGACGCCGTACGAGGCTTGAAGGTAAGAATGTCAGGACAAAGTGTTGACTGAGGGAGAAGCGCTCCCTTAGAAAGAAAGCCTGGTCCGGATTGGAGGCGTCATGCGTGTGGGACTGATGGGTCTGGGCAGGATCGGAGCCTTTCACGCCGCGACCCTGGCCGCGCATCCGCTGGTGGACGAGCTGATCGTGGCCGATCCCGTGCGTACGTCGCCGTACGGCAGGCCGGGGGACCCGTTCGAGTCGGACGCCGTGATCATCGCGACCCCGACCGGCACCCACGCCGAGCTCATCATCAAGGCGTGCGAGAAGGGCATCCCGGTCTTCTGCGAGAAGCCGGTCGCGGGCACCGTGGACGAGACCGTCAAGGTGCTGGAGGCGAGCGCCGGCAACCGGGTGCAGATCGGGTTCCAGCGCAGGTTCGACCCCGGCTACGCGGCGGCGGCGGTCGCGCTGAGGGCAGGGGAGCTGGGGGAGCTGCACCGCGTCCACCTCCTCACCGCCGATCCCGCGCCGCCGCCCGCCGAGTACATCGCGACCTCCGGCGGCATCTTCCGCGACTGCCACATCCACGATTTCGACATCCTGCGCTGGGTGACCGGCCGCGAGGTGATCTCCGTGTACGCGACGGGGGCCAACCGCGGCGCCGCGTTCTTCGCGGAGGCGGGCGACGTGGACAACAGCGCCGCGCTGCTCACCCTGGACGACGGCACGCTGGCCACCCTGCAGGGCTCCCGCTACAACGGCGGCGGGTACGACGTGCGCATGGAGCTGGCCGGCACCAGGCGCACCCAGGCCGTCGGCCTGAGCCCGCGCGCCCCGCTGCACTCGGCCGAGGGCGTGCCGAGCGCGCTGGATCCCTGGCCCGACTTCGTCACCCGCTTCGAGACCGCCTACCGCAACGAGATCGACGGCTTCCTGACCAGCGAGAAGAGCCTCTGCACGATCGAGGACGCGCTGGAGGCGCTGTACGTCGCCGAGGCGGCCGACCTGTCGCTCCGCGAGCGCCGTACCGTCGAGGTCGCCGAAGTGCGGCGGTGAAGCCCTCAGGCGGCGGAGGGGTTGGGGGTCTGGCGCTTGGGCTCGAAGCCCCGGGCGAGGGCGATGATGACGGCGGCCAGCACGAGCGGCGCGACGAACGCCCACCGCATGCCCGCCGCGTCCGCGATGCCGCCCACCAGGGCCGCGCCCACGATGAAGCCGATGTAGTTGAAGAGGTTCACGCGGGCGATGGCCACGCCGGTCCCGGCCGGGTCCAGCTTGCCCGCCGCCGAGAACGACTGCGGCGCCACCACTGACAGCCCCACCCCGGTCAGGCCGAACGCGACGATGGCCAGCGGCTGGTTCGGGGCCGCGACGACGCCGAGGAACCCCAGCGTGGCGATCACGCCGCCGATCCTGACGATGGCGGCGGGCCCGTACCGCCGGACCGCGAGGTCGCCGCCGAGCCGGACGGCCAGCGTGGTCGCCTGGTAGGCGACGTAGGCCAGCGGGATCACACTCGGGCCGGCCAAGAGCACGTTCTTCATGAACACGGTGTTGAAGTTCGACACGGCGGCGTCGCCGACGTACAGGAAGCCCATGGCCAGGCAGAGCGGGATGATCGGCCGCCACGGGAAGCCGCCCTCGGTGGCGCTCTCGGGGGCGTCCTCGACCTTCTCCTCCTCCGGCGTGCACAGGTCGCGTGCGAACACGAGCGAGCCCACCAGCGCGAACACCATCGGGACCGACATGATCACCGGCAGCGGCAGGGTGGCGGCCACCGACGCCCACGCCGCTCCGAGCATGCTGGCCACGCTCCACACGCTGTGGAAGCCGTTGAGGATCTGCACGCCGTACCTGCGCTCGACCGCCACGCCCTGCATGTTCATGCCCGCGTCCACCGCGCCCACCGCCACGCCGAACAGCAGCAGCACCGGCACCAGCAGCTTCACGCTGGGCGCGAGCCCGACGAGCACCACGGCGAGCGCGACCACGGGCTGGGCGACGCGCAGGAGCACCTTGCTGCCGAACCGGGCGGCGAACGTGCCCGCCGCCACGCTGCCGACCCCCGCGAACACGGGCACGATCAGCAGCAGGAGCGTCAGCGAGCCCTCGTCGAGGCCGTGCTTGGCCTGCAGGTTGGCGACCTGGATGAGCAGCGAGGCGAAGGACAGGCCCTGTACGGCATAGACGACGTACGTGGCGATGCGGGCCTGACGATCACGCGAGGACGGCACGACGGCCTCCTGATGGGGGGAATCAAACGTGAGGCGGGGTCAGGTTAGCGGCCCGCCACTCCGTTCCGCCAGCCCACCGACCCCGGCATCGACCAGGCGTCCGGTTTGCTCCGTCGTGTCCAGCCGCTTGGCGGCGGCCCAGACGCCGAGCGCTAGCAGGGCGGCCACCTCCGTGATGGCCATGCCGCGCTCCACCAGGCCGAGCGGCATGACGCGCCACCACGGCATCCCGTTGCGCGCCCCGATGAACATGACCGCGGCGATGCCCGCCACCCACAGCACCGAGCAGATCCCGAGCCCGAAGGCCACCAGCGTGGCCCGCGACCGCTCGCGGTGCCGCCAGGGCCTGGCGATGATCACCGCGGCCAGCGGCAGGCTGAGGAAGGCGATGAAGCTGCCCACCCGGTGGATGCTCCCGCTCAGGCTCGGGCCGACCGACCAGTCGTGCTTCTCGAACCACGCCGTCATGAACAGCCCCACGCTCCACCCCATGAGCGCGACGGTGCCGAAGACCCCCGCCAGCCGCTGGCGTGCCAGCGAGACCCCGATGGCCGCCGACCCGACCGCGAGCAGCCCCACCGCCAGCCCGAAGATCCAGCCGTCGGGGCCGAGGCCGTGCTCGCTGATGGTCCGCCTGATCGGGTTCATCTCGTCGAGGCTGGTCAGCTCCAGGCCCAGGATCACCGCTATGCCCGCGCCCGCCACACCGAGACCCCATCGCGCCGGTTGATGCACGCACACACCTCCCTTTGCCGGGATCAACGGCGTGGAAGGGCCTGGGATTCCTCAGGCCTTGAGCCGCGCCCCTCCGTCGACGGTCAGCACGATGCCGGTCGTGTACGCGTTGCGCACCACGTACTCGATCGTGGCCGCCACGTCCTCCGGCTGACCGACGCGCCGGACCGGCAGGCTCTCGGCGGCGCTCTCCATGAACGCGGCCCGCGCCTCGTCGCCGATCTCCGACCACCAGTCGGTGTCGATCACGCCGGGGGAGACCGCGTTCACCCTGATGGGGGCCAGCTCGACGGCCAGTCCGGGAACCGCGGCCTCGATCGCCCCGTTCACCGCCGCCAGCGTGGCGATGCCGGGCAGGGCCGCGCCGGCCGACGCCGCCGTCACGAAGGTGATCGAGCCCTCCGGGTTCAGTACGCCCAGCGCGGCCTGCGCGGTCAGCAGGTGCGGGACCAGCTTGTTGCGCACCGCTTCGGTCAGCCCATCGGCGGTCAGCGAGCTCAGCGGGCCCGCGCCGCCGCGGCCCGTCAGGGTCACGACCAGGTGGTCGACCGTGCCGAGCCCCTCGAACAACGCCCGCATCGCCTCGGTGTCACGCGCGTCCACGGCCTCGCCCCGCGCCTGGTCGCCGAGCTGCTTCAACGCCGAACGCAGACGCTCCTCCGAACGGCCCGTGACGACCACCTCGGCGCCGCCCGCGGCCAGCCGGGCCGCCGCTGCCAGGCCGATGCCGGACGTGCCGCCGACGATCACTACTCGCATCTTCGTCGTCCTCTCATTACGAGACATCCTGCCTCGAATATAAACGAGGCACTGTGTCTTGTAAAGTGAGCGCCATGGTTGGCAGACCACGCAGCGAAGTGGCCAGGAACGCGATCCTCCGGGCGGCGCTCGACCTGTGCGCCCGCGACGGCTACCAGAACGTGACGATGAAGGGCATCGCCCAGGTCGCGGGCAGCGGCAGGCAGACCGTCTACCGCTGGTGGCAGACCAAGGCGCAGGTCCTGCTGGAGGCCCTGACAGACGTCCTGGCCGAGGAGGTGCAGGGGCTGCCGGACACCGGGGACGCGCGGGCCGATCTGGTGGCGTTCCTGGAGCAGACGTTCGGGCTGGCACGCGGGGTCGCGGGGCAGGTCGTCGTGGGGCTGATGGCCGACGCCCAGTCCGACGCGGAGCTCGCCGCCGAGCTGCGGGCGAAGATCATAAATCCCCGCCGCGCCGCCCTGCGCGCGGTCCTGGCGCGCGGCGCCGTGCCGGCTGACGTGGACCTGGAGCTGGCCGTCGATCTCGTCTTCGGCGCGATGTGGTACCGGCTGCTCAACCGCCACGCCGAAGTGAATCAGGAACTGGCCGAGGAAATCGCCGGACTTCTGGCGCGCATCAACTGATTCCCGTGGCTTACGGAGCGCATCTGCTGATTTGGCACGAGCGATTCTCGCGGGCGCCGGTTATCGTCGGATGTGTGAACGAACGCGCGCAATCGTGGCTGCCGAAGCTGCAGGAAGTCGGAGAGCGGCTGGCCGAGGAGTGGGTGTCGGCCCGGCGGCCGCCCGCGGCGAGCGACGTGCCGCCGCCCCACGAGCTCCGCGCGTCCGACGCCGATCGCGAACGCATCGCCCAGGTGCTGCAGGACGCGCACGCCGACGGCCGGATCACCCTCGACGAGCTCGAGGAACGGCTCGGCGTGCTCTACTCCGCGCGCACGCTGGGCGAGCTGGCCGCGCTCACCAGTGACCTGCTGCCCGCCGACCAGCAGCCGCTCAACCTGGACGGCCGTCCCGTGTCGGCCATCTTCAAGCAGGAGCAGCGCGGCGGGCGCTGGGTCGTGCCCGCCGAGCTGGACGTGACGGCCATGTTCGGCACCACCAAGCTGGACCTCCGCGACGCGATCCTGCAGAACCGGCAGATCATCATCAACGCCACCCTCGTCTTCGGCGGGCTGGAGATCCAGGTGCCGGAGGGGCTGGAGGTGATCAGGGTCGCCAAGGGCAAGTCCGTACGGCTGACCAAGCAGCCGACCGAGCCCGGCGCGCCCGTCGTCGAGGTGCGCACCACGAACTTCGCGGGAGACGTGAAGGTCAAGGAGCCCCCTCGCCGCAAGCGCCGCCGCTGAGCTTCAGCCGGCCGTGTCGAAGTTGATCGCGCTGTACGCGCGCAGCTTCCAGAGCTGGTGCTCGCTCTCGATCTTGCGGATGGTCCCCGACCGGCCGCGCATCACCAGCGACTCCGTCACCGCCGAGCCGGCGCGGAACCGTACGCCCTGCATGAGCTCACCGTGCGTGATGCCGGTCGCCGCGAAGAACACGTCGTCGGAACTGACCAGGTCGTTCGTGGTGAGCACCTGGTTGAGGTCGTGCCCGGCGTTCAGGGCCTTGGAGCGCTCGGCGTCGTCGCGCGGCCAGAGCTTGCCCTGGATCACGCCGCCCAGGCACTTGAGCGCGCACGCGGCCACGATGCCCTCGGGCGTGCCGCCGATGCCCAGCAGCAGGTCGATGCCGGTGCCCCCACGGGCCGCCATGATCGCGCCGGCCACGTCGCCGTCCGTGATGAACTTGATCCGCGCGCCCGCCTCCCTGATCTCCTTGACCAGCCGCTCGTGCCTGGGCCGGTCGAGCACGACCACGGTCACGTCGGAGGGCGAGCAGTGCTTGGCCCTGGCGACCGCGTTGATGTTCGCGGACACGGGGGCCTCGATGTCCACCACGTCGGCCGCCTCGGGGCCCGTGACCAGCTTCTCCATGTAGAACACGGCCGACGGGTCGTACATCGAGCCGCGCTCGCTCACCGCGATCACCGACACCGCGTCGGGCATGCCCAGCGCCGTCAGCCGGGTGCCGTCGATGGGGTCCACGGCCACGTCGCAGTCGGGGCCGCTGCCGTCGCCCACCTGCTCGCCGTTGAACAGCATCGGGGCGTGGTCCTTCTCGCCCTCCCCGATGACCACCACGCCGTTCATCGAGACCGTGTTGATCAGCTGGCGCATGGCGTTCACCGCCGCGCCGTCGGCGCCGTTCTTGTCGCCCCGGCCGACCCACCGGGCCGCTGCCATCGCGGCCGCCTCCGTGACGCGTACCAGCTCCAACGCCAGGTTGCGATCGGGGGCGTGCTCGCCCGTGGCGAGCGCGGGCGGTACGGATGTCTGATCGGACATGATGAGCAGCCTCCTAAGGGGAATCTACGTCGATCGTAGTTGTCCCTCTCTTCCCGCCCAGAGGCGGATAATCTGCCCATCTCCTGCCCGAGATGACCGCTTCCTCGCAGCAGGGGCGGGTCGGAGGCGACATCGGTAAGCTTCGACAGGGTTGCCCTGCCATCACGGAGAACGGATTTTGCGCCATACGGTGTGCGCGTCCAAGATCTTGCCTCCACCATGGAGCCTGGAGGAGATCGCATGAGCGAAGTGGAAAACGTGGTCGCCCAGCCGCGGACGTCCGAGCGCGGCGCCGCCACCCGCAGCTCGCTTCTCGCGGCCGCGAGGGAGGTCTTCGTCTCCAACGGGTTCGCCGAGGCCGGCGTGACCGACGTGGTGGCCAGGGCCGACGCCAGCGTGGGCAGCCTCTACCACCACTTCTCCGGCAAGGCCGATCTCTACCTGACGCTGTTCGAGGAGTTCCAGGCCCGGCAGACCCAGCGGACGAAGCAGGCCGCCCGTTCGGCCCGCGCCGCCGGCGAGAGCGACCCGATGCGCGTGTTCATCAGCGCCGCCCGCGCCTACCTCGACGGGTGCCTGGAGGAGCGCGAGCTCGCCGACCTGTTCCTGCGCGGCGACGGGCCGCCCGGCTTCGACGTGGTCATGCGCGACCGGCTGCGCAAGTGGGCGCAGCTCAACGCGGCGCTGTTCGAGGACGAGGGCGCGCTGGTCGTGGTCGTCACGGGCGCGCTGGCCGCGGCCGTGTCCGAGGTCGTCCGCACGGGCGATCGCGGCCTGGCCGAGGAGGTGCTGGCCATCATCGGCCAGATCCGCCCGGCCACTTCGGCGACCGCCTCCTCCAGCGGGTAACCTCGCCAAGTGTGCGACGGTTCACCCAAGGTTTCTACGGTTACGCGGTAGCGCTGTTCGTCTGCCTCGCGGCGGTCGGGCTGTTCCTGCTGGTCACCCCGCAGAGCCGGGAGCAGCACATTCCGAAGCTCGAATACTCCATCACCGTCGCCAACTTCGGCCACTCGGTGCCGTACGGCGTGTGGGCGCCGCAGAGGGACCCGGCGGGCTGGATCCCCAACAGCAACAAGATCGCCAAGGGTGAGAACGGCGCCCAGGTCCTCTTCCTCGGCTACGCCACCGCCAAGCGCGAGCACGCGATGTTCACGCAGAGCAACGAGCAGCCGGCGGCCGGGTTCGCCAGCCGTATGGCCAACTCCGACAAGGCCGTCGGCACGCAGCAGGTGGGCGGGGTGCAGTGGGAGCAGCGCTTCCGCGAGGACAAGAACCAGCGCTCGCTCGTCCGCTTCCTGCCGGAGGTGACGCTCGTGATCACCGGCACCGCCGACTGGCCGGAGCTCGCCGAGCTGGCCTCCGTCCTGCAGCAGCGCCCCAAGGGCTGACGGGGCCGCCTGGTCTGCGGATGTCGGCCGCCCCGTCTAGGGTGGTGGTCGTGGCAGGAGACGAGAAGGCGCCCTCATACGAGCAGGCCCGCGAGGAGCTGACCGAGGTGGTGCGCCGCCTGGAGACCGGTGGGCTCACCCTGGAGCAGTCCATCGAGCTGTGGGAGCGCGGCGAGAAGCTGGCGGCGGTCTGCGAGGAGTGGCTGCAGGGGGCCAGGGTCAAGCTCGCCGCCGCCATGGCGCGCCGCTCCGAGCCGTCGGCGGGCAACTCCGACGACGCCCCCTTCTGACGGCACTGAGGGGCTAGGCGGTCTCGCGGGGGGCCAGCCAGCGGTAGCCGTGGTCGGTCGCCTTCGCCAGCCAGGCGTTCGTGGTACCCAGTCCGCGATCGTTGAGCTGCGCGTCGTGGATCCCGTACGCCTGCCGCGGCCGCACCGCCCGTACGAAGTCGATCGCCTCGACGGTCTTCAGCCACGACCCCTGCAGCGGCACCAGCAGGGTCTCCACCGGCTCGTCCGGCACGTGCACCGAGTCGCCCGGGTGGTAGAGGGCGCCGTCGATCAGGTAGCCGAGGTTCGGGCAGTCCGGCTGGCCCCCGTAGATCAGCGCGTGCCGCCCGCCGTGCGCCCGCACCCGGAAGCCCGCCGCCGAGAACTCCTCGCCCGCGCTCACCGGCGTGTACGGCAGCCCGCCCAGCGCCGCCCCGGCCGGCGCGAACACCGGGACCCCGGCCCCGAGCAGCCGCAGCACGTCCACGTGATCGCTGTGTTCGTGGGTGACGAGCACCGCGTCCGCCCCGTCCAGCGCGGACGGCTCGCTCCAGATCCCCGGGTCGATGACCAGCACCCGGTCGTCGAGTTCGACCCTTACGCAGGCATGCGTGAACTTTGTTAGCTTCACACCTCCCACGCTAGGTCATCAGGCAGAGCAGGTTTCCCTCGGAGTCCCTGAACGCGGCCATGTGGATCTCCCGGCCCTGCGTGCCGAACGTGCCGTCGTCCGTGAAGATCAGATGCGGCTCCTCGACCATCGCGACGCCGTGCGAGCGCAGCCGGGCAACATCCGCCTCCAGGTCGTCGGAGGCCAGGTAGAGCACCGTGGAGGGCGCGCCCCGCTCGATCAGCAGGCGGACGCCGTCGAGGTCGAAGAAGGCCAGCCCGGGCGGCCGGTAGGTGGCGATGTGCCGCAGGCCCAGCACGTCGCGGTAGAAGGCGGTGGCCCTGTCGAGATCGTCGGCGTGCTGGGCGACCTGCACGAGTCCTCTCATGTGCCGAACGTAGCGGGTCGCTCACGTGTCCCCGGTTTCGCCCGGGTCCTGCGCGCGGACGGTCAGGCGGTCGTCGCTCAAGCGGATGGTCAGCAACGAGCCGGGGGAGACGTCCTTGGCCAGGCGTACGACCTCGCCCGACGGGTGCTGGACGATGGCGTACCCGCGCTCCAGCGTGGCCGCGGGGGACAGCGCGATCAGGCGGGCACGCAGGTGGACGAGATCGTCCGAGGCCCGGTCGAGCGAGCCGGACAGCGAGCGCCTGGTCCGGTCGCGCAGCGACTCGACCTGCTCGGCCCGGCGCTCCAGCTCGCGCACCGGGTCGGCCAGCGAGGGGCGCGAGCGCACCGACGTCAGCCAGGACATCTCGCGGTCGAGCCAGCCGCTCAGCACCCTGCGGCCCCGGTCGCGCAGCTGGCGCACCAGCGAGAGCTGCTCGCCGACGTCGGGCACGACCTTCTTGGCCGCGTCGGTGGGGGTGGACGCGCGTACGTCGGCCACCAGGTCGAGCAGCGGGCTGTCCTGCTCGTGGCCGATCGCGCTCACCACGGGGGTGCGGCAGGCGGCCACCGAGCGTACGAGCGTCTCGTCGGAGAACGGCAGGAGGTCCTCCAGCGAGCCGCCGCCGCGGGCGATGACGATCACGTCGACCGAGGAGTCGGCGTCGAGCTTGCGCAGCGCCTCGGTCACCTCGCCCACCGCGTAAGGCCCCTGGACGGCCACCTCCTCGACCTTGAACCGCACGGCCGGCCAGCGCCTGCGGGAGTTTTCCAGCACGTCGCGCTCGGCCGCGGAGTCGCGGCCGCAGATGAGCCCGATCGTGCCGGGCAGGAACGGCAGCCGCCGCTTCCTGTCGGCGTTGAACAGCCCCTCTGTGGCCAGCAGCTGCCTGAGCCGCTCCAGCCGGGCCAGCAGCTCGCCCACGCCGACCGGGCGGATCTCCAGCGCCGTGAAGGCGAAAGAGCCCCTGTTGACCCAGAAGTCGGGCTTGACCTGCATCACGACCCTGGCGCCGTCGGCCGGCCTCGGCACGGCGGCCTCGTAGACCCCGCGCGGGGTGGTGACCTTGGCCGACACGTTGGCGACCGGGTCGCGCAGGGTCATGAACACCGTGCCGCCACGAGCACTCAGGTCGGTGATCTGGCCCTCGACCCAGACCGTGCCGAGTCTGCCGATCCAACCGCCCACCATCTGCAGGACCGTGCGGATCGGCAGGGGAGACTCGGGTGAGGTCTTCTCGCTCATGCCGGAAGACTACGGGGTCGGTACGACCTACTCTCCGGCCTGCAGCTTCGCCAGCCGGTTCTCGAACATCTTGATCACCTCGGGCCGGGACTTCGTGGCCTTCTCGAAGGTGAGGAAGTCGCTGATCTGCTCGGCGGTCTTGCCGCGCATCCTGGCGCGCAGGGACGCGACGGTGAGCTCGGAGTAGCCGGGCAGCGGCTCGGCCAGGTCCACCGGGGCGGCGGCGACCGGCTCGGGCGCGGCGGCGGGCTCGGGAGCGCGGGCGGGCTCCGGCGCGGACGCGGGCTCCGGGGCCACCGTCGCCTCGGGGGCCGCGGCGGGCTCCTCGGTCGCGGCCGGCTTCTTGGTGGTCCTGCGGGTGCGCTTCGGCTTGGCCGCGACGGCCTCCTCCGCGGCGGGCTCCGCCTTGACGGCCTCTTCCTTGACGGCTTCCTCCGCGACGGCGGCCTTCGGCTCGGCGACCTCGGCGGGCTTCTCCGCGACGGCGGGCTCGGCGGCCTTCGCGGCCGCGGCGGGCTCCTCCGTGGCCACGGGCTTGGGCTGCTCCGTCGCGGCGGGCTTGGGCTCGGCGGCCGGGGCGGCGGTCTCGGGGTTGGCGGTGGCCGCCGACTCGGACTTGCCCGCCGGAGCGAAGATGACGGGGTCGGGCTTGGTCTTGGCGACACCGTTGGGCTCGGCGGCGCTGGGGCGCGGGGCGAAGATCACCGGCTCCTTGCGGGCCGGCTTCTCCTCCTCCGCGGCCGGAGCCGCGGCCACCTGGTCGGCGGCGGAGGGGCGCGAGTCGTGCGACTCCTCTTCCCGCTCCTCCTTGTTGCCAAGGCCCTTGATGGAGTTCTTCACCCGGTCCACGACCAGCAGGGCCTGCCCGGCCGCGCTGAGCGTGGTCTGGATGAACAGGAGCGGAAGGTCCTTGGCCTTCTCCTTCAGCTCGTCCTTGTTGGTGACTGTCTTGGCGATGTTGCGTATCACGTCGCTGAGGGACATGACGTCTCCCTGGGAGGTCAGTAATGGACGGCCAGTCTGGCAAACCGCGGGCAACCACGCACGCGCGGGCCTGATGGCCGCTCCACGTAGCATAGAAAGTATGGAGCCGCAGACCCCCACTTCCCGCCGAGTACTCGTAGCCAAGCCACGTGGCTACTGTGCCGGAGTCGATCGAGCCGTGGTAGCGGTCGAGAAGGCTTTGGAGCAGTACGGTGCGCCGATCTACGTGCGCAAGCAGATCGTCCACAACACCCACGTCGTCAAGACGCTGGAGGCCAGGGGCGCCATCTTCGTCGACGAGACCGAGGAGGTGCCCGAGGGCGAGATCGTGGTGTTCTCGGCTCACGGGGTGTCCCCGGCGGTGCACGACGAAGCGCGCCGGCGCAGCCTGCGCACCATCGACGCCACCTGCCCGCTGGTCACCAAGGTGCACAACGAGGCCAAGCGGTTCGCGAGCCAGGACTACGACATCCTCCTGATCGGGCACGAGGGTCACGAGGAGGTCGAGGGCACCTCCGGTGAGGCCCCCGACCACATCCAGCTCGTGGACGGGCTCGACGCGGTCGACAAAGTGCAGGTCAAGGACCCGAGCAAGCTGGTGTGGCTGTCGCAGACCACGCTGTCGGTCGACGAGACCACCGAGACGGTCACCCGGCTCAAGGAGCGCTTCCCCACGCTGATCGACCCGCCGAGCGACGACATCTGCTACGCCACGCAAAACCGGCAGGTCGCGGTCAAGGAGATCGCCGCCGAGGCGCAGCTGGTCATCGTGGTCGGCTCGGAAAACTCCTCCAACTCCAAGCGCCTGGTCGAGGTGGCCAAGGACTACGGGGCCGAGGCCTCCTACCTTGTCGACAACGCCACCTTCATCCGCGACGAGTGGCTCGAAGGCGTCACCACGGTCGGCGTGACCAGCGGCGCCTCCGTTCCGGAGGAGCTGGTCGACGAGGTGCTGGAGCGGCTGGCCAAGCACGGGTTCGACGACGTGACCCAGGTCGAGTCGGTGCAGGAGCGCATGCGCTTCGCCCTGCCCCACGAGCTGCGCAAGGACCTGCGGGTCTCCTAGTCGTCCCCGCGCGGCGTCCCGTAGACCTTGGGCTCGAAGTAGCCCTCCGGCTCGGGCACGAACGGCTGGCGCGGGCGCGGCACCTCCGCGCCCGCCTTCAGCTCCTCCCGCAGCTCGCGTACGTTGTCGCGGAGCCCGCGCCGCCACGCGACGCCCAGCACGACGGCCGAGCCCGCGAACAGCCACGGCGCGCCCTGCGTCAGCGACGTGTAGAGCCCCAGCGCCAGCGACTGCACGATCGACACCGAGCCGAACGCGCGCCCCAGCTCGACGAAGAGCGTGGCGCAGAAGAACACCAGCGGCGGCGTCACCACCAGCGACAGCAGCTCGCGCCGGTTGACCATGAGCACGCCCAGCAGGCTCGACAGCACGAACGCCGCGCCCACGACGTACTGGATGTCGAGCAGGGCCGCCAGCACGTAGCCCGCCAAGGTGGCGACCAGGGCGAGCGCGATGGCGCCGCGAGCGGTCAGCCTGACCGCGGAACGCCTCTTCTCACCCAATGCCCCACCCCCGATTTATTGCGACCCGTTGGCCAACTTACCGTTCGAGTGGGAAAGCAGAGGCGAGGTTTCCAGCAGTTCCGGGGACGCCAGGGGTCTGGGCAGCCCTTCGAGCATCTCAGGTGAGTCGAGATCGCCGTCCACGACGCCCAGATCGTGCAGCTTGCGTGCGGTGACCAGGACGCGGCTTTCGAGTGATCCGACCGACTTGTTGTACGCCTCCACGGCCCGCGTCAGCGCCCTGCCGAGCGACTCGACGTTCCTGCCGAGGGACGAGAGCCGTTCGTAGAGCTCCTTGCCCAGCTCGAACACCGCCCGCGCGTTCTCGCTCAGCGCGGCCTGCTGCCAGGCGTAGTGCGCGGTGCGCAGCATCGTGATCAGCGTCGTCGGCGTGGCGATGTGGACCCGTCGCGTCATCGCGTATTCCAGCAGCCCGGGATCGCGCTCCAGCGCCGGGGCCAGGAAGGCCTCGCCGGGGATGAACAGCACCACGAACTCCGGCGACGGGTTGAACCCCTGCCAGTAGGACTTGGCCGCCAGCCGGTCGATGTGCTCGCGGACGTGCCGGGCGTGGGCGTCGAGCCGGACCGTGGCGAGGCTCTCGTCGGACGCCTCCGCGGCCTCCAGATAGGCCGCCAGCGAGACTTTGGAGTCGACCACGATGTTCTTGCCGCCGGCGAGCCTGACGACCATGTCGGGGCGCATGGAGCCCTCGGTGACCTGCTCGTCGAAGTCGCAGTGGCGCTGCATGCCGGCGATCTCGGCGACCCTGCGCAGCTGGAGCTCGCCCCACCTGCCGCGCGCCTCGGGCCGCTGCAGGGCCCTGACCAGGGCCGTGGTCTGGGAGCGCAGCTGCTCGTTGCTCTGCCGTACGAACTCCATCTGCTTGGCCAGCTCGGCGCGGGCCGCGCGCTGGCCGGACTCGGTGTCGCGCAGCTGCGACTCGACCCGGGCGAGGGCGTCCTTCAGCGGCTCCACCAGGTGCTCGACGGCCTGCCTGCGCTGCTCCAGATCGCCCGTGGCCTCGGCGCGGCTGGCGGCCAGCCTGGTCTCGGCCAGCTCGAGGAAGCGGACGTTGTTGACGTCGAGGGCGCGCGTGGACAGGGCCTGGAAGCGCTCGGCGAGCTGCTCCTCGACGTAGACCAGCTTGTCGGCGGCCGACCTGGCCCGCGCCTCCGCCTCGGCGACCCGCACCGCGGCCCGCGTCCTGGCCACCAGGAACCCGATGACGAACCCGGCGGCCAGACCTACGACAAGCGAGACGACATCCACTCGATCGATGATTGCAGGACTCCGGCGCGCCGTTCCGGCCCGACACGCTCGTTACGCTCAGCACGTAAACTTGGCGTCCGTGAGTCTCTCTATCGGTATCGTCGGTCTGCCCAACGTCGGCAAGTCCACGCTCTTCAACGCGCTGACGAAGTCCGGCAACGCGCTCGCCGCGAACTACCCGTTCGCCACCATCGAGCCCAACGTGGGCATCGTGGGCGTGCCCGACGACCGGCTGCCCAAGCTGGCCGAGATCTTCAGCTCGGCCCGCATCCTGCCCGCCAAGGTCGAGTTCGTCGACGTCGCGGGCCTGGTCAAGGGGGCCTCGGAGGGGCAGGGCAGGGGTAACCAGTTCCTCGCCAACATCCGCGACACCGACGCGATCTGCCAGGTGGTCCGCGTCTTCAGCGACCCCGACGTCACGCACGTGGACGGCGACATCTCGCCCAAGCGCGACATCGAGACCATCAACACCGAGCTGATCATGGCCGACCTGCAGACGGTCGAGAAGGCCATCCCGCGCCTGCAGAAGGAGGCGCGCAACAACAAGGACAAGAAGTCCGCGCTGGAGGCCGCCGAGGCCGCGCTGAGCGTGCTGGAGACCGGCAAGACCATCTTCGAGAGCGGCCTCGACCGCGAGGAGCTGCGCGACCTTCACCTGCTGACGGCCAAGCCGTTCCTGTACGTGTTCAACCTCGACGCCGACGAACTGGGCGACTCCGCGCTCCGGGAGCAGCTGGCGACGCTGGTCGCGCCCGCCGAGGCGGTCTTCATGGACGCCAAGATCGAGTCGGAGCTGGTCGAGCTCGACGAGGAGGAGGCGCTGGAGCTCCTCCAGTCCGTCGGCCAGGAGGAGTCGGGGCTGCGGCAGCTCGCCAGGGTCGGCTTCGACACGCTCGGCCTGCAGACCTACCTCACGGCCGGGCCGAAGGAGACCAGGGCCTGGACGATCCCCAAGGGCGCCACCGCGCCCGAGGCGGCCGGCGTGATCCACACCGACTTCCAGCGCGGGTTCATCAAGGCCGAGGTCGTCTCCTTCGACGACCTGGTCGAGGTCGGCTCCATCGCCAACGCCCGCGCGGCGGGCAAGGCCCGCGTCGAGGGCAAGGAGTACGTCATGCGCGACGGCGACGTGGTGGAGTTCCGCTTCAACGTCTGAGCACGGGCCGGGCCGGGGTGTCCCGTGGGAAATCACGGAAAGCCGCCGTTCGTTACGGTAAGTTACCGACGGTGACGGCGGCGATGCCCCCTCAGACGTCTGATCCCGGGAATCGGTAGGACGTCTGATCCCGGGACAACTGATGCGTCAACCACTTTGGGCCCCCGCGCGTCGAATCGTCACGGCGTTCACGCTGACTCGGGAGGCCCTCAATGATCCGTCGCATCATCCGGAAACGACGTCCTACGCCCACTCTCGCGGGCATCAGCCTCGAGGAGGAGCTCGCCCTGATCAGGGTCGAGCTCATGTACGGCCTGCGCGTCAACCGCGAGGCGTACCTCCGCAGGAAGGTCGACGAGCGCAACGAGATGGCGACGCGCATGCGCGAGCGGGACGCCGCCGAGATGCTGGCGGACCTGCGCGGCTCCCTGGAGCGGGCGGTGCAGCCGACGGTCGTGTCCCTGGACCGGACGGCCCAGCCGACCGTCGTGGACCTGCACAGCAGGCGTCAGCCGCGGCCCACCCAGGACCCGGAGCCCGCCTGACGGTCCTGACTCCGCTCCCCGATCCATACCGAATCCGCAGGTAGCGAGAGTCCATGCCCGGCAGGACAGGAATCCGTGGCTGTCGCGCTATGCCAATTTAGGTATCTGGCCTGGTCAAAAGATGTTTCCACCGGGAAGTCTCAGGAATCGGCAATGAGGCCTGCCCTGTGACCCGGTTTGCCGTCAGGACGGTCATGCCGCAGCATGGGCGTGGCTTTCCTGGAACAATGGCGGAGACCGGATAGGGTGGCTACTTCACCGCGGATGATGGGGATCGGCAACGGACGACACCGCGCCAGCCGGGGGGATCGGCGCGAGCGGAGGCGTGATGGCTCGTAGGTCTACCGTCCAGCACGATCCTCGGATCGCTGGCGACCCCGAGCTTTCCGCGCGCCTTGACACGGCTGACTTCGACGCGCCGCCGCCTCGCAGGCCGCGGCGCGGCGGCTGGTCGGGCGGAGGCGGGCGGTGGCTGGTTTGGACCGGCCGTGTCATTCTCTGGGCGGTTATCGTGGTTGTCGTGGTGAATGGGGTTCGTGCCCCATTTGAGCGATTTACCCAACAAACGACCGCGACGCCCAATAGCGTCGCGCCTGCTCACCATGGTTTTCCGGCCGACCGGGGCATGGCTTTCGCCGCCCAGTTCGCCGGGGTCTACCTCAATTTCAGCCCGGACGACGCGGCGAGCAGGTCGCGTAAACTGGCCGCTTTCCTGGCCGAGGGCATGGATCCGCAAATGGGCTGGGACGGCTACGGCAAGTTCGCGGCCGTCGCCGTCCAGCCGTACGACATCGATGCGAGCGACGCCCACAACGCCCTGGTCAGCGTGGCCTTCCAGTCAGGCCCGCGCAGGTTGATGCTGTCGGTCCCGCTCTACTACTCCGGCGACGACGCGGGCGGCAGGTTCGCCGTGGTCGGCCGTCCCGCGGTGCTGCCCGCCCCGTCCCCCGCCGACGTGCCGCAGGTCGCCGCGCCGGAGACCGACGAGGCCACCGCGAGCGAGCTCAAAGAGCAACTGAAGGGTTTCTTCACCGACTACGCCTCCGGCGACGCGGCCGGGCTGCAGCGTTACGTCGCCGCGGGCCGGACCCTGCCGAGCTTCGGCGGCACGTTCACGTTCAGGGAGCTGAAGAAGGTCGTGGTGCCTGTGGGGGGTGCCACCCGAGAGATCCAGGCGGTCGTGGTGTGGGTCGTGCCGAACAGCGAGACGCCCGCCAGCCCCGACGCCACCGATCCCGCGGCTGTGGGCGGCACGCTGGAGATGGCCTACCGGCTGACCGTCGAGAAGCAGGGCGACAAGTGGTTCGTCGCCGACATTCGCGGCGCCGGCCGGGTCGTTGGATAGAGGCACGGCCGCGCCGCTCATCGGTACCCCCCGGGAGGACAAGAAGTGACCTTGAAGACCGTACTGCTCCACCTGATCGAACTGACGCCGACGCCCCCGGCGACCGGCCCGGACACCGGGGGTCTCGCCAACTTCCTGCGGAGCTTCTTCGCCCCGCTGTTCCTCGTCGTCGTCTCCGTGGTCGCGCTCTTCTTCCTCTTCACCCGCGAGATCACACGTTTCGTGCAGTTCTTGATACTGGCTGTGGCCATTGGCGTGATCTTCTACGTTCCCAACATCATTGAGGTGACGGCGAAGGCAATCGCGGGCGCACTGGGCATCAAGTAAGGGTTGAGACCGCTCCGCGGCGGTCATGTACGAGCGGGTGGAGAGGAGGACCGGCGTGGACCTGCCCACATATACGAACATCTGGCGGATTGAGAAGCGGCTCTACAAGCTGTACGACCTACGGCTGCCGATGCCGCTGCCGATCGTCTGGATCGGCGTTTTCGTCGGGGTGTTCGTTCCGTGGTCGCTCCTGCTGGTCCTGGTGGGCGTGCCGGTGGAGATGCCGTGGCACGTGCTCTACCTCGTGCCGCCCGGGATCGTGACGTGGCTGTCCACCCGTCCCGTCATCGAGGGCAAGCGGCTCACCGAGCTCCTCGAGTCCCAGCTCCGCTACCTGGGCCAGCCCAAGGCGTGGTACCGCCTCGCGCCCATGTCGGAGCCCGAGACGATCACGTTCTCCGCCCGCGTCTGGCGCACCACCCCCGCACGGGCCAAGTCGAAGGCGCCCCGCAAGGTCCGCCAGCCGCAGCGGCGGCGCGAGGGCCAGCGCATCACCGGCCCGCGCCAGGTCCGCCCGGCCGTCGCGGCCGCTGCCGCCGCCGCTTCCCAGGCTCCCGTGGCGGAGCCGACCACCGGCCGCTGGGGCACCCGCCGCGGCACCGCGCCCGCCCTCAAGGCCCGGGTACGCGAGACGGCCCCGCCTTCGGCACCGAGGGCCGGGGTGGGGGCGTTGCGGCGCGAGGAGGCCCTTCCAGGCGGCCCTGGACGCCGCCAGGACGCCCTGCCACCCGACGTTCACGAGAGTTCCGAGTCCCCTGCCCGCGAACGCGTGGACGCGAGGGACGCTGCGGCTCGGGAAGGCGTGGACTCGCGGGATGCTGCGGCTTGGGAGCGCGGGGACGCGAGGGAAGCCGCCGCCCGTGAAGGCACAGGGCGGGCAGAGGCCGTCGCCGCTCTGGCCGACGTCGGGGCTCAGGAGCCCGCCATCGAGACGCGGGACCGCGAAGCCGTGGCCGGGGCCCGGGGCCAGAAGGCCGGGGACGTTCAGGGGCTTGCCTCCGGATCGCCCGGTGACGCGCCGTCCGACCGCGAGGCGGCCGGTGCGGCCGGGGAGGCGGAGACCCACAAGCCCGGCGCGGGGAAGCCCATCGACACCGAGGCGCTGCGTCGGCTGCGCCGGTTGGCGGCGAGCGCCGACGCCCCCGCCGAACCTTCGGGACGCACGGAGGGCGAGCAGCGGGACCGGGAACGGGACGAGGAACGACGCGAGGAACTGCGCGAGGAACGGCGCGGGGAACGGCGCGGGGAACGGCGCGAGGACGAGGTCGCGCGGGACCAGCACCGGAAGGGGCAGCCGCCTCGGCTGGGCCCGTCGCTGGTGCTGTCCGGCCCGCAGCGCGTCTGGCCGCCGCTCAACCCCGACGCCAAGCCACTGCCCCGCCCCGCCGCCACCAGGTCCGGCGCGGAATCCCCCGACCCCGCATCCACCACCCCGCCCCAGCAGGACACGGCACCGACCCCAAGGGCCGCCACGCCGAGCACACCGACACATGAGCCCAGCACGACTGAGCCCAGCACGACGGCCGACACGCGGAGTGCGCCGAGCACGACTGCCGGGACGCCGGGTGTGCCGGGTACGACGGCTGATACGCCGGGTGCGCCGAGGACGACGGTTGACGCGCCCGACGCATCGGGCACCGTGCCGGGCGCGGTCGGCGACGCCCCGGACGTCGGCGTTCCGCAGCCGGTGGCCGAGGTCCCCGATGCACGCGGCGCCGTGGATGCACCGAAGACGGCGGACGACGGGCCGAAGGGCGACACGCCGGAGACGGCCGGCGACGCTACGGTCGGCGGCGCTGCCGAGATGCGAGACGGGGTGAATGCGCCCAGCGCGCGGGTTGTGGCGCTGAAGGGCAATGCGCCGCAGTCGGTCGGTGAGGCCGCCGAAGGACCTGACGGCGTGGATGCGCCCGATGACGCGGAAGCGCCGGTTGCGGCGCAGGAGGAGCCGGATCGCGGCGTCCCGCAGCGGGCCGCCGAAGTGCCCGGCGGTCCCCACGCGCAGGAGCCCGATGCGGCCGATGAACGGCCCGAGCGGCCAACGGCTGAACGGCCTGAGCCGTCGACGGTGGAACGGCCTGAGCGGTCTACGGTTGAGCGGCCTGAGCGGTCTACGGTGCGGCGACTCCCGGCGAAGGGCGATGCGCCGGGCGCGGCCGTGCCCGGTACGCGCGGTGACCGAGGTGCGACCGCGCCTGGCACGCGCGCCGACCGGGGTGCGGGTGTGCCCGACGCGCGCGGTCCGGTGGCCGGTGATCGGCGCGTGGCGGCGGCGAGCGCCGATGACGGCCGGGGTATGGCGGCGAGCGTCGGCGATGGCCGGGGTGCGCCGAGTGCTGGTAACGGTCGGAGTGCGGCGGCGAATGCAGGCGATGGTCGGAGTGCGGCGGCGGGTGCCGGTGACGGTCGGGGTGGGGCGGCGGCGCGTGAGCGTGGGGGCGAGTTCGTTGCCCCCGTGCCAGTCCCTCGCCCAGGTGAAGGCCGGGTGCGGCGGGTCGAGTCGGTGGTGGGGCGGGACTCCGGGGGATGGCGGAGGATCGCGCAGGTGGTCGTCGGCGGAGGCGGGGTCCGGACCGACGGGTCCGAGATAGACGAGGCCAGGGCCAGGGGCGTGTTCGGCGGCAGCCGTAGGATCGTGGTCCTGGGCTGCACCGGCGGCGCCGGTCAGAGCACGACGGCGCTCATGCTGGGCCACACCTTCGCCAAATACCGCGACGACAGGGTCGTGGCCGTCGACGCCAACACCGGCGGCGGCACCCTGACGAGCAAGATCGAGCCGGAGACGCCCGAAACCCTCACCTCGCTGCTGTCCGGGCTCGACCGCGTCAGCGGGTATCTCACCATGCGTGGGTACACCACGAGGACCGCCTCCGGGCTCGAGGTGATCAGCGCGGACACCGACGCGGGCGCCGAGCAGCGGCTGACGGACCGGTCGTTCTTCTCCGACCACCGGTTGGGCGAGTCGATGCGCCTTCTGGACCGCCACTACAAGCTCGCCGTCATCGACCCGGCCGCCGCGCTGGCGGCGAGGCTCCTGCCGTACGCGGACCAGCTCGTCCTGGTGGTCCCCGCGAGCGAGGAGGCGTCCGAGGCGGTGGCGATGACGTACGAGTGGCTCGACGGGCACGGCTGCGCGGAGCTGCGCAGGCGTGCGGTCATGGTGGTCAACGGCGTGAGCAGGCGTTCGATGGCCGACGTCGAGCAGGCGGAGTCGGTGGCCAGGGGCAGGTGCCGGGCCATCGTCAGGGTCCCCTGGGAGGACGGCCTGGCGCCCGAGGGCGGGGAGGTCGTCGACCCGGGGCAGTTGCGCGCGGCCGGCAAACGGGCCTATCTCGCCCTCGCCGGCGTCGTGATCGCGGGCTTCGCGGCACAGGCACAGACCGTCCGACCGAGCGAAGAGGAGTTGGCGAGTGACCCCCCGGGCACGAGAATCGGTGAGCGATAAGTGAACAAGCGAGCAGGTCTGGCCCGTTCATGCGCCGAGGGGGCGGCATGAGCAGGGCGGCACGAGCGCACCAGCGCCTGGCGGTCCGGTATTTCGACGACCGCATCCTGCTCACGGACACCTCCGCATGGGCGTACTTCCGCCTTCCGACGGTCAGCTACGAGTTCGTCACACCCGACGAACGCGAGGCGCTGGCCACCAACATCACGATCGCGCTGGCCGCGATCAGGATGCCCGACGCCGAGGTTCACCTGAGGGTCGCGCACCGCACCTACCCCGCCGCCGAGTGGGCCATGGCGCTCAACGCAACGTCAGACGAGGGGCCCGGCTGGCGCGACTACCTGGAGGAGATGTACCGGCACGTCTGGGCGAAGGACTTCTGGTCCAAGGAGGTCTACCTCGGCGTGCGGCTCGGCCCGCGCGGCAAGCAGCTCGGCGCCGGCGTGCTGTCCCAGCTCTTCGGCTTCTACCAGAAGACCGAGAAGGCGCTCGGCATGGAGGACGACCACGTCCCCGACAGCGAGATCGGGCGCTGGACCGAGCAGGCCGAACGCCTCGGCAGGGCGCTCACGTCGAGCGCGCTCTACGCCAGGCACGCCACCTCCGTCGAGGTGGCGTGGTTGTTCCAGCACGCGGCCGCGGGCGCGCTCGGCGACCCGCCGCCGTCGGCCAGCCCGAAGCGGCGCTGGGGCAAGGGCGAGATCGAGTCGCTGGTCGAGGGGGAGATCCACAACGGCAGGTCGCTGCTGCGCATCGTGCAGCCGCAGGGCGACTCGTACGTGGCCTACCTGTCGTTCGCGAGGTTCCCCGACCTCATGCCGTTCCCGGACGGCGAGCCGTGGATGCACTTCGCGGACCAGCTCGCCTTCCCCGTGGAGATCTCGTCGCGGATGCGGCTGATCCCGCCGGTCAAGGCGTCCAAGGACGTCGCGCGCAAGCTCGCGCACGCCCGCGACATGGACCACCACATCCGCGAGGCCGGCGCGGAGGCGCCGCTGGCGCTGGCCGAGCAGATCGACGCGGCCCGCATGCTGGAGCACGGCATCACGAAGGAACGGCTGCCCTTCGTGTACGGCTGGCACCGCCTGATCGTGTCGGCCCCGACTGAGGACATCTGCGTGCAGCGCGTCGAGGCGGTCGTCGAGCACTACCGCGACATGGGCATCGACGTGGTCAACTCGACGGGCGACCAGTTCTCGCTGTTCTGCGAGACGCTCCCCGGCGAGAAGGTACGCGTCAACGCCTACGCACAGCGGCAGCCCCTGCGCACCATCGCGGGCGGCATGGCCACCGCTACCGTCGACCTCGGCGACCGGCTGGGCGACGGCACCGAAGGCTGGCTCGGCCCGTACATCGGCGAGACCGTCGGCAGGGCCCGCAGCATCGTGCACTTCGACCCGCTGGTGGCGGCCACCCGCAACCGGCCGACCGCCATCGCGATCACCGGCGAGCCCGGCGGCGGCAAGACCACGCTCGCGCTGCTGATGATCTACCAGATGGCGCTCAGGGGCGTGACGGTCGCGGTGATCGACCCGAAGGGCGACGCCGAGTCGCTGGTGCGGCTGCTGGAGAAGCGGGGCCGCAAGGCCCGCATCATCCCGCTGGGGTCGGCGGCGCCGGGGCTGCTCGACCCGTTCTCGTTCGGCGACGACATCGCGGCGAAGAAGACCATGGCCACCGAGACGCTGCGGCTGCTGCTGCCCCGCATGTCGGAGGAGCGCGAGTCGGCGATGATCCAGGCGGTGGCCGCCGTCTCCAACGCGCCCGACCCGTCGCTGGGCAAGGTCGTCGACTTCCTGGAGCAGGCCGACGACCCCGCCTCGAAGAACCTGGGCGCGGTGCTGCGCTCCATGTCGGAGATGCACCTGGCCAGGCTCTGCTTCGACCCCTCGGGCGGCGACCAGATCGACAGCGAGGGGTGGACGACCGTGTTCACGCTGGGCGGGCTGACGCTGCCCGACGTGGCCACGACCAGGGACGACTACTCCTACGAGCAGCGGCTGTCGGTGGCGCTGCTCTACCTGGTCTCCCAGTTCGCGCGCAGGCTGATGAATGGCCTCGACCGGCGCGCCCCCAAGGCGATCTTCCTGGACGAGGCGTGGGCGATCACCTCCACGCCCGAGGGCGCCAAGCTGGTGCCCGAGGTCAGCCGGATGGGCCGCTCCCGCAACACCGCTCTCGTGCTGGTCTCGCAGAACGCGGGCGACCTGCTCAACGAGCAGGTGACCAACTGCCTGTCGTCCGTCTTCGCGTTCAGGTCCACCGAACGGGTGGAGGTCGAACACGTCATGTCCCTGCTCGGGGTGGAGCCGTCGGAGGAGCACAAGGCCGTGCTGCGCTCGCTCGGCAACGGCGAATGCGTATTCCGTGATCTGGATGGCAGGGCGGGGCGGATCGGAGTAGACCTGATCTCCGAGGAACTTCTCCGTTGGCTCGACACGAACCCGACGCACGACAAACCCGACGGCAGCGGGCATGATGATCTTCAGGGGGGCGTGGGCAGGGCGCAGGAGGTACGGTCATGAGGATCAGGCTGTCTCGACGGCTCGCACTGGCGCTCGCGCTCGTCACGAGCATTCTCGTGGTGCCGCTCGTGGTGGGCGGGCTGACGGCCCCGGCCGCCGCGGCGCCCTGTGACCTGTCGGGCCCGCTCAACCCGGAGATGGTCGGCGGCGGCACCGACGGCCTGATCCAGGCGCCGGCCATCGAGGGCGGGCCGCAGGCGCCGACCACCAACTACTCCCAGTTCGGCATGAGTGGCCAGTTCTGGCACACCCACGACCTGGGCTGCTCCGACTACGTGGCCGTGCTCGGCAACATGTGGGCCAACGGCATCTTCACCGCGGCCAAGGCCATCGACCGGCTGACGATCACCACGTACCAGGCGGCGGCGACGGAGGGACCGCTCCAGGCCATCAAGGACGTCGTCGACGACATCATCACAAACCTCTCCAAGGCCATGTACTGGCCCTTCCTCCAGCCGATCGTCATCCTCGGCGCCATCTGGCTGGCCTGGTACGGGCTGATCCGCAAGCGCGCCACCACGACGGCCGAGGGCGTGATCTGGATGGTCCTCGCGGTCACCGTGGCGGTCTGGTTCCTCAGCCGTCCGGGCGACTTCACGGGCCTGGGCAAGGTCGTGACCGACAAGACCGGCGAGGTCGTCAACTCAGCCTTCTCCGGCCTGCCGGGCGCGGGCGGCGCCTCCTGCCTGCCGCCGCCCGGCGGAGGCGACGCGAAGGTCCAGGCCGGCGGCTACGCCCAGACCGGCACGCCGGGCGTCGACCAGAACGCCGACGCGCTGTGGTCCACGCTGGTCTGCAAGCCGTGGCTGGTGGGCCTGTTCGGCACCGCCGACCCGCAGCAGCCGATCGTGCGCGACTGGGGCCGCAAGGTGCTGGAGATGCAGTCGGTCCCGCGGGCCGTGGCCGGCCAGCCGGCGCCCGACGTGGGCGCCCGCCAGTCCGAATACGCCTCGCTGGCCGACAAGCTCAAGAACGACCCCGTCTACACCGTCTTCTCCGGCCGTGACTGGTCCAACCGGCTCGGCGTGGCCGTCGGCGCGTTCATCGCGGCCATCGTGGCCGGGCTGCTCATCTTCCTGGTGGCGGTCTCGCTGCTGGTGCTGAAGGTGGGCTTCCTGCTGCTGCTGATCCTCGGGCCCGTGTTCCTGCTGATCGGCGTCCATCCGGGCAGCGGCCGGATCGTCGCCATGCGGTGGGTGGAGATGCTCGTCGGCACGCTGCTCAGGCAGGCCGTGCTCACGCTGGTGCTCAGCGTCCTCGTCTACGGGTACGCGCTGATCATCTCCACGGCCATGCCATGGGGCCTGCAGGTGCTGTTCATGGCCCTGCTGACGATCGCGGTGTTCTTCTACCGCAGGCCGTTCCAGCACCTGTTCGCCTCGATGAACGGCCACACGGTCACCACCCGCATGCTGGGCGAGGCGGCGAGCTCGTCGGTCCTCGAGCGTTCCGCGGGCGCGCTGCCGCCGGTCGCCTCGGCCAGGATCGGCCGCTGGGGGCTGCGCAAGGCCGAGCCGATCATCAGGGCGGCCGGCGCGGCCAACCCGGCGGGCGCCGCGGCCACGGCGGCGGCCACCACCGGTCAGGCCCGGGTGCGCGCCGAGGAGGGCGAGGGCGTTCCCTCGGGCACCCGCGTACCGGCGACGGCCGCGCCGCTGGACACCGACCAGCAGGGCGGCAAGGCGGCCGGCAGGGCTCCGATGGAGCCGCGCAGGGGCACGGCGCCGCCGCTCAACCTGGGCGCGCCCACCCGCACGCGCGGTCCCGCGGCGGGCGGCCCACGGGTGGCCGGCGCGGCCGGGGCCGGTGGCACGGCCTCCGGCGGCTCAGGTGGCTCCGGCGGCGGCTCGGCGGGCGGCTGGTTCGGCGGCCGGTCCGGCGGTGGCTGGGCGTCCCGCGGCGGCTCGTCGTCCGGGTCGCGCGGCTCCCGGTTCGGCGGCTCGGGTGGGTCCCGGTCGGGCGGCACCCGCTCGCGCGGGACCGGCGGCGGGCTGTTCGGCGGCGGCTCAGGTGGCTCAGGGGGCTCCGGCGGCGGATCGCGTGGCGGCTCGGGCGGCAGCTCGGGTGGCGGGCTGTTCGGCGGCGGTTCGAGGTCCAACGGCGCCGCCCGGTCGGGCGGCGGCTCCAGGCCGTCCGGCGGCTCGTCCGGCCCCCGGATCTTCGGCTCGGACGAGCCCTCGTCCCGCACCTCCGAGGCCCCGCCCCTCTGGCTGCGCAGCAGCCGCAACGGCGGCTCCGGAGGCGACAGCCAGGATGTGCCGTTCTGGCTCAAGCCGAGCAGCCCGGACAAGGACTGAGCGAACATGGTGCAGCGAGGTGACAGGCGGGGGCTGGCCTTCGCCGCCGTCGTCGTGGTCATCGCCGCGGTCGGCATCTACCTGACCATGTGGCCCGACCCGGAGGAGCAGGCCGGGCCCAGCCAGGAGCCGGCCAGGGTCGCCAGCGCGCCGGTCCCGTCGAGCACGCCGCTGGCGACCGCCAGCGCCGCGCCGTTCGACATCTACTCGTACCTGCCGATGAAGAAGGAGCAGCTGGCCGCGACGGCGGACCTGGCCGAGCGGTTCACCGCCGAGTACGGCACCTTCAGGTACGACGAGGACCCGGCGGCGTACGCGACCCGCGTGAAGGCGTACACCACGGCCGAGCTCGGCAACGAGCTGACCAGGACCATGACCTCGGCGGGCACCGTCGAGCAGAACCGCAACGACCAGATCGTCTCCAAGGCCACGGCCAGGCTGAAGGAGATCAGGCAGATCGAGAAGAACTCCATCATCTTCGTGGTCGCCTCGGCCAGGCAGGTCACCGCCAAGAGCGGTAACCAGACGGCTCAGGAGGAGTACGCGGTCACGGTGACCCAGTCGGGAGCCGACTGGCGGATCTTCGACATCCGGCCTGCCGCGGAGGGCCAGGAGGGGGACACCTCGGGGTGAAGCTCTCACGTACCCGGCTCGCGTTGCTGATCGGCGCCGCCGGTGTGCTGCTCCTGGTGGCGGTCGTCGTGTCGCCGATGCTGCTCATCTCGATGCCGTCGTTCCTCAGCAACGGCGGCACCTCGCCCGACTGCAACGACAACTCGCGGGTGGAGGAGGTGTCCGACTCGGCGGCGTCGGACATCCCGCCCGAATACCTGGAGTTCTACAAGCAGTACGGCAAGAAGATCGGCGTCCAGTGGAACATCCTGGCCGCCGTGGGCAAGCGCGAGACCGACCACGGCCGCTCCAACCTGCCCGGCGTCAAGAGCGGCACCAACTACGCGGGCGCGGCCGGGCCGATGCAGTTCCTGATCTCCACGTGGGGCGGCAAGGCCAGGGTCGCGATGTCGTCGAAGTTCACCGGCTACGCCTCCGACGGCGACGGCGACGGGGTGGGCGACGTCTACAACCCGGCCGACGCGATCCTGGGCGCCGCGCGGATGCTCAAGCGCAACGGCGCCCCGGAGAACGTGCGGCAGGCGCTGTTCGTCTACAACCGGGCCTGGTGGTACGTGGACCAGGTCGAGGCGATCGCCAGGAAATATGCCAAGTCGGGCGACGTCAAGGTGCCGCCGCAGGCCTCGGAGGAATGCGACGAATCGCTGGTGGAGGCCGCGCCGAGCGACATCGTGGCCAAGATTTTGGAATACGCCCTGGCGCAGCGCGGCAAGCCGTACCTGTGGGGCGGGACGGGGCCCGACGCGTTCGACTGCTCGGGCGTCATCTTCGCGGCTTACCGGGAGGCGGGGCTGACGATCCCGCGTACGACGTTCGGGCAGTGGCCGTTCGGCGTGAAGGTTTTAGACGGCCAGGAACAGCCCGGTGACCTGGTGTTCTTCAACGCCGGGCCGGGCACGTCCGCCGACAACCCCGGTCACGTCGGGCTCGTCGTGTCGAAGGGCAAGATGCTGGAGGCCCGGTGCCGGCTGTGCGGGCCGATCAAGGTCACCAGCTACCAGGCGCGCGACAACCGCATCGGCTTCACCCGCCCCCTGCAGAACCCCGACGTGCTCGAGCAGCTGAAGAAGCTGCAGAATCCTTCCCTGTGAATGATTTCGACACGGTCGTGGTGGCCGCGGTGATCGTCTCCCCGGGCGCCCGGGTGCTGGCCGCCCAGCGCGCGGATCCCCCGGCGCTCGCGGGTGGCTGGGAGTTCCCTGGCGGGAAGGTGGATCCCGGCGAGAGCGAGGCGGCGGCGCTCGTCCGCGAGTGCCGCGAGGAGCTCGGCGTGGAGGTCACGGTGGGCGAGCAGGTGGGCGGGGACTGGGCGCTCTCCGAGGGGTACGTACTGCGCGTGTGGCTGTGCTCGCTGGCCTCCGGGGTCCCGGAGGCTCGGGAGCACCTGGCGCTGCGGTGGCTGGGGCCCGGCGAGTACTACTCGGTCGAGTGGCTCGGGGCGGATCTGCCCGTAATGAAGACTGTGGAGAATCTGCTCCTTTCGCGGGATTAGGTGCTTCCTCTGTGTGACAGAATGACTACCAAGAGTGACATCTGTCGCAACGGGGGAGTTGGGGAGTGATGCGGCGTGGCTGGATCATTGCAGGCGCACTGATCCTGGCGGCTGTGCCCTCCGTGCCTTTGGCGGCCTCCCAGGTGTCGCTGGTGCTGGAGCGGTTGAGCACGCCCGGAAAGTGGATCAGGACGGGCGACGTCCAGCGCTTCCGGGTGCGGCTGAACGGGATGGCCGGCGGGGTCAAGGTGGCGGTGGCGGCCAGCCCGGCCTCGGCGCTGGCGCAGGTGTCCTGTGCCCCGCCGGCTTCGGGCACGCCGTCCGCGCCCGTGCCTGCCACGGGGATGGGAGCGGCCCGGGGCGGGGTGCGAGACGCGCGGGCCCTGGCGGCCCAGGCGCTGAATGTCACGGGCGGCTCGGTCCTGCCGAGCTCCGTCCCGCCCGGGACGCGGGTGTGCGAGCTGGGCGACCTCGCCGGTGAGCGGGCGGTGGACGTGACGCTCACCGCCCCGTCGGGGGCGAAGCAGGTGGTGCTCGCGGCGGTGGCCGGGATGCGGGCCGACTCGGGTGGCCCGGTCACGACCAAGACCAAGACCGCCGCCACGCGCGTCATGGACGAGGACGCGGGCTTCAGCGGCCCGGCGGTCCGCGTGAGCCCGGCGGAACCCCAGCTCGGCGCCGACACGCCGTCCGGTGTGACCCCGGGGAAGACCCGGGAGTACGTCGAGGCGAAGGAACGGCTCCTCGCCCAACTGCAAGCGCCCGCCCCACCCGCAGGGGCCTGGGCGAAGGTGCAAGCCGACGGGGCAGAGGTCGCCGGGGCGCATGCCAGACGCCGGGTCCTGGCCGGGGCCGGTGTGCTGCTGGAGGGGCAGTGGCCCGCCGAAGCGGCCGCGCCGCGGCGTGAGGCGGCCGGAGGGACCGCCCGCCGGTTGAAGGGCGGCATGCCGCAGGCACCCCGGCAGCCGCAGGCGATGCCGCAGTGGCCCCAGGGCGCGCCGGGCCTGGCCCAACCTCTCCCGCAGGCGCCCGTGCTGCCTCAGGCCGTTCCACAGCTGCCTCAGGGCCTGCAGCGGCTGCCTCAGGCTGTGCCGCAGTTGCCTCAGGCTGTGCCGCAGTTGCCCCAGGGCGTGCAGCGGGCGCCTCAGGCCGTTCCGCAGTTGCCTCAGGGGGTGCCTCAGCTGCCCCAAGGCATGACGCTGGTGCCCCGGCTGCCGGAGGCGGTGCCGCAGCCGGTGCCTGGCGCCCCGCCGGCGCTGGTCCTGCCCGGCGCGCAACCCCCGCTCGCCGGCATGCCAGGCGTCGCGGGCGTGCCGCCTGTGCCTGGCATGGCCGCTCCAGGGGCGGCCGGGCAGTCCGCGCGCGGTGCCGAAGGCGTGGTGCCGCTGCCGTGGAATGTGGCCGTGGCGCGCAAGCGCGCTCGCCCTGTCGCATGGGTGAGCCCGCTGGACGGTCCGAAGGGATTGCCCATGGTCGCCGGAGGCATCGGAGTGCTGTTGGGGGCCCTGTGGTTGATTGGCACGGTGCAAAGACGCCGAAAAAGCAAAACGTAGGTTAATTCGGGCTTTACTGTTACTTTGACCCGACTAGTATTCCCTTGACCAAGGTTCCGGGATACGCGGAGGGCACCGGTGGCACGCACGCGAGCGACGGCCGCGTCCGCTGTCGTCCTGGCGCTGGGTCTGGCCGGCGTCGGAGCGACCCCGTTCATCGTGCAGAGCGCGAGCGCGTCCGTGTCGGCGTACGAGCCGGTCGATCCCTGTGACGTCGGCGAGGCGTGCGACACCACGCCGGAGACCACCGTGACGGTCACCGAGACGGCGGGCACGCCGGAGCCCGAGGAGCCGGAGACGACGATCACCAAGACCGTCACCTCCACTCCGACGAAGGCGAGCAAGACGCCCAAGCCGACGAAGAGCACGACGCCTCCGGCGACCACCAGCGCCCCGCCGCAGCAGAACCAGAACCCCCAGCCGCTGCCCACCCAGACGATCGAGACGCCCCCGACCTCCGCGCAGAGCACCCCCGAACAGTCCATCGACATCCCGGAGGTCGCGAGCTCCGAGCCGGTCACGGCGCCGTCGGCGCAGCCGAGCGACACGCAGCCCGCCTCCTCCGAGGAGGTGCCGCTGGAGCTGCGTAACGCGGCGCCGGAGTTCGACCAGAAGTCGCTGACGCAGAAGCTCAGCATCCCGGCGCTGGTGCTGGTCCTGCTCGCTCTCTTCGCCGTCCTGATCTTCGAGGGACGCCTGCGCAGGATGGCCCACGCGGCGGCCGTGCGGAAGGCCGGGCCGCAGACGGGCCGGCCGGACATGCCGCCTCCTCCGGGCGGCGGCTACCCCGCGGGGCCCGGTTACTACGCCACGGCGGGCTTCCCCGCGCCCGGCTACCCGGGCGGCACGGCGTACGCGCCGATCATCAGCTTCGTCCCGGTGCAGACCTATCCGAGCGGCCCGGTCCCCGGCTACGAGGAGCACCCGTACCCGCCCCAGGGTTACGCGCAGGAGGCCCCGCCGCAGCCCGTGGCGGAGCCCGTGGTGCTGCACCCGGACGAGTTCGACTCCTTCAACCACGAGCCGCCCAAGCCCAAGGAGTTCCGCGACCCGTTCGAGCCGCTGGTGCCGGCGGACCCGCCGCCGGGGGACATCCCGCCGGGCGGCGGTGACCCTTACGAGGTCCCCGGCCAGGAGCGCCCGCTCGGCCCGGTCTCGGCGGCGGAGTCCGGCGACTCGGAGCCGTGGCAGGGCGGCCAGTCCCTGTTCGACCCGCCGCCACGGAACCCGGAGCAGCAGGCGTACGACCCGCCGCCCTACCTGGCGCCCGACGCGGAGGCGACCGTCGTCCAGCCGCTGCCGCCGCAGCCTGAGCAGCCGGAGCAGACCAAGGAGATGCCGGACCCCAAGCGCAGGCGCTGGGGCCGCAAGAAGTAGCCGGGAAACGAAATGAGGGGGGCTGGAGATCCAGCCCCCCTCATTCGCTTGTGCCTACTTGGCGCGCTTGAAGATCTTGTTGCCGAGCCACACCAGCGGGTCGTACTTGCGGTCCACCACGCGCTCCTTCATCGGGATCAGCGCGTTGTCGGTGATCTTGATGTGTTCGGGGCAGACCTCGGTGCAGCACTTGGTGATGTTGCAGTAGCCGAGCCCGTGCTGGTCCTGCGCCGCCTCCTGGCGGTCGGCCACGTCGTACGGGTGCATGTCCAGCTCGGCGATCCGCATGAGGAACCGGGGGCCGGAGAAGTTGGCCTTGTTCTCCTCGTGGTCACGGATGACGTGGCAGACGTTGTTGCACATGAAGCACTCGATGCACTTGCGGAACTCCTGGGACCGCTCGACATCGACCTGCTGCATCCGGTACTCGCCGGGCCGGACGCCGGCCGGAGGCGTGAAGGACGGGACCTCCCGCGCCTTCTGGTAGTTGAACGACACGTCCGTCACCAGGTCCTTGATGACCGGGAACGTCCGCATCGGCGTGACCGTGATGGTCTCGTCCTCCTCGAAGGTGGACATCCGGGTCATGCAGCCCAGGCGCGGCTTGCCGTTGATCTCCATGCTGCACGAGCCGCACTTGCCCGCCTTGCAGTTCCAGCGCACCGCCAGGTCGGGCGCCTGCGTGGCCTGCAGGCGGTGGATGATGTCGAGGACGACCTCGCCCTCGTTCACCTCGACGGTGAAGTCCTCGAGCTTGCCCTCACCGCCCTCACCGCGCCAGACCTTGAACTTCGCCTTGTAGCTCATTTCGAAATCCCGTCGAACTCGGTCATCTCTTCGTCGGTGAGGTACTTCTTCAGCTCGTCCCGGTCGAACAGGGTGATCAGGTCGTCCCGCATGGCCGGTTGGAGCTTCTCCTCGACCTTGACCGTGGAGCCGTCCTCGGTGGAGCAGACGAGCAGCTTGCGACGCCATTCCGGGTTCATCCCGGGGAAGTCGTCGCGGGTGTGCCCGCCGCGGCTCTCCTCGCGCAGCAGCGCGGCGCGCGCCACGCACTGCGAGACCAGCACCATGTTGCGCAGGTCGATCGCGAGGTGCCAGCCGGGGTTGTAGATCCGGGACCCGGCCGCGCCGACCACCTGCGCGCGCTCCTTGAGCTTCTCCACGACCTGGAGCGCCTCGGAGACCTCCTCGGCCTTGCGGATGATGCCGACCAGGTCGTTCATCGTCCGCTGGAGCTCGTGGTGGACCTCGTACGGGTTCTCGCCGTCGCGCCCCAGCGGCGCCAGGGCCTCCTGGCGGGCCTCCTCCACGAGCTCGGGCAGGACCTTGGGACGAGCCTCCAGCGAGTCCACGTACGCGGCCGCGCCCGCGCCCGCCCTGCGCCCGAACACCAGCAGGTCGGACAGCGAGTTGCCGCCCAGCCGGTTGGACCCATGCATGCCGCCGGACACCTCGCCCGCGGCGAAGAGCCCCGGCACGGCCGCCGCGCCGGTGTCGGCGTCCACCTCGACGCCGCCCATGATGTAGTGGCAGGTCGGGCCCACCTGCATGGGCTCGGCGGTGATGTCGACGTCGGCCAGCTCCTTGAACTGGTGGTGCATCGACGGCAGCCGCTTCTTGATCTCCTCGGCGGGCAGCCGGGTCGAGACGTCGAGGAACACGCCGCCCTGGGGTGAGCCGCGACCGGCCTTCACCTCGGCGTTGATCGCGCGGGCCACCTCGTCACGCGGCAGGAGCTCCGGCGGGCGCCGGTTGTTGGCCTGGTCGGTGTACCAGCGGTCGCCCTCCTCCTCCGTGGTCGCGTACTTGTCCTTGAAGACGTCCGGGATGTAGTCGAACATGAAGCGCTTGCCCTCGGAGTTGCGCAGCACGCCGCCGTCACCGCGGACGGACTCGGTGACGAGGATGCCGCGCACGGAGGGCGGCCAGACCATCCCGGTGGGGTGGAACTGGATGAACTCCATGTTGATCAGGTTGGCGCCGGCGAGCAGGGCCAGGGCGTGGCCGTCGCCGGTGTACTCCCAGGAGTTGGACGTGACGACGTACGACTTGCCGATGCCGCCGGTGGCCAGGACCACGGTGGGCGCATCGAAAAGCACGAAATTTCCGGTCTCGCGCCAGTAGCCGAACGCGCCCGCGATCCGGTCCTCGTCCTTGAGCAGCCGCGTGATCGTGCACTCGGCGAAGACCTTGATGTAGGCCTCGTAGTCGCCGTGCTTCTCGTAGTCCTCCTGCTGGAGGGCGACGACGCGCTGCTGCAGCGTGCGGATCAGCTCCAGGCCGGTACGGTCGCCCACGTGTGCGAGCCGCGGGTACTCGTGCCCGCCGAAGTTCCGCTGGCTGATCTTGCCGTCCTTGGTGCGGTCGAACAGCGCGCCCCAGGCCTCCAGCTCCCAGACGCGGTCGGGCGCCTCCTTGGCGTGCAGCTCGGCCATCCGCCAGTTGTTGAGGAACTTGCCGCCCCGCATGGTGTCACGGAAGTGCACCATCCAGTTGTCGTCGGCGTTGACGTTGCCCATCGCGGCGGCCGCGCCGCCCTCGGCCATGACCGTGTGGGCCTTGCCGAACAGCGACTTGCACACGATCGCCGTCTTCTTGCCCTGCTGGCGGGCCTCGATCGCGGCCCGCAGGCCGGCGCCGCCCGCGCCGATGACGACGACGTCGTATTCGTGACGCTCTGTGTTAAGCGAGTTATCCACTGAAGCTGGTCCTTACGCGTACGGGAAGGCGATGATGCCCTTGGCCACCAGGCGGACATACAGGTCGGCGCCCATGACGGAGAACATCGAGGCCCACGCGAGGGGTTGGTGCTTGGCGTTGAGCTTGGACACGAACGTCCAGGCCCGGTAGCGCAGCGGGTGACGAGAGAAGTGGTTGAGCCTGCCCGCGGTGATGTGCCTGCAGGAGTGGCACGACAGCGTGTAGGCGTTGATCAGGACGGCGTTGACGACCAGGATCCAGGTGCCCAGGCCGATCGGCTTGTGCACGAGCGCCAGGACGGCGTCGTAGGCCAGGATGAGGCCGATCACGATGGCCGCGTAGAAGAAGTACCGGTGCACGTTCTGCAGGATCAGCGGGAAGCGCCGCTCGCCCGTGTACTTGCCGTGCGGCTCCTGGACGGCGCACGCCGGCGGCGAGAGCCAGAACGAGCGATAGTAGGACTTGCGGTAGTAGTAGCAGGTAAGCCGGAAACCGCCCGGCAGGCCGAGGATCAGCAGCCCCGGCGGGAGTGCGTACCAGTCACCGAAAGGCGCCAGGCCGAACAGCCGGGCCCCCTCGGGACATGACGTCGCCAGACAGGGCGACGAGAACGGCGCTATGTAGGGATCGACGAAGTAGCTGTTGTCGATGATCGCCCACACGCCGTAGACAAGGAATGAGCTGAGCCCGAGGAACGTCAGCAGCGGGACAAGCCACCATCTGTCGGTGCGCAGGGTGCGCACCTTGACTTGCGCTCGCTGCCTTCTGACCGGAGCGTCGGGCGTAGTCTGGGTC
This sequence comes from Nonomuraea sp. NPDC050451, assembly GCF_044458585.1. Lineage (NCBI taxonomy): Bacteria > Bacillati > Actinomycetota > Actinomycetes > Streptosporangiales > Streptosporangiaceae > Nonomuraea > Nonomuraea sp. NPDC050451. The sequence continues at coordinate 225,022 of NZ_JBITHZ010000009.1, forward strand.
ATCGCGGACCTCTCCACCTCCCGCGGACCCGTCGCGCAGGGGGTCCGTGGTTTTCGTATTCGCTGGGCGCGCGGGCGGCGAGCGACCGCTCAGGCGCGCGTTGGTGGGGGATACGTTACGACGACAGCATGCGAATTTGTGAGCGGGGTCACTCACAATTTCGATGACTAGCTGTGATTCCTGTCACGTACGCCCGTCAGGGCGCTGCCCCTGGGCGGGCAACTTAACCACAGTCACGAAAAAATCGTCTATCTGCCGGACAACCCGGATAAATTGCTCAAAATCCACCGGTTTGGACACATACGCATTGGCATGCAGCCGGTAGCTGTGCAGGATGTCCTCCTCCGCCTCAGAGGTCGTCAGGATCACCACCGGGATCGTCCGCAACCCGGCGTCGGCCTTGACCTCGGCCAGCACCTCCAGGCCGCTCATCCTCGGCAGGTTGAGGTCGAGCAGGATGAGGTCGGGCCTCGGCGCGTCGGCGAATCCGTCCTCGTTGCGCAGGTACGCCATCGCCTGCTCGCCGTCGTTGACCACGTTGAGGCGGTTTCGCACCTTGTTGAAGTCGAAGGCCTCCTTGGTGAGCAGGATGTCGCCCTGGTCGTCCTCCACCAGAAGCACCTCGATGGGGCGCCCCTCATTCATCGTCGTCTCCCGCGGCCGGCAGCGTCCAGCGGAACGTCGCGCCCTGGCCCTCGGCCTCGCCGTCGAGCCAGAGCTGTCCGCCGTGGTACTCGACGATCTTGCGGCAAAGTGCCAGCCCGATGCCAGTACCCGGGTACACGTCGCGGGGGTGGAGTCGCTGGAAGATCAGGAAGATGCGGTCGGCGTACTTGGGCTCGACCCCGATGCCGTTGTCGGAGCAGCTGAACTCCCACATGTCGCCGGACCTGGTGGCCCCGATGTGGATGCGCGGGGGCGCCTCGGAGCGGAACTTGACGGCGTTCTCGATCAGGTTCTGGAACAGCTGGGTGAGCTGCACCCGGTTGCCCTTGACCGCGGGCAGTTCGTCCCTGGTGACCGTGGCCTCGGTGTCCTCGATCGTGGCCGACAGGTTGTCCAGCGCCGTGTCGAGGGCCTTCCCCGAGTCGACCGTGGTCTTGCCGCCGGTCACCCTGCCGACCCTGGAGAAGTCGAGCAGGTCGTTGATCAGCAGCTGCATGCGCTTGGCGCCGTCGACCGCGTAGTGGATGTACTGCTTGGCCCGCTCGTCGAGCTCGGAGCCGTAGCGCTGCTCCAGCATCTGCGTGAAGCTGGCGACCTTGCGCAGCGGCTCCTGCAGGTCGTGGCTGGCCACGTACGCGAACTGCTCCAGCTCCCCGTTGGACCTGCGCAGCTCCTCGGCCTGGTCGTCGGCCGTCCGCCAGGCCGACACGATGCGGCCGCGCATGGAGTCGACGTGGCTGGACAGCTCGGCCAGCTCGGCCGGCCTGTCGACGTGCAGGGCGTGGTCGAAGTCGCCGGCGGCCACGGTGCGGACCTGCTGGGTGAGCTGGTCGATGGGCTTCAGCACGGCGTAGCGGATGATGAAGGCCAGCGCTATGCCGAACGCGGCCATCACCGCGAAGAGCACGATCAGCGCCATGTTGAGCTGGTCGAGCTGCTCCTCGACGGCGGGAGCCCGCGCCAGCGCGCGGGCGCGCGCGCTGAACATCATGGCGATCACGATCCCGGCCAGGAGCACGACACCGGCCACCAGGCCCATGATCAGGAACCAGCGGGCCACGGGCAGCCTGCCCAGCCCGGTCGGCTCCTTGGGGGGAGGCAGCGGGTTGATGCTCATTGTCTCCTCCTCCGGACCAGGACCACGGCGAGGTCGTCGCTCAGCGTGCCGACGTGGGTGATGAGCCGGTCGAGGTCGATGGCGCCGTACTCGCGTACGAGATCGACCAGGCCCTCCACGCCGAGCAGCTCTTCGCCCTCGCCCACCGCGGCCTCGATCAGGCCGTCGGTGTAGAGCATCATGGACCACTCGTCGCCCAGCGGCACGTCGATGACCGACCACTCCGCGTCCGAGAAGATCCCGAGCGGCGGTCCGGAGGGCGTGCCGTCGACCACCTGGACGGCTCCGTCGCGCACCAGCACCGGCGGCGGGTGCCCGACCACGCGCATCCTGGCGTGCCGCAGGTCGGGGCTGAGCGTGGCCATGCACAGGGTGGTGAAGATCTCGGGGGTGTTCCGCTCGGCCCGCAGCAGGGCGTCCATCGTGCGCAGCAGCGTGTCGTCCGTCTGACCGGCGAGGACCAGCGTGCGCCAGGCGACGCGCAGCGCCACGCCGAGCGCCGCCTCGTCGGGGCCGTGCCCGCACACGTCGCCGACCACGATGTGCACCGAGCCGTCCGGCGTCTGCACGGTGTCGAAGAAGTCACCTGCCAGCGTGCCGCCGCTGCCCGGCAGGTAGCGGGTGACGTGCTCGATCGCGTCCGTACGCAGCAGGGGGCCGGGGAGCAGGGCGCCCTGCAGCCTGGCGTTCTCCTTGGCCGTCAGCTCCGCCTGCACGAGCCCGAGCTGGGCCAGGTCGGCCCGCTTGCGTTCCATCGAGTACCGGATGGCCCTGGCCAGCAGCCGCTCGTCGACGTCGCCCTTGACCAGGTAGTCCTGCGCGCCGGCCTGGACGGCGGCCACGCCCACGTGCGCGTCCCTGAGCCCGGTGAGGACCAGCACGGCGGTGTGCGGCGCCAGCGCGAGCACCGCTTCCAGGGCTTCCAGGCCGCCGGCGTCGGGCAGGGAGAGATCGACCAGCACGCACTGGATCTGGGGCGTCAGCTTGGCCTTGGCCTCCTGCAGGCTGCGCGCCCAGAAGATCTTCGGCGGCGCGTCGGCCTGCTTGAGCAGCTCCTCCACGAGGAAGGCGTCGCCGTCGTCGTCCTCGATCAGGAGCAGCGTCAGCGTTTCCGTTAGATGTGCGGTCAAAACGCCTCACCAGGGAGTCGGGCTGTCCAGGTCATTCTGCGATGAGATCCACCCCTTGCGGAAGCGTGCCCTCGTGACCGGCCTCCACGACGAACGACAGCAGGGTCTCCCTGAACGCCTGGGCGGCCCTGGTCGGCTCGACGTCCTTGCGCTGGGCCAGCGCGATCGTACGGCTGAGCCCCGGCGGCGCGAGCGGCGTGCCGGACAGCCCCGGGCGCCCGTCGAGCACCATCGAGGGCACCACGGCCACGCCCAGCCCCGCCTCCACGAACCGCAGCACGGCGTCCATCTCGCCGCCCTGCACCGCGAACCTGGGCTCGAACCCGGCCTGCCGGCAGGCCGCCAGCGTGGCCTCCCGAAGGTCGTAGCCGCGCCTGAACATCACCATCTGGCGCCCGCGCAGGGCCTCGATCTCCATGTACGGGCCCTTCGGCCGCTCATGGGAGGGGGCGGCCACCACCAGGTTCTCCCGCAGGATCTCCTCGGTCACCAGCGAGGGGTCGTCGCTCTGCAGCGGCATGATGATCAGCGACAGGTCGAGCTGCCCCCGCGCGAGCGCCCTGACGAGGTCACGCGAGCCGCCCTCCTCCACCAGCAGCTCGATCCCCGGGTACGCGCGGTGGAAGCGGGCCAGCGCGTCTGCCATCAGCCCCGCGCAGAGCGACGGCGTGGCGCCGAGCCGCACCCGGCCCCGGCGGAGCCCGGCGAGCTGGGCCACCTCCTGCCTGGCGGTGTCGGCGTCGGCGAGGATCCTGCGGGCGAGCGGTAGCAGCGCCTCACCGGCCGGCGTCAGCGTGACGTTGCCCCGGGCCCGGGAGAACAGCGGGGCGCCCAGATCGGCCTCCAGGGCCTTGATCTGCTTGCTGAGCGACGGCTGCGCGACTCTCATGCGCTCGGCCGCCTGGGTGAAGTGCCTGGCCTCCGCGACCGCCACGAAGTACGCGAGTTGTTGCAACTGCATGTGATTTTCCTCGCACCGAGCGGCGTCATTTCCGTGGGGCGACCGTACAAACCAAGCATCATAGCCGGTGGCTATCGAAACCAGACCCGTCATGACTTGGACGGATGATTGCTGGATACCTAGCGTTTGGAGACGTGACTGCCACGATAGAGCGCGGCGCAGCCACCGCGCCTGTTACCGCTCGCAAGAACGCTCCAACGAGCAGGAGGCCCGGCGGGTTCCTGCGCTCGTCGAACGGCAAGAAAGCCGTCATGGCCGTCACGGGGGCCGTGATGGTGCTCTTCCTCGTCCTCCACATGCTGGGCAACCTCAAGATCTTCCTGGGCAGGGACTCGTTCAACGAGTACGCCCACGCGCTGCGTACGCTCCTGGAGCCGATCGCGCCCTATCGAACGGTGCTGACCCTGCTCGAGGTCGTCCTCGTCGCGTCGGTCGTCCTGCACATGTGGGCCGCGATCTCGCTGTCCCGCCGCGCCCACCAGGCCAGGCCCGTCAAGTACGTCGCCAAGAAGTCGCAGGCGAACGGCTACGCGACGCACATCATGCGGTTCGGTGGCCTCACGATCCTGCTCTTCCTCGTCTGGCACCTGCTGGACCTCACCTTCGGCGTCGTGAACCCCAAGGGCTTCGACTCCGCGCCCGCCGACCGGATGATCGCCGGCTTCGACGCCTCCCGGTGGTGGGTGACCCTGATCTACGTGGTCGCCGTCGTCATGGTCGGCCTGCACCTGCGGCACGGCATCTGGAGCGCCTTCCAGACCCTCGGCTGGGCCAACCGGACGCGTAACAAGGCTCTCCGGCCGGTCGCCGGGCTGGTGTCCGCCCTGCTGGTCATCGGGTTCCTCGCGCCGCCGCTCGCGATCACCTTCGGAGTTGTTAAGTAATGAAATATACGGAAGGCCCGGAGATTCGGGACAGCAAGGCTCCGGCCGGTCCCATCGAGGAGCGGTGGGAGAAGCGGAAGTTCAGCGCGAAGCTGGTCAACCCCGCCAACAAGCGCAAGCTCAACGTGATCGTGGTCGGCACCGGCCTGGCGGGCGGCTCGGCCGCGGCGACGCTGGGCGAGCTGGGCTACAACGTCAAGTCGTTCTGCTACCAGGACACGCCGCGCCGCGCGCACTCCATCGCCGCGCAGGGCGGGATCAACGCCGCCAAGAACTACCGCGGTGACGGCGACAGCATTTACCGGCTCTTCTACGACACGGTCAAGGGCGGCGACTTCCGCGCCCGCGAGTCGAACGTCTACCGCCTGGCCCAGGTCTCGGTGAACATCATCGACCAGGCCGTGGCCCAGGGCGTCCCCTTCGCCCGCGAGTACGGCGGCCTGCTCGACACCCGCTCCTTCGGCGGCGCCCAGGTCTCCCGTACGTTCTACGCCCGCGGCCAGACGGGCCAGCAGCTCCTGCTGGGCGCCTACCAGGCGCTGGAGCGGCAGATCGCGGCCGGGACCGTGACCATGCACACCCGGCACGAGATGCTCGACGTGATCGTCTCCGACGGGCGGGCCCGCGGCGTCATCGTGCGCGACATGGTGACCGGCGAGATCGAGCGCCACATCGCCGACGCCGTGGTGCTGGCCACCGGCGGCTACGGCAACGTGTTCTTCCTGTCCACGAACGCCAAGGGCTGCAACACGACGGCGATCTGGCGGGCGCACGAGCGCGGCGCGTACTTCGCCAACCCCTGCTACACGCAGATCCACCCGACCTGCATCCCCGTCTCCGGCGAGTACCAGTCGAAGCTGACGCTGATGTCGGAGTCGCTGCGCAACGACGGCCGCGTCTGGGTGCCGCTGCGCAAGAACGACACCCGCGCCCCCGGCGACATCCCGGACGAGGAGCGCGACTACTACCTGGAGCGGATCTACCCCGCCTTCGGCAACCTCGTCCCGCGTGACATCGCCTCCCGCGCCGCCAAGAACGTCTGCGACGAGGGCCGCGGCGTCGGCCCCGGCGGTCTGGGCGTCTACCTGGACTTCCGCGACGCCATCGCCCGCCTCGGGCGCGACGCCGTGGAGAAGAAGTACGGCAACCTCTTCGAGATGTACGAGCGCATCACCGGTGAGAACCCGTACGACGTGCCGATGCGCATCTACCCGGCCGTCCACTACACGATGGGCGGGCTGTGGGTGGACTACGACCTGCAGTCCACGATCCCGGGCCTGTTCGTCATCGGCGAGGCCAACTTCTCCGACCACGGCGCCAACCGCCTCGGCGCCTCGGCCCTGATGCAGGGCCTGGCCGACGGCTACTTCGTCCTGCCGACCACCCTCGGCGACTACCTGGCCGCCGGGCCGTTCGGCGACGTGGACGAGGAGGCCGTGGCGGAGGCCGAGATCAAGGTCCGGAGCAAGATCGACCGGCTCCTGGCCGTGAACGGCACCCGTACCCCCGACTCCTTCCACCGCGAGCTGGGCAAGCTCATGTGGGACTACTGCGGCATGGAGCGCACCGAGGAGTCGCTGCGCAAGGCGCTGGAGCGCATCCCTGAGCTGCGTGCAGAGTTCTGGCAGAACGTCAAGGTCAGCGGCACGGCCGAGGAGCTGAACCAGGTCCTGGAGAAGGCCGGCCGCGTCGCCGACTTCTTCGACCTGGCCGAGCTCATGTGCCTGGACGCCCTGGTCCGCACGGAGTCCTGCGGCGGCCACTTCCGCGCCGAGTCCCAGGACGCCGACGGCGAGGCGCTGCGCGACGACGAGCACTTCGCGCACGTGTCGGCCTGGGAGTCCTCGCCCGACGGGCCGGTGCTGCACAAGGAAGCGCTCGAGTACGAGTACGTCAAGATGAGCCAGCGGAGCTACAAGTGAACCTGACCCTCAAGGTCTGGCGCCAGAACGGCCCTACCGACTCCGGCCGGATGGTGACCTACCGGGTGGAAGACGTCTCGCCGGACATGTCCTTCCTGGAGATGCTGGACGTCCTCAACGAGCGTCTCATCCTGGAGGGCGACGACCCGATCGCCTTCGACCACGACTGCCGCGAGGGCATCTGCGGCATGTGCGGCATGGTCATCAACGGCGTCGCGCACGGGGAACAGCGCGCGACGACGACGTGCCAGCTGCACATGCGTCACTTCGAGGACGGCGCCACGATCACCATCGAGCCGTGGCGCGCCGCCCCCTTCCCGGTCGTCAAGGACCTGGTCGTGGACCGCAGCGCCTTCGACCGGATCATCCAGGCGGGCGGCTTCGTCTCGGTCCCGGCCGGCTCGGCCCCGGACGCCCACAGCATCCCCGTACGCAAGGAGGACGCGGACGCGGCCTTCGACGCGGCGACCTGCATCGGCTGCGGCGCGTGCGTGGCGGCCTGCCCGAACGGCTCCGCCTCCCTGTTCACCGCCGCCAAGATCACCCACCTGAGCCTGCTGCCCCAGGGCCAGCCGGAGCGCCTGTCCCGCGCCAAGGCCATGGTGGACCAGATGGACGCGGAGGGGTTCGGCGGCTGCACGAACACGGGAGAGTGCACGGCGGTGTGCCCCAAGGGCATCCCGCTGGACACCATCGCCCAGATGAACACCGACTACCTGAAGGCCAACGCCAAGTAGTACACCCGTCGCCCATCTGGACAGTGGGCCGTCAGATGCCCGCCCCGAGCAAAAAGGGCTTCCCAAGGGAGCGCTTCGCGCTCGGGGCTCAGGCTGTCTCTTATCAAGGCGCCTATCGGCGCACCCCACGCCTTCGGCGACTGGTTGGGCCCGCCCGTTGCCCGATTACCGGCTGGGCCTGCTGGAGCCCACCCCGGACCAAGGTCCTCGCCCAGCAGGGGCATGCCTGGCAGCAATTCGACAATGCGTTGGAATGGTCTTCGCCGACGTCAACGTCGCCGCCTCGCTCGTCCGAACGCGTGTCACCCGGAGACGCGATTGCTCTGAAGGCGACGTGACAGGGCTCCTGGATGAGATGCGACGACAACGTCCGTGCGCTCAGCGCCGATAGCCGCCGTATTGTCGATGCCGTCCGTATGCTGCTGGTCGTGACTCCAATCGCACGCGAAGTCGCCTTCCGCTCCCTCGACGGACTCGAACTCCGCGGCACCATGGTTGTCCCTGACGTGCCAGAGGGGACACCGACAACGGTATTGGTGCACGGTGGCGGCGTCACTCGCGAGGAAGGCGGCTTCTTCAGTCGTCTGGCGCTTGGTCTGGCAGATGCCGGTCTGCCATCGCTGCGCTTCGACTTCCGAGCCCACGGCGAGAGCGACGGCAGGCAAGAAGACCTGACGATTGCCGGTGTCGTCAACGACATCCGGGCGGCAGTCGACTATGTATGCGCCGAACTGGGCAGTGAGCAGACGAACATCGTCGGTGCAAGTTTTGGCGGTGGGATATCGGCCTTCTACGCATCGCGCCACCCGGAAGCCGTGCATCGGCTGGTGCTGTTCAATCCGCTGCTCAACTATAAGAAGCGCTTCGTGGATGACAAGCCGTACTGGCAGGATGGCTACGTCAACGAGGACGCTGGACAGGAGTTGGCCGCGCAGGGCTTTGTGCGCCACTCGCCGACCTTCAAGCTGGGACGAGCGCTGCTCAACGAAGTGTTCTACCTCCAACCGCACAAGGAGCTAGGTAATATCACCACGCCGACGCTGCTGGTGCACGGCACCGATGACACGTTCATTCCAGTGCAGTCGTCGCGGGATGCGGTCCGCCAGTTCGGAGGGGATGCCCGGCTCATCGAAATAGAGGGTGCCCAACACGGCATCGCCGTCCACGATGATCCTCGTTATGCCGATCCGCGGACTCAGGAGTGGCAAGCCTACGTCATCCGCACAGTGGTCGAGTGGCTAAGCAAGGATGGCGTAACGTAGCTCGCGCACGCTTTCCCTGTGCTGCCAGGGCTGCAACCGTCCGATGAGTCGCAAAATCTCCAGACGGGTGCGGGCTGAATTGGTTTCCTGTGCCAGCGTCAAGGCTTCAAGACCACTGGTTGCTGCCTGGTCCGGTTGCTCGGCCGCTGCAAATGCCTCACCCTTCAGCGCGAGGAAGTAGCCGTAATCCCTCCGCGAGAATGCTTGTGGCGAGAGCCACCGCTCATAAGTCTCGATGGCTCGCTCGGACTCGCCTGACTCCTGGTGGCAGATGGCGACTTGCAGGCTGAACAAGGGTTCATCGTAGTGAGCGGCGATTCCGGTTGCCTTGCCGTCCTGTGTCAGCAGGTCACGTGCCAGTTCAAGCTTCGACTCGATCAGCTTCGTGTCGCCATCGAGCATGGCGAGACCTCTGGCCTCCTGCTGGACCGCTTCGGCTTGCACGTGAGGTGGCAAGCGCCATGGTCCTTCCTGGGCGGCCACGGCAAGGGCGAGCATCCTTTGCGCATCGCGCTGATCCCATGCCGATTGGCTCTTTTTCAGTAGCACGTACCCTTGCATGGGGAAATCACTCGTCGCCTGAGCCCATTCCATCGCACGGTCGCGCCAGTAGCCGGCCGGCTCCGGCATCGCAATATCGCGGTACAGCCAGCCGGCAAGCTCAGCAGTCCGTGCCCCGACTTTGAACAGAGAGTGCCGCACATCTGGTTTTGCTTCCTTCGCCATATCCTCGATGGCGGCAACCAGGCCAAGGGCCGTTGGAATGCTCTGTCTGGGCTCGCGCGTGCGATCGTTGGCAGCACAATCGACAAGTTGGCGCTCAAGATGAGCAGCCACTTCCTTATCGGCGTACCGGCGGGCATCGTTGATCGCCATCGCGATGTGCTTCAGGTCTTCCAAGCCGATGGCGGGCAATGTGACGGCGGCAAGGCCACGTCTCAAGAAGGTGCGGCGCAGCAGTTCGCTCAGATCCTCCCATTCATCCCTATGCGGCTGCGGTGCCGGAGCGCAGTCCGGTGGGGGCGGCAATCGGGCCACCAGTCTGCCGTTGGCTCCGAGAGCCCTGTCGAGTGCTGTTGCGATGGCCAGGCTGGGTGCCCGTCGTCCGTTTTCGAGATCGGAGATGTGGCTCTTGCCGCAGTTGGCCAGCCGCGCTACGTCCCGGATGGACATATCACCACGTAGGCGTCGAAGTGCCTCGCCGAACGTTTCAGTGCCCATGCGGCGCTCCCTGTCATGTCCGCATGACTGTCCGCAGCGGCTGCGGACACCATGCGGACAGTCCACCCCTAGACCATGACTCTCTGTATTGGCAACGCTACTTCGTGGGCTGCTTTCTCGGAGTCTGCTGCATAAAGGCGGCCCCGACCCGGCGTCCGAACGCCCACGGCGGGCCAAAGGATTCCAACCCCCCAGGCGCAACCGCGCGCATGGGAAGTCCGCCCCATGACTCAAGGGGCTCGAACGAGAGGAGATCCGCGTGAGGGATCTGTACGGTCAACCGCTCGGCGACGTGCCGTTCACCCGACTGTGCGGCGGCAACCAGCAGGAGGAGACGATGGAGTCCTGCGTGCTGATCGCCCCGATTCCGGGTGTCGAGGACGCCTATGCGCTGCGTGACTCGAAGAACCCGGACGCCGGGACACTCCGGTTCACCGGTGCCGAGCTGCGTGCCACCGGCATGACCACCATCTAGGCACAGCGTGAGACGGCGGTCCCTGCCTGATCGAAGCAAGCAGGGGCCGCCCCCAGCACTCTACGGGAGCGCCATGATCATGCACTGGCATGCCTACCAGTGGATCGGCAACGGTGCCGAGCGTGCCAACGAGGCCGAGCGCCGTACTGGCTCGCCTGATTTCCCCACATCGGTCTTGCCGCCGATGCGGACCGGCGACTGGCTGGCCAAGCCCGCCTCTCGGATCGCGGCCACCTTCCACGACGTGGGTGAGGCGGCCGACTGGCTGGCGGCCGAGTACGGCAAGGTCCGTGGTGTACTGCTCGCGCCGGAGCGCATCACGCTGCGGGAGCGGCTTGACCACGCTCGCGACCTGCTGCCGCGCGGCGTTGACGTGCAGTGGGGCGAGTGGCTGCAGGGCGGCCGCTTCGTCAGCATCGGCGTGATCTGCTGCCCGAACCGACACGTTCCCCACCCCTGCCCGCTCGGTAGGCGAGCCGAGGGCGGCGCCCCATGAGCGGCGATGCGGGTCCCGCATCCCAGAGGCACGCCGGCGCGCCACGGAAGTGATCGACAGGTACCGCTGGGAGCCGTGCCCGCACCTTCGGTCACCTAAGATGATTGTCACTAAATTTGACTATAATAAATTGTGACTATATCGTTCGGTGGCAGAACCGATCGAGGAGATGACGATGACGACCTTCGTGGAGCTGACGCGTTTCAAAGTGGCGCCGGACCAGGGCGAGGCGTTGCTGGCCGCCCGGCCCGCCATGTTGGCGGATTTCCGTGCAGACCGGGAGGGCTTCCTGGACGCCCGCCTCGTACGGCTGCCGGGCGAGGAGTGGCTGGACATCGTCGAGTGGCGGTCGGAAGACGACTTCGCCGCCTCCCGTGCCAAGGGCGCCAACCTGCCCGGCATCGCCGCGTTCTTCGCGGCCATCGCCGAGGTGGTGGGTGACGAGCAGGGCACGCTGGCCGACCCGGAGTGAGACCGCTGAGCCGGACGGCGTTAATTTCATGCGATACCGTATCGAATGAAATGATGGCGGTAGCATGCTCTTATGACCGCCGACGTTCCTCGCGAAGCCGCCGCCTCACGTGCGACCGACCGCCCCGGAGATCCCTCGCCCTTCGCTCTCGGCCTGCTGCTGCGCCAGGCGCACTGGCGAGCGGCCACGGTGATGACGGAGGCGCTCCGGCCGCTCGGCATCGAGCTGCGGCATTTCGCCGTGCTGATCGTGCTGGTCAACCGCGGGCCCACGGTGCAGCGCGACCTGGCGGCGGCGACGGGATCGGACAAGGCGGGAATCATGCGGGTCGTGGACGACCTGGAGCGCAAGGGGCTGGCCGTACGCAAGGCCGTTCCGGGGGACCGGCGGGTGCGGGCTGTGGAGATCACGCCTCAGGGCGTCGAGCTTTTCGACGCGGCCCATGTGGCGGCGGAGCCGCTGGCCGAGCGTCTGGTTGCCGATCTGGGGCCTGGCGAGCGCGAGCAGCTGAGAGATCTGCTGACCCGGTTCGCCTATCCCGCAGGTGGTGAGGCGTAGGCGCTTCGTTCTGTGCGGCTTCGCGGCGAACCTGGCCTTGAGCAGTGCCACCATCGTCGCTCCTGAACGCGTCGGCTACCGTAACGGAATTAGATGCGTTGAGCCGATGGGGGGTCGGTGATCTTGGACGTATACGAGGCGGTCACGAGTCGACGGGCGGTGCGGGGATTCGACGACCGGCCTGTCCCAAGGGAAGTGCTGGAACGCGTGCTGTCCGCCGCGGCCTGGTCGCCGTCCGGATCGAACCTCCAGCCCTGGCACGCCTATGTGCTGACGGGCGAGCCGTTGGCCGAGCTCAAGAAGCGCGCCGGCGAGCGCGTGGCCGCGGGCGATCCCTGGGACGAGCGGGAGTACGAGATGTACCCGTCCGCACTGAAGTCCCCCTACCATGAGCGCCGATCCGCCTTCGGCAAGGAGCGCTACAGCGCGCTCGGCATTACGCGCGACGACTGGGAGTCGCGCCAGAGGGCCGCTTCCGCGAACTGGCAGTGCTTCGGCGCGCCCGCCGCCCTGTTCTGCTACATCGACCGCGACATGGGCCGGCCCCAATGGGCCGACCTCGGCATGTTTCTGCAGAGCGTCATGCTGCTGCTGCGCGCCGAAGGGCTGCACAGTTGCCCGCAGATGGCGTGGTCGGTCTATCGCAAGACCGTCGCGGAGGTCCTAACACCCCCGGACGGGCTCGTCCTCTTCTGCGGCATGTCGATCGGGTTCGAGGACGTCACGGTGGATTACATCCGTACGGGCCGCGCGCCACTCGACGAGACGGTCACGTTCGTCGAGGGTTAGCCCACTTGTCACAGAGATCAACCTCGCCCGCCCGTCAAACTCGGCTTCGGTAAAATAGGTGGGAAAATCCTTCCTGGTCACGCCACACTGATCAAGAACCAGTGAGGAGATTTCACCGTGCCGAACCAGCCCGCACCCAACCTGCTGTCGTGGGCCAGCGAGATCGACGAAGGCGCGATCACGCAGGCCGCTCGCACCGCACGCCTGCCGTTCGTCTCCGGCCACGTCGCTCTCATGCCCGACGCGCACGTCGGCATCGGTGCGACGGTCGGCTCGGTGATCCCCACGGAGAACGCGATCATCCCGGCCGCCGTCGGCGTGGACATCGGCTGCGGCATGGTGGCCACCGAGACGACGCTCACGGCCGCCGACCTGCCCGAGACCCTCGCCGCCCTGATGCCGATGGTGGAGCACCGCATCCCCGCCGGCGTCGGCAAGGGGCACGAAGACCCGGCGGTCGACCGCGCGCTCAGCGACCTCGGGCTCCCGCACACCGACCTCACCCCCAAGCAGACCAAGAAGGTGAGCGACCAGTTCGGCACGCTCGGCTCGGGCAACCACTTCGTCGAGGTCTGCCTGGACGAGCGGGACCACGTCTGGACGGTCCTGCACTCGGGGTCGCGCGGCATCGGCAACCAGCTCGCCCAGATGCACATCACGGGCGCGAAGAAGCTGATGAAGCAGCAGGCCCTCAGCCTGGAGGACCCGGACCTGGCGTATCTCGTGCAGAGCACGCCGGAGTTCACCGCGTACATCGAGGACATGCTGTGGGCCCAGCACTACGCCATGGCCTCGCGGGCGCGGATGGACAGGGTCCTGATCAACGCCCTGTTCAAGGTCGTCGGCAAGGGCGAGCGGGTCCGCACGATCAATTGTCACCATAACTTTACGCAGCAGGAGACCCACTACGGCAAGACGTTGTGGATCACCCGCAAGGGGGCCATCAAGGCCGACACCGGTGACGAGGGCGTGATCCCGGGTTCGATGGGCACGCGCTCGTACATCGTGCGCGGTCGCGGTAACCCCGAGTCGTACAACTCGTGCTCCCACGGTGCGGGCCGCCGCATGTCGCGGACGAAGGCGAAGCGGGAGCTGTCCGCGGCTTCCCTCACCGCGGCGATGAGCGGCCGCACCTGGAACGCGGATCGGGCCGCCGCGCTGGTGGACGAGCATCCCGAGGCGTACAAGTCGATCGACCAGGTGATGGCGGACCAGCGGGATCTCGTGGAGGTCCAGCACACGCTCCGCCAGATCTTCAACTACAAGGGATAGGACACTCGGTTCCCCGTCGAGTCGATCACCTTCAGCGTGCGCTCGTGGAGTCGCTCCGCGGCGGCCGGGTCGAAGGGCCCGGGGTCGAGGGCGATCCGGCGCTCTCGGATGAAGGCGCTGAGCGGCTCGGCGGGCGGGTCGTCGATGCGGGCGACGATCGGCTTGATGCCCTCCTCGACCGGCAGTCCGTGCTTCTTGAGCGCCTCCACGTGCGCGGCGGTCGCCGCGTCGTACTCGCCGGCGACGCTCGTCGAGACGCCTCCGGGGTGGATGAGGACATAGCGCGTGCGGCCGCCGTGCCGGGCGGCGAAGGCCACGCCGAGCAGGTCGTTCGCCTTGCCGGCCTGGAATTGGGCGGTCACGCCGTCGTACCCGCGCTCGAGCATGAGGTCGTTCCAGTGGATGAGGTCGGTCGGCTGGCCCGGGCCTGACACGTTCACGATGAGGCGAGGTGCGGTGAGGCCGTAGCTGAGGAGGAAGCGGCTCAGGTAGTCCAGCGCGAAGGTCCCCTCCATGCCCTCCGCCGTCACGAACCGGTGCGTGCGGAAGTAGCGCGCGCACAACACGAGCGCGTCCACGACCGGGAACCTGACGTTGACCTCGTCGATCACCCGCCGATTCGCGCTGATCAAGCTCAGATCCGCGGGGATGAACACGGCCCCGGGGAGAGCCTTGGACCTGTCGCGGCCGATGACGGCCACGGCGTCGCCCCGTTCGAGGTAAGTGCGGGCGAGCGCCCGTCCCATGCCGTCCGTGCCGCCGCTGATCACCAGTGTCCTCATGATGCGCTCCTCGCCGGCTCCGCTTCCCGTACGGGTTCCGTACGGGGGCGGCCCGGCAGCAGTGGGACGGCGGCCAGGACGATCGCGATCACGGCCACGACGAGCCAGAAGATGCCGTGGAAGCCGATGATCACTTCTCCGGCGGTCTGGAGGATGAGCGTGACCACGGCGACGCCGAGCGCGGCGCCGAGCTGGTTGAGCATGTAGAGCACCGAGCTGCCCTGCGCCACCATGGACGGCGGGAGCGCCCGGTAGAGGGAGCCCATCGCGGGTGCGCTGAAGCACCCGCTGCCCAGCCCGATCGTGAACGCCGCCAGCGCCGGCCAGATCTCGGGCGTGTTCGCGCCGATCCGGGTGAAGGCCAGCGCGCTGAGGCCGGCCACGAGCGCGCCGCCGGTGGCCAGGCCGCGGGCGCCGATGCGGTCCGAGAGCCGCCCGGCCAGCGGCATGGCGACCGCGCCGCCGAGCCCGAGTGGCGCCATCAGCAGCCCGGCGGCGAGCACGCCGTGCCCGTGGGCCTGCTGGTAGTAGAGGGGTAGGGCGAACAGGGCGGCGAAGAGGGCCAGCCCGCCGAGGCCCATGATCGCGACGCTGGCGCTGAAGCCCCGGCTGGTGAACAACCGCAGGTCGATCAGAGGTGGCGTCCCGCCTGGGGCGTGCCGGGCGTGTACGGCGTAGGCGAGGAGCAGGGCCAGGCCCGCGCCCAGCGGGAGCAGGGCCTGCCAGGCGGTGAAGGCCCCCTGTTCGGCCGTCTGCGACAGGGCCAGGACGACGGCCGCGAACCCGGGCCCGAGCAGCGCCAGCCCCACGACGTCGAGCCGCGCCGACGCCCCGGCGGGCGGCTCGTCGGCGGGGACCACGCGCAGCGCGAGCAGCAGCGCCACCAGGCCGAAGGGCACGCTGAGCAGGAACATCCACCGCCACGACAGCCCGGCCAGTACGGCGCCGCCCGCGATCGGCCCGAGCACGGGGCCCAGGGACAGGACGACGCCCATCAGGCCCATCACCCGCCCGGCCCGGCGCGGCCCGGCGGCGCGGGCCAGGAGGATCAACACGAGGGGGTCGAGCAGCCCGGCCCCGAACCCCTGGACCACGCGGAAGACGATCAGGACGCCCACGTTCCAGGCGAGCCCGGCCCCGAGCGAGCCGGCGAGGAACAGCGCCAGCCCGGCCAGCCACAGCCGCTTGCCGCCGAACCGGTCGACGGCCCAGGTGGTGAACGGGATGGTGGCCGTCACGGCCAGCAGGAACCCGGTGGACGTCCAGCCGATCGTGCTCAGTGAGGTGTGGAAGGTCGTGGCCAGGGTGTCGACGGCGACGGCGGCCATCGTGCTGTTGAGGATGCCCAGCAGGCCGCCGAGCAGGATCACGCCGATCATGCCCAGCAGCCGCGCGTCCAGCCGGTCGTCCGGCATATTTGAACTCATGGGTTCAAAGTAGTTACCTCGTACGTTCGTTCGCAACCCGTACGTCCATGAAGTTGAACCGGCGGGTACAATTCGGAGGTATGGTCACCACCTCGCGCGGGCGCATCGACAAGCGGCAGGCGATCCTGGAGGGCGCGTTCGCCGTGTTCGCCCGGCTCGGTTACGCGCAGGCGTGCGTGCAGGACATCGCGGACGAGGCGGGCGTGGCCAAGCCGACGGTCTACAACCACATGACGGACAAGGCCACCCTGTTCAGGAGCGCCGTGGAGGCCGCCGCGCAGATGACGCTGAACGCCCGCCTGGCCGCCCTGGAACCGCTGGCCGACCCGGGCGAGGACCTGCGTGCCACGCTGGAGGGCGTCGCCGACGAGCTGCTCCGCCTGCACACCGACGGGCGCTCGTGCGCGCTGCGTCGGCTGCTCTACGCGGAGATCATCCGCTTCCCCGACATACTCGACATCGTCAAGGAGAGCGGCCCGGACCGCCTCAACCAGGCCCTCGCCGACCGGATGGCCCGGCTCGCGCTCGCGGGGCGCCTGCGTGCCACCGATCCCGACACGGCGGCCGAGCAGTTCATGGCCCTGCTCGTCGGCCCGCTGGAGGCCCGTTCCCAGATGGGCACCCGTACGATCCCTGAGGACGAGCTGCGAGAGCTGGCGCGCGCCGCGGTGCGGGCGTTCCTCGACGCCTGGGGTGCTGACTAATCTCGCCGACAAGGTCCCTTGTCGGTGATGGGCAAGCTATATAGTCTGCCGCGTGTGGTGGAACGAGACGACTATGCGGCCATCCGCGATCGGATCATCGGGCTCTCCCACACCCATGGCTTGCGCTGCGACTGGGCGGAAACGACGAAACGCCAGCGATTCCTCCTGCTGTGGGACGCCGAGGGCCGTGTCGCGGCCCGCGCGATCGTCCCGCTCTACCCTGGGGAGACCCCGCACCTGGTGGACTCCCTCGAACGGGGGCTCGCGCACCTGTTCGGTGACGACTGGCTGGAGGATCCATGACCGCGGACCGCGTTGACGTTCACATCACCCTCGCGGGCAGCCTGTGGCTGGCCCAGGTGGACGGCGTGGCCGGCGGCATGTCCGCCCGCACGTTGAAGGAGCTGCACGGGGACGTCGCCGAGGGGCTGCCGTTCCTCTTCGCCGACCGCCCCCAGCCGCCCAAGCCCGTCTACCACTACGCGCTGCCCGGCCTGTCGGAGCAGGACCTCGACGACTTCGCCGCTCTCCAGCGCCAGGCCGCCGCGATCGCCGAGGACTACACGCGCACGCTCAAGAAGCGCGTCAAGCACATGCACGAGCTCGGCCTGTCGGACGGGGACATCGGCGAGCTGCTCGGCCTGACCAAGCAGCGCATCCAGCAGATCCGCAGCAGCACGAACGACGAGTCCCGCCAGGTCTCCTAGAGTCGCCCTCCTCCCGGCACGCGAACGGCGCCCCCTCTCGCGAGGAGGCGCCGCCGGGAATGGGGACTACCTGACCCAGAGGTAGTACCAGCCGGTGGCGTTAAGCGTGCACTTGTACTCGTCCCAGCCCTCACGCTGGTACGACTGGCCCATGTCTACACACTTCGAGTAGCTGGTGTATTCGCCGATGTATGTCCAGCCGGCCGCCTGCGCCGGGGCGGCGATACCGATGGCGGCCAGAGCCGCGATACCCGCGGCGACGATACCTGCACGAACGCGCATGCGTGATCTTCCCTTTCTACGGGGGGCCTCTCGCATACAACGATCATGGACGGCCCTATAAGACCGCTACAGAGCGGCCACAAAACCGTCAGGAGGACAAAGCCTCGTAGGCGGCCAGCAGGAAACCCATGCCACGGTCGTCGCCCTGGTCGAGCATCCGGTTCATCACGTACGCCACCGTCATGCGGGCGTCGAGGTCGATCACGACCAGCGAGCCGCCCATCCCGCCCCAGAAGCACGTGCGCGGCTCGAGCAGCCCGTAGCCCATGCCGTACCACATCCGCGTGCCCAGAACCCGGTCGAAGCCCCGGAACTGCTCCTCGACGGCACGCGCGCAGCCCTCCTCCGACAGCAGCCGCACGCCTCGGACCGTCCCGCCACAGGCCAGGACCGACTGTACGAGGCCGACCGAGCGGGCGTTGCCGTGCCCGTTCGCGGCCGGGATCTCGGCGCGCCGCCAGGGCGTGGTGTTGGCCTCCTCGGGCCGCAGCAGGGGATTGGCGGGCAGGTCGGACGGGGGTTCCATGAGCGTCGGGGGCGGGATGACGGGGGAGACCCGGGGGTCGTGCTCGGCGGCGAGGCCGATGTGGAAGTCCGCCCCCAGCGGCCCGGCCACCTCCTCGGCGAAGAAGGCGCCCAGGCTGCGCCCGGTGACGCGGCGGACGACCTCCCCGACCAGGAAACCCTGGGTGGCCGCGTGGTATCCGGCCTCGGTGCCCGGCTCCCAGCGCGGCGCCTGCCCGGCCAGCCGCGTCGTGGCCAGCTGCCAGTCGTAGAGGTCCTCGACCGTCATCGGCTCGTCCCAGACGGGCAGGCCGGCGGTGTGGGAGAGCAGGTGGCGTACGAGCACGCGCTCCTTGCCCGCGGCGGCGAACTCCGGCCAGTAGGCGGCGACCGGCGCGGCCAGGTCGAGCTCGCCCCGGTCGGCGAGGATCAGCGCGCACAGCGCCGTCATCGGCTTGGTGGTCGACCAGACGTTGGTGATGGTGTCGCGTTCCCAGGGGACGGTTCGGGCCGCGTCGGCGTACCCGCCCCAGATGTCCACCACCGGCTCGCCGTCCACGTAGACGGCCACCGAGGCGCCGACGTCGTCCTTGGCCAGCGAGGCGGCCAGCATCTCGCGCACCTCGCCGAAGCGGTCCTCGCACACACCGTGTATCTCGGCCATGGACGGAACCTAGCCCGCGTCCCCGTCGGCGGGCCACGGCTTTTTTGACTAGGTTGTGGCGCATGGAGGTCGGCGAGCTGCTGGGATCCGGGCGCACCGCGGACGTGTACGCGATCGATGACGAGCGGGTCTTACGCCGCTACCGGATACCGATCGACGCGCGGCGGGAGGCGGCGGTCATCGCGCACGTGGCCGGCCACGGATATCCGGTGCCCGAGCTCTACCCCGACGCGTGGGCGGCCACCGACCTGGTGATGGGGCGGCTGTCGGGGCCGACGATGTTGCGGGCGATGCTCGACGGGGAGATCACGGCCGAGGAGGCGGGCGCGACCGTCGCCCGGTTGCTGCGGCGGCTGCACGAGATCCCGGCACTGGCGTGCGCCGATCCCGGTGACCGGGTGCTGCATCTGGACCTGCATCCCGACAACGTCATGCTCACGCCCCGAGGGCCGGTCGTGATCGACTGGTGCAACAGCCAGGACGGGCCTCCCGGGTTCGACTGCGCGATGTCCGCGGTGATCTTCGCGCAGGCGGCCGTGGACGAGATCGAGTTCGCCGACGTGGCGCGGCGGGGCCTCGTCGCGCTGGTCGCCGGGCTGGGCCCCGCCATGGACTTCGGCGACGGGCTCGACCGGGCCAGGGCGCGCCGGGCCGCCGACAAGGCGCTCACCGAGCGGGAGGTCGGGCTGCTGGACGCGGCGGTGGCGTCGATCCGCGGCTTGAGGCAGCCCGGGGCGGGCTGAGGCGCCGCTACTCCGTCCAGGCGGCCGTGGTTTCGAGGCGTTCGCGCCAGAGCTTCTCGCCCGCCCCGCCGGGCTCCCAGCGGGAGCAGAAGTCGATCAGGTCGCGGCAGCGCGCCACCATGGCCTCCTGGCGCTCCTCCCACGAGGGGACGGGCCCGTCGTACGCGGCGAAGAAGCGCGAGAGCAGCGGAACGTGCTCCGGGTGATGGCTGCGGATGATCCACTCGCACCACGCGAGGTCCTCGACCGGGCGCCCGGGGTGGGCCCACTCCCAGTCGAGGATCGCGGCCGTCCGGAACGTGGCCGGGTCGAACAGCATGTTCTGCGGGCCGAAGTCGCCGTGCACGATCCCCAGCCGGTGGATGCCGGACAGGGCCCGGCCGCACTCGGCGAGCACCTCGGCGGCGTGCCCCTCGTCGATGAGGTCCTGGCCGTGGGTGCCGGAGACGAAGCGGGTGGTCAGGCTGGTCGAGGTGACCTGGTGAACGCGGGGGACCGGCAGCCGGCCGCGCAGCCGGCGCAGGTATCTGCTCTCCGTGCCCAGCCGGAACGCCGCCTCCGGCCCCTGGTAGCACTTCACGACCAGGGCGCCGTCGCCGACTGTGCTGTTGGTGTACCCGTGCTTCACAAGGGTTGATTCTCGCCTACTCCCACCCCTGCCAGACGCCCCGGCACGCTATCGCGTGCGACTCCGATACACGATGTAAGGACGGAACAAATACCCCAACGGGGCGGAAAGAGCGTGCACCAGGCGGCTGAACGGGAAAAGTACGAACAGTGCCATCCCGATGAGCGTGTGCACCTTGTAAAGGACGTTGGCCTGACGCATCGCGGCGGCGTCCGGCTGGAGGATGAAGATGCTGCGGAACCAGGGCGCGACCGTGGTCCGGTAGCTGACCTCGCTGGGCACGAACCCTGTGACCGTCGTCACCACGCCCGCCACGATCGAGGCGGCCAGCACCGCGTACATCGTCTTGTCGTTGGCCGTGGTCGCCATGAACACCGGGCCGGTGGCGCGGCGGCGGTAGATCAGCAGGCCCAGCCCCACCAGCGTGACCAGGCCCGCGAGCCCGCCCCAGACGAGCGCGTTCATGTGGTAGGCGGCGTTGGACACGCCGATCGCGTCGGTCCAGCTCACCGGGATCAGCAGGCCCGTGACGTGGCCGACGATCACGAAGATCAGGCCGTAGTGGAACAGCGGGCTGGCCACGCGCAGCAGCGGGCTCTCGTAGAGCTGGGACGAGCGGGTCGTCCAGCCGAACTTGTCGTAGCGGTAGCGCCAGATCAGCCCGCCCACGAAGACGAGCAGGGTCAGGTACGGCATGACCACCCAGAGCGTGCTCTCCGCCCAGCTCACAGGTAACCTCCTACGGTCTCGGCCGGCGGCCCGGCCTGGGCCAGGCGCGTGGTCTGGAGCCGCTCGGCGGCGGTGATCGGCGGCAGGGCCGCGCACACCGCGCCGATCACGTACGCGTACGGCGAGTCGCGATCGGTCAGGGCCGTGAGCAGCAGCTCCAGCCCCGGCCTGTGCTCCTTGAGCAGCTCGGCGCCCGAAGGATCGAGCGCGGCGAACTCCAGCATCACCGGCAGGAAGTCGGGCAGTTCGTCGTCCATCAGCTCCCACCCGGCCGCCCGGTAGCGCTGTTTCAGGGCAGCCAGCGACCGGCCGCGGCGGCGGGTGTCGCCGTCGGTGTAGTAGGTGAGGTAGAGGCAGCAGCGCCGGTGCAGGTCGAACGTCTCCACGTAGTGCGCGGCCAGCTCGCCGGGCCCGAGGTCGGAGGCGCGCGACAGGAACGTCCCGAAGTGCGGCTCGGCGGCCTCCTTGATGAGCGGCAGCCGGTTCCAGAAGCGCTCGTCGGGATAGGCGAGGAGGTGGGCGGCGGCCTGCCAGACGACGGCGCCGATGACGGCACTGCTCATGGTCTTCTCCTCTTGAGCGGGAACAGGCCGGCTGGGGTGCCGCGGCCGTCCCAGTTGAGCAGGTTCACCCGCTCGTGGGTGACCTCGTCGCCGGTCTGGCGCTGCTTCAGGCTGTGGAAGGTCTCCACCGAGACCGGGACGGGCCGGCCCGACGCCTCGCCGAACGGGGCCTGCATGCCGGGTCCGCCGTCGTAGTCGAGGCTGCAGCCGCCCTCCTCCACGATCCCGGGCGGGATGTTCCCGAAGGCGGTCGGGATCACGTACCGCTCGTCGTACTTGGCCAGGGCCAGCAGCCGGTACATTTCGCGTACCTGTTCCTCCGACAGGCCCGTGTCCGCCAGGACGGGCGGCTCGCCCAGGTTGACCGAGCGCATGTACGAGCGCATCGCCGCCAGCCGGCGCAGCGCGGCGGTCACGGGCGCCGGGTCGCCGGCGGTGAACAGCTCGGCCAGGTAGCCGACGGGGATGCGGAGCGACTCGATGGCGGCGAACAGGTTGACCGCGTCCTCGCCGTCGTGGCCGCCTCCGGAGAGCGCGTCGACGACGGGGGAGAGCGGCGGGACGTACCAGACCATCGGCAGGGTGCGGTACTCCGGGTGCAACGGCAGCGCTATCCGATATTTCTTGATCAGGTCGTACACCGGGGATCTCCGCGCCGCCTCCACCCAGTCGGCGGGCAGCCCCGCCTCGTCCACCGCCGGGTCGTTCGGGTCGACGAACAGGTCCAGCTGGGCCTCGTACAGGTCACGCTCGTCGGCCACCGAGGCGGCCGCCGCCACGCGTTCGGCGTCGTACAGCAGGACCCCGAGGTAGCGCAGGCGCCCGACGCAGGTCTCCGAGCAGACCGTCGGGAGCCCGACCTCCACCCGCGGGTAGCAGAAATGGCACTTCTCCGCTTTGCCGGTCTTGTGGTTGAAGTACATCTTCTTGTACGGGCAGCCCGTCACGCACATGCGCCAGCCCCGGCACTTGTCCTGGTCCACGAGCACGATGCCGTCCTCGGCCCGCTTGTACAGGGCGCCCGACGGGCACGAGGCCACGCACGACGGGTTGAGGCAGTGCTCGCAGATGCGCGGCAGGTAGAACATGAACGCCTGCTCGAAGGCCAGCTTGACCTGGTCCGACACCTTGGCGAGCACGGGGTCGGGCGACGGGTCGCCGCCGAGGTCGTCGTCCCAGTTGGCGCTCCACTCGATCTTGGTGGGCCGGTTGCTGATGAGCGACCTGGGCGGCGCGACGGGGACGTCCTCGGAGAGGGGCGCCCTGATGAGGTTCTCGTAGTCGTACGTCCAGGGCTCGTAGTAGTCCCGGAGCGCGGGCATGAGGGGGTTGGCGAAGATGGTGAGCAGCTTGCGGAGGCGGCCGCCCGCCCTGAGCTTGAGCCTGCCCCGCTTGTCGAGCGTCCAGCCGCCGCGCCAGCGGTCCTGGTCCTCGTAGCGCCTCGGGTAGCCCTGGCCCGGGCGGGTCTCGACGTTGTTGAACCAGACGTACTCGACGCCCGCCCGGTTGGTCCAGGTCTGCTTGCAGGTGACCGAGCAGGTGTGGCAGCCGATGCACTTGTCCAGGTTCATCACCATGGCGATCTGGGCCATGATCGTGGCCATCAGAAGCGCACCTCCTGTGATCTGCGGCGGATGGTGGTGATCTCGTCGCGCTGGTTGCCGGTGGGGCCGAAGTAGTTGAAGCCGTACGAGAGCTGGGCGTAACCGCCGATCATGTGGGTGGGCTTGATGAGCACCCTGGTCAGCGCGTTGTGGATGCCGCCCCTGCGGCCGGTCGCCTCAGACTTGGGCACGTCGATCAGGCGCTCCTGCGCGTGGTACATGTACACCGTGCCCTTCGGCATGCGGTGCGAGACGATCGCCCTGGCCACGACCACGCCGTTGCGGTTGACCGCCTCGATCCAGTCGTTGTCCGCAATGCCGAGCCCGGCCGCGTCCTCGACCGACATCCAGATCGTCGGGCCGCCCCTCGACAGCGACAGCATGAGCAGGTTGTCCTGGAACTCGGAGTGGATCGACCACTTGCTGTGCGGGGTCAGGTAGCGCAGCGTTCCGGTCTCGCCCAGCAGCGCCGCCAGGTCCAGCGGCGGGCGGTAGATCGGCAGCGACTCGCCGTACTCGTGCATCCAGTCGTGGTCGAGGAAGAAGTGCATGCGGCCGGTGAGCGTGTGCCAGGGCTTGCCGTTCTCGACGTTGATCGTGAAGGGGGAGTAGCGGCGCTCGTGCGACTCCTTGCCCGACCACTCGGGGCTGGCGGCGACGGACACCGGCCTGGCCTGGGTGTCGGAGAAGACGATCCGGTGCCAGACGTTGACCAGGTCCTCGAAGTCGGTGCCCGTACGCTCGGCGAGCTGCCTGAAGCCCTGCGCGGCCAGCCTGCCGTTGCTGACGCCCGACAGCGCCAGGATCGCCTCGCACGCCTTGGCGTCGGTGTCGAGCACCGGCCGGCCCTTGGCCGGGCCGCGCGGCACCAGGCCGCACGCCTGGCCCAGCCAGGCCACCTCCTCGTCGGGCATGAACGTCACGCCCTTGACCGGGATCCCCAGCTTCTCCGTGAGGGGGCCGAGCGCCGACAGCTTCTCGGCGATGGCGCCGTAGTCGCGCTCCACCACCTTGAGCTCGGGCCCGCCGCCCACCGCCAGCTCGCCCGGGGTGTCGTGCTGGTACGCCGTCGCGACCACGTCCCTGCGGACGCCGAGGTGCTTCTCGCCGAGCTCGCTGAAGGTGCGGGCGATCGCATGAAAGGCAGAAAAATCGGTTTTTGTCTCCCAGGGTGGGCTGATCGCCGGGTTGAACGCGTGCACGAACGGGTGCATGTCCGTGGACGACAGGTCGTGCTTCTCGTACCAGGTGGCGGCCGGGAGCACGATGTCGGAGAAGATCGTCGAGGACGTCATCCTGAAGTCGAGCGTGACCAGGAGGTCCAGCTTGCCGCTCGGGGCCCGGCTGTCGGGGTCCTCCAGGTTGGAGATGGCGCCGAGGAGGTGGTGCTGGAAGTACTCGCTGCCCTTGGCGGAGGAGCCGAGGAGGTTCGAGCGCCAGAGCGTGAGCACGCGGGGCCAGTTGCGCGGGTCGTCCGGACGTTCGGCGGCGTATCCGAGCCGGCCCGAGCGCAGCTCCTCGCGCGTGTAGGCGATGGGGTCGTCGGCGTCGCCGAGCTCCAGGGGGTTGCGGTCGAACGTCGGGGCCATCGGCATCCAGCCGTTCCTGACGGCCTCCGCCACCAGCTCCGCGGTGTGCTTGCCGCGGAACTTGCCGGGGCCGAGGGGCGAGGCCAGGTCGCCCGCGTCGAAGTGGTCGTAGCGCCACTGATCGGTGTGCAGGTACCAGTACGGCGTGCCCGGGACCTGCCGTGGCGGCCGCGCCCAGTCGAGGGCGCCCGCCAGCAGTGCCCAGCCGGCCAGGGGGCGGCATTTCTCCTGGCCCACGTAGTGCGCCCAGCCGCCGCCGTTGCGGCCCTGGCAGCCGGTCAACAGGAGGAGCGACAGGAACGCCCGGTACATCGTGTCGCCGTGGAACCACTGCGTGGTGCCCGCCCCGAGGATGATCATGCAGCGGCCCCGGGTCGACTCGGCCGTCCTCGCGAACTCTCTGGCGATCTTCACCATCCTCTGGGCGGGCACGCCCGTGATCGCCTCCTGCCAGGCCGGCGTGTACGGCTCCCCGGCGTCCTCGTAGCCCGCCGGCCAGACGCCCGGGAGCCCGTCGCGCGCCACCCCGTACTGGGCCAGCAGCAGGTCGAACACCGTGGTCACCAGGTGCTCCCCGACCCTGGTCACCGGGACGCCCCTGCGTACCGATCGGCCGCCGTCGAAGCGGGGCAGCAGGACCTCGGCCGGCTCGCCCCCGTACAGGGTGAGCTTGGGGTCGGTGCCGAGGTCGAGGTTCCAGCGGCCCTTGCCGGACTCGGTCCAGCGGAAGCCGGCCGAGCCGTTCGGCACGACGGGCTCGCCGGTCTCCGACATGAGCACGGTCTTCCACTCGGCCGCCTCCTCCTCGGAGCCCAGGTCCCTGGCCGTGAGGAACCTGCCGGGCACGTACGCGCCCGCGCGCTCCTCCAGCCGGACGAGGAACGGCAGGTCGGTGAAGCGCTTGACGTAGTCGGTGAAGTAGGGCGTCCCGCGCTCGACGAAGAACTCCTTCAGCAGCACGTGCCCCATGGCCATGGCCAGCGCGCCGTCCGTGCCGGGCCGCACGCTGACGAACTCGTCGGCGAACTTGGCGGCGTCGCTGTAGTCGGGGGAGACCACGACGACCTTCTGGCCCCGGTAGCGGGCCTCGGCCATCCAGTGCGCGTCGGGGGTGCGGGTGACGGGGACGTTCGCGCCCCACATCATCAGGTACGCGGCGTCCCACCAGTCGGCGGACTCCGGCACGTCGGTCTGGTCGCCGAACACCTGGGGGGAGGCGACGGGCAGGTCGGCGTACCAGTCGTAGAAGGAGAGCATGGCGCCGCCGATCAGCGACAGGAACCGGGAGCCGACCGCCTGGGAGACCATCGACATGGCCGGGATGGGGGAGAAGCCGGCGATCCGGTCGGGGCCGTACCGCTGGATGGTGTAGACGTGGGCGGCGGCGATCATCTCGGTGGCGAGGTCCCAGCTGACGCGGACGAGGCCGCCAGTGCCTCGGGCGGACTGGTAGCGCCGCCTTTTCAACGGGTTCTTCACGACATATGCCCATGCGTCCACCGGGTCGCCGTTCAGGCGTTTCTTCGCTTCCAGGTACATCTCGACCAGGACGCGCCGGGCGTACGGGTAGCGGACCCGGGTCGGCGAGTAGGTGTACCAGGAGAAGGCGGCGCCGCGGGGGCAGCCGCGCGGCTCGTACTCGGGGCGGTCGGGGCCCACGCTCGGGTAGTCGGTCTCCTGCGCCTCCCACGTGATGATGCCGTCCTTGACGAACACCTTCCACGAGCACGAGCCCGTGCAGTTCACGCCGTGCGTGGAGCGGACCACCTTGTCGTGACTCCATCGGTCGCGGTAGAAGACGTCTCCCTCCACGCCGCCTTTCAGATAGATGGTGTGCAGATCGGCGCTGGTGACCGACCTGCGCAGATAGCGACCGGTCTTCAGCAGGAGCTCCTCTGCACTCATACCCCCACTTCATCACAGATGGTGACCCTCTGTTACACAGGGTGTATGTCTGAGCTTCGTAAAGGTCAGGTGTCGAACCTGGCCCTGGCCACTGCGGCGTTCGCGGTGACCTTCTGGGCGTGGAACCTCATCGGGCCCCTGTCCGGGAGCTACAGCAGGCAGTTGGGGCTGTCGCCGACCCAGACCTCGCTGCTGGTGGCGATCCCGGTGGTGGTCGGGGCGCTGGGGCGGATCCCGGTGGGAGTGCTGACCGATCGGCTCGGCGGGCGGCGGATGTTCGCGGTCATCTGCTTCGTGTCGATCGTGCCCGTGCTGTTCGTAGGGTGGTCCGGTTCGTATGCGTGGCTGTTGTTCTGGGGGTTCCTGCTGGGGATCTCGGGGACGTCGTTCGCGGTCGGCATCCCGTTCGTGAACGCCTGGTACGAGCCCGCGCGGCGGGGGTTCGCGACCGGCGTCTTCGGGGCGGGGATGGGCGGCACGGCGCTGTCCTCGTTCTTCACGCCGCGACTGGTGGAGGAGTTCGGGCGGGCGGGGGCTCATGTGCTGATGGCGGCGGTGCTGGCGCTGATGGGGGTGATCATGCTGGGCGGGAGCCGGGACTCGCCGGCGGGGTCGTCTGCCGGTGCGCCCGCGTTGCTTGGGATGCGGGAGGCGGTGCGGATCAAGGCGACCTGGCAGTGCGCGTTCCTGTATGCGGTGACTTTTGGTGGCTTCGTAGCTTTTTCCACTTATTTGCCGACATTGCTGCAGAACGTGTACCGCTTCGCTCAGACCGACGCCGGGCTGCGTGCGGCCGGGTTCTCGATCGCGGCCGTGCTGTCCAGGCCGCTGGGCGGGGCGCTCTCCGACCGGATCGGGCCGGTCAGGGTGCTGTTCGTGTCGCTCGGCGGGACCGTGGTGATGGCGCTGGTCCTGGCCCTGCGGCCGCCGCCCGAGGTGCCCGCCGGGGTGAGCTTCGTGCTCATGGCGTTCTTCCTGGGCCTCGGGACCGGTGGCGTGTTCGCCCTGGTGGCCAGGCTGGTCGAGGCGTCCAGGGTGGGGACGGTGACCGGGCTCGTCGGTGCCGCCGGAGGGCTGGGCGGGTACTTCCCGCCGCTGGTGATGGGGGTCGTCTTCACCGCGACGGGGGCGTACACGGTCGGGTATTTGCTGCTGGCGGTGACTGCGCTGGCGGCGCTCACGTACACGTACCGGGCGTTCCGGACGCTTTAGGAGCGGGTTTTCGTACGTTCCAGCTGCTCGAAAACCGTTTGCCGAGCCGGGGTGCGCCTTGTCAACCTTGTCAGGCCATGCGATCCCTTCCTGAAGCCGATCCCGGCGTGCCCGACATCCGCAGCCCGCTCCGCTACCTGTGGTGGAACGCGCGGCGGCAGTCGGCACACCTTCTCGCGGGCATCGGTTTCGCCACCTTGTGGTGGCTGGTGCAGGCGCTGATGCCGGCGGCGCTCGGGAAGGGCATCGACGCCGTCACCGCGAAGGACACCGGGGCGCTGCTGCTCTGGGCGTCGGTCCTGTTCGGCCTGGGGCTGATGCAGGCGTTCACCGGGATCATGCGGCACCGGATGGCCGTCTACAACTGGCTGGCCGCCGCCTACCGCACCGTGCAGTTGACCGCCAGGCAGTCCGCCAGGCTGGGCGCCACGCTGCCGAAGCGGCTCTCGACCGGTGAGGTCGTCAGCGTCGGAAACTCCGACATCGCCCACATCGGCAACTCCATCGACATCCTGCTGCGCGGCACCGGCTCCATCGTGGCCATCGTCACCGTCACGGTGATCCTCATCTCGACCTCGCTGCCGCTCGGGCTGCTGGTCCTGTTCGGCGTGCCGTTGATGACCGCGGCCGTGGGGCCGCTGCTCAGGCCCCTGCACAAGCGACAGGCCAGGCAGCGCGAGCTGTCCGGCGATCTGTCCACCAGGGCCGCCGACATCGTGGCCGGGCTGCGGGTGCTGCGCGGGATCGGCGGGGAGCAGGTGTTCACCGACCGCTACCGGGCGGAGTCGCAGCGGGTCAGGCGGGCCGGTGTGAGCGTGGCCGGGATCGAGTCCGTGCTCGAAGGCGCCCAGATCGTGCTGCCCGGCCTGCTCATCGCCGCCGTCACCGGCATCGGCGCCTCGTTCGCGGCCGCCGGGGAGATCCCCACCGGGCAGCTCGTCGCGTTCTACCTCTATGCGGTCTTCCTGATCGGCCCCATGCGGACGCTCACCGAGGCCGCCGACAAGCTCACCAAGGGCCACGTGGCGGCGGGGCGCGTGATCCGGATCCTGTCCATTCAGCCCGAGGTCACCGGCGGCACCGGCACCAGCGCGGGCGGCGTGCTGCGCGACTCGTACAGCGGCGTGACCCTCCAGCCCGGCTGCCTCACGGCGGTCGCGGCGAACACCCCCGACGACGCGATCGCCATCGCCGACCGGCTCGGCCGCTACGCCGACGGCGACGTCACGTTCGGCGCGGCCGACCTGTCCACGCTGCCCGTCGACGAGGTCCGCGCCCGCATCCTGGTCGCCGACAACGGCGCCCGGCTGTTCACCGGCCCCCTGCGCGACGAGCTCGACGTGCGCGGCGGGGCCTCCGACGCGCAGCTGCGCGACGCCCTGTACGCATCCTGCGCGGAGGACATCGTGGAGGCGCTGCCCGACGGGCTGTCCGCCACGGTGGCCGAGGCCGGGCGGGAGTTCTCGGGCGGGCAGCAGCAGCGGCTGCGCCTGGCCCGGGCGCTGCTGACCGACCCGGAGGTGCTCATCCTGGTCGAACCCACCAGCGCCGTCGACGCCCACAGCGAGGCCCGCATCGCCGAACGCCTGGCCAAGGCCCGGGCCGGCCGGACCACGCTGATCTGCACGACCAGCCCGCTGGTGCTCGACCGTACCGACCACGTCGTCTACGTGGAGGACGGGCGGGTGCTCGCCGAGGGCACGCACCGGCAGCTGCTGGACAGCTCACCGCAGTACGCCGCCACCGTGACCCGCGGAGAGGACTGACCTCATGCCCCGGACCCGCGGCAAGCGCTGCACCCTGCCCACTCCCGGCTCCCGGGCACGCCTCGACTCCGAGGCCGCCGGCGTGGCGGAGCCGGCCTCGTGCTCGGCGGCGACCGCGTCCCCGGCAGGGCGTCAGAGCGCGCCGTCCCGGTGGAGCGGGGCACCTGGGAGCGCTGGGGGCCTGTGCAACCGGCGACACGGTCACATTCGGGACGTTCGCCCGCTCGGGAAGGATTGAAGCAGCATGGCTCGCGAGATCTTGCCGGTCGCCGACCGAAAACAGGTGCGCGCCTACGCCAGGCGGCTCACCCTCCGCTACCCGCGACAGCTCACGATCGCGCTGGCCCTGCACGGCCTGGCGGCCGTCGCGGGCCTGGTGGTGCCGTGGCAGCTCGGCGGGCTGGTGCAGGACGTCCAGTACGGCGTCGAGGTCAACGTCGCCGTCGTGGCCGCCGCCATCGGGGGCTTCCTGCTGCTGCAGGGAGCGCTCATGCGGTTCGCGGTGCTGGCCTCCGCCAAGCTCGGCGAGAAGGTGCTGGCGGAGCTGCGCGAGGAGTTCGTGGACCGGGTGCTCGGGCTGCCGCTGTCCACCGTCGAGCGGGCCGGGTCCGGCGACCTGATCACCCGTACCTCCCGTGACGTGGACTCGCTTTCCCGCACCGTACGCAAGGCCGTCCCGGAGACGCTGATCGCTCTCGTCACCTTCCTGATCACGGTCGGGGCGCTGCTCCTGGTCAGCCCCCTGCTCATGCTGCCGATGCTGGTCGCCGGGCCGGTGATCTGGGTTTCCACGCGCTGGTACCTCAAGCGGGCACGAGACGGCTACCTCCGGGAGAACGCCGCCTACGCCGACATGACGGAAGGGCTGGCCGAAACCGTCGAGGGCGCCCGTGCCGTGGAGGCGCTCGGCCTGCAGGCGCGCCGCCGATCGCGTACCGACGGCGACATCAGCCGCTCCTTCGCCGCCGAGCGGTACACGCTCGGGCTTCGCACTGTGTGGTTCCCCGCCGTCGAGCTGGGCTACGTGATCCCGGTGGTGACCACACTGCTGGTCGGGGGCCTGTTCTACACCAATGGCTGGGTGGCGCTCTCCCAGGTGGCCACCGCCACGCTTTATGCGCAGCAGCTGATCGACCCGCTGGACAGGTTCCTGATGTGGATCGACGAGCTGCAGGTGGGCGGGGCGTCCATGGCCCGGCTGCTGGGCGTGGCCAACGTACCCGACGACCGCGCCGCCGGCTCCTCGCGTCCCTCGGGCGAGCTGCTGGAGGCGTCCGGCGTCCGGTACGCGTACCGGGAGGGCCGGGACGTGCTGCACGGCGTGTCCCTGACCGTCCGGCCCGGCGAACGGCTCGCCATGGTGGGCCCTTCGGGGGCCGGAAAGTCCACGCTGGGCCGGCTGCTGGCGGGCATCCACGGACCGCGTACCGGGTCGGTGTCCGTGGGCGGGGTCCCGCTCGTGGACCTGCCGCTGGACGAACTGCGGGGGCACGTGGCGCTGGTGACGCAGGAGCACCACGTGTTCAAGGGCTCGCTGCGTGACAACCTGCTGATCGCCCGCCCGGACGCCTCCGACGCGGCCGTGCGCCAGGCGCTCGAGGCCGTGGACGCCCTCGACTGGGTCCACGCCCTGCCTGCGGGCCTGGAGACGGAGGTGGGCTCCGGCGGCCTGGCGGTGTCGCCCGCCCAGGCGCAACAACTCGCCCTGGCCCGCCTGGTGCTCGCCGACCCGCACACCCTGGTCCTGGACGAGGCCACCTCCCTCATCGACCCCCGCGCGGCCCGCCACCTCGAACGCTCACTGGCCGCCGTCCTCGACGGCCGCACCGTGATCGCCATCGCCCACCGCCTCTACACGGCCCACGACGCCGACCGGGTGGCGGTCGTGGAGGACGGGCGGATCAGCGAGCTGGGCTCCCACGACGACCTGGTGGCAGCGGGCGGCTCCTACGCCGCCCTCTGGACCAGCTGGCACGGCACCCCAACCACCACCCCCTCCTGAACCGGGGGCCGCGAACCAGCCGGATCAACCCTGCGGCCACGAGAGAGGTTGGTCTACGGTGACACTCATTGACAGGACAACGGCCCCTCGCCCTGGGGCGGCGGCCGTCGAGGTGGGCCTACGAACGGGCGCGGTCCTGGCGCCCTGCCACAGCCGGTGCGTGTCGCCGACCAGCTCGGCGACGGCTGCGACCCGGGCACGGGGGCCCGGTCCTGGTGATCGGCGTGACGGAGCGGCCTTGGGCCGGCCCGCCCGGGCCGGGCTCACGGTGCCGAGCAGTTCGGCGGCGACCACGACTCCGGTACGCGCTGAGCAGTTCGGCGGCGACCACGACCCGGTAGGCGCCGAGCAGTTCGCCGGCGACCACGATCCCGGTACGCGCCGTCCTCGGCGTCGGTCTTGACCACCCGGACAGCGCCGAGCTCGGCGTCGGTGTACCAGCGCGGCCGCCGCCGGGCGGGGTCGACCTCCGAGGTCCATGGCCGCTGGTCGTCGGAGTTCGCCGGTCATGGTCAGCGCCCTCATCGCTCGTGCATGTGGGGGGCTCAGACCCAGGTGGGGAGGGAGGCCTCGGCGTAGCGGCCGCCGAAGCCGCCGGTGGGCAAGATCGTCGCGATGGCGTCCAGATCGGCGGGGGTGAGGACGAGGCCGGCGGCGGCGGTGTTCTCCTCCACTCGCTCGGGGCTGCGGGTGCCCGGGATCGGCACGATGTCCTCACCCTGGGCGAGGATCCATGCCAGAGCGAGCTGGGCGACGGTGGCGCCCTTGGCGGCGGCAAGCTCCGACAGCTGCCGGACGGCCTCGACGTTCTTCTCGAAGTTGCCAGGTTGCCAGCGCAGGTCGTTGTTGCGCATGTCGCTCTGGTCGTAGGATCCGGCGGGCTGGGCGGTGCCGGTCAGGAAGCCCCGGCCCAGAGGGGAGTAGGCGACAAACCCGATCCCCAGCTCCCGCAGAGTCGGGAACAGCTGCTCCACGTCCCGCTCGAACAGCGAATACTCGGTCTGCAGGACCGACACCGGCTGCACGGCGTGGGCCTTGCGGATCGTCTCCGGCCCTGCCTCGGACAGGCCGAGGTACTTCACCTTCCCGGCCTCGATCAGTTCCCCGACGGTCCCGGCGACGTCCTCGATCGGCACCTGTGGGTCGACCCGGTGCTGGTAGAGCACGTCCACGTGGTCCACGCCGAGGTAGCGCAGGCTGTTGTCGAGCACCTCGCGGATGTGCTCGGGACGAGAGTCGGTGCTGTAGTCGCGGGTGAACCCGAACTTGGTGGCGATGGTGATCTCGTCCCGGAACGCCGCGACGGCCTTGCCGACCAGCTTCTCGTTCTGACCCCACCCGTACAGCTCTGCGGTGTCGAAGTGGGTGACGCCCAGCTCGTAGGCCCGATGGATCGCGGCCGCCCCGCCGGTCTCGTCGGCGGGCCCGTAGGCGAAGGAGATGCCCATCGACCCGAAGCCGACGGCCGAGGTGGCCAGGCCTTGACGGCCCAGAGTGCGCTGCTGCACAGCAATCCCTCCCAAAAGCAAACCAAACCGTTTGGTATGAACGGTTCTCACACTACTCCCCGGATCGGCGAGGTCAAACCGAACGGTTCGGTTGGCTACAGTGGGGGCATGGCCAGCACCGATTCCACCCACGAACGGATCATCGCCGCCGCCCGCGCAGAGTTCGCCCAGCACGGGATCGCCGGCGCCCGCGTCGACCGGATCGCCAAGGCCGCCAGCACCAGCAAGGAACGCGTCTACGCCTACTTCCGCAGCAAGGAAGGGCTGTACGAGCACGTCGCCTCCGCCGAACTCGCCGCCGCCGCCGACGCCGCCCATCTGGACCCCGCCGACCTGCCCTCCTACGCCGGCCAGCTGTTCGACTACTTCACTGCCCATCCCGACCGGCACCGGTTCATCCTCTGGGGCCGCCTGGAACGGGCCGCCGCACTCGGCGAGGTCTCCACCCCCTACACCGGCGCCGTCCTGCGCACGCTCCCCACCAAGATCGAAAAAATCCGGGCTGCCCAGGCCGACGGCGACCTCGACCCTGCCTGGGATCCCATCGACATCATGGCGCTGGTCGTCCAGATCGCCATGACCTGGATCGACCAAACCGAACTCGGCGCCGTCGCCCCCCGTACTGCCGCCGATCCCAGCCCGGCCGCCCGTCGCGCCGCCGTCATCCGCGCCGTCACCACGCTCTTCCCGCCCGCCACCCCCCGCGAACGGACAGAGCCCACGACAACCGACTCCTCACCCAGCTGACACCTGAGCGCCAACCCGCATTTGCACGGCCCTGGCGCAACCCGGGCCTCGACGGCTCACTAACGCCACTGACCATTCGGATGCTGCTCAAGCCCCGCGCCATGTGCCGCGCCCAGGGGCGGACGGCGACGGGTTGAGTGCTGCGGTGGGGCGTCGGGTAGTGCTGCGCGGGGATGTTAGGTGGTGAGACCCATGTGCTGTGCCCAGGGTTGGACGGCGACGGGTTGAGCGCTGCGGTGGGGCGTCGGGTAGTGCTGCATGGGCGCCAGGCAAATGGGGGCCTACGCTACGGGCACCCAGGCCGGGCCGTCGTCGTCGGCGGTGGGGTCGACGCGGCCGAACACCACGTCGGCGAAGTGCACGCCGAAGCCGATCGTGTCCGGACGCTGCAGTTCGTTGACCAGCCGATGCCGGTGCACCGTCGACTCCACCGAGTCCAGGTCCGAACCGGCGAACCAGTCGGGGTGCCGGATCTGGGCTGAGGAGTGCAGAGCGTCGCCGAACGCGATCAACCGCTGGCCACCGGACGTGATCGTGTACGTGGCGTGCCCGAACGTATGCCCGGGAGCCAGCGCCACCCGCACTCCCGGGAAGATTTCCTCGTCGTCCCGCACGGTACGCACGCGGGGCGCCAGCGCGGCGAGCATCTCGTCGGTCGTCCCCTGCTCGAGGCTCAGGTGCCGCTGCTCCCATTCGGGCTCGGAGATCAGGTAGTCGGCCTCGGTGAACGCGGGGCGGTCGCTGCCGGGCGCGGGGTGCCAGGCCCAGCCGAGGTGGTCGAGGTGCAGGTGAGTGAAGGCCACCGCCTCGATCTCGTTGGGCCGTCGGCCCAGTTTGGCGAGGTTGTCGAGCAACTCGCCACCACGGATCATGCCGATCTTCGGGTTCTCCGGATCGTCCGGTACGGACACCGGGCCCACTCCGGCATCGATCAACAAGGCCCTTTCGCCGTACTCCACCAACAGCGCACCGATGCTCCCCACGAGGTTCCCCGTGTGGTCGAGGAACGCGGCGTTGTCCTTCCAGTCCTGCTCTGTCGTCTCGAGCAACCATCCGTACGGCTTGAGCTGCACCGCGCCGTCGGGCACATAGCTGATCTTGAGGTCGCCAAGCTGCAGGGAACGGGCAGAGGACGGCCGACGCAGACGCTCTTCGTAGCTGTTCATGGCAGAGAAACTTACAACTAGAACTATTAAAGCTGCAAATATGCACGTTTGAGCTATCCTGGACCATGTGAACTCGCCCGAGCCCGCCACCACTGCCAGCCTTGCCACCACCGTCAGTGACACCACCGTCAGTGACACCACCGTCAGTGACACCATCACCGGTGACGTCGCCGGTGTTGACGCCGCCAGCAGTGACGCCGCCAGCAGTGACGCCGCCAGCAGTGACGCCGCCAGCAGTGACGCCGCCAGCGGTGATGCCGCCAGCGGTGATGCCGCCAGCGGTGATGCCGCCGGTGGGGCCGTCATCGGTGTGGGTGCCGCCAGCGGCGATGCCATCAGCGGTGATGTCGCGGGTGGGGCCGTCATCGGTGTGGGTGCCGCCAGCGGTAGCGCCGCCGACAGTGCGGAGCGCGCCATTGCCGAGCGGAATCTGTGCGGCCTTGTCGGTGCCTTGGCCAAGCAGATCGAGGGCCACATCAGGGAGCGGGCGGGCGCACTGGACCTGACGGCGGCCCAAGCGGTGGCGCTGCGCGAACTCACCGGCCCGATGACCATGCGCGACCTGGCCGATCGGATGAGCTGCGAGCCGTCGAACGCCACCTTCGTCGTCGATCGGCTGGAGGAGCAGGGCATCGTCGAACGGCGCCCTCATCCCGGTGATCGCCGGGCCAAACAACTCGTGCTGACCTCCGAAGGCGCCGCACTCCGTGAGCGGCTGATCGACCTGCTCACCGAGGCCTCACCCTTGGCCCGGCTCACGTCGGAAGAGCAGTCCACCCTCAACGATCTCCTCACGCGCGTGGTGCGATAACCGGGAGCAGTTCGCCCTCTGGTTGACGTCCGCCGCGCCGCGTCACGCACCCGCGTCGTCTCCCAATTGCTTCCCCGCGATAGGCACGGCCACCGCGCCGGTGTGCTGGCACGCCCACGTGCAGCTCTCGGCTCGGCCACCGCGTCGGTGCTGGCGTGGCCGCGTGCAGCTCTTGGCTTGGTCACTGCGCCGGTGCTGGGGGCGTTGGCTGTGAGTGAGGGTGTTCGTTGTGGGACGTTGCGGGGGGGCGTTCGATTGTGGTGGTCAGGGTTGGGTGGTCAGCATTGGGTTTTGGTGGGGGGCAGGGTGCGGTCGGTGAAGTAGCGGTTGATGTGGTCGCGGGCGCAGGGGTTGGCGCCGTAGAGGGTGTGGCCGGGGCCCTCGTGGCGGATGGTGGCGCTGCCGGGAACCTGGGAGAGGACGCGGGTTACGGCGTCCGACTCGCCCCAGGCGCCTGCTCCCAGCATGGGTGGGAGGCCCTTGGGGAGTGGGGTGGGTGGGTTGGTGACCGGCTGGGGCCAGCCGATGCAGCCCAGGGTCGCTGAGGCGAGGGTGTTGGCCGTGCCGGTGTTGGGGGCCACGCGTTGCAGGCGCTTGATGGTGGTGGTCATTTCCTTGCGGTTGGCGAAGCGGGGCCAGTCGGCGCATTCGGTGACGCCGGTGGCCTGGTCGGGGTAGCGGGCGCCGCGCTGCGGGACGAAGTCGGAGGCGTCACCGTCGGCGGCCTTGCGGATCGCCTGGGCCAGCTTGGGCCAGGCGGCGGTGCCCTGGCGGGCCAGGCCCAGGGCGAAGCTCTGGAGGTCGCGGGTCTTGTAGGCGACGTTGGCGGTCTTCGTGGGGATGGGGGTGCGGTCGGCTCGGGCGATCAGGGTGCGCCAGAGGGCGGGGACGTCCGCGCAGTCGTTGGAGGCGCACCAGGTGAAGAAGCGTTGCAGGAACTGCTCGTTGGACTTGGCCATCTCCTCCAGCTCACGCTTCCAATCGGCGGCGCTGTGGCTCCACGTGCCGTCGAGGACCATCGTGCGGATCCGGTCCGGGAAGAGGCGGGCGTAGGCCTGACCGTAGAAGCCGGCGTAGGAGGCGCCGTAGTAGTTGAGCTTGTCGTCGCCGAGGGCCTTTCTGATCGCCTCCATGTCTCTGGCCTGGTCTGCCGAGCTCATGTTGGCGAACAGCTCGGGGTCCTTGAGACGGCAGGCCTCGGCGTAGCCGCGGTTGGTGTCGGACAGGCGGCCGAAGTCGGCGTCGTCGCGGGGCGAGTCGGGGATGGGGATGCGGGTCCAGGCGCACTGCAGGCCCGTGCTGAGACCCCCGAACTGCTCGCCGTAGCCGCGGGTGTCCCACGTGACGATGTCCATGCGTTCGCGGAGCTTGGTCCACCAGTCGGGGGCGGACTGCGTGATGCCGATGCCGGGGCCGCCAGGGCCGCCGTAGGCCACCAGGACCGAACCTTCGGACTTGCCGGTGGCCTTCAGGCGGCCCAGCTTGAGGGTGATCTTGCGGCCGTCCGGCTTCTGCCAGTCGGCCGGGACCTGGAGGTCGCTGCACTCCATGCCGATCTTGTCATTGGGGCAGGTCTGCCACTGCTGCGGCCCGCCGGCGGTGGTCGCCGCGGACGCCGAGGTGGTCGGCAAGGTCCCCATGCCCAGCAAGGCCAGGGTGATGGTGAGGGGCTTGAGCATGGCGTTCACGATGCCGGAGGGGGAGGCGGAATCGCGTCGGACTAGGGTTTGGTCTTTTGGGGGTGAGGGTCCAACCAGGGGTTGTCAGACCGCTGCAGACCTCGACCGGTTGGAGGGGGTCTGTGGGGATCTGTGGGTGGGACGGGTCTTGCGGTGGTGGGGTGGCGTTGTCACGATCGACGGCGTGAGCAAATGGCAGTGGGTCTGGGAAGGCGCGCTTGGGGTGGTCACGGTGCTGGGGCTGGGGATGGTCCTGTTCACCGCTCCCGGCGAGCACCTGCTGAGCATCCTCGCGTCCTCCGCGCCGCTCGGCCTGGTCGCCGTGGCGCTCTCCCTGTCGATGCGCGCCGGCACGCCCAACCTGGCCGTGGGCTCGGTCTCCGCGCTGTCCGGAGTGCTCATCGCCTCCTTCATGGTCGTCCTCGACATGCCGCTGGTCGTCGGGGTGCTTCTCGTCATCCTGCTCGCCGCGCTCTGCGGGCTGGTCATGGGGGCGTTCACGGTGCTGCTGGAGGCGCCGGCCTGGGCGGTCACGCTCGCCGCCGCCGTGGTCTGCGACGCGTTGTCGCTCGCGTTCGCCCAGGGCAGGGCGATCATCCTGCAGGAGGCGCCGTCGCTCTCGCCCGTGGTGGGGTTCGCGGTGTTCGCCGTCGTCTCGGTGGCGGGCGGGCTGCTGTGGGTGCGGCGGGAGTTCCGGCAGTGGCTCACCAAGGGGTGGGTCGGGCCTCTCGTCGGGCTGGCCGGATCCTGTGTGCTTGCTGCTTTGGGTGGGTTCATGCTGCTGTTGCGGCTGGGAGCGGCGCAGCCGGGGTCTCCGGGGCTGTTCACCGTGGTGTTCGCGCTGGCGGCCGTCCTCCTGGGCGGCACCGGTCTCACGAACGGCACCGGCCTTCGGAACGGCACCGGCCTTACGAGCGGTACTGGCTTTACGGACGGTACTGGCCTTTCGAACGGCACCGGCGCGACGAGTGCGGTGGCCGACGGGGGACGTGGGGCCGTCGCCGGCACCCTGCTCGCCGTGCTCCTCCTGACGATCGTGCAGGGGGAGCTCGCCCTGCTGGCCGCCCCCACGTACGTCATCATGATCGTCCTGGGTGGCGTCGTGATCGGCGGCCTGGCCGTGTCCCGAGCGCTCGACGCCCTGCGTCAGTAAAGCTCCGCGCCGGTAAGGCCTCCGCCGGTAGAGGTCTGTGTCAGTGGGTCAGCTCAGTGACCTCTTCAGGAAGTCGACCTGGAGCAGCAGCAGGTTCTCCGCCACGACCTCCTGGGGTGTCATGTGCGTCACCCCGGAGAGTGGGAGCACGTTGTGCTGCCGGCCCGCCGCGAGCAGGGCGGACGACAGGCGCAGCGTGTGGGCGGCCACCACGTTGTCGTCGGCCAGGCCGTGGATCAGCAGGAGCGGGCGTTCGAGCTTGGCCGCGTCCGCGAACAGCGAAGAGTTCTCGTACACCTCGGGCTGCTCGTCCGGATGGCCCAGGTATCGCTCGGTGTAGCACGTGTCGTACAGCCGCCAGTCGGTCACCGGCGCCCCCGCCACCGCCGCGTGGAACACGTCCGGCCGCCGCAGCACCGCCAGCGCGGCCAGGAAGCCGCCGAACGACCAGCCGCGAATGGCCACCCTCGTCAGGTCGAGATCGTCGGGATACTGCTCGGCCACCCCCTGCAGGGCGTCGATCTGGTCCTCGAGCGCGGGGGTCGCCAGGTCGTTCAGCACGGACCGCTCGAACTCGGGGCCCCTGCCAGGAGTGCCGCGCCCGTCCGCCACGATGACCGCGAACCCCTGCTCGGCGAACCACTGGCTCTCCAGGAACGCGCCGCGCCGGTTGAGCACGCGCTGCGCGTGCGGCCCGCCGTACGGATCCATGAGGACCGGCAGCTTCCCGGAGCCCTGCTCGTGCCACGAGGGCAGCACCACGGCGGTGGCCAGCTCGCGACGGCCGGAACGGCCGAGCGAGACGCGCAGGTCGAGCCCGGGCCGCTCGGCGAACGACGGGATCGGCACCGCCATGCCGTCGCGCCGCACGACCGTGGTCGACACGCCCTCGGCGTCGAGGCTCTGCTCGGTCAGCACGCCCACGCCGCCCGACATCCGCCCAGAGAACACCCCGGAACGGGTCGAGACCGGCAGCAGCGAATGACCGTCCCACGTCCACAGGTGAACCTCGGTCGGATCGCCGCTCGCGCTGAACAGCACGCTGTCGTGGTCGACGTCGAGCACCGCCCGCACCTGCAGCGTGGGCGGCGTGACCGCGCGGTCGCCCACGAACAGCCGGTTGCCGCCCTCCGAAGCGGCCACCCACACCAGCGACCCGTCGTCGAGGTGCGCGGGCACGCCGGACACGATGTCGACCCAGGCCGGATCGGTGTCCTCGCGCACCAGCGAGGACGCGCCCGTCGCCGGATCGACCGTGAACAGCCGAATCGTCCGCTGGTCGCGCGTCAGGGTCACGATCGACAGCGCGTGGGGGTCCCAGGCCGCCGTCGTGAGGTATTCCTCCTCGTACGGCACCGCGACCCGCGACCCGTCGAGCCCCAGCACGAACAGCTCGGTGACCGCGTTGGGGGTGCCGGCGGCCGGATAGCGCTGGGCAGACGCGGGACGGTCGGGGTTGGCCGGGTCGGCGATGTGCCAGACGCGGACCGGGGCCTCGTCGACGCGTTCGACCAGCAGCGCGTCGCTCGACGGCGCCCACCAGTAGCCGCGCATCCTGTCCATCTCCTCGGCGGCGATGAACTCGGCCAGCCCGTACGTCACGGTCTCGAACTCCGGCGTGGCCAGCGCGCGGTCCTCGCCGGACGCGAGGTCCTGGACGCGTAGCGCGCCGCCGGTGACGTACGCGACATGTCCACCGTCCGGGGACAGGCGAGGGTCGATGACCGCGCCCGGCGTGTCCAGGCGCCGCGCCTGACCGGTCGCGAACTCCACGACATAGAGAGCGCCCGACAGGGCGAAGGAGGCCCGCGTGACGTCCGTGTCGGCGGCGTACGCGACCACGCCGCCCGCCGCCTCCCGGCTGCGCTCGCGCCTGGCCCGCTCCTCCGGCGGCAGGTTCTCCTCGTCGGCGTCGAGCGCGCGCGGGTCGACGACCAGGCGCTCGACGTGGGTCTCGGTGTCGAGCTCCCACAGGCACGTCACCGGGTCGGTGCCCGATTTCGTGCGGAGGAAGACCACCCTGCCGCCGTCCGGAGTGATCGTGAAACTCCTGGGCACTCCGAGGGTGAACCGGCGGGTCCTGGCAGACAGTCGCGGGAAGCTCTCGCTCATGGGCCCAATCCTGCCACCGCCGATGAGGAACCTGCGCAACGGCGTCCGAGGCCCGTCGGTACGCTCATCCCTATGACTGATCGACGGCTCCTCCTCGTGCACGCCCATCCGGACGACGAGTCGATCGGCACCGGGGCGACCATGGCCAAGTACGCCGCCGAGGGAGCCCACGTCACGCTGGTGACCTGCACTCTCGGCGAGGAAGGCGAGGTCATTCCCGGCGATCTCGCCCATCTGGCCGCCGACCAGGACGACGCGCTCGGGCCGTACCGGATCGGCGAGCTCGCCGCCGCCTGCCAAGCGCTCGGCGTCGAGGACCACCGCTTCCTGGGCGCGCCGGGCCG
Source organism: Nonomuraea sp. NPDC050451 (assembly GCF_044458585.1). Classification (NCBI taxonomy): domain Bacteria; kingdom Bacillati; phylum Actinomycetota; class Actinomycetes; order Streptosporangiales; family Streptosporangiaceae; genus Nonomuraea; species Nonomuraea sp. NPDC050451. Next base: position 266,315 of record NZ_JBITHZ010000009.1, read on the forward strand.
CTGGCGGGACTCGGGGATGATGGGGGCGGCGTCCAACGACCACCCGAAGGCGTTCTGGCGCGCCGACCTCGACGAGGCGGCGGGGGAACTCGTCAAGGTCATCCGGGAGGTACGCCCGCAGGTCCTCGTCACGTACGACGACAACGGCTTCTACGGGCACCCCGACCACATCCAGGCGCATCGGGTTTCGCGCAGAGCGTTCGAGCTGGCCGCGAAACCCGACTTCGGCGAGGGCGAACCGTGGCAGATCGCGAAGTTCTACCACACGGCCCTCGCCCGATCCGTCATGCGGCGCACGACCGAGGCGCTGCGCGGGGCGGACGTCGGCTTCCTGATCGAGGAGGTGGAGGACATGCCGTTCGGCAACGCGGACGAGGACGTCACCACCGAGATCGACGCCCGCCCGTGGATCGGCCACAAGATGGAGGCCATGCGGGCGCACGCCACGCAGATCGTCGTGGACGACCCGTGGTTCGCGCTGTCCAACAACATCGGCCAGGAGGTCCTGGGCGTCGAGCACTACAGGCTGGCCATCGGCGTGCCCGGCCCCGCCGTGCCCGGCCCGCCCATCGAGGCGGGCGGTCTCGGCGGACCCCACACCCGCGAGAACGATCTCTTCGCGGGCATCCACTAACCTCGTGCGACATGGAACATCGCAGCCAGGCCGAGTCAGCGCTGGGTGGGGCGGCGTACGGCATGCTGTTCGTGCTGGGCGTCGTCATGGGGGTCGTGGGCGGCTTCACGCATGCGGTGTGGGGGCTCGGGCCCGTCCCGGGTGCGGCGATCTTGTGGGTGCTGGCGCTGTTCGGGGTGTGCCTGGGGGCGGGCAAGCTGATGCGGGGCAAGCTCGGGGCTTTCATGGCGGCGGTCGGGTGGTTGCTGGTGACGATGCCGTTCACGCTGAAGCTGAGCGCGGGCGATCTGGTGATCGCGGATGGCGCGCCCGGGTACGTGTATCTGTACGGAGGCTTGGCGGCCATTGTGGCGGCCTATTTGATTTCGCCCTCGTCACAGGGGGGATCGTGGCTCTTGCATGGGTACCCTCCGAAGAACTCTATGTAGAGGCATAAAGTAGCGTTCGTGCATTCCATCGAGCGGCCCGTGGACCCTGGGACGTACCGCAAGGTCGTCGGCCGCTTCGCCACTGGAGTCGCGATCGTTACCACCAGGCTGGGCGATGTCGATCATGCGATGACGGTGAATTCGTTCACCTCTGTCTCCCTTGATCCGCTCCTTGTGCTGTTCTGCGCGGAGAAGGTGGCCCGGTTCCATGACGCGGTGCTGGAGGCGGGGGTGTGGGGGGTCTCCGTGCTGCCCGCCTCGATGGAGGACGCCTCGCGCTTCTTCGCCCACCGGGGCCGGCCGTTGAACGGGCAGCTCGCGCGGTGGCCGCATCATCTGGGGGAGTCGGGGGTGGCGTTGTTCGACGGGGCCCTCGCGACGGTGGAGTGCGTGACGACGGCGGTGCACGACGGCGGAGACCACTCGATCGTGGTGGGCGAGGTGACGGCCCTGGACACGCCTTCGGACGGGGCGCCGCTGCTGTACCACGAAGGGCGGTACAAGACCCTCTAGCCGGGCTTCAGCGCGGTCGCTCGCCGGCTTTGGTGCGGGCATGAGTCGGGCCAGGCGCCTGGCCTGGCCCGCTCACGTGCTCGCTTCCGCTTTCGCTACTGGGTGGTAGCGCTGGCGGATTCCGACGGCGTGGTGGTCGGTGTCTCCGTCGGGACGCTGGTGTCGGTCGGCGGCGCCGTGTCCGTCGGGGTCTCGGAGGGGAGCTCTGTCGGTGTCTCCTCCGCCGGCGGCGGACAGGTGGGGATCCCTGGCGCGCTCTCCGTCGGCGCCACGGACTCCGTCGGGGTCGTGGTAGATGTCTCGGTCGGGGTCGTGGTCGGCGTTTCGGTCGGGGTTTGCGTGGGAGTTTCGGTCGCGCTGTCAGTCAGGGTCGGGGTCGGCGTCGGCGTGCCGGTGACCGGCGGGGACTCCGTGCCCGTGGCGGTGGGCGTTCCCGTGTCCGTCGGGACGGTCGTCGGTGGAGGGGTCTCCGTGGGGACGGTCGTGGGCGGAGGGGTCTCCGTCGGCTCGACGCTCGGCTGACAGGTGAACGTCACCGTCTGCGTGACCGTCGGCCCCGGCTCGGTGACCGTGACCTGCTCCTTCACCGTCACCGTCGGAAGGGGCGTCAGGCTGACCGCCGGTCTGCCCTTTTTCTTGTACGTGCCCCGGCCGAGCCGCTTCGTGGACTCTCCCGAGCCCTCGGTCACCAGGAGGTCGACGCTGGTCGTCTTGCAGGATCTGCCCTTGCACACGCGCTGCTTGATCGAGAAGAGAGCAGCTTGCGCGTCTGTGATCGATACATTCAGGTAGGAGACGCCTCGCCTCTTGACTACCTTCGTCGTGGCGGTGTACTCCCCGATCGTGGGAGTCTCCGTGGGTGCCGGACTCGTGGTCGGGACGGTGGTTAACGCCACTTCCGCGCCTAGAGCGCCTAGTCGGTTGTCAGTGGATCGTAGGGGATCGGTCGCTGACGTCTGGGTGATCGCGACTCCGCCGGCTCCTGCCAGTGCGACGGTGCCGAGCAGCGCGCCCAGGATGGAGAATCTCATAATCCTGCTCTTGTGGGAGATTTCAGGACGGGGATCATTATTCCGACTTGTCAAGATTGGTCAAGACTGAGACGCATGGACAGGCGCTTCCGGTTCCGGCGTGTGGCGAACTACGTGAACCTCGCCACGCCGCTCGGTTTGCTGATCTCGATCATCGGTGGCGCGACCAGGAACCCCGGCCCCAACGGGCTCATCCTGGCCTTCGGCTACCGCTACCGCTTCCCCATCGCGGGGGCGTTCACCGTGGGAAACGTCGTCCTGACCAGGTGGGACTCGCTCCCCGATCGGCTCATCCTCCACGAGGGCCGGCACGCCACCCAGTGGGCCTGGTGCGTGGGGCTCCCCATGCTGCCGCTCTACCTGCTGTCGATGCTCATGTCGGTGGTGGTCTGCGGCAACCAGGCTTCGTACAACGTCTTCGAGCGCCTGGCCGACCTGGAGGACGGCGGCTACCCCCGCGCCCCGCTGTGGTGGCGACGGCGGAGCGGCGGCGAGTGAGGCCGGGGCGCGTGCTCCCGGTGTCAGTGGGGCGATCCCTGAGGTGCGGGAGCGCGTCTTGACGAGCCCTTCAGCCGGCCGAGCATGAGCGAGGCGATGGCCAGGCCGGAGACGGCGCCGGCGCAGAGGACGGAGGCGGTGGACGGGGACACGGGCTCGATGCCCGCCAGGGCGAGGGCCGAGACGGCGGTGGCGGTGGCCACGTAGAGCCAGGTGGCCAGGCGGATCCAGCGGACGCGGGAGTCCTCGGAAGGCAGCGTGCGGGCGAGGAGCCAGGACAGGGCCGGCAGGAGGAGGACGCCGTGCATGAAGATCGCGTGGGCGGGCTTCAGGGTGATGGCCACCGTGTACGCGAGCTGCTGGTTTCCGGTCACCACCTCGATGACGCCACGGGCGATCATGACAGCGCCGAACGCCATCGCGGCGAGAAGCGTGGCGAAGCCCGCGCGTACGGCCAGGCGCATGCTCGGGGCAAGGTCCGGATCGGGGCGGAACGCGGCGATCGTCATGACGATCCCGATGGCGACGAGGACGCCGCCGCCTGCCGCCAGGGTCCTCGCGACGGCCGTGTCGAAGGCGGTCTCCATGTTGAAGTGGGACGGGACGCCTCGCCACGCCTGGAGGGTGATCAGAGCCACCTCCAGCGTGGACGCCACCGCGAAGGCGCCGACCAGGAATGACCGGGCGCGGAGCCGTACGAACTGGGCGACCCAGGTGAGGGTCAGGACGCTCAGCCCGAACGACACGCCGAACGTGAACGGCTTGCGCCACGACACCGCGCCCTCCCACGGTCCGCCGTCCACGACGAACACGCCCAGGTGAACGAGGCCCGCGAGCACCAGCAGGACTCCGATGACGTACCAGAGGCGATTCATGCCGCCATGGTGGCAAGGCGGCGGGGGCCGGCGCGTCGGCCCAGGGTTTGGATCGCCTCTACAACGCTGGTCGTACGACGAGGGCGGTCAGGGGGTGAGTTTGAGGGTGTGGACGGCCGCCTTCTTGATCGACTCGGGCTTCCCGTACATCGGCAGCAGGTCGCCCTTGGCCCAGGCCTCCGCCTGATCCCAGTAGTTGTCGTGGAAGGCGTGTCCGGAGGCGCCCGTCAGGTTGATCCATTGGGACTTGTCGGTGTCCGACAGGTCGACGATCATGCGCATCGACGGGACGGCGGTGATCTCGTACCCCTTCTGGACGTTCCACCCCGTGGCGTTCACGGCGTCCTTGCCCCCTGCCACGGACAGCGGCCCGCGGTTGAACAGCGCCTCCACCGGAGCTATCCCCGAGGTCCCCAGCGAGCCGTTGACCAGCTCCAACCGGTGCAGGTCGCCCCAGCGCCAGGACTTGACCTCCGGCCCGAGCCGGTCCGACAGCTCCTGGTACGCCGAGGCGAGCGCCTGGCGGAGGATGTCGTCGCGGGTCTCCTTGAGGTTCTTCGTGCTCAGGTCGTCCCAGAAGGGGTCGTCCGGAGCGTCGAGCAGGCGTCTGACGACCTCGTACCAGCGGTCCCCTCCGGCCGGCCGCGCCGCCTCGGGCAGGTCGTCGTTGAACGTCAGCGTGAGCACCTGCCGCCACACCGCGTTGAAGTAGGCGGCGGCGGTGGAGTCGAGGCCCTGCATGCGGTCCCACGTCTTCAGCAACTGCCTGGCCTCGCCGCTGGGCCCCGCCAGGTCCACCTGCATCAGGGCCGGGACCAGCGTCTCGGCGAAGCCGTTGTACGTGTCCTGCTGGATCGCCGACATGGTCGCGGCGTCGATCGGGCCCTTCTTGAGCGCTTCCTTGATGCGGTCGCGGATGCGTTCGGAGCGGTAGCCGTGCGCCCAGTCCTTGGTCAGCAGGGGTTTGTACCGCTTGGGGTCGATGACGGCGTTGTTCGCCGTGACGATGAACCCGTCGGCCGGGTCCTCCACCGAGGGTAACTGGTCGTACGGGATGGGGGCCGTCATCCAGTCGTACTCGCCCGTCCATCCCGGGACGGGCAAGGTGCCGTCACCCTTGGCGCGTACGGGGATGCGCCCGGGAGCCTGGTAGCCGATCTTGCCCGAGGTGTCGGCGTAGATCAGGTTCTGGGACGGCACGTCGAACAGCGCCGCCGCGGCCCTGAACTCCTGCCAGTCGCCCGCCTTGTTCAGCGCGAAGATGGCGTCGGCCGTCCGGCCGGGCGTCAGCGCCGTCCACTGCAGCGCCACCGCGTTGGCCTCGCCGCTCGGTTTGGCGCCGCCGATGACGTCGTTGATCAGCGGCCCGTGCCGGGTGCTCCTGACCGTGATCGTGACCGGAGAGGCGCCCGCGACCTTGATCTGCTCCTTCCTGGTCTCCAGCTTCAGCTGCTGGCCCTTGTACAGGTACGTGTCGCCCTGCACCTGCTCCAGGAAGAGGTCGGCCACGTCGGGGCCCAGGTTGGTGAAGCCCCACGCGATCTTGTCCGTGCGCCCGATGACCACGCCCGGAACGCCCGAGAACGTGAACCCGGTCACGTCGTACGGGCACGCCTCCGTGATCTTCCTGCAGTGCAGCCCCGCCTGGTACCAGACGGAGGGCATCTGCGGCGAAAGGTGCGGGTCGTTGGCCAGCAGCGGCTTGCCGCTCTTGGTGTACTCGCCGGAGACCACCCACGAGTTGGACCCGATGCCCTCGCGGTCCTCCGTGCCCATGGTGCTCGGTACGGCGTCCAGCGTCTTGGCGGCCTGGTTGATCGCGCGGTCGGCGCGCAGTTGCGGCTCGGCGCGCTGGTTGAAGCGCCCCTGGTCGATGGTGCCCTCGGTGACGATCGGGCTGTGGCGGTCGTACGGGTAGCCGGGGTAGAGCTGTTCGACGCGCTCCTTGGGCAGCTTGGTCAGCGCCAGCGCGCGGTCGATCTCGTCCTCCATGTTGGAGCGCAGGTCCCAGGCCATGGCCTTCAGCCAGGCCACGGAGTCGGCCGCGGTCCACTTCTCCGGCTGGTAGCCGCCGTTCTGGATCTTCAGGATGGAGTACTCGAGGCTGCGGTCGGAGGCGTTGGGGTTGGCGGTGAGCCAGGCGTTCACGCCTCTCGCGTACGCGTCCATGTAGTCCCGGGTCTCCTGGGACAGTTCGGGCAGCTCCTCCTCGGCGACCTTGCGCCAGCCCATGGTCCTGATGGCCTTGTCGTTCTCGACGGTGGCCTTGCCGTAGAGCTCCGAGAGGCGGCCGGCGGTGAGGTGGCGGCGGAAGTCCATTTCGTAGAAGCGATCCTGGGCGTGGACGAACCCCTGAGCCGTGAACAGGTCCGCTGCGGTGTCGGCGTAGATGTGCGGGATTCCGTATTTATCCCGATAAATCTCCACATTCCCGGTCAGGCCCGGCAGCCGCAGCGATCCGTCCACCTGCGGGAACGATTTCCGCACCGTGTAGACGAGGACCCCTGCCAGCACCAGGACCAGCGCGAGCACTACGGACAGCACCCGAGCGAACCACCGCAACGAACGCGGCATCCACGCATAGGGCCTCACCGACACCTCCATCTCCGCCGAACTGGCACTAAGTCTGTCAGTCCGGGATCACTCCTCCGGCCGCCTTCCCGAACCCCGGACGGAGGACTTTGCGCCGCCTGGTCACGGGCAAGAACCCCTCCCTCACGCGCCGCATCCGGCAACGGGGCGCGTTGTGTGGGCGATGGTGTCTCGTGGGGCGAGAGTGCGCGGGCGAGGGGTGGTGCGGGTGGTTGAGGGCGGGGCGGTGGTGTAGAGGGGTGGCGGATGTCGCCGGTAAGGGCGATTCGGGTGCTCCCTCGTAAGAGTGAGGGAGAATCGGTCGCATCGGCGATCCGCGGCGGCAGTGCTGATCGACAGGATGGACGCATTCCACCTGCACCCTCTCCCTTGGAGACACTCCGATGAAGCTGTCAGCCGCCTGCCTCGCCCTCGCCACTCTCCTCGTGGCGACGCCCGCTCAAGCGGCCGCCACCACCCCGGCCCCCACGCCGAGTGCCTGCCCGCCACCGGCCGTGGTCCAGCCCGATCCCGGCGCGCCGGTCCCTCCCGTCAACGCCGCCGCGCTGGAGCAGTCCATCAAGGACCTGCCCGCGGCCGACGCCACCGCCGCGATCGTGCGGGTGGGTGGTACGAAGGGCTCGTGGCAGGGCGTGACCGGCGTGGCCGACATCACCACCCGCCGCAAGGCCTCCGCACACGTACGCTTCCGGGCGGGCAGCGTGACCAAGATGTTCACCACCGCGGTCGTGCTGCAGCTCGTGGCCGAGGGCAGGATCTCACTCGACGGAGCCGTCCAGGACTATCTCCCCGGCCTGCTGCCCGGCTCCTACCCCGAGGTCCGCGTCGGTCAGCTGCTCAACCACACGAGCGGGCTGCCGGCGCCCGACCTGCCCGGCACGTTCGACTGGGTCTACCGGACCCGGTTCAAGACCTGGACGCCGGAGGAGTACGTCGGGCTGGCCGTGCGCAACCCGATCGAGTTCACGCCCGGCACCAGGCAGCACTACCTCAACACCAACACGTTCGTGGCCGGCCTGCTGATCGAGAAGATCACCGGACGCTCGTACGAGCACGAGGTCACGTCCAGGATCCTGCGCCCGCTCAGCATGCGGGACAGTTACCTGCCCGGCGCCTCGCCCCGTATCCGCGGCCCGCACCACAAGGGCTACCAGTCCGTGCCCGCGGGCTTCGACGGCGCCATCGCCTACGGTGCGGGCCAGGTGGTGGACATGACCGAGACCAGCGTCACCTCGACCTGGGCCTCGGGTGATCTCATCTCCACCACCGCGGACCTGGAGAAGTTCGTCAAGGCCCTGTTCTCGGGGAAGGTCGTGCCGCGCGCGCAGCTGGAGCCGATGTTCACCGTCCCGGAGGTGACGATGTACGACGAGTGCGGCAACCAGCCGGCCGTCTACACCTCGGGCATGACGAGGCTCGTGCTGCCGGGCGGGATCGTCGCCTATGGCAAGACCGGGGCCCGCTACGGCTACGCCGCCGGCGTCGGCGCGACCCGCGACCTGAGCCGGACCCTCGTCTACTCGGTCAACTCCACCGACGCCAAGGCATCCGGCCAGAACAACAGAACGCTGCGCATCGCCCTGGCCGCCTTCTCCCGACCGGCCGCCGGTGCATGACGCATCTTGCGCGCGCCCGAGCGGGATCACCGCGGCGGGGTCTCGGGGCGGTGGGTGCCGTTGTACGACGGGGGATGGTGTGGTGCGGGTAGCGGGATGCGGACGGCGGTGTGGGGGTGAAGGTGCTGGCGGGTGGGGGTTAGGCCCAGGTTTGGCCGTCGGGGGTGTCTGCGACGCGTACCCCCATCTCCGCCAGCTCCTCCCGGAGCCGGTCCGCCTCCTCCCAGTCCCGAGCATCCCGGGCACGGGACCGCGCCTCCAAGAGCTCCCCGGCCCCGGGAGGCAGCACCCGCGCCTTGCCGATCTCCGTCGAGAGGTCGAGCCCCAGCACCTGGTCCAGATGCAGGAACGTCTCGAACTTGGCCCCGGGCGCGACGGACTCGTCGCGTTCGAGGTCCCGGAGGATCAGCAGTGCGGACGGCGTGTCCAGGTCGTCGGAAAAGGCGGCCTCCACCCGTTCGGCGTAGTCCGCGGCCAGCGGCGCGCTGGGCGACTCCGACCACTCGGCCACCCGGGCGCGCCACCGCCGCACCGTGCGGTCGGCGGCGCGCAGGGTGTCCCAGGTCAGGTTCAGCTGCTGCCGGTAGCGGTGCTCCAGGAACGCCATGCGTACGGCGAGCGGGTCGAGCCCGGCCGTGACCACGTCCGAGAGCAGCACCATGTTCCCCGTGGACTTGGCCATCTTGCGGCCGTCGAACAGCAGGTGCTCCCCGTGCACCCAGTGCCGCACCACCTCGTGGCCGGTCGCCGAGTCGGACTGGGCCCGCTCGTCCTCATGGTGCGGGAAACGCAGGTCGATCCCGCCGACGTGGAGCTCGAAGCTGGAGCCGAGGAAGCGGAGGGACATGGCCGAGCATTCCACGTGCCACCCGGGGAAGCCGCGCCCCCAGGGCGAGTCCCACGTGAGGTCTCCCGTGGAGGGCTTCCACAGGGCCCAGTCGGCGTGGAAGCGCTTGCGCGGGTCGACGGCGTCGATGCGGTGGGCGGGCTTGAGCGCATCCAGGCGATTTCCTGAAATTTCGCCGTAAGTGGGGAAGGTTTGGACGTCGAAGAACACCGACCCGTCCGGCACCTCGTACGCGTGCCCCCGCTCGACCAGCTTGGCGATCAGCTCGATCATCAGGTCGACGGTCTCGCTCGCCCGGGGCGTGTGCTCCGGCGGGCGGAGGTTGAGCGCCGAGGTGTCGTTCCTGAAGGCGTCCTCGTAGAAGCGGGCGAGCTCGGCCACCGAGCGTCCCTCCGCCCGCGCCTGCTCCAGGACCTTGTCGGAGCCGGTGTCGGTCAGGTGGCCCACGTCGGTGATGTTCTGGCAGGCCAGCACGCGTACCCGCCGCCGTTCGAGCACCCGCCTGATCAGGTCGGACAGCAGGTACGTACGGAGGTTGCCCACATGCGCGTGGCGGTAGACGGTCGGCCCGCACGTGTACATGCGCACCGCCCGCCCCGCGGCGATCTCCTCGACCTGCCGGGCACGCGTGTCGTAGATCCGGAGCATTCTCCGAGCCTAGCCGCGTCAGCCCCCCAGGAAGCCGAGGATGTCCCGGTCGCCGCGCTCGCGCAGCCTGCCCAGCACTTCCTCGCGCGCGGCCGTGTCGGGCATCCCGATCCTGGCCCCGATCAGCCGCAGCCCCTCCAGCTCCGAGCTGACGGGAGCGGTGTAGCCGATGAGGTAGAGGGCGCGGTTAACCGGCGGCATCCCGACCGGCGCGGCCGGCAGGTAGCGGGTCAGCAGCTCGCCGCCGTCCGACACGGTCAGGAACACGTGGTCGCCCTCGCTCGCCTTGAAGTCGGCCAGCACGTTGCGGATCGACCCCATGGTCGGCTGGTTGTGCCAGCTGATCACCACGTCCCCGGACGGGGTCGAGGCGGTGAGCTGCCCGCCCGGCGCCATCCCCAGGTACGCCGCGAACCCGGTGGGCAGCGGCGAACCGGACCCGCGCAGGTGCTCTGCGTTGACGTCCACCCGGTGCCACCAGCGGCCGTCGCGGGAGCGGAAGCTGCGCCGCGTCTCCGAGACGTCCTTGCGCGGCTGGTACGGCTCCGCCTCCCCGGTCGGCGAGGTGCCGGCCACCCGGATCCAGCCCCGCTGCGTCCGCTCGAAGCCCGGCCCGCCCGAGTACGCCCGCACCGAGCTCTCGCTGACGTCGTACTTGGAGGTCAGGTTGGTGACGATCGTGCTCACCGAGGCCTCGCCCCCGGCCCGCTCGATCTCCCTGGCGATCATCTCCCTGATCCCCAGGTATTCGTCGCCGCCCCATCGCGTCAGGCCGTACTTGTTGCGGTCGACCCGGCGGAAGCGTTCGTCGGCGGTGAGCTGGTTGCGGATGCCGACCAGGCTGTAGTCCTCGCCGATGCGCTCCTGGATCTCCTCGGGCGACAGCGGCGCGCCCGCCACCGCCAGCACCGCCTCGGCCTTCTCGTTGATGCTGCGCGGCCACGGCACGACGTGCTGGCCCAGCACGCGCAGCTGCGGCACCGCCAGGATCCACCGCTCGGCCACGTCCTCGCGCACGCCGAGCTGGGCGACCATGGACACCGCCTCGCCGAGCGGCCGCGGCCCGTCGGCGAACAGCTGCCGCGTCTTCTCCCGGAGCTCGTCGGCCCCGCCCGCCACGAGCCATCCGTCGGACTGCTCGTAGCCGGTCAGCAGCGTACGCACGAACCGCCACGCCGGGATCCCCAGCGAACGCAGTTCGGCCCGGTGCCACGGCACGGCGGCCTGCAGGTCGTCGGCCGGGACCGCGGAGCCGAGCCGGCCGCGCAGCCAGGAGACGTGCGCGACGAGGGCGGAGGCGTCCGGCTTGCCGAGCCAGGCCTCCACGTGGTCGCGCAGGTCGCGTTCGATCTGCCGGATCCGCTCCCGCGTGACCGAGAAGCGCTGGGCCAGCTCGTCCAGCGTGGCCCGCTGCGCGGCGTAGAGCCGGTCGCGGGCGATGGCCCGCTGCCGGTCGTCCAATGCCCCGAACAGGTCGTCGATCAGCTCGGGCAGCGGCCGGTCCGGCCTGGACGGCGCGGGCGCGGCCTCGGGGGCGGGCTCGAGCAGCCGCTCGAACACGCCGGTGAACAGCTTCTGCACCACGTCCTTGCCCAGCGTCTCCGGCGACCGCTCGGCCTCGGCGGGGTCGGAGAAGCGCAGCAACGGGAGGATGTCGCCGACCATCAGATGACCCCAGCAGGCCACGGCGAGGTCGGCCAGGCGGCCGGCCACGGCCTGCGTCCCGACAATGGCGCACGCGCGATCGAGGGGGATCGCCTGCCACCAGGCCTCGGGCAGCTGTGGCTCCTCCACGATCGGCGCGATCTGACCAGGGGAGGTCCATCGCAGGGGTGGCGCGAGGTCGCTCAGGCTGAGGTTCATTGACGTCCAACCGGCAAAGGGAAGATATATCCGCAGTTCAGACTATGTGATTAGAGTGACAAAAACGGGCTGCCTCTTCCGGAATGGGAGATATAGAGCATCGCACGAGCCCGCGTGCAGGCGACGAACAGTATGCTCCGTTCGCGTTGCAGGGCACGAGCCCGAGCGTCAGGATCCTCGGGCGGCGGCTCGGGCACCACGCCCTCCGCCACGCCGATGAGCGCCACCCGCTCGAATTCCAGCCCCTTGAGATGTTGGAACGTCGAGGCCCGTACGTCCAGCCCGTCCAGCGCTCGCCTGGCATCCCGCACGAGCCGCGGGTTGCGCGCGCCGACGGCGATCTCGTCCGCGGGCACGCCGTCCGCCAGCCACGACTCGACCGTGCTCCGCAGCCCGGCCAGCTCCGACTCCGGCGTTTCATAGGCCCTGACAATGGGCCGGTCGCCGTTACGCGTCGAGTGGAAGCCGTACATATTGGTCGTGCCCTTGACCAGGCCGCTGGCCGGGCCGCCGCCGCGCAGCCGTACCACGAAGGACAGCAGTTCCTGGGGCAGCCGGTAGGAGAGCCGCAGCGTGTGCTGGACGGCGGGGATGCCGACCGCGCCGAGCGCCACCCGCGTGTCGGTGATCCGCTGGTGCGGGTCGCCGACCACGAACAGGTCGTCGTGCGCCCGCGGCACCGCCGCGCGCAGCAGCCGCCACTGCGACGGGCTGATGTCCTGCGCCTCGTCCACGACGATGTGACGGTACGGCTTGCGCCCCGGATCCACGTCGTCGAGCAGGCCGCCCGTCGCCAGGGAGAGCAGCCTGAGCGCCTCGTCCGTGAGCTGGGCCAGCGTCCGCGCCCCCGGGCCGACCAGCGCGGGGCGGCGGCCCTCGGCGTCGGCCACGATGCGCAGGGCCAGGCGTTCGGTGTTGCCGACCTCGACCCGCTTGCGGACCACCTCGTCCTCGATCAGCAGGTCCAGCTTGGCCGACAGGTCCTCGGCCAGCGCCTGGGAGAACGTCACGAGCAGCACCGGCCCCGACCCGTGCGCGGCCAGGTGCGCGGCCCGCTGCAGGGCGACGACCGTCTTGCCGGTGCCCGCCCCGCCCACGACCAGCACCGGCTGCTCGAAGCGGGCGGCCCTGGCCAGCCGGTGCTGCGGCGGGTCGAGAAACGTGCACCAGGCAGGCGCCCCGAGCACCCGGTCCAGCTCCACCTTGTCGGCGACGAACGCCGCCCGGTCGGGGCTGCGGCGCAGCGCCGCGTGCAGGTCCTCGGGGTCGATCGGCCCGGTCTCGTCGTCGGAGGCGCGCCAGGCGTCCAGCTCCCGCCACGCCTCGGCGAGCGTGCCGCCACGGGCCAGCACGGCGAGCGGGACGTGCTGGGTCGGCGGGAGCAGCGGTTCGAGCGCGGCCACGTCGGCCTCGGTCGTGATCAGCCTGAACAGCGGCAGCGCATGCACGTCCAGGCCGAGCCCCATCAGGTCGCCGTCGCAGATCGGGTCGAACAGCCGGGACGACCTGGCCGAACGGCGTAACGCGGGCTCGACGCGTTCGAGCGCCTCGGCGTCCCACTCCTCGACCACGCCGATCACCGGGTTGACCCCGAACCTGAAGCGGCGCGCGTACGACCAGGCCTCGGGGTCGGGCAGCACCGTACGCAGCCAGTACACGTCCCGCTGCCGCACCACCACCCCGCGATGGCCCTCGGCCAGCCGCAGCGTCGCGACCCGCGCATCCCGGCAGCCCCTGACCCGCTCGGGGTGCGGGGCGCCGGCCACGTTCAGCAGGAACCGGCGCAGCGCGACAACGGCGTCCCTGCGCACCGGCTGGGCCAGTGCGCTGAGCTCCCCGGCAAACTCAGGGCCGATCGCGAGCCGCGGCACCGGCTCAGTCCAGGAGGGCGAGCAGGTCGCGGTCCCCGCGTTCGCGGAGCCTGGTGAGCAGGTCAGGGAGCGCTACCGGTCCCGTCATGCCGATCCTGGTGGCGATCACCCTGGCCGCCTGGTCCCGGGTGCCGCCCGGGGCCGTGTACCCGACCAGCCGGAGCGCCTTGGTGATCTTCTCGGCGCCCTGCGCGGCGACCGGGAGGTGCCTGGCCCTGAGCACGCCCTCGTCCGACAGCGTCAGGAACAGGTGCCCGCCCTCTCGCGCGCCCACGTCCACCAGGAGGCGTTCGATGGATTCGAGCACCGGCCTGCCGTGCCACGTCATGGTCAGCTCGCCCGCGGCGCTCCTGACCGTCCGGCTCTCGCCGGGCGACAGGCCCAGGTACGAGGCGAACCCCGTCGGCAGCGCGCACTCGCCCCCGGCCAGCTGCTCGGCCGTCACGTCGATGCGCAGCCACCAGCGTCCGTCGGGCTGCCTGAAGCAGCGCCTGGTCTGCGAGACGTCCTTCAGCGGCTGGTACGGCTTGTGCTCGCCGTCGCCGTTGGCCTCCTCCACCGGCGGGGCGGCCGGGGTGAACGCCTGGAACTGCGGCGGGCCCGGGGGAGGGGACGGCGGCATCTGGGGCGAGCCGAACGCCGACTGCGGCTGCAACTGGGGCTGCGGCTGGGGCTGAGGTGACAGCGTCGCGAGCACGAACTGCCAGGCCGGGACCTCCAGGGCGCGGATCTCCACGTTGTGCCAGTCGGCCGCGCCGATGAGCTGCTCCTTGGGGGCGGCCGGGCCCAGGGTCCTGCGCAGCTCCTCCAGATGGGCCCGGTACGGGGCCGCCTCCTCGCTCGCCAGCCAGTGGTCGAGGCGGGTACGGAGCTCGTCCTCGGTGGCGGAGATCTCGGCCGGGGGGACGGCGAAGAGCTTGGCCAGCTGGTCCACGGCGGAGGGCTCGTCGGTGAAGACGCGGTTCTGGGCGACGGCCCAGCTCTTGTCGTCGAGCCCGGCGAACGCGGCCTCGATGAGGTCCGGCAGCGGCTGACCCTGCTCGGGGGCGACCGCCTGGGCGGGCTCCGGCTCGGGCGCCTCGGCCCCTTCCGGCTCGGGCGCCGCGTCCGCGCTCCCGGCCTCCGGGGCTGCCGCCTCCTCCAGGACGGCTGCTTCCAGGACGGCTGCTTCCAGGACGGCTGCTTCCAGGGCGGCTGCTTCCTGGGCGGCTGCTTCCTGGGCGGCCGGTTCGGGGGCGGGCTCCTCGGCGGCGTCGAGCACGGGCTGCGGCTCGGGCTCGGGCGCCTCGTCGGCGACCGGCTCGGCGTCGGCGTCCAGCACCGGCTCGGCGTCCTCGGACGCGTCCTGCTGCGAGGCGACGGCCTCGGGCTCGCTCCCGTCCGAAGCGACGGCCTCGGGTGCGGCGGCCTCGGGCTCGCTCTCCTGGGGAGCGACAGCCTCGGGCGCGCCTTCGTGCGAAGCGGCGACCTCGGAGGCGTCCTCCTGGGGAGCGGCGCTCTGGAGCACGTCCTCCTGAGGAGCGGCGGTCTCGAGGACGTCCTCGTGCGGCGCGACGGCCTGGGGCTCTTCCTCCTGGGGAGCGGCGGTCTCGGGCGTGCTCTCGTGGGACGCCACGGGCTCCTCGTCCGACGGGTGCTCGGCCTCGACGGCGTGCGGGGCCTCGGCGGGCTCGGGAGCGGCCGCGCCCTCGTCGGGCTCGGGGTCGTCGATGACCGAACCGGCGGGGACGAAGTGGGCGACGGGCTCGGGGTCGTCGATCACCGACCCGACCGCGGCGAACCGGACCACGGGGTCGGGCTCCTCGACCGGCTCGGAGGACGGCTCCTCGGCCACGGGCTCCGGCTCCTCGGCGGGCGGGTGCTCGGCCTCCGCCGCCTGCTCGCTCGGGGCCGGAACCGGCGCCGGGTGCGCGGGCTGCTCCACCCGCGGGTGCGCCAGACGTACCAGGACCGCCGAGAACAGCGTGTTCAGCACCGGCCGCGCCTGGATGAAGGGCTGGTCCACCAGGTCCCTGCTGGTCAGCGCCAGCAGCCCGGCCCACGATCCGGCCCGGTCGAGGGCGATCGCGACGGCGGGCTCGTCGGCCTCCTCCGGGTCCAGCACGTGCAGCGCCGGCAGGACGTCACCCACCGCCGCCGCGGGCCAGTGCTCCAGGGCGATCTCCGTCAGCAGCTCGCCCAACGACTCGGGGCCGATGGCCCTCAGGACGTGTGGCATGGGCAGGCTGCGCCACCACGCGTCGGGCAGCTCCGGTTGCCCGGTGAGTAGCGTGATCGTCGTGGCGTCGCTCCACCTCAACGGTGGTACGAGGTCGCTCAGGCAGAAGTTCATTCCGTTCCGTTCACCAGCCCCTCACGCCGCCGCAGCGGTGCAGCCATAATCTCGCCGCCCACGGAACAGACCATAGTCCGGCAAATCAGCCCTACGCATCATGTACAACGCATCAACGCCGAACAGCGGCAAAGCGTAGACGCACGTAGTCAGCCATCCAGCCAGTCTCCCTGCGAAGCGCGGGCGCGGCCAACTCGTTCACACGATGAAGCAGGGGCTCCACGATCTCCGGCGGGAGTCCTTCGAGCACCGACGAGGCGAACATGCGCACCCAGTCGGCGGCCCCGCCAGGGCACTCGTCCAGGGGGGTCGGCCGGTCGAAGTATTCCAGCAGCCTGACCACGAATCCCTCCTGCTCGAGGCGGCGGGCGTACTCGGCAGGCGAGGGAAAGTACCACGGAAGATCGGGTTCGCGCAGGCCGTACTCGCGCCAGGCCGTCAGCATCGCGGCGGTCAGCTCGGCGCAGTTGCCCGCCCCGCCCATCTCGGCGACGAAACGCCCGCCAGGCGTCAGCGCCTCGCGCACGCTGGCGATCACCAGGTCGGGGTCGCGGCTCATCCAGTGCAGCGCCGCGTTGGAGAACACCGCGTCGTACGGGTTCACGACGTTGAAGTCGTGCCCGTCGCCGACGATGAAGTTGATCCCCGGGTACTGCGCGATGGCCTTCTCGATCATCGCGGGGGAGCCGTCGATGCCCAGCACGTCGGCGCCCCTGAAGGCGATCTGCGCGGTGAGCACGCCCGTGCCGCAGCCGAGGTCGAGCACCCGCTCGCCGGGCCGCGGATCCAGCAGGTCGACCAGTGGAGCGCCCTGAGTTGAGACGTAGCCGAAGCTGCTGTCGTAGGCGCGACTGTTCCACCGCTCCAAGCTCGGTGTGTCATATCGCAAGACGATCAGCTCACATTCGATCAGACATCGGGCCCCCGTGGCCGTGCTGTCTGCTCACTTTAGAGCCTGAACGTCCCTACGACATATCAAGTCACATCGGACTCATCCGACACTCTTCGTCCATTCCTGCCGGAGGTACGCCTTCGCCGCGTCTGCCTGCGGGATCGTCATGAGGACCGGCGGGCCCGGAGCCTTGGGAAGTTTCGCGGCCTGCTCGGCGTCGAGCGTGCCCTTCATGAGCATCGCCTCGCTGCGCGCCGGGCGGGCGAAACCCTTCTGGAAGAGGTTCTGGCCCTCGTTCGAGAACAGGAACTCCTGCCAGAGGCGGGCCGCGGCCGGATGCGGGGCCGCCTTGTTGATGGCCTGCATGTGGTACCCGCCGAGCGGCGCGTCCCTGGGGATCGTGACCTTCCACGCGTCGGAGTGGGCGGCGCTGCGGGCCGCGTTCAGGTGGTCCCAGGCGATGACCGTGTTGGCCTTGGTGAGGTCGGTGAGCCGCCCGGCCTGCTTGAGCTTGGCGAACAGCGCCACCCCCTGCGACGGCTGCGGCACGCCCGAGCGCATGGAGGCGGCCATCACGCCGTCGAACGCCCCGTCCGAGCGCAGCGGGTCGCCGTCGAGCGCGACCCGGTAGCCGGGGTTGAGCAGGTCGGCGAAGGAGGCCGGGGGCTTGACCTCGCGCGGGTCGTACCCGATGGACATGTAGCCGCCGTAGGCGGCGTACCAGGCGCCGGACGGGTCCTTGACGTCGTCGGGCAGGTCCTGCCAGCCCTGCACCTTGTACGGGGCGAACCGGTCGGCCCCGGAGACGGCCACGTCCAGGGTCAGGTCGAAGACGTCGGGCTTGAGCTGCGCGGCGGCGTCCAGCTCGCGCTTGCTGCCGGCGGCCGGCTCCAGCTCGTTGACCTTGAGCCCGTACTTGTCGGCGAACGTGTCGATGATCTCGCCGTAGTTGACCCAGTCGTGTGGCAGCGCGATCACATTGAGCTGGCCCTCGCGCTTGGCCGCCTCGACCAGCCGGTCCATGGTGGCGAAGCCGGCCTTCATGGAGCTCGCGTGGACGTTGATCGGCGGCAGGTTCTTGGGCTGCGCGGCGGTGGAGTGCGTGGACGACGCGCCGCATCCGGCGCTGGCGAGGATGGCTGCTGCGGCGGCGCAGGTACGTACGGTCACACAACGAATACTTACCGTTACATCCGTTCAGGTCGAGGAGGCGCGGCCGGAACGACCTTGGCGGCCACCAGCGTCTCTTCGGGGATCTCCACTACTGTGCCGTCTCTTTTGCGAACTTTGAGTAGTCCGTTCTCCCACGACACGAGGATGCCCACCGCATCTCGAAATCCCCCAGGAACGCGCCTGCGGGTGGTGATGCGTGCACCTATATCCTGACTTGTGATCGCGATGATGAGACGTGCGGCCACGACTTTGCCACCCTCCGTTTTGGCCAGCTGGCAAGCACGGCAATACTAGGGCGTAGCAAACCGCGGTCAGAGTCATGCCATGGTGCGGAGAAGAAGGAGCTCGAGGTGACCTACGTCATCGCGCAGCCTTGCGTGGACGTCCTGGACAAGGCGTGCATCGAGGAGTGCCCCGTCGATTGCATCTACGAGGGCGAGCGCATGCTTTACATCCACCCCGACGAGTGCGTGGACTGCGGCGCGTGTGAGCCTGTATGCCCCGTCGAGGCGATTTTCTACGAGGACGACCTTCCCGAGCAGTGGAAGGACTTCTACAAGGCGAACGTGGACTTCTTCGAAGACCTCGGCTCGCCCGGTGGCGCCTCGAAGGTCGGGAAGATCGACAAGGACCACCCGGTGGTCGCCGCCCTGCCGCCGCAGGGTGAGGACCACTAGCGGATCCTGTCACGCCGTACACGGGGGCATCCAGACCGGATGCGCCCCGTCGGCGTGCGCTTTTTGCGTACGGCAACCCACGACCCTGGAGAACCGTGAACAAGCTGCCCGACTTCCCCTGGGACCGGCTGGAGCCGTACAAGGAGCGCGCGCTCGCACATCCCGACGGCATCGTCGACCTCTCGATCGGCACGCCCGTCGATCCCGTGCCGCGGATCGTCCAGGACGCTCTCGCGGGAGCGGCCGACAGCCCCGGCTACCCCTTCACCCACGGCACCAAGGCGCTGCGCGAGGCCGCGGCCGGGTGGCTGCGGCGCAGGCACGGCGTCACCGTCGACCAGCAGGACGTGCTCCCGCTGATCGGCTCGAAGGAGTTCGTCGCCTGGCTGCCCACCTACCTGGGCGCCAGGCGGATGGTCTTCCCCGAGCTGGCCTACCCCACCTACGACGTGGGCGCCCGGCTCGCCGGGGCGGTGGCCACGGCCTCCGACAGCACGCTCGCGCTCGGCCCCGAGCGTGTCGACCTGGTCTGGGTCAACTCCCCGGGCAACCCCACGGGCCGGGTGCTGCCTGCCGAACACCTGCGCAAGGTGGTCTCCTGGGCCCGCGAGCGCGGTGCCGTCGTGGCCTCCGACGAGTGCTACATCGAGCTCGGCTGGGAAGAGGAGCCGGTCTCGATCCTCCATCCCGACGTCTGCGGCGGCTCCCACGAGGGGCTGCTCGCGGTCCACTCGCTCTCCAAGCGCTCCAACCTGGCCGGCTACCGCGCCGGGTTCGTGACGGGAGACCCCGTCCTGGTCAAGCGACTGCTGGAGACGCGCAAGCACGCCGGCATGATCATGCCCCAGCCCGTACAGGCCGCCATGACGGTCGCGCTCGGCGACGACGAGCACGCCGACCGGCAGCGCGAGCTGTACGCCGCCCGCCGCGCCCTGCTGCGGCCCGCGCTGGAGCGGGCGGGGTGGCACATCGACCATTCGACGGCCGGTCTGTACTTCTGGGCGTCGAATGGGCAGAGCGCCTGGGATCAGGTCGGGAAGCTTTCCGAAATCGGCATTTTGGTCGCGCCGGGAGAGTTCTACGGATCGGCAGGTGAGCGGCACATCCGCATCGCGGTTACCGCGACTGATGAGCGGATCGGTGCGGCGGTGCGCCGCCTCCAGTAGGATCGCCCGTCATAGCCGGGCAATCCGGCTAACACGCATAAATTGATAAGGGCTTTTGCCGAGGCAGACCGCGAGTGGAGCGAGCTGATCGATGAGCATGACCTCCATGGTCGTACTCGGGCTGAGCATCGCCACCGTCCTTCTGCTGCTTGGGGCTTTTCTGGCCACCATGCGGCAGGACAGGAAGGGCCGTGCGAGCGCGCCGCCGGTCGAGGTCGCCCCCATCGAGACCCCGCTGCCGGCGCCGGTGAGCGCGCCCGGGCATGCCGGCACCGACTACACCGACCCTCGCACGATCCGGGTCGGCGACCGGATCGAGGTGCACGGGTCTCCCCGTAGAGTGCTCGGCGCCTTGTTCGTTTCCTGGCAGGGGCAGCAGTGGGTCGAATACCTCCTCCGCGACAGCTCCCGCCGCTTCCAGTGGCTCTCGGTGGCGGCGCACGAGGGTGATTCGCCCCATCTGGAGGTCCAGCTCTGGACGGACGTGCCCACGCAGGGGATGGTCCCGGCCAAGAGCATGCTGATCATGGAAGGCGTGGAGTTCTCCCCGATCGAGCGGGGCACGGCGGCGTTCCGGAGCGAGGGCGACACCGGCCATCCTGACCGGGGCCTGCTGGACTTCGCGGACTATCGCGCCTCGGACGGGCGGCTGCTGTCGTTCGAACGCATCCAGGGGCAGTCGTGGACGGCCAGTTACGCCCAGCCCCTGCCGCCGGGCTCCATCACCATCGTCCGCCGCGCCTCCTGACCCCTGCTCACGAGAGCTCGACCTGGGTGGTGCCGGCCTTGCCGCCGGTCTGCCAGTTTTCGAGCGCCATGTCGTTCTTCCACGTCGCCCCCGCGTAGCCGACCTGGCGCAGCGCGTACTTCTGGGCGTGGGACACCGACCAGGCGGCGATCAGCCAGCCGCGCCGCTCCGAGGTGACGGCCGTGCTGCCGAGCGCCCTGGCCAGCTGCTTGCGGGCCTCGGCGGTACGGGGCTGCGGCGCCGGGGTCTTCTTGCCCGGGGGATACCAGCAGTGGACGGCGCGCGGGACACGCCCGGTGAAGGCGGCGGCGAGGAGTTTGGCCTCCTCCTCGTGGTCCGCGTACGCATAGCCGCCCGCCGAGCGCTGCACCTCCTGGGCCGCTTCGGCCACCGGGATCTTGCGGTAGTTCTTGACCTTCTCCAGCGCGGCGAAGAACTTGTTCGTGGCGTAGACCGGGTCCATGAGCTGCTTCTTGGTGCCCCAGCCCTGCGACTCCCGCTGCTGGAACACGCCCACCGAGTCGCGGTCGCCCCAGGGGAGGTTGTAGATCTTGCTTTCCTGCAGCGCCGTGGCGTACGCGATCACGAGGGCACGCTCGGGCAGCCGGCGGCGGGCCGCGACCGCCGCGATGGTGGCGGAGATCTCAGCCTGCTCGAAGTCGAGATAGCGCTCGCCGAGCGGGGTGCGCACGGTGCAGTGCGCCTCCGGCACCGCCAGTGGCTTGGTCTTCTTCAGCAGGTGGAAGAGGCCCACGGAGATGCCCACGGCGAGCACGACGACGATGATCGCGATGGTGATGACTCCACGGGAGAAGCGCAGGCGCACCCTGAAGAACCTACCCGCGGCGGATAAGCTCCGTGGCCATGAGTGACGTGAGCACCACCTCACCGATTTCCCCGGTGGTGGACGAGTTGTGGGAGCGCCGGGCGGAGCTGTCGCCGGCCGACGCCGAGGCGCGCCGGCTGATCGTCGGGGCCGTCGACCTGCTCGACAGGGGCGAGGCCAGGGCCGCGCGCCTGGAGGGTGGCGAGGTGGTCGTGGACGAACGCGCCAAACGGGCCATCCTGCTCAGCTTCAAGGTGCTCGGCATGGCGCGCTCGCAGGTGGGCGACTTCCAGCACCACGACCGGGTCCCGCTCAAGAGCTCGCTCGACGGCGTGCGCGTGGTGCCCGGCGCGATCGCCCGCTGGGGCTCGTACCTGGCGCCCGGGGTGGTGCTGATGCCGTCGTTCACGAACATCGGCGCGTACGTGGACGGGGGGACCATGGTGGACACCTGGGCCACCGTCGGCTCGTGCGCGCAGATCGGGAAGAACGTCCATCTGTCGGGTGGAGCGGGCATCGGCGGCGTGCTGGAGCCGCCCAACGCCGTGCCGGTCGTCGTCGGGGACGGCGCGCTGATCGGCAGCCGGGCGATGATCGTCGAGGGTGCCCGGGTGGGCGAGGGCGCGGTCGTCGGAGCCGGCACGATCCTGTCCGGCTCGATCCCGGTGATCGACGTGCAGACCGGAGAGGAGCTGGCCCGCGGCCACATCCCCGCGTGGTGCGTGGCCGTCGGCGGCACCCGGCAGAAGGAGTTCCCCGGCGGCACGTTCGGCCTGCCGTGCGTGCTGGTGCTCAAGCGCCTGGAGCCGGGTCAGCGACACGACAAGGCGGCGCTCAACGACGTGCTGCGCGAACACGGAGTGAACACCTGATGCTTGATCTCACACAGGACGTACGCGCGCTGACCGCGGCGATCGTGGACATCGAGTCGGTGAGCGGCGATGAGCGCGTGCTGGCCGACGCGGTCGAGCGGGCGCTGTCCGCGCTGCCGCACCTGAAGGTCGAGAGGTCGGGCGAGACGGTCGTGGCCCGCACCGAGCTGGGCAGGTCCGAGCGGGTGCTGATCGCCGGGCACCTCGACACCGTCCCCGTCGCCGGCAACCTGCCCAGCCGGGTGGAGGGCGACCTGCTCTACGGGTGCGGCACGTCCGACATGAAGGCCGGCGTGGCGGTCGCGCTCAAGCTGGCGGCCACCGTCCCCGCTCCCGACAAGGACGTCACGTACGTCTTCTACGACTGCGAGGAGGTCGAGGCCGAGCGCAACGGCCTCAACCGCGTGGCCAGGGACCACCCCGACTGGCTGGCGGCCGACTTCGCGGTGCTCATGGAGCCGACCGACGGGGCGATCGAGGGCGGCTGCCAGGGCACGCTGCGGGCCGAGGTCACCGTCAGGGGCAAGCGGGCCCACAGCGCCAGGTCGTGGTTCGGGGTCAACGCCATTCACGGGATCGAGCCGGTCCTGGCCAGGCTGAACGCGTACGAGGCCCGGCTGCCGGTGGTCGACGGCCTCGAATACCACGAGGGACTGAACGCGGTCGGCGTCCGGGGCGGGGTCGCGGGCAACGTCATCCCCGACCTGTGCGTGGTGTCCGTCAACTACCGGTTCGCTCCCGATCTGACGATCGAGCAGGCGCAGGAGCACGTACGCGAGGTCTTCGACGGGTTCGAGGTGAGCTTCGTCGACGCCGCGCCCGGGGCCAGGCCGGGGCTGACGCATCCGGTGGCGGCGGCCTTCGCCGCGGCCGTCGGCGGCACGCCGCGGGCCAAGCTGGGCTGGACGGACGTCGCCCGCTTCTCCGCGCTGGGGGTGCCCGCCGTGAACTACGGTCCCGGGGATCCGAACCTGGCGCACCAGCAGGGCGAGTACGTGTCGCTGACGAAGATCGTCGAGAGCGAGCGGGCCATGCTCGACTGGCTCACAATATGAAAGTGGCCTTCCTCGCCGGCCATTTGGCGGGGAAGACCACTTTCAGTCCCGAGCAGCACCCTCGTGCAGTTAGACGCAGGGGGGTCGAAATCCGGTTCCCTGGTTTTCCGAAGATTTTTTAGAGACTGGGTTCACCGATCTGACCTGCGGTGTTCGCGCTCAGGACGCCCATCTCGCCCGAAGAGGGCTAGCGTGACCAGCATGGAACAGTCACGTCCTGAACGCCGTCAGGGCCAGGCGGTCGTACGCGGCCGCCTGGTGCCCAGCTCCACGCACGACCAGCGCCTGCTCGCCCGCCAGGGGCCGTCCGACTGGGTCCACATGGACCCGTGGCGGGTGCTGCGGATCCAGGCCGAGTTCGTGGAGGGGTTCGGCCAGCTCGCCGAGCTGCCGCCGGCGGTCACGGTCTTCGGCTCCGCCCGCACCTCCGACGGGGCGCCCGACTACCAGCAGGGCCGCGCGCTCGGCCAGGCGCTGGCCGAGGCGGGCTACGCGGTGATCACGGGCGGCGGGCCCGGCGTCATGGAGGCCGCCAACCGCGGCGCGAGCGAGGTGGACGGCGCGATGTCGGTCGGGCTCGGCATCGAGCTCCCGTTCGAGCAGCGCATGAACGACTATGTCGACCTCGGCATCGAGTTCCGCTACTTCTTCGTGCGCAAGACGATGTTCGTCAAGTACTCGTGCGGCTTCATCGCCCTGCCCGGCGGCTTCGGCACGCTCGACGAGCTGTTCGAGGCGCTGACGCTGGTGCAGACCCACAAGGTCACCTCCTTCCCCGTGGTCCTGATGGGCTCGGAGTTCTGGGGCGGGCTGCTCGAGTGGGTCAAGGGCACCCTGCTCGGCACCGGCAAGATCGCCGCCCAGGACCTCGACCTGATCACCGTCACCGACGACGTGGACGAGGCCGTGCGCATCATCGTGGACGCCGACCTGGCCCGCTCCAAGCAGCGCGAAGAGGAGCTGGAGGCCGCCGCGGCCCAGTACGCAGAGCCCCAATAGGCTTCCTGAATGTGAATATCTGCGTCTATTGCGCCTCCAGCCTGAACATCGACAAGAAGTACATCGACCTGGCCGGACACGTCGGCGCCGAGCTCGCCAAGCGGGGTCACACCCTGGTGAGCGGCGGCGCCACGGTCTCCTGCATGGGTGCGATCGGCTCGGCCGTCCGCGCGGGCGGCGGCCGTACGATCGGTGTGATCCCGCAGGTGCTGGTGGACATCGAGGTGGCGGACGAGGAGTCGGACGAGCTGATCGTCACCACCGACATGCGCGAGCGCAAGGGGATCATGGACGCCCGCTCCGACGCGTTCCTCGTGCTGCCCGGCGGCATCGGCACGCTTGAGGAACTGTTCGAGATCTGGACCGCGCGGGTGCTCGGCATCCACGACCGCCCCCTGGTGATCCTCGACCCCTGGGGCCTGTACGACCCGCTCAAGGAGCTGATGAACCACCTGTACGACGAGGGCTTCACCCGGCCCGCCGTCTTCGACGCGATCTCGTGGACCTCCACGGTGGAGGAGGCGTTCGCCCGGCTGGAGGCGCGGACGCAACCGGTCAGGCCCAGCGTCGCCGAACTCGGCGAGGCGACCGGCTGACCGGCGTACTCACCGCCCGGAGACGCACAGGCTGCGGCAAGTGCGGGACCTCATGCCCCGATGGTATGAGTACGATGCCAATGTGCTGGTCATTCTCGCCATCGCCGCCATTGCCATCTTGGCCTGTGTGGTCTTGGTCTCCCTCGGTAGGGGCGGTGAGCTGACCGAGTTCCCGCCGGATGTGCCGCCTCTCGACCTGCCCGAGCCCGGACAGCTGACGGCGGTCGACTTCATGGCGCTCCAACTGCCGGTCAACCTGGTCGGCTACCACACGGCGAGCGTCGACGAGACCCTGCGCAGGGCCGCCAACGCGATCAGCGCGCGTGACACGCGGATCGCGGTGCTGGAGCAGCGGGTCTCCGAGCTGCTGTCGAGCCGCTTGCACGCGCGCCAGGAGATCTACGCCGCGCCGGGGGCGGGGCTGCGTACCGACCACGCGCCCGAGGCGCCGGCGGTGGCGCGCGAGCTGCCGGAGTCCGGCGATCCCGTGGAAGTCAGCGGCGCCACGGTGTCCTGGGACGAGACGCCGGAGCTGCGGCGCGCGCCGGAGGACCCGGAGTGGCGGATCCCGCCGGGCGACGGCGAGCCGGCCCCGGAGGCCGCCTCGGACGAGCGCGACACGGTGTCTCCCGTTGCGGAGCCCCCCGCTGACGAGAAGCCGGACGAGAAGCCCGACGAGACCGTCGAAGCCGCCGAGGACGACGAGGTCGCCGAGCCGGTGGACGAGTCCGAGGACGACGCGGAGACCACTCTGGCCGCGCAGGGCAAGGACGGGGACGACGCGGAGACCACCCGGGCCGCGCAGGGCAAGGACGGGGACGGGCGCCCGTGACCGAGCAGATCCGGTGCTCCTGGACGGGCATGGCGGGCAATCCTGCCTACATCGCCTACCACGACGACGAGTGGGGCCGCCCGCTCAGGGGCGACGACGCGGTCTTCGAGCGCGTGGCCCTGGAGGCGTTCCAGTCGGGCCTGTCGTGGCTGACGATCCTGCGCAAGCGGGAGAACTTCCGCGCGGCCTTCGACCGGTTCTCGATCGCCAAGGTGGCCGCGTACACCGAGCAGGACGTGGAGCGCCTGCTCGGCGACGAGGGCATCGTGCGCAACCGGGCCAAGATCGAGGCTGCGGTCGGCAACGCCAGGGCCGCCATGGACCTCCCCGAGGGCCTGTCGGACCTGGTGTGGCGCTACGCCGACCCGGACGCGCCCGTGCCGAGGAGCATGGCCGACGTGCCCGCCACCACGCCCGCCTCCAAGGCGATGGCCAAGGAGCTGAAGAAGCACGGGTTCAGGTTCGTCGGCCCGACCACGGCCTACGCGTTGATGCAGGCCATCGGCCTGGTCAACGATCACATCGAGGGCTGCGTGGCCCGTTCGCGCTGAGCTCTAAGGTGTGGGTCGCGCCGAGCGACCCGCCGAGCTCGACGGTCACGGCGGTCGTCTCCCCGGTCCGCGCCGTGACGGTGCCGTCGGCCCTGAGGAGCCCGCCCAGCGGCTGGTCGAGCGTGATCGTCACGAGGTCCACCGTCCGGCTCGGGTCGGCCACCGCCACGGCCACCCGCCCGCCGGCGCGCCGCACGATCACCACGCACGGCGCGTCGACCGTGATCCCCCCGAGGCTCCCGGCCGTCCAGAACGCGGCCGCGAGCAGCCCCCGCGCCCGCACGGCCTGCAGCTCGGCGGTGTTGGCGGACACCCGCACGGGACGCCGCCCGCGGTACCTGCGCGTCCACTCGCGCGCCGCGCCCGGCAGCACCGTGTACGCGTAGGAGGCGTTCACGGGGTCG
The DNA here is from genome assembly GCF_044458585.1 of Nonomuraea sp. NPDC050451. NCBI lineage: Bacteria > Bacillati > Actinomycetota > Actinomycetes > Streptosporangiales > Streptosporangiaceae > Nonomuraea > Nonomuraea sp. NPDC050451. Next base: position 292,854 of record NZ_JBITHZ010000009.1, read on the forward strand.
ACGCCGTGGTCGATCCAGAGGCTCGCGTAGCGCCGCGTGACGGGCTCGAACGCGCCGCCGGTGTCGTCGCCCGCGTTGATGTCGCGCCACCTGCCCGTTCGCGTCTCCACGGCGCACTGAGCGCCGTCCAGCACGTAACCCGCGACCCCGGGCAGATGCGCCCAGCCGTCGCCGACGTGCGGCAGCGCGTCCGTGGCCCGGTTCTCCACCACTGTCACGACCCCGCGCCCGTCGGAGCCGGTGATGCCGCTGCCGAGCGCCACCACGGCCGAGTCGAGGAAGAACCACGACTTGCGCGCCCGCAGGCTCGCGCCCTCGCTCATCAGCTCCATGACGGCGGCCCCGTACCGGCCGTCGAGCACCGCGCCGCCGGCCCACACGCCGGGCGGGCAGTGGGCGCGGAAGGAGAGGTCCGCGCGCTCGCGGTCGTCGACGGTGGTCCCGGGCAGCCGGTACGGGTCCACCGTCGGCCAGAAGTCCTCGCCGAAGTGGCCCAGGTCGCTCGTGTAGAGGTAGGTCATGCCGTCGCCGGTGTACCAGCCGTGCAGGTTCTCCCGGTTGATCGCCTCGTACGCGGCGACCCGGCGTGATGACAGGCTGAGCGCGAACGACCAGGTGGGCCGCCGGTGCACGATCCGGTCCATCGAGGGGAACACGAAGTGCCCGACGGGCCCGGGCGCGGCCTCGACGCTCTCGTCGCGCAGCACCGCCGCCGCCCGCCGGGTCTCCGGCACGTCCGCGTGCTCCAGGTAGGGGCGGGCCTTGCCGCGCTCGATCCACCCCTTGGCCAGCTCCCTGAACCGGCCGGCGTACGGCTCGGGCGCGCTCCTGGCCAGCAGCAGGACGGCGCCGATCAGGCCATGTCCGGCCACGGCGTCGGAGAACGCCTGCCGCGTGGCCGCCCGCCCCCTGACCGTGTCCATCAGCAGCCCGTCGTGGACGAACGGGGCGTACGACCGCTCGACCGCGTCCAGCACCACGGGCAGGCCCGGATCGCGGACCTGCCACGGGGATCCGTCCAGGAGCGCGAGCGCCTCGGCGACCGCGACGATCAGCGACAGGCCGTAGGAACCGGTGTACGCGACGCACTCGTGCTGGATGAACGACCCGTCGCGGTAGAAGCCGTCGCCGGACCCGACGTGGCGGAACACGCTCCTGAGCCCGCCGTCGCGCACGTCCGACAGGCCGTCGCGGGCCAGCGCCAGCTTGTCCGCGCTGCGCCCCGCGATGCCGCGGAAGGCGACGACGGAGGCCTTGTCGGCCCGGTTGGCGCCGCTCTCGCTCGCCTGCGGGTTGCCGGTCCGGCGGTCGGCGTCCGGGCAGAACCGGTCGACCGCCGCCAGGTAGGCGTCGAGCCTGGCGGCATCGAGCCGGTCGCCGAGCAGCACGCACAACCGGCTCAGGTGCGCGGGAGTGCCGATCTCCCAGAACCACCAGTTGCCCGTCTCGGGCAGCCGCTCGTTGTAGTGCCGCTCGTGGAGCACGTCGAGCGCGTCCACCACGCGCGCCGCGACGGCGTCGTCGCCGTGCTGCGCGGTGCCGGGCGTGGCCCACGCCGTGGCGATCCGGCGGAGGCGGCCGTAGCTGCCGGTGACGTTGCCGGGGTGACCGGTCGGCGGAAGGTCCGGCCAGAGCGTTCCGGGCGCCATCGAGGCCAGCAGGCCGCCGGCGGTCTCACTCAGCCTGGCCAGCGGCCCGGCGTAGACCGGATCGGACACGTCGATCCCGCCGCCGGTGAGCAGGCCGAGCGCGCTCGCCCGGAGAGCGTCGAACGCGGGCACGCTTCCGCCGGCGGCGGCCTGCTGCGCGGCCGGGTCCGGTGCGGACGTCACTCGGCGCGGAACGTCGGGCGTTCCTTGGCGAGGAAGGCGCGGGTGGCGTTCAGGTGATCCAGGGTGGCGGCGCATTCGTCCTGGAGGTCGGCCTCCATGGCGAGCGAGTCGGGCAGCGAGTGGGTCGCGGCGTAGGCCAGCGCCCGCTTGGTGGCGGCGTAGGCGAGGGTCGGGCCGTGCGCGAGGCGTACGGCCAGCTCGTGGGCGGTCTTCAGCACGTCGTCGGCGGGCACCACGCGCGTGACCAGGCCCAGCTCCAGCGCGCGGGCCGCGTCGAGCGGCTCGCCGAGCAGCAGCAGCTCGGCCGCGCGGCCCTGGCCGACCAGGCGCTGCAGCGTCCACGAGGCGCCCGAGTCGGGCACCAGGCCGATGCCGGCGAACGCCAGCGCGAACTTCGCCTTCTCCGAGGCCACCCGCAGGTCGCAGGCGAAGGCCAGCGACGCGCCCGCGCCCGCGGCGACGCCGTTGACCGCGGCCACCACCGGCTTGGCCATGGTGGTGATCAGCTCCACGATCGGGTTGTAGTGGACGCGGACCGTGTCGGCCAGGCCGCGGCCCGCCTCCAGGTTGTCGGCGTGTTCGCGCAGGTCCTGGCCCGCGCAGAAGGCCCGGCCCGAGCCGGTCAGCAGCACGGCCCTGATCGCGGGATCGCCCGCCGCGCGGCGCAGTGCGTCGAGGAGGGCGGCCTTGGCCTCGGCGGTCAGCGAGTTCATGGCGTCGGGGCGGTCGAGCGTGATGGTGGCGACCGTGTCGGCCACGTCATAGCGGATCAAAGTAACTCCCTCTCGACGAACGCGGCGGCCGCGGGCAGCAGCCTGGCGGCCTCCTGCTCGAAGTACGCCCTGGCCTTCTCGCCCGGCCAGCCCGCGGGCAGCAGCTCGGGCGGCAGTCCCGGGTCGCGGAACAGGAAGTTGCGCCAGCCGTGCACGAGCCTGCTCCTGGTGGCGAACACCTGGTCCGCCGGTGCTCCCTCGGGCAGTGTGCTGATCAGCGTGACAGCCTCGGCGAGCCAGTGCTCATACGCCTCGCCGATGGCCGTCAGATCCCATGCCCTCGCCACCAGCTCCCGAGGGTCGCCCTCCAGCGCCGAGTCGAACCTGTCGGCCCGCACCCCCTCGCTGTCGAGCAGGTTGTCCAGCTCGATCGACGATCGTGGACCGATCCACGTCGTCTCCGACAAGGACGCGTATCCGAGGAACGCCAGGTCGGCTCTGAGCCGCTCCCTGCGCGGCCGCTCCTTCACCGGCGCGAAGACGACCAGGTGCCACCGGCCGTGCCAGGTCAGCGTCCCGGCTCGGTAAATTCTGAGCGCGGCCTCGTCCAGGCGCCGGACGCATTTCGGCGTCAGTCCGTAGCCGGCTCCCTGCGGGAGTTTCACGGGCCGCAGCCACCCCTGTCGCACCATTCGTGACACAGCGGTGCGGACGGCGGGAGGGGCTATTTCCAGGGGTTTCATGAGCCTTACGAGGGAGGCGACGGACGCCTGTCCACCGCGCGGGAGCAGGTGGTCTCCATAGAGATCGAACAGAGCGGCGCGAGCGTGCACGAAGTCCAGTTTGGACGTCATCGCACGGCTCGACAACGCATTCTGGGAGGAGATCGTTACCCATGAGCGCTCTCGATGCGGGAGAATAGGACATCACAGAAGACGTGAATGCGCCGACCACCCCCACGGGCGGTCGGAAATCGCGGGCCGCGGGAGCCCAAGGCAGGAAGGGATGCACGCATGGCGGCGATGAAGCCGCGGACCGGCGATGGTCCGCTCGAGGTCACCAAGGAAGGGCGCGGCATTGTCATGCGGGTCCCCCTGGAGGGTGGCGGCCGGCTCGTCGTGGAGATTTCCGCCGACGAGGCGAAGGCGCTCGGCGAGGCGTTGAAGAACGTCGTCGGCTGAGAGCTCCCGAAAGACCACCTGTTCCACGACCCTGGCGTAATCCGGCGCCAGGGTCGCTGACGTTCGAGGAGAGAATCCGTGCCCATTGAGACCACTGCGTCGGTGGTCGCCCAGGTTCCCGACGGAGCCGAGCTGCTGGCCGTTCCCTTTGACTCCGCCCTCAGCCCCGAGGTCGAGCTGCACCTGCCGGTGTCCGACCTGCTGGCCCACTACGAGGCCAAGGGAGAGGCGGGGGAGATCGTCGAGGTTCCCGTGGCACGGGCCGGCGGTGTCGGCCGCGTCCTGCTCTACGGAGTGGGCGACGGCTCGCCGCGTGCCCTGCGCAAGGCCGGCGCCGCGCTCACTCGCAGAGCCAAGGGCAGGGACACGCTGACCGTGGTCACGCCCGAGGGCGACGTGGCGGCGTTCGCCGAGGCGGCGCTGCTGGCGGCGTACTCGTTCAAGATCGGCAACGGGGGCAAGAAGCCGGTGCGGGCGCTGGCCTTCGCGGGCGCGGACGCGGCGCAGGTCCGGCGCGCCCAGGTCGTGGCGCAGGCGGTGGCGCTCGCCCGCGACCTGGCCAACACCCCCTCCTCCGTCAAGAACCCCGCGTGGCTGGCCGAGCGGGCCGCCGAGGTCGGGGTGCCCGCGCGGATCTGGGACGAGGAGCAGCTGCAGGCCGACGGGTTCGGCGGCATCCTCGCCGTCGGCAGGGGTTCGGCCAGCCCGCCCCGGCTCATCCAGCTCTCCTACACCCCCGCCGAGCCCACCGACCGGCACGTGGTGCTGGTGGGCAAGGGGATCACGTTCGACTCGGGCGGGCTGTCGCTCAAGCCCAACGAGAACATGAAGACCCAGAAGACCGACATGGCGGGCGGCGCGGTGGTGATCGCCGTGCTCGGCGCACTGGCCGAGCTGGGCGCGCCCGTACGGGTCACCGGGCTGATCGCCTCCGCCGAGAACATGCCCTCGGGCACGGCGCAGCGGCCCAGTGACGTGATCAAGCATTACGGCGGGCGCACGGTCGAGGTGCTCAACACCGACGCCGAGGGCCGGCTGGTGCTGGCCGACGCCCTCGCCTATGCCGACGCCGTCCTCGACCCCGACGAGATCGTGGACGTCGCCACCCTCACCGGGGCGATCACGGTGGCGCTCGGCCGCAACGTCGGCGCCGTCTACGCCTCCGACGACGCGCTGGCCAAGCAGCTCCTGGACGCCGGGCAGGAGAGCGACGACCGGCTGTGGCGGATGCCGCTGATCGAGGACTACGCGCCCGCGCTGGAGTCGTCGATCGCCGACCTCGCCAACGTCGAGGCCGGGTCCAGGTTCGGGGCCGGGTCGATCACGGCGGCGCTGTTCCTGCGGGAGTTCGCGGGGCGGCGGCCGTGGGCGCACCTCGACATCGCCGGCGTCGGGCGCAGCACGGTCGACGAGGGCACGCTGACCAAGGGCGCCACGGGGTTCGGCGTCCGCCTCCTGCTGGAGTGGCTCACCCGAGCCTGACCCGCTCGCCCGCGCCTGGCGCCCGCTCGCCCGGGGCTAGTCGGCGATCTTGATGGCGGCCAGCAGGCCGTCGCCCAGGGGCATGAGCACCGAGCGCAGGCGGTCGTCCGACTGCACCAGCTTGCCCACCTCGCGCAGCGCCACCGTGTCGGTGTCGCGTTGCGCGGGGTCGGCCACCCGGTTGTGCCAGAGCATGTTGCCGAAGGCCACGATGCCGCCCACGCGCAGCAGGCGGACCGCCTCGGCGAGGTAGTCGGCGTACTCGTGCTTCGCGCCGTCGGCGAACACCATGTCGTAACCGCCGTCCGACAGCCGCGGCAGCACATCGAGCGCCCGGCCCGAGATGAGCCGCACCCGCCCGCCGGAGAAGCCCGCCTCCGCGAACGCCTGTCTGGCCAGCCGCTGGTGCTCGGGCTCGACGTCCACGCTCGTGAGCGTCCCGTCCGTACGCATGCCGCGCAGCAGCCACAGCCCCGAGACGCCGCAGCCCGTGCCGATCTCGACGACCGACTTGGCGTTGACGGCGGTGGCGAGGAAGCACAGTGCCGCCCCGCCGCCGGGAAGGATGGGTGTGGCCCCCATCTCCAGCCCGCGCTGTCGCGCCGTGTGCAGGAGCTCATCTTCCTGATGGAACTGCTCCGCATAGGCCAGAGTGGCCTCCACCGGGTTGGTCATCGGCCGCCTCCCCCCACTTTCGTGCGATTGGTCCACGAGATTGGCACCGATCGCAGCCTAGGGGAGACACGCCAGGACGGGAACTCAGGAGGGACCTAAGGCGTTGCAGGTTTAAACGGGCTTTGCCGGTCCGGAAGGCAGGCAGTGCGCACGAAGGGACGAAACCAGGCACTATGGCGGTAGCGGTGGTCCCAAAGAGAGGAGTTCTGGTGGACGAAAGCGACCACCAGGCGGATACTCCCGTGTCGTCTGACTGGACGCCTCCCACATGGGAGGAAGTGGTGCGGACTCACTCCGCACGCGTGTATCGGCTGGCATACCGGCTGACCGGCAATGTCCACGACGCGGAAGACCTCACCCAGGAGGTCTTCGTCCGCGTCTTCAGGTCGCTGTCGAGCTACACCCCGGGCACGTTCGAGGGGTGGCTGCACCGGATCACGACGAACCTGTTCCTCGACATGGCGCGGCGCAAGCAGCGCATCAGGTTCGAGGGGCTGGCCGACGACGCCGCCGAGCGGCTGCGTGGCCGTGAGCCGTCCCCGGCGCAGGCGTTCGACGACGCCCACCTGGAGCCCGACATCCAGGCCGCCCTCGACGCGCTCGCCCCCGAGTTCCGGGCCGCGATCGTGCTGTGTGACATCGAGGGCCTTTCTTACGAGGAGATCGCGGCCACACTCGGCGTCAAGCTGGGTACGGTCCGAAGCCGTATTCACCGTGGCCGGGCGCAGTTGCGGGAGGCGCTCGATCATCGAGCCCCCCGTAATTCTCAACTCCCCCCGACCGTGATCCGTGGGGAGGAATTCTGATGGCTCATCTTGGAGAACGCGTTTCCGCGCTCGTGGACGGAGAGCTCAACCACACCGAACGCGAGCGTGCGCTGGCTCATCTGACCTTCTGTGCCGACTGTCGGCAAGAGGTCGAGTCGATGCGGGCGCTGAAGACGCGCCTGCGCTCCCTGGACGGGCCGGCGATGCCGGCAGATCTGACGATGTCCCTGCTCCGGATGGCGGAGCCGGGCGGCCCGCTGCCTCCGAGGGAGCGCCCTTTTCCGTCCCGCACGTTCGGCGGGGTGCCCATCCCTGGGCCGCACACCATCGCTCCGCTGGACAACCGCCCGCGGAGGGACGCCACTGGTGGGGTCTCGGGCCCTGGTCGCGGCGGTAGGCGGCGTTCGGCCTACGTGGCCGTAGGGGTCGTATCCGCGGCCGTCGCGCTCGGCACCTTCTTCGCGACCACCGGCGTCGGACAGAACAACCCGGCGCCGCCGGTGGAGCTGTTCCAGCAGCCGCGTACCTCGCCGGCGGGCGCGCCCTCGACAGCCACTCCTTGACCTCCGGTTGACCTCCGGCTATGCCTGGGAGACTTGGACTTGGCGTACTTGGCAGCGCGCTGGGCATACGATCTGGGTTCGGGATTTGTCACAAGCGATTCCTGACAAATGCTTTATGACCCTCGTATGCCGCAAGAGCGAGGATTGCGGTGGCCGAGCCAAGGAGTGGTGAGACTTAGATGACCGACGAGACGCGCCCCACAGAAGGACGCACGCCGTCGGACTACCCCGAACCACAGGGGCGGCCGGACTTCCTGCCCGCGGACGACTCGCCCGACCAGGCCGGCCGGCTGCCGGAGCCGCCCGCCTCGTTCGGCACCTCTTGGGGCGACCCCTCGGGCCGCCCCTCTTCGGGTGTTCCCCCGTACGGTGGCCCGAATTCCGGCGCTCCCACGTTCACCAGCCCCTCGTTCAGCTCCCCGAGCTCCTACGAGAGCCCCTCATACGGTCACGAGGGCAGCGGCCCGTCGTTCGGAGCCTCCTCCTACGACAGCGGCTCCTCGTTCGGCAGCCCTTCCTACGACAGCGGCTCCACGTTCGGCAGCCCCTCCTACGACAGCACCGGCCCTTCCTACAGCACCGGTCCCTCCTACGGGAGCGGCCCGTCGTTCGGAAGCGGTCCGTCGTACGGCGGCGGGCCGGACAACGGGACGCGCGCCTACGAGAGCCCGGTGTTCGGCGGCCCGACCCCGTCCGGTCCCACCGGCGGCAACACGCCGCCGCCACCACCGCCGCCCCGCCAGGCGCTCCCCATGGGCGCGGGCTGGGCGCCACCGCCTCCCGGCCAGGACGCGGGCTCCTCGGGGGGCAGGCGCGGGCCGGGCACGGCCCTGCTCGTCTCGACCGCCGTGGCCATCGCCCTGGTGGCCTCGCTGCTCGGCAGCGTCGGCACGTACCTGCTCACCAAGCCGAGTGGCGGCAACGACCCCGGCTACAGCCTCGGCCCCCTGCCGACCGGCGCCGCCACCAACCGGGAGCCCGGATCGGTGGCGGGCGTGGCCGCGCGCGTGCTGCCCAGCGTGGTCTCGATCGAGGCCGGCACCACCACCGAGGGCGCGTCCGGTTCCGGGTTCCTGATCAAGAACGGCTACGTGGTGACCAACAACCACGTCGTCGCGCTGGCCGCCAAGGGCGGCGAGATCCGGATCATGTTCAACAACCGCAAGACCACGCCGGGCAAGATCGTGGGCCGCGACCCCGGCTCGGACCTGGCCGTGATCAAGCCCGAGGACACGTTCGGGACGCCGGAGATCACCCTCGGCAACTCCGACCAGGTCGTGGTCGGCGACCCGGTCATCGCGATCGGCTCCCCGCTGGGCCTCACGGGCACGGTGACGACGGGCATCGTCAGCTCGCTCAACCGCCCGGTCATCGCGGGCGACGAGACGGGCTCCGGCACGGAGGAGCCCGCCTACATCAGCGCCATCCAGACGGACGCCGCCATCAACCCGGGCAACTCGGGCGGCCCGCTGGTGAACGGCAAGGGCGAGGTCGTCGGCGTGAACTCCGCCATCGCCACCCTCGGCCGTTCGGTGAACAGCCAGAGCGGCAGCATCGGCCTGGGCTTCGCCATCCCCGTCAACCAGACGCGGCGCGTGGCCGAGGAACTGATCACCACCGGCAAGGCCAAGCGGCCCAGGATCGGCATCGTCCTGGACAAGGACTACAAGGGCCAGGGCGTGAAGATCGCGTCGTCGCCCAGCGGCGGCCGCCAGCCGGTGGACGCCAACGGGCCGGCGGACAAGGCCGGGCTGAAGGCGGGCGACGTCATCCTGGAGATCGACGGGCTGGCCCTGCAGGACGGGAACGAACTGATCGCCCTGATCCGCAGCAAGGCACCGGGCGCCAAGATCACCATCAAGTACCAGCGCGCAGGCCAGGAACGCACCGCCACCCTGACCGTGGTCACCGAAGACGAGCCCACCCCGACGCCTTCCTGACCACCCCTTGGCGCGCCGCGCGAGGCAGTGCATGACGAGTGCCATCCGCGCCGTCCTTCGGGTTCGGGGGCGCGGGTGGTCGCTGTCCGGGCCGTCTTCGGTGGCGGTCCTTGGGGTTCTTCACTGCTGTGTGGGTGATCACCATGCGGGCCTTCTTTGGTGGCGGTCCTTGGGGGTTCTTCGCGGTGGCGCGGGTGGTCACCACCCGCGCCGTTCTTGGTGTTCGTCCTTCGATCCTTTACGGCTGCGCACGGTGGGCACCACCCGCCGACCCGGGTGACCGACCTTCCAGGGAGACGCTTACCGGCTTCCCCGCCGCGCCGCCGCAACGGACGGTGCGACCGGCTGGGTGGTAGACGCGTTGACCGGGGCGGGAGGGGTGTATGGGGGCAATGTCGGTGATATGACCAAGGGGAGACGACCGACCTACCCCCGGGAGCCCTTAGTCTGTGGATAGGCCGGGGTTGTCCTCGGAGAGGTTGGACTGCGGTAGGAGCTCACGGTGTTCGGACTCGGGTGGATGGAGATCGGAGCGCTGATCGTCATCGCGCTGCTCGTCTTCGGTCCCGACAAGCTGCCTCAGGCCGCATCTCAGGCGGGCAAGACGCTGCGCAACCTGCGCCGGATGGCGAACAACGCGCGTGACGACCTGCGTTCCGGGCTGGGCCCGGAGTTCTCCAACTTCGACCCCGCCGACCTCAACCCGAGGAACTTCGTCCGCAAGCACCTGCTCGACGACCTCGAGGACGACTGGAACGACAACAACAGGCCCCGGGAGCTGGAGCCCGCCACGACGGCTCCGTACACGCCCGAGCCGGTGGACGAGCTCGGCTACGGGGAGATTCCCCCTTACGACTCAGAGGCGACCTGACGGGCCGGACAGGCCCCGTCGCCGTCCATACGGCTCGCCGCGTCCCGGACGGCACACGAGGGCTCAAACGGCCCGCCGCCCGTCCCACGGGGCCACCGGCGCCCACAACCGCTCATAGGGCCCTCTGAGGGTCCTCCACGCCCTCTCGGACGCGCCTCGGTCAACGCATTCACCACCCAGCGGATCCCACCGTCCGTAGCGGCGGCGCACCGGGGAGGCTGGTAAGCGTCTCCCTGGAAGGTCGGTCACCCGGGTCGGCGGGTGGTGCCCACCGTGCGTAGCCGTAAAGGGCCCGAAGGAGAGGCACCGAAAACGGCGCGAGTGCTGCCCACCGTGCGCAGCCGCGAAGGACCCCTAGGGCGGGTATCAAGGGCGGCGTGGATGATGCTCGCCTTGCGGAGCCGTAAAGGGCCCCGAGGGAGGGGGCTGAGAGCGGCGCCCGTCCGGAGGACGGGCGCCGGGAATCAGCGGTTGGGGGAGAGGCCGAGGTGGAGGCCCTTGAGGCTGGTGGAGCGCTTGCTGAGGCCGGAGGCGATCTTGCGGAGCTCGGCAGCCGCCGGCGAGTCGGGCTCCGTCAGGACCAGCGGCTTGCCCTCGTCGCCGCCCTCGCGGAGCCGGAGGTCGATCGGGACCTGGCCCAGGAGCGGGACGCGGGAGCCCAGCGTGCGGGTGAGCGCGTCGGCGACCGTCTGGCCGCCGCCCTCCCCGAACACGGCGATGCGCTCGTCGCAGTGGGGGCACGGCAGCCAGGCCATGTTCTCGATGACGCCGGCGATCTGCTGGTGCGTCTGCGCGGCGATCGACCCCGCCCGCTCGGCCACCTCCGCGGCGGCCATCTGCGGCGTCGTCACGACCAGGATCTCCGCCGTGGGCAGCCGCTGCGCCACCGAGATCGCGATGTCGCCCGTGCCCGGGGGCAGGTCGAGGAGGAGTACGTCGAGGTCGCCCCAGTAGACGTCGGCCAGGAACTGGTGGAGCGCCCGGTCGAGCATCGGCCCGCGCCAGACCACCGGCGTGTTGCCTTCCGGCTTGAACATCCCGACCGAGATGACCTTGATGTCGTGGGCCACCGGCGGCATGATCATGTCTTCGACCTTGGTGGGCCGCTCGGAGGCGCCCAGCATGCGCGGGATGCTGTGGCCGTAGATGTCGGCGTCGACGATGCCGACCTTCATGCCGTTGGAGGCCATCGCGGCGGCCACGTTGACCGTCACGGACGACTTGCCGACCCCGCCCTTGCCGCTGGCCACGGCGAACACGCGGGTCAGCGAGCCCGGCTGGTTGAACGGGATCTCCTTCTCCGGCCCCCGGTCGCCCCGGAGCTTGGTCTGCAGCTGCTTGCGCTGCTCGGTGCTCATGACATCGAGCTCGATCTGGACGCCCGCCACGCCGTCGAGCTTGGCGACGGCGTTGGTGACGTCGCGGCGGATGGTGTCCTTCAGCGGACAGCCCGCCACGGTGAGGAAGATGCCCACGCGCACCACGCCGTCGGGAGCGATATCGATGCTCTTGACCATGTCGAGGTCCGTGATCGGGCGACGGATCTCGGGGTCGATGACGGTGGCGAGAGCTGCCGTCACCAGTTCCTGGGTAGGTGCCATCGAAGTGTCGGCACGAGGGAGTGCCGTCCCTCCTTTGTCGGTATATGTGTGACAGGCGCAGGACGCCAGTGAGGATGCCCCTCCATGGTATGAACCGGAGGCCTCGCTGAGTTAATCCGTGCTGTTAGATGTCTGTGCAACAACGTCCTAAGGTTACTCCGTGACTCTTCTGCGCGACGAGGGCCTGACCGCCGAGGAGCTGGCGGTCTGGCGGATGCTGCAGCGCGCCCAGGTGCGCATCACCCGGCATCTGGAGGCGGAGCTCCTCGTCGCCCACGACCTGCCGCTGGCCTCGTACGAGGTGCTCGTGCAGCTGGCCGAGGCGCCGGAGCGGCGGCTGCGCATGAACGATCTCGCGGGCCGCGTCCTGCTCTCCCGCAGCGGCCTGACCAGGCTCATCGACCGGCTGCAGCGGGACGGGCTGGTGTCGCGGGAGGCCTGCGCGGACGACGCCCGCGGGCTGTTCGCCGTGCTGACGGACGCCGGCGCGGAGCGGCTGGCCGAGGCCACCCCGACCTACCTGCGCGGCGTCCGGAGCCAGTTCCTCGACCTGCTGGGCCCGGAGGAGATCACCCGCGTCCGCGCGATGGTCGCCAGGCTGGACGTCAGCGGCTCTCCTTGAGCTCCTCCGCGAGCCGTCCCAGCTCGGCGCGCAGGTAGTCGCGCGTGGCCAGCTCGTTCAGCGCCAGGCGCAGCCCCGCGATCTCGCGGGTCAGATATTCGATCTCGGCCTGGTTGCGGTCGGCGGTCTCGCGGTCCTGCTCGTACTGGATGCGGTCCCGGTCGCCCTGCCGGTTCTGGGCGAGCAGGATGAGCGGCGCGGCGTAGCTGGCCTGCAACGACAGCATCAGCGTCAGGAAGATGAACGGGTACGGGTCGAACTTGAGGTTCGGCGGCGCGACCGCGTTCCAGACCACCCAGATCGAGACGACCACGGTCATGTAGACGATGAAGCGCCCGGTGCCGAGGAACCGGGCGATCTGCTCCGACAGGCGGCCGAACGCCTCCGGATCGTAGTGCGGCCGCAGCGAGCGGCGCAGGGCCCGGGGCTGGTCAAGCCGTTCGGTCGTCATGGTCGTCGGTCCCCTCTCGCCAGTCCTCGGGCAGGATGTGGTCGAGCACGTCGTCCACCGTCACCGCGCCGACGAGCCGGCCCAGCTCGTCGACGACCGGGGCGGCGACGAGGTTGTAGTTGGCCAGGTAGCGGGTGACCGCGCGCAGCGTGAAGTCCGGTCTGATCGGGTCGATCGACGGGTCGATCACGCCGCCGAGCAGTGTCGACGGCGGCTCGCGCAGCAGCCGCTGGAAGTGGGAGACGCCCAGGTACGTGCCCGTCGGCGTCTCGGTGGGCGGCCGGGCCACGTAGACCTGCGCCGCCACGGCGGGCGTGAGGTCCTGCTGCCTGATGTGGGCCAGCGCCTCGGCCACCGTGGCGGTGGGGGGCAGGATCACCGGTTCGTTGGTCATCACGCCGCCCGCGCTGGTCTCCGGGTAGGTCAGCAGGCGCCGCACTGGGGCGGCCTCCCCGGGCTCCATCAGGGCCAGCAGCTTGGTCGCCTGCTCCTCCGGGAGGTCGTGCAGCAGGTCGGCCGCATCGTCGGGGCCCATCTCCTCCAGCACGTCGGCCGCCCGCTCGGGCTCCAGCGTGCCGAGGATGGAGATCTGGTCGTCGGGCGGAAGCTCTTCGAGCACGTCGGCGAGCCGGACGTCGTTCAGGGCGCGGGCGATCTCGATGCGCCGCTTGCTCGGCAGATCGTGCAGCGCGCTGGCCATGTCGGCGGCCCGCAGCGACTCGAACGCGGAGATCAGCCCGGCCGCCCCCTGGTCCTTCTGCAGCCTGTCGAACCCGGAGACCTCGTCCCAGCCGACGATCCGCGGGTCGCGCCGCCTGCCCTTGTAGAGGGCGACCTGGGTGATCTCCCAGGTGGACGGCTTGATCTCCTCCATGGCCACGTCGTAGACGGTCATGGGCTCGTCCTGGTGCTCGACGGCCAGGTCCAGCATCTCGCCGATCACCAGCGTCTCGGTGGCGCGCTGCTCGAACCTGCGCATGTTGAGCCGCCCGGTGAAGACCACGGCCCCCGTCTCGATGCGGCGTACCCGGGTGATGGGCAGGAACACCCTGCGGCGCGGCTGCACCTCCACCACCAGGCCGTGCACGTTGGGCCGGCGGCCGACGCGCAGGCCGACCACCACGTCCCTGACCCGGCCGATCTGGTCGCCCGCGGGGTCGAAGACCGGGGTGCCCGGGAGCCGGCCCACGAAGATCTTCACGTGGCCAGGCTAACAGTGCTGCCCCATTGCGCCCCGCACGCCTCCCATGTCAGTATCAAACGTGCTTAACGGTGATTACTGGCCAGGTGGTGGGCGATGAGGTATGCGGGGCTGGGACTCGCCTTCGTGTCCTCCTGGTGTTTCGCGTTCTCCGGGCCGATGGCCAAATATCTGATCACCGCCGGGCTGGCGCCGATCGAGGCCGTCTGGACGCGGATGGCGGGCGCGGGGCTGCTGCTGGTGGCCGTGCTGGCCGTGGTGAAGCCCAAGGCGCTGCGGATCCCCAGGTCCAGGCTGCCGTTCTTCGGGCTGTATGCGGTGATGGCGGTGGCCGGGGTGCAGTCGCTGTATTTCGTGGCGATCACGCGGCTGCCGGTGGGGATCGCGCTGCTGCTGGAGTTCATGGCGCCGGTGATGGTGGTGGCCTGGGTGCGGTTCGTACGGAAGGTACGGCTCGCACGGGCGGCCTACCTCGGGGCGGTCGTCGCGGTCGTGGGCCTCGGGATCGTGGTCGAGGCGTGGCAGGGGATGCAGTTGGACGCGCTGGGCCTGCTGCTCGGCCTGCTGGCCGGGGCGTGTTGCGCCGGATATTTCCTGATGAACGATAGCTTCGGCGACGACGTGGACCCGCTCGGCCTCATCGCCTGGGGGATGGCGGGGGCGGCCGTGGTGCTGATCCCGTTCGCCCGGCCGTGGGACATCCCGTGGGAGGCCTTCGCGGCCACCGTCACGCCGGACGGCGGCCGGACGCTGCCGGTGCTGGGCGCGTACCTGTGGATGGTGCTGATCGCGACCGTGATCGCGTACATCCTGGGCGTGAACGCCGTGCGGCGGCTGTCGGCCGCGGTGGGGGCCACGGTCGCCTCGCTCGAGGTCATCGGCGGCGCGGTGGTGGCCTGGGCCCTGGTCGGCGAGACGCTGGGCGTCTTCCAGATCGTGGGCGGCCTGCTCGTGCTGTCCGGCGCGCTGCTCGCCCAGACCGCCACGGCGAGCCCCTCGCCGTCACCTGCGGCGGAGCTCGACGCGGAGCCCGTCGCCGCCAGGAGCTGACCCCCCGAGACGGTCGGGCGCGTCGCCAGGAGCTGACTCCCTCAGAGGCGGCCGGGGGTGAGGCGCACGACCGTGGAGTCGCGGGCCCAGCGCTCGGTGAGGTGCTCGCTGTCGAGGGCGTTGAGCCGGTCCTTGGCCAGCGCGGCCACGGCGTCGGCCGCCGCGGCCTGGTCGACGACCGCGACCGCGGCGTCGAACTCCACCAGCCTGGCGCCGTTGTCCTTGCTGCGCAGAGTGACGTGGACCCGGTCGAGCGCGTCGAGGCCGGGCAGCGCCTGCTCCTCGCCCCCCGTCACCAGGTAGATCGCGCCCTCGTGCCAGGTGTGCCAGGCCAGGCGGGGGCGGTCGAGGGTGAGCCAGAGGATGCCGGACTTCTTGGCGCCCTCCTCGATGGCCGCGATTTCGTCGCTCACAGCTTCGACTGTAGTCCGTTCAGCGCGGGGACCCGAGCCGCTCCGAGGCGAATGAGCTGATCTCCCTGTCCTCCGCGCCGGCGGCGGCCTCCAGGGGGCCGGTGTCCTCGGCGGCCAGGCGGGCCGCCGCGGCGGCGGCGAACAGGCGGGTGGCGAGATCGGGGTCCCCGAGCCGGGCCACGACGTCACGGGGCGCCGGCCCTCCGGCCAGCCATTCGGTCAGGTCCCTGACCCGGCCGTCCTCCAGCCGCGACGCTCCGGCCGCCAGCTGGTCCTGCGACGCCCCGGCCAGGAACGACAGCGCCTTCCAGCGCACGGCCGCCTCGGGGTCCTGGGCCAGCTTCAGGGCGGGCGCGAGCACGTCGCCGTGCCGGCCGTTCACCAGCACGACGTCGAGGGCGTAGAAGCGTACGTACCGGAGCGGGTGGGCGAGCAGCGCGGGGAGCTCGCCCGTCATCGGAGCGGCGCGCTCGCCCAGCTCCGAGAGCAGCCACGTCCCCGTGCGCACGCACGTGTCGTCCCCGGCGTGCAGGAGCCTGGCGAGGTTCTCGACGGGATATCCGGAGAACAGCTCGTGCAGCAGGTCGTTGGCCGCGACGCCGAGCTCGTCGTCGTCCGGGTGAGCCGCATGAGCACGAATGCGATCGATCAGGTCGTCGCCCAGCATCGGCCGGTCCTCACCACGGTTCCAGGTCGTCATTGATCATGTCCAGGGCCTCCTGCTCCCGCCGCATTCTCTCCTGGTGCCCCTTGTCGGAGAACCCGAGCCAGGCCTCTTCCTCCTGGCGGGCCTTGATGCTCTCCTGCAGTTCCTTCTGGAACCGCCGCTTCTCCGCGTCGGTCATGTTCATCGTGCTGTCCGGGACGTCCCCGTGGAATTTCCCGCTGCTGTCCTTCCTGCCCCAGCCCATGAACGTCCGCATGCCGCGATCCCCCGGAGAGGCCGCCTCGAGCGGTCTGCCCGCGTACGGGCTGATCCGGCCGCCCGCCCCGGCGGGCGCGAGGTTGCCGAGGCCGCCGCGCGATCCGGCCACCTGTTCGCTCAGGTCTTCGAGGCGCCGGGTGATGCGCTCGACCGCCGGGGTGAGGCGGGTGGCCACGCCCCGCTCGAAGGTGTGCTTGATCCGCTGGATCGCCACGCGCGTGGTGGCCACCCTGGCGGCCGCGACGCCCGCTCCCAGCGCGCCGGCTCCCATGGCCACCTTCAGCACGGACGCGAGCTGCACGAGCTGCGTGATCTCCGCGAGCCTGGCGGCCGAGGCCACCGTCGCGAAGCCGTTCACCACCGGCGGAAGGACGTTCATCGCGGCGGCGGTCTGCAGCATGCGCCCCCCGCCGGCGCTCTCCCAGCTCTCCGCCAGGGCCGTCGCGGAGGCCCCCTGGTAGTCCTCCGTCGCGCGTCGCACGGTGGAGTCGGCCTGGGTGGCCGCCGCGGCCACGTCCGGGGCGATCCCGTTCACCGCCGCGGCGTCCGCCGCCACCTTGTCGGGGTTGACGTCGAGGAGGTTGACGCCGGCCAGCTGGGCCAGCCCTTCGATGAGGTTCGAGGTCAAGTCGCGGCCCCGTGCCCGGGGACGGCGCTCCTGGCGGTGGCGTCGGCGTTCCGCAGGGTGGCGGCCGTGTCGCCGAGGCCGCGTCCCGTGTCGTCGAGCATGGCGCCGTGGGCGGACAGGGCCCGCACCCCCGCCTGGACGCACTGCGCGACCGCCAGGGCGAAAGGCGCGATCAGTCCGTCGGCCCCCCATGCCTCGCCGAGTCTCAGGCCGGCCAGCTGCCGGGGCACCGCCTGGTAGCGCTCGGCATGCTGCGCCAGCCGGCTCGACCCGGCCTCCAGGGCATGCGGATCCGCGCTGAAGCCTGCGTTCATTCGGGCCAGCCTAAGCAGCGGATGACTTCCGGATGAACAGTTCGAAAATCCTCGAAACGGCCGACGCTCTCCGGGCGCCCGGCGAGACTGGGCCCCGTGAGACCGTCGTCCATGGAAGAAGACCGCGACTACCTGGACCGGCTGCTCACGCAGGCGGAGACCATGATGCGGAGCCTGGCAGGCGCCCGGGCCAGGCTCGGGCGGATCACCGGCACGGGCGAGGCGGCCGGTGGCCTGGTGAGCGCGGTGGCCGACGGCCACGGCAGGGTGCGGGAGCTCGTCGTCGATCCGCGCGGCATGCGGCTGGGCGCCGAGGCGCTCGGCCGGGAGCTCGGCGAGGCGATGCGGGCCGCCCAGCGGGACGCCGAACGCCAGGTCCACGACCTGATGGCGGAGCTCGACGCCCAGACCCCGCGGCTGCCAGAGGCGCTCGGCGCGGACTTCGTGCAGGAACGCGTCGAGCAGGTTTCCCGCGAGATCGAGGCCCGCATGGGATCGACCTGGCCGGGCCAGTAGCGTGTGCGCATGCGCTCACGCCGTTCCGTGCTCGCCGTGCCAGGCAGCAACCCCAGGTTCCTGGAGAAGGCCCAGACCCTGCCCGTCGACGAGGTCTTCCTCGACCTCGAGGACGCCGTCGCGCCGCTGGCCAAGGAGGAGGCGCGCAAGAACATCGTGACCGCGCTCCGCGAGGGCGACTGGTCCGGCAAGACGCGCGTGGTCAGGGTCAACGACCTCACGACGCAGTGGACGTACCGGGACGTGATCGAGGTCGTCGAGGGGGCGGGGGAGTTCCTCGACTGCCTGATCCTGCCCAAGGTGCAGGACCCGACCGAGGTCGTCTGGCTCGACACGCTGCTCACCCAGATCGAGAAGACCATGGGGTACGAGGTGGGCCGCATCGGCATCGAGGCGCAGATCGAGAACGCCCGCGGCCTGGTGAACGCCGACGCCATCGCCGGCTCGTCCAAGCGCCTGGAGACGCTGGTCTTCGGGCCGGCGGACTTCATGGCGTCGATCAACATGCGCACGCTCGTCGTCGGCGAGCAGCCGCCCGGCTACGTCGAGGGCGACGCCTACCACTACATCCTCATGCGGCTGCTCATGGCGGCCAGGATGCACGACCTGCAGGTCATCGACGGGCCCTACCTGCAGATCAAGGACGTCGAGGGCTTCAGGCGGGCCGCCAGGAGGTCGGCGGCGCTCGGGTTCGACGGCAAGTGGGTGCTGCACCCCGCCCAGGTGGACGCGGCCAACGAGGTCTTCTCGCCGGCGCAGGAGGACTATGACCACGCCGAGCTCATCTTGGAGGCGTACGAGTACTACACCTCGGTCGAGAAGCGCGGCGCGGCCATGCTGGGCGACGAGATGATCGACGAG
Source organism: Nonomuraea sp. NPDC050451 (assembly GCF_044458585.1). Classification (NCBI taxonomy): domain Bacteria; kingdom Bacillati; phylum Actinomycetota; class Actinomycetes; order Streptosporangiales; family Streptosporangiaceae; genus Nonomuraea; species Nonomuraea sp. NPDC050451. Next base: position 311,460 of record NZ_JBITHZ010000009.1, read on the forward strand.
GCCTCGCGCAAGATGGCGCTCGTCGTGGCGGCCAAGGGGCGGGCCGCCGGGTTGAGGCGTACGAAGAGCTTCACACCTTGAAGCCGATGGCGGTGAAGAACCAGAACGACGACGTCAGCCAGAGCCCGATCAGCGCGGTGAACGCCAGCCCGCCGAGCACCGGCAGCGTCCAGCCGGGCGCGTCGTGCTTGGGCAGGGCCAGCATCTTCGCCGTGAACACGCCGTAGAAGAAGCAGCCGAGCAGCGAGTGCGCGAGCACCCGCGGCACGTCGTACTGCAGGCCCAGAGCGTAGAGGCAATGGAAGGCGACGGGGATCGTGAGCAGGAACGCGATCCGCCCCGACCAGCGGTGCACGCCGGGCGGGATGGTGATCCCGAGCCTGCCCCACATCGACAGGGCCGAGACGACCTGCACGATCGCGAGCAGGAACGCCCCCGTCGTCAGCCACGCCTTCATCGGCAGCGCGCCGGAGAACCCGGCCACGCCCACGGCGAACCCGGTGGGCGTGTGCACGCGCCCGTAGACGCCGAGCGCGAGCGCCGCCAGGCCGCCGGCCAGCAGCGGCACGAGGAGTGGGGTCAGGCCGCGGGACTGCTGGGGTACGGCGGTCATTGCATCTCCTCGATGAAGCCGTCCACGTCCTCAGGCTGGATCGTGGTGTCGCCGACGGTCACGGGCGCTGTGGGCTGGTCGCCCCGCAGCTGGGGGATCGGCACCTGCGTGTCGCCCTCGAACGCGGCGCCGACCTGGGTGTAACCGCCCTGCGGGTTCTTCAGGACGATCCAGCCGGCCCGGAGCTTGGCGCCCCTGACGATCGCGGTGGCGCGGTAGAGGCCCGACGGCTTGACCACCGTGGACGCCACGAAGGTCCACTTCCTGCCGCCGAGCGCGACCGAGCCCCTGGCCCGCCCGCCGCCCAGCTCGGCGGTGACCTTGGCGCCGCCGAGGCTGGTCAGCTGCAGCTCGCCGTCGGACTCGCTGCCCTTGAACCAGGCCTCGGCCTTGCCGTCGCAGAAGTAGCCGACGGCCTTGCCGTCTCTGATCGAGATCGCGATGAGGCCGCCGTTGCCCTTGACGTAGCCTCCATAGTCCGCCTTCGCGATCTTCTTCGGTTCCGTCTGTTGCGGCGAGGGCGTGGCGTCCGCCTCGGCCTCGGCCTCGGATGAGCGGGACGGGGCCGCGGTGGTCTCACCCGCCGACGGTGCCTTCGCGGCGGTGTTGGCGGCTTCGTCGGCCGCCGGTGTCGCGGTTACGCTGGCGACACCCAGCCCCACGGCGAGCACTGCTCCCGCCGCGAGGGTGATGACAGGTCCCAGCCTTGACATGAACTGCTCCCAGGGTCGAAATGCCGTACGCCTCCGAGCATCCGCCTAAATCGGTGGGCCGTCTGTGAACTATTGCGCATCGCGCGGACAGAATGGATGGATGCAGGAGAATCCAGGGCGCCAGCCGCCCGTTTACGGCACGCAGCCGCCGGTCTATCCGTATCAGCCGCCGTCCTGGTTCCTGCCGACGCCGAGCGGGGAGCGTTACGACCACCTGGCACGGAACGCCGCGGCCCGGCCGTGGCGGGCGATCGTGGGCACGCTGGTCGTCGCCACCGGGTTCATCGTGATCGGCGCGGTGGTGGTGTGGGCCGGCGTGGTGATGTCGCTGCTCCTCGGGATCCCCGCGCCGCTGGAGGCCGAGGGGCAGCTGTTCGGCGATCCGGTGTTCTCGCTGGTCGTGGTGTTGCTGTCGCTCGCGCCCGTGCTGCCCCTCGTGTACGGCACCGCGGCGCTGGTCCAGCGCAGGCGCCCCGGCACGCTCTCGTCCGTGGCCGGGCGGCTGCGCTGGCGCTGGCTGCTGAGCTGCGCGGGCCTGGCGGTGCTGGCCCTGCTGCTGGGGCAGGGCGCGCAGGCGCTCGCGCTGTCGGTGTCCGGCCAGGACGCCGACCTGTTCGGCTGGGCAGGATGGTCGGGGTTCCTGCCCGCGCTCATCGTGATCCTGCTGCTGGTGCCGTTCCAGGCGGCCGCCGAGGAGTACGTCTTCCGCGGCTGGTTCATACAGGCGGTCGGGGCGCACCTGCGGAATCCGGTCTGGTCCATCGTGCTCGGGTCCGCGCTGTTCATGTCGTTGCACGGGTATTCGTGGGCGGGGCTCGTGGACGTGTTCGGGTTCGGGGTCGTCATGGGCTTTCTCACGGTACGTACCGGAGGGCTGGAGTCGGCGGTCTCGCTGCACGTGCTGAACAACCTGCTGGCCTTCGGGCAGGCCGCCGCCGCCGGGCATCTGGACGACGCGTTGAACCAGGGGAAGGTCCCGGTGCCCTGGGAATCGTTGTCCGGAACGGTGGTGCAGCTCGGGGTGTATGCGTTTGGTGTGTTGTATCTAGCCAAAAAACAGTCAATTAAGACTATTTCGGAATAAATCGGTCCTGGGGTGCCGGGAATCTCGCTAGAGAGGTCTCGCTATTCCGGCTGAGTCATGCTGGTCTGGTCCTGTGGAACGGACCAGCGTCGCCGTTCCACCCGTACGACGTTCGACCCCATAGGAGGTACGGCGCGTGGCCTCCGGCCCCAGCGAACCGCCACGGCGACCGCCGGATGACGACGAACCTCGTCCCGAGGGCGCCTCTGAACCGCATTCCTCCGAAGAGCCGAGGATCAGCCATTCGCCGCCGGGTCCCACCGACGATCGGGCCAGGGGCTTACCGCTGACCTCTCCCTGGGGCATGCCGCCGTTCGCCGCCCCCATCCCGGATGACGAGCCGCAGGAGCAGCCCAAGGGGCGTCGGCCGTACAGCTCGCCGACGGCCGAGCCTGAGGTCGAGCCGCGCCGCCGCCCCCGCCGCGTCGTCAACCGCCCGGACAAGCTCGTCGCGGGCGCCCCGGTCCACCCGCCGCAGGAGGCGCCCGAACGGTCCGAGCCGGACGCGGAGGCCGCGCCCGCCCCCGAGCGGTCGTCCCGGCCCGCGCCGCCGTACCGGCTGGTGTATCCCCTCCCGGAACGCGTCGAGGCCGTGCCCGCGGAGGAGCCGGCCCCCGAGCAGGACGAGGAGCCGAACGGGTACGACGAGGCCCCCGAGGCTCCGGAACAAGCGGAGGAGCAGGACGGCGAGCCCGAGGTGCGGCGCGTCGGGCGCCCGCCGGCGGGCCGCCCCACGAGGCCGGACCTCCTCGTCGCCACGGACGCGGCGCGCCCGCAGGGGTCGAGCGGCCGGCACCACAGAGGCCCGGCCCCCGCCGCCGTACGCAGGTCCAGCCCCGTACGCCGCCGCAACAGGTCCACCCCCGTCGCGCTGACCCTGGCCGTGGCGATCCTGGTGGCCGCGGGCGTGCTCGTCTGGCAGTGGACCTCGGACGAGGCCCCCGGGCTGCGCCTGGAGGCGGGCACGGGGCGCTCGGGTGACGAGCTGTTCACCGTGCCGGCCGCGGGCGAGGGCGCCAACCAGAAGCTCAACGACATGACGTCCGTGGGCCGCGCGGTCGTGGCGGTCGGCAGCGACACGACGAGCCCGACCCCGCGCCCGCTCTTCCTGTTCTCGCCGGACGGCGGCAAGACCTGGCAGCTCGGCCAGGTGAACGGCGCCTCCACCCCCACGGTCCAGCGGGTCGTCGGCGGCGGCGGGCGCTGGCTGGCCAGCGGCGGCGACGGCGTGTCCGGCGAACGCGGCCTGTGGACCAGCACCGACGGGTTCAGCTGGACGGCCGTGGAGGCGGCGGGCCTGGCCGCGTTCAGGTCCGGTGACCAGATCAACGACATCGCGAGGACCGCGTCCGGCTTCGTGGCCGTGGGACGCACGACGGGCGACGACGGCGGCACGGGCCCCGCGGCCTGGCGCTCCGCCGACGGCCGGACCTGGGAGCGGGTCGAGGCCAGGGAGCTGGAGGTACGCGAGATCAAGGCGGTGGTCGCCAAGGGCGACACGGTCGTCGCCATCGGAGACCCCGCGGTCGGCGAGGGATCGCGGGTGCTCCGATCGGCGGACGGCGGGCGGGACTGGCAGGCGACCGGGTTCCAGCTGCCCGAGGCCACGCCGCGCACCGGGACGCTGGCCGTGTCGCCCAAGAGGTTCGTGCTGGTGCCGACGCGGCATCCCACGTTCACGGGCGACGTACGCGTCTACTGCTCGCCGACCGGGGCCCAGTGGTCGCAGTGCGGCTCCATCGGCGGCCTGAGCGGCGAGAGCGCGGGCGTGGAGTCGCTGATCTCCTACCCCTCGGGCATCGCGGCGGTCACGCAGGCCGGCCTCGGCCGCTACTCGGTGCTGACCAGCACCGACGGGCGCTCGTGGAGCAAGCGGGCCGACCTCGGCAACCTGCAGGGGGCGACGCTGCGCGGGTTCACGATCGCCGACGGCGGCACCCTGTTCGCCGGTGGCGACCAGGCGGTGTCCGACGTCGACAACCAGCTCGTGCTCATGGCCGCGCCCCCGCGCGGCGGCGCCTCGCGCGTCCAGCTCGGCCAGGTCGAGGGCCTGACCAGGATCGCCCGCGAGACCAACGCGCTGGCCAGCTTCGCCGGCCGCTACGTCGCCGTCGGCTCGGCCTCCGGCGACGCGGGCCTGTGGACGATCAGGGACTGGGTGAGCTGGAAGTCCATGAGCCTCGGCGGCCCGGGCAAGCAGACGCTGGAGGACGTGGCGCACGGCAGCCGCGGCTGGCTGGCCGTCGGCGCGACCGAGACGAACGTGGCCCTCACGGACCCGCTCCTCGTCACCTCCGACGACGGGGAGAACTGGAAGAAGGTGAACGTCACAGGCGACCTGGCCCGCGACCCGAACGCCCCCTACCTGGAGACCCACGTCGTGACGGCCGGCAAGAAGGGCTACGTGCTGGCCGGCGAGGCGAAGGACCAGATGGGCACGGCGTTCGCCGCCATGTGGTTCACCCCCGATCTGCGCAAGTTCACCAGGTCGAAGAAGCTGCCGCAGGGCGGCTCCGGGGTGCGGATCTACGACGCCGTCGCCACCGGGGACGGCTACGTGGCCGTGGGCGGCTCGGGCGGGGCCGACCAGGAGAGCAGCGTGGTCTGGCACTCCTCGGACGGCGTGAACTGGAGCGCGCGCAAGCGCGTGGTCCCGCCGGACGCCACGTCGGCCGGGCTACGACGGGTCACGACTTATCAGGACAAGCTGGTGGCCGTCGGTACGGCCGTGTCGGGAGGTTCGCGGCGTGCCTTCGCGGCGGTCTCGGACGACGAAGGCTCGACCTGGCAGACGGCCTGGCTGCCCGCGGACCAGGCGGCGGCGGTGTACGACCTGGCCGCGGCGGACGAGGGTCTGGTGGCCGTGGGCTGGCACGGCGTACCGGGAGAGGGCGACAGCGCGGCCTGGACCTCGCAGGACGGCCTGTCGTGGAACCGCATGGCCCTGACCAAGGACCGGCTGGCCGGCCAGGGCGCGCAGTGGCTGACGGCCGTGGCCGTGTCGGGCTCGGAGGTCGTGGCGCTCGGGCGCTCCACCACGTACAACGCCGACCACCTGATCCTCTGGACCTCCAGCCTCACCTCGAACAGGTAGAACCCGGCCCGTGGGGCGGGCGGCGCCGCTCCAGCGGGGCCCGGGCCGGTGGGGGCTGCTGCACCGCGAGCTTTCAGCGGGGCAGCACGCCCCAGCCGGTCAGCGACTCCAGGAGACCCTCGGCGAGCGGCAGCCGGGCCAGCTCGTCCACGCCGCACCAGCGCACGTCGTCGGCGTCGTCCCCGGCCACGGGCACGCCTCCCGACACGGTGGCGAGGTAGTCGCGGATCACGTACGTGGCCCCGCCGAGGCCGGGGCGGTCCACCGTGCCCGCCAGGCGGCCCACCTCCACGCGCAGCCCGGTCTCCTCCAGTACCTCGCGCCGCACGCCGTCGGCGTCCGTCTCCCCGGGCTCCAGGCGGCCACCGGGGATGGACCACAGCCCCTTGCCCGGCGGACGTCCCCGCTTGATGAGGAGCAACCGGTCAGAGGAGTCGAAAATAATCGCGCCGACACAATTTACGCGCACATGACCAAGATTACGACGGTACAACGGGAAGCGCCCTTGACGGGCCGGTGCCGGAGAAAGCACCGTGGGTAGTTGTGAGAGCGGCTCCAACCTGCCCACGGTGCTTTGGCCCGCTTCACGGGCCTAGTGCGTGGTCGAGCGCGTACCGATGCGACACGCACGGTGATGTCCTGCCGTACCAGCCTCCATGGCCGCCGACCGGTACGGCGCTGGAGGCCATCCGGAAGAGCGCCGTGGTGCCCGTGTGGCTGCCGTGGCCGTTGCCCGCCGGCTGGCTGGTGACCGGCTTCGGGGAGGTCGGTGACGAGCGCACCGGCGCGCGGGCCAGCGTGGTCGCGCTGACGGGGCCGTCGCTGACGGAAGGCCCCGCCGACCTGCTCGTCATCGCGGAGGAGCCGGGCATCGGGCTCGGCGCGGCGTTCGCCGGGCTGGACGGCCCCGACCCGGGCGAGGGGTTCGACTCGGGGCCGCCGAACGCCAAGATCGGCGTGCTCGGGCACCCCACCGCGCTGTGGTGCGTGGACGGCGCCGACGACCGGGCCGTCTACGCGGGCGAGGCGCTCGGCAACTGGCTGTGGGCCATCGCGTGGCCGGCCGACGCCGGCTGCATGATCGCGCTCGCCGAGCTGTCGCTGCTCGACGCCCGCGATCACGAGCTGGACGTGCCGTTCGGGGCGTTCTCGCCTCGGCTCGAGGATTAGGCGCGCTTTCATCGCTCTCGATTCGCGCTCTGATGCAGACGGGCTAGAGTTCGGAGGCGTGACAGCGCGTATCGAGCGAGTGGTGACCGAGGGCGTCGTCGACATCGACGGCACCGAGCACAAGGTCGAGAACAACACCTGGATCATCGGTGACGACGACGAAGTCATCGTCATCGACGCGGCGCGCGACGCCGACAAGATCCTGGAGCAGGTGGGCGAGCGGGAGGTGCTGGCCGTCATCTGCACGGCGGGCCTGCCCGACCACGTCTCCGCCGCCATCGAGGTGGCCAGCCGGGACGAGGCCGTGGTCGCCCTGCACCCCAAGGACAAGCCGCTGTGGCGGGAGACCTGGCGGGAGACCTGGCCCGACATCGACATGGAGGACGACGGCATCTTCGGTGTGGCCGACGTCCAGCTCGATGTCATGGAGACGCCCGGCATCTCGCCCGGCGGCGTGTCGCTCTACTGCGAGGCGCTCGGGGCCGTCTTCACCGGCAAGGCCCTGCAGGCCGACGGGCCCGGCAAGCTGGGCGGCGAATATCCCGCCCTGCCCGACCAGCTGACCTCGATCGGCGGGCGGCTGTTCACGCTGCCGGCCGACACGCGGGTGCTGGCCGCCCACGGCGACGAGGTCACGATCGGCGACCTCGAGCCGCACTTCGACGACTGGGTGTCGGGCTCGCTGACCCGTACGGAGAGCGCGGACGACGGCCCTCTGACCGACGGCACCAAGCTCTCCGGGATCAAGCTCGACCCCGACGACGAGTGACGCATTGTTAATGCGAGGGAGTGCCGCCGCCTGGACTGAGGAGCGGAGGCGATGAACGCAGGACAGCTTCCGCTGGACGGGATGCCGCGGCGGCTCTACTCGTGCACGCCGTCGCGGTTGAACGCGTGGCTCGACTGCCGCCGCCGCTACCGGTTCAGCTACCTTGACCGGCCGCAGCCGTCCAAGGGCCCCGCGTGGGCGCACAACAGCGTCGGGGCGAGCGTGCACAACGCGCTGGCCGGGTGGTGGCGGGAGCCGTACGACCGCAGGACCCCGCTGACGGCCGCCATCCTGGTCACGAACGGGTGGATCGCCGAGGGGTTCAGGGACGTCGAGCAGTCGGCCCACTGGCTGGGCCGGGCCCGCGACCTCGTCTCCGGCTACGTCGCGACCTTGGATCCCAGCGACGACCCGGTGGGCGTCGAGCGCACGGTCGCGACCCGTACCAAGGTCATGGCCCTCTCCGGCCGCATCGACCGGCTCGACCGGCGCGGTGACGAGCTGGTCGTGGTCGACTACAAGACCGGCCGCCGGCCGCTCACCGAGGACGACGCCCGCTCGTCCCTCGCCCTGGCCGTGTACGCGGTCGCGGCCTCCACGATGATGCGCACGCCCTGCCGTACGGTCGAGCTCCACCACCTGCCGACCGGCGAGATCCTGGAGTGGCGGCACACCGAGGAGTCGCTGGCCCGCCACATCCGGCGCGCGGAGGACGTCGCCACGGAGGCGTCGGAGGCCGACGAACGCTACCGCGCGCTCGTGCCCGCGCCCGCCAAAAAGGGTTCCGCCGCTTCGCGCACCGCATCGGGAGAGCGGCAGACCGTCGGGCCGGCGGCGGTGCCGGACGAGGTCGACGAGCTGTTCGCGCCCAACCCCGGCCCGATCTGCTCCTGGTGCGACTTCCGCCGCCACTGCCCGGAGGGCCGGTCGGCCGCCCCCGACCGCAACTCGTGGGACGGCCTCGCCGAGTGATCCGCCTGCCGGGGCGAGCGGTGGAGGGGACCGCTCGCCCTGGCCGGTGCCATTTGCCGGGGATGCGCGGTTTCCCGTGGGAAACGGTGCTTATGGCCAGGAACTGGCACCTATCGGGCGGTTACTGGGCACACTCTTCAACCGTTCCTTTGGGCTGAGCGTGAGTTGCATGTGCTCAGCCGAACGCTCCGGACGGTGTTGAGCGTTCTGGTCGCCCGCGTTCGCGCCGCGTCCGGGCGGCACGGGTCGTGTCCGTGGTCCGGGGATGCGGGGGCGGGGTTCCTCACGCCCGCGGGCGGCCGGTCCGGCCTGGACGGTCCGGTGCCCCTGCTCATCGCTCCGGTGGGCAGGGGGCGGTGCCGTCCGTCGCCGGATCGGGTGCCCTTGGGCGCGTCTGCCGATCGCCACGGCGGCTGTGTCGTGGCGGGTGGTCGTGCGTTTGGTGGTGGTGAGGGGCTGTTGCCAGTGCTGGGCGCCCCATTTGGAGGTGTAGGCGGGGTCGGCGGCGATGATCGCGATCCCGCTCTGGTCGGCCATCGACGTCAGCCGGGCGCGCAGTTTGCCGGTGGGCATGCCGGAGATCAACCGGCGGAAGCGTTTGCGGCGGCCGTGCTTCTCCCGGCTCTTGTCCGCGGTGAAGTCGAGGTCTTCGATGGCGATGGCGTTCACGCCGCAGGCGCCGGCCCAGTGCAGCAGCCGGGTCAGGGCGTGGCGGACCTGGGCGTCGCGGTGTTCGGCGTTGCCGGACAGGTCGTAGGTGAAGCGGCGGGGGTTGCCGATCGGGTTGCCGTGGGTGTCCAGGCGCCAGGCGGCCAGGTGGTCGGCGTTGGTGTCCACGCCGATCACCCCGTGGGCGAGCGCAGCCGACATCGGCGCGGCCGGGGCCGCAGGGATCTGCCAGGAGGCGGTGATGTACCAGCGTCCCCGCTGAACGTCCAGGTGGATGCGATAGGCCACGGCCCGGTTGGCCTCGATACGATCCCGCCACTCCGTGCCCCGGTGGGCGAAGGCCACCCGGCAGGCCAGCACGTAGCGGCCGTGTGCCGCGTTCGCGTGATGTGCCAGCGGTGCGGGCAGCTTGATCGACGCCTGGCCGTCGGGGGTGATGCGGATGGTCTCGTTGTCGTAGCGTTTGCCGGACTCGCCGTCGGCGGCCAGAAACCAGCGCTCGGCCTCCCACCTCTGCCGCCACTCGGCCTGGGTGAGCCCTGCGGCCTCCAGGTGGTGCCGGGCGCGGGCGAGGCGTTTGCCGCCCCGCACCACACGCACCCGCCCGGCCTGCTGCTCGGCCCGCCGCCGTTGCAGTCGGTCCTGCAGCACGCCCAGGCGGCGGGACTTGGCGAACCACTCCCGCGCCGAGCGATATCCGCCAGGCTCCTTGCCGGTGCCCTTCTTCCCGACGGGCTGAGACAGTCGGCGGGTGATCGTGGCGATGGCGGCTTCAAGGTCGCGTATGTGGTCGGCCTGGCCGCGGCGGGCCAGCGCCCACTGATCATGTGACGCTTTGGTGATGGCCCCGGCCCACCGCGCCGACGACTGCACGGTCAGCTCGCGCTTGCGGGCCGCCCAGCTTCCGGCGCAGTGCCCCAGCCCATCGGCGCACCGGGCTTTCAGATCGGCGGAGGCCAGCGCGCCCAGATGCACGCCGACCAGGCGCAACACCTGCTCGTCTGTTGGGGTGAGGTGCTTGAGCCGGTCGCGCACGGCGACGCCGGACGGGCCGGGCACCACGAAAGCCGGGGCGATCGGACGCAACTCAGCCATGCTCGCCGACCTCCGCCGTGATGCCGACGTGGTCCATGACCGACCAGCGAGGGAACCTCGCGGTTGGGCGCCTGAGGATCGCGGTCGAATGGGCACGCCGACATGACTAGCACTCACCCCTTCTCGATCTCACGTTGCGTGGCCGTAACGATACCAAGGGTTGAATCAGCCGGGTAGAACATGTGCGCGACAAGTCTCGGTAACGCAGCCCCACTGGCGGGGTCCCGAGCAGAGCGGCTCCGGCGCGACAGCGGCACGCCAAGCGAGGACTGCCCCCTTGTGTGCACACATGCCATCGAAAGCACACACTGGCGGTGACGTGACCACACTCATGCACGCTCAAACACAACAGTTCCGATCTCCTTGAACTCATCCATGATCGCCGTGGCCCCTGGCTCACATCGAGGCCGAGTTCCATGTGGGCATCGCCACCGTGACGTGGCCGGCCGCCGAGTTCTATCTGGCCGGCGTGTCGGCGGTCGTGCTGGTGGGCGGCACGCTCCTGCCGGTCAGGCGGCCAGCGCCGTCGGCCACCGGCGGGGATCGGTCAGGCCCTTGAGCCCCTTGCTCACGTCGTACCCGGCCGCGCCGAGACGCTCCCTGGCGGCCCGCAGCATCTCCCTCGTGGCCGGCATGAACGCGTGGTCGTGCACCGGCTCCGGCAGCGAGTTCATCCCCAGCCTGAACGCCCTCAGCGTGGCCGTGACCGTCGCGCGCGGCACCTCCGGCAGCGCCCCGTACATCCGCCTGGCCCAGTCGGGCAGCGTGTAGTAGCACAGCGCGCCGAACGGGAAGTAGGCGGGCTTGCCCGGAGACAGGAGCCTGAGCTCGTGCGGCAGCCTCGGCCACATCAGGAAGCGCACGGTCGAGGCCGCCTCCTCCGTGACGCGCAGGCTGGGACGCATCTGCTTGAAGTAGGCGTCCATCTCGGCGCACGAGCCGGGCACGTCCTCGGGGTGCAGACCGACGTACGCGGCGCTCTTGCGCTGCTCGTACAGGTAACGGTCGGCCTGGCGCTCGGTGAGACCCAGCCCGCCGCGCCTGGCCACCTCCAGGTACGACGACACTTCCGCGCAGTGCACCCACAGCAGCAGCTCGGGGTCGTCCACCCGGTGGGTCCGGCCGGTGTCGGGATCATGGATGCGCAGCGCCTTGTGGATGCCGCGCACCCGCCTGCCGATCTCGTCGGCCTGGTCCGGGCTGCCGAACGTCACCCGCCCCACGAAGTCCGCCGTGCGGCGCAGCCGTCCGAACGGGTCCTCCTGGAAGTTGGAGTTCTGCCAGACACCGCGCATGGCCAGCGGGTGCAGCGCCTGCAGCATGAGACCGCGTACGCCGCCCACCCACATCGACCGGTCGAGATGCACCTGCCACGTCGCGCTCTGCGGTGGCTGGACGACGAGGTCCTCGATGTTCGCCATAGTAAGTAAAGAATTACATGGCATTGGACCTGGTGTCCAAATAGTGTTTCTCGGCCGCGTTCCAGAACCTCACCAGCGCCGCCGCCGTCGTCTCCGGCGCCTCGACGGCCGGCGAGTGGACGGCGCCGGGCACGACCACGGACTCGGCCCCGAGCCTGGCCGCCATCTCCGACTGCGCCTCGGGCGGCCACCCGTCGTCGTGCTCGCCGTACAGCACCAGCGTGGGCACCTCGACCTCGCGCAGCTCGTCGGTGCGGTCGTGCATGCTCAGCACCTGCTCGGCCATGCACGCCAGAGCAGTCGGGGAGTTGGTGAGCAGGCGCTTGCGCAGGAAGGCCAGGATCTCGTCGGACACGTCGTTGGACAGCGCCTCGGGCTCCAGCCGGTGGTGCCACACGTGCTCCAGGCCGAACGCCTGGACCTCTTCCATGATCTTGCGGCCGTTGAGCGCGCGCTTGCCCTCGATGCCCGAGGGCCCGGACCCCATCAGCGTGAACGACGCGAACCTCGTGCGCCCGTCGATCACCGCCTCCCTGGCGACCAGGCCGCCGAACGAGTGGCCCACCAGGTGAACGGGGTCGCCGCCGCCGATGATCTGGGCGAGCGCGTCGACGTCGGCGCCGAGCGCGGGGCAGGTGTAGGCGGCTGGGTCGTCGGGGCCCGGTGTCTCGTACTGGCCGCGCAGATCGACGGCGATCACCCTGCGCCCGGAGTGGGCCAGGGTCATCAGCACCGCGAGAAAGTCCTCCTTGCTGCCTGTCAGGCCGGGGACCAGGAGGGCGGGCCAGCGCTCAATCACACCACTGACCGGGAGGGCCTCCAGGACCGCGAACGTGCCCTGTGGCGTTTCGATCTTCTGTGGTGCGACGCCAGGAGGCAGATCGAGGAATCGCGGCGTACTCACGTGGGGCAACAATACCCAGAGGTCAGCAGCTCGACACCGTCATGGGCATCACGCTGGGCGAACGCGCGGAGCCCGGAGGCCCCTGGAGCGCGCTCAGAGCGCCCCAGGAGGGCCCGTGGGCCTCTTACCCGGAAGGCGCGCACCCGATGCGGATGCGCGCCTCCCAGACGGTGCTCAGACGGTGCTCAGCCCATGCGGCGGCGGTTGCCGCCCCCGCCACCACGGGGCTGGCGGCGCTGCTGCTTGCGCTCCGTGGCCGCCGACGGGGCGATGTCGTCGTCGTCCGAGGCCAGGTCGGGCGACTGGAAGATCACCGTGAACGGGTTCGGCGGGACGATCCGCTCCGGCTCCGTGCGCACCGGCGGAGGCGGCGTCGCGAGGAAGCTCGGCGCCGGCTCGGCGACCGGCGGAGCGGGCGCCTCCTCGACGACGGGCACCGGTTCCGCGACGGCGGCGGCCCGGCGGGAGCGGGTGCTCTTCACCGGCGCCTCCTCGACGATGTCGGCCTCGGGGGCCGTGACGGCGGCGGTCCGGCGCGACCGGGTGGCCTTGACCGGTGCCTCAGGGGCTTCGGCGAGCGCCTGCTCGATGGCAGACGAAGCCGCCCCCCTCCGCGTACGCGTCCGCTTCGGCTCGGCGGCCGCCTGGATCTCGTCCGTTGAGAAGATCGCGGGAGTCTCCTCCGTCCTGGCATCCACGAGCTCGACCTCCGGAGTCTCGACGGCTGCGGTCTCCGCCAGCTCCTTGCCGCCACGGGTGCGGCGGCGCTGGCGCGGCGTACGGGCAGGGCGCTCTTCGCGCTCGTCGCGGCGACGGCCGCCACGAACGCGGGCCCTGCCGGTCTCCCCGAGATCCTCGAGGCGCTCCGCGGACAGCCCGGCACGCGATCGGCTCGCGTGCGGCAGGACGCCCTTGGTGCCCTCGGGGATGTTCAGCTCGGAGTAGACGTGCGGCGAGGTGGAGTAGGTCTCCTCGGGCTCGGCGAACTCGAGCCCGAGCATCTGGTTGATCATCTTCCAGCGGGTCAGCTCCTCCCACTCCACGAACGTGACCGAGATGCCCGTGCGCCCGGCCCGGCCGGTGCGGCCGATGCGGTGCACGTACGTCTTGTCGTCCGTGGGGCAGTCGTAGTTGACCACATGGGTGACGTCGTCGATGTCGATGCCGCGGGCCGCCACGTCGGTGGCCACCAGCACGTCGATCTTGCCGTTGCGGAACGCGCGCAGGGCCTGCTCACGCTGGCCCTGGCCGAGGTCGCCGTGCACGGCCGCGACGGCGAAGCCGCGCGTGTCGAGCTGTTCGGCGACCATGTCGCAGGCCCGCTTGGTCTCGCAGAAGACCATCGTGAGCCCGCGGCCCTCGGCCTGCAGCAGCCGCCCGAGGATCTCGATCTTGTCCATGCGGTGCGCGCGCCACACGAGCTGGCGGACCTGCGGCGTGGTCTCGCCCTCGCCGCTCTCGTGCTCGGCGCGTACGTGCGTCGGACGGTTGAGGTATTTCCGGGACAGCGTGACGATCTCGCCCGGCATGGTCGCCGAGAACAGCATCGTCTGCCGCTGACCGGGGATCAGGTTGAAGATCCGCTCTACGTCGGGCAGGAAGCCCAGGTCGAGCATGCGGTCGGCCTCGTCGAGCACGAGGCTGGTGACCTGGCTCAGGTCGAGGTGCTTCTGCTTGACCAGGTCGAGCAGGCGTCCGGGGGTGCCGACGATGACGTCGACCCCGGCCTTGAGCGCCTCGATCTGCGGCTCGTACGCGCGCCCGCCGTACACGGTCAGAACTCGGGACCCGAGCTTGCCGGCGGCGGTGACGAGGTCTTCGCTGACCTGCACGGCCAGCTCGCGGGTCGGCACGACGACGAGCCCGCGGGGCTTCTTGCGGTTCTTGCGCGGCTTGCCGATGCTCTGCAGCATGGCGATGCCGAACGCGTAGGTCTTGCCCGTGCCGGTGCGCGCCTGGCCGATCAGGTCCTGGCCGCTCAGAGCGAGCGGGAGAGCCATCTCTTGGATGGGGAACGGTGTGACGATGCCCTCGGTCTCGAGGGCATCGGCGATCTCTGGTGTGACTCCGAGGTCTCGGAAAGTCGTCAGCGTGGCCTGCCTCAGTTCTCAAATGAAGGCGGGCCTGCCGGGACCGACGGGCATGAAACAGCCCTCGTAACGTGGGTCCTCGCGGTAGAGCCAGCCCTCTCGCGTCATCAGCGACCGCGCACCCGGAAGTGGGGGTAGTCGGGGGAAACCCCCGAATTTACACAGTGCGGTCGCACTTTCTCAGAGCAGTGTACTCGATACCACAACGCTGGCCGAGCTTACGTATGTTCCCGAAGATTAGGCAGCGTACTTCCATCAACTACCACTGGCTGATACCGGTGGTTTGCTCTCACGGTCCCGTCTGGCTGAAGGGAGGCCGGTAGCGTGTGGCTGGTTGACAACAGCCCAGCCCGCAGCGCCGCGTGCGGCGATGTTGCGGGCCGCGATGTGATCGGCGTGCCCAGCGAGGGCGCAGCCGGTGCATACGAACCGGCCCCGCGCGGGCCGATTCGCCTTGGCGACACACCCGCACTCTGGGCAGGCCTGGGAGGTGTAGGCGGGATTGACCAAGAGGAAGGCGGTCCCGGCTCGCGCGGCCTTGTATCGGGTGAACGCGATCATCTGGGCGAACGCCCAGCCGTGCGGGGTGCGCCGCTGGAACCGATGAGCCCTTACCCGTCCGCGGATGCCCTGCAGAGCTTCAAGGGCGATCCCGCGGCCGGTGCGTTCGGCTTCGCGCACCACGTGTGTCGAGAGCCGGTGGTCGAGGTCGGCCGTCATCCGGTGCTCACGCCCGGCCAGGCGGCGCAGCACCCGCCGAGCCACACTCGTGCCCTTCCTCTGCAACCGTCGGCGTTGCCGATGCCGCCGCTCGCGCAGCGTGCGGACGTGGCCATTGCCGGCGATCGGACCGGTCAGGGCAGGGCCGGGCAGCACCGCACCATCAGACATGACTGCCAGGTTCGCCACCCCTTGATCCACCCCCAGGAAGCCGTTGATCGGCTCGCATACCAGCGGTTCAGGCAGGGTGACGGCGACCTGCAACAGCCACACGCCGCGTCGGCGGATCAGGTCGGCTTCTCCCATCGGAAGAGTTCCGATGGCTTTCAGATCCTCTGGCCGCCCGGTGTAGGGCACGATCATGCGGCCGGCGGGGGTGCACAGCGACACGGTCCGGGCGTTACGGCTCCAACTCATCATGCGCGCGTCGTTGGGGACGGCGCCGTGCGGGCGGAAGATATGGGCGCGCTTCTTGGTCGCGCGCCGGTTGGCGTGGGCTCCCGCTGCTCGGGCGACGGCCCGCACGGCCGCTTGGGCGCCAAGCCCGGCGAAGGGGGCGCGGACCGGGTGGCAGGCGAGCCGGTGCAGGTCCAGCATGGTGAAGGTGTGGCCGTGCCAAGCCAGGCGCGAGACGAAGGTAGCCGCCTGATGGCACAGCCGCATGGCTGCGGTGAGGGCCTCAGTCTGGGACGGGGTAGGCGCGAGCCGGAGCTGCACCACGGAGGGCAAGCCTTCACACTTGAAGGTGGATCGGCGGATGGCCATGGGGCACCTCCTGTCACAGCAACCTCACGCAACGGTCATGTTACTTGCTGTCACCGACGTTCTCCATAATATTTTCGAAAGGAGGGGTGGCACTTCCTTCCGGCCCTGAAGGTCGGGGCTCGGGTGCCACAATTCACATGACGGAGTCTCCAGGAGTCGTCGACCTGCTCGGGGTTCTCGCCTACGCCGAGCTCAGTGCCTACGCGCGGATGACGGAGGACGCCGCCACGCTGGCGCCCTCGCTGGCCGACCGGGCGGGGCTGAGCGAGCTGGCCGTGACCGAGTACGCCCACTTCCGCCTGCTGCGCGACCGTCTGGCCGAGCTCGGGGCCGATCCGGACGAGGCGATGTCGCCGTTCGTCGGCGCGCTCGACGCCTGGCACGCGCAGACCAGGCCGGCCGACTGGCTGCAGGCGCTGGTCAAGACGTACGTCGGGGACGGGATCGCGCTCGACTTCTACCGCGAGGCGGCCAGGCACCTCGATCCCTCGATCGCCAAGCTGGTGGACGAGGTGCTGGTGGACGGGGGGCGCTCGCAGTTCGCGGTCGAGCGGGTCAGGGCCGGGATCGAGGCGTCGCCCGCGGCCGCCGGCCGGCTGGCGCTGTGGGCCCGCCGGCTCGTCGGGGAGGCGCTGAGCCAGGGGCAGCAGGTGGCCTCGGCGCGGCCCGAGCTGGCGCTGCTGCTGGTGTCGGGGGAGGGCGCCACCGACATTTCCCGACTTTTCGCGACATTGACGGAGGCCCACAACAAACGCATGGCCACCCTGGGCCTCTGACCACCCCCGGCCCGGCTCCGAAGGCACTGGATCGGCGACGGCCGCCCGCCGCTCGCGCCGGCCTCCGCCTCCTCGCCGACGCACGGCCGGGGGCGTCCTCCTGAGGGCCGGCTCCGAAGACCTCCTGGAGGCCGCTTTCGGAGGCGCTGGATCGGCGATGGCCGCCACGCGGGCGATCACTCGCGCCGCCCCGCACACCTTCTCGCCGACGCAGGCCACGGGCGTGCTTTCGGAGGCGTCGGCTCGGCGGCGGTGTGGCGTGGTCCGGGGTGTGTGCAGCACCCGGTGGTCGGAGTGCTTCGGGCGGGGCGTCGCAGGGGCCCGTGCAGTCCGGCGTGACGGGCGTCGGCGGGTGTGCTTGGGCGGGGCGGCGCAGGGCGGGTGCGGTCGGGCGTGATGTGCGTCGCAGGTGTGGCGTCGTCGGGGGTGCCGCGGGGGGTGCAACCTGGGGAGGGGTACGGCTGGTGGGCCGTACCCCTCCATCAGGAGCTTTAGAGGGTGCCGCCGAATCCGACGGGTCGGGCCTCATCCTCGCCGATCTCGACGAATCCGAGCGAGGCCACCGGCACCATGACCCGCCTGCCCTTCACGTCGGTCAGGGCGAACACGCCACGTTCGACCGACAACGCGTTCCTGATCTCCTCTTCGACCTGCTCAGCGGAGAGGTCGGTCTCGACAACGAGTTCGCGGTGTACGGAGCGTACGCCGATCTTGACTTCCATCGTGGCTCCCTAGTCGACGGGCTGGCTCACTCCCATCGTGGCGGCTCGTAGCCGGGAAAGGCGCAAATGATCGCGCCCAGCGAACGGGTTATGCCGTACGCGGAAAACCGCTGATGCCGCGCCAGGCCAGCCGGGCCATGAGTTGTTCGGCCGCGTCCTTCGGGATGGAGCCGTGCTGGGTCACCCAGTAGCGGGCGCTCACCTCGGCCATGCCGACCAGCCCCACGCCGAGCAGGTGCGCCTCGTCGCTGGTGCACCCGGTGTCCTCCTGGATGAGCACGCTGACCATCTCCGCGCACTCCTGCAGCGAGCGTTCGACGCGCTGCCGCACCGGCGCGACGTTGCGCAGGTCGGACTCGAACACCAGCCGGAACGCCTCGCCCTGCGTGGAGACGAAGTCGAAGAACGCGCTGAACGTGGCCTGCACGCGGAGTTTGTTCTCGTGGGTGGAGGCCAGCGCCTCCCGGCAGCGGTTGACCATGTCGTCGACGTGGAGGTCGAGCAGCGCCAGATAGAGCTCGAGCTTGCCGGGGAAGTGCTGGTAGAGCACCGGCTTGCTGACCCCCGCACGATCGGCGATCTCGTCCATGGCGGCCGCGTGATAGCCGTTCTCCACGAACACTTCCTGCGCGGCGCTCAGCAGCTGCCGGCGGCGGGCGAGTCGGGGCAGCCGGGTGCCCCGGGGCTTCGCGTCCGGGGTTGCGGTCACGCGGGTCTCCATAGGTCTCTCAGCGGGCTGTGCGGACATCCTACGTGCGGGTAGGGCAGTTGTTCATTTGTTCATCGCCTCACTCCACGAGGCCGACGGGTCGTCGCGCAGCCGTACTCAGCGATATTCGTCGTCGTCGAGATCCACCACGCGGTCCTGGTCGGCCGCGTCGGCGGGATCGACGTCGAGCGGCAGCTCGCGGCGCTGCCTCCCGGCGCTCTGGCGGATCTCGAAATGCTGCTCGGCGGCGTCCGCCTCGGGCGTCTCGATCGACAGCTCTGCCTCCTCCTGGTCGTAGGAGAGCTCGTCACCGCGTATGTCCATCTCCGACATCTTCTGGTCCCCCTCTTGGTGTGGACGGCACCAGCCTACGCCCGGCCGAAAAGGTCGCCGCGTTTCTCCACTCTGGCGAGTACGTCGGCCGCGGCGAACACCAGCTCCTCGGGTCGCTCGCAGCCTTCGACCTCCGTCCACCTCAGCGGTGTCGAGACGGTCGGAAGCTCCCTGGCCCGCAGCGAGTAGGGCGCCACGGTGGTCTTGGCCGGGTTGTTCTGGCTCCAGTCGATGAACACCTTGCCCGGCCTGGCCTTCTTCGTCATCACGCTGACCACCTGCTCGGGATGCGCCTTCTCCAGGAGCCGGGCCAGCCTCTTGGCGTACGCGGAGGGCTCCTCGCGGCAGTCCCAGTCGGCGTACAGCTGCATGCCCTTGTTCCCGCTGGTCTTCGGCAGGGCGGTGAGCCCGTCGGCCGCCAGCACCTCGCGCAGCATGATGGCCACCCGGCAGCACTCGACGATGGTCGCGGGCGGGCCGGGGTCGAGGTCGAACACGAGCGTGTCGGGCGGCAGCGCCTCGCCGTCCTCGTCGACGCGCCACTGGGGTACGTGCAGCTCGAGCGCGGCCAGGTTGGCGTAGTAGACGAGCGTGGGCAGGTCCTCGATGACGGCGAAGTCGATTTCCTCGCGGTTCTTGGTGCTGCCGGGTACGGGGAGCTTGACCCGCCTGACCCAGTCCGGGGTGTGCTCGGGGGCGTTCTTCTCGAAGAAGGACTGGCCGTCGACGCCGTTCGGGAAGCGCTTGACGGTCAGGGGCCGGCCCTGGAGGTGGGGGAGGAGCACGGGGGCCACGCGGCTGTAGTAGTCGATGACCTCGGCCTTGGTGAAGCCGTACTCGGGGTAGAGGACCTTGTCCAGGTTGCTCAGCGTCAGCGCTCGCCCGTCGACCTTTACCGGCACCTTCGCCGGGCTGTTCACAGCGTCACCTCCGAGGGGAGCTTGTCGGGGCGCAGGCCGCGCCACACGGGGTGGCGCAGCCGCTGCTCGTCGGTCCACATCGTGTAGGCCACCTCCCCGACCAGATCCGGCCTAACCCACCGATTTCGCCACGGAACCGCGTTGCTGAACGGGCTGTGCGAGATCTCCAGCGGCCGCATCCGCTGGTAGAGCTCGTCGAGCACGGTGTCGGTGAACCCGGTCCCGACGTGTCCCACGTACGCGAGCCCTCGATCGGTGAACGCCCCCATCACCAGCGAGCCGACCCCGCCCGCCCGGCGCCCCTTGCCCGGCTTCCAGCCGCCGATCACGACCTCCCTGGTACGCAGGTGCTTCACCTTGATCCACCAAGGGGACCGGGTGCCCGGCCGGTAGGGCGAGTCCAGCCGCTTGGCGACCACACCCTCCAGGCCCTGCTCGGAGGTGGCCGTGAGCAGGTCGGAGTCGCCCGGGAAGTACGGGGGCGCGCCGACGTCCAGCTCGTCGAGCAGCGCTCGCCGGTCGCGGTAGGGCAGGTCGAACAGCGGCGTGCCGTCGAGATAGAGCAGGTCGAACGGCATGTACGTGATGGGGTACAGCTCCAGGATGACCGGCTCGGGATCGGTCAGGTGCATCCTGTGCTGCAACCGCTCGAAGCTGGGCCTGCCGCGCCTGTCGAGTGCGACGACCTCCCCGTCGATGATCGCGTTCTTGATCCCGAAACCTGATATTTCCGGATACCTCCGCGTGTATTCGGCCCCGTGCCGCCCCGTCACCCTCAGCCCGCCGTCAAGATGGACGACGGCGCGGATGCCGTCCCACTTGACCTCCAGCCCGTACCTCTCGCGATCGGAGGGTAGTTCCCCAGGTACGGCCAGCATCGGTTCGACGGGGTATGGCATTGGTTGCCCCATGACGGGTATGTGCCCATTGGCGAGCCAATGACAGCTGAGGAGTGACCATGCGCAGCATCTGGAAAGGTGCGATCTCCTTTGGCCTGGTCACGATACCCGTCAAGCTCTACTCCGCCACCGAGCAGAAGGACGTGACGTTCCACCAGGTCCATCGCGAGGACGGCGGCCGGATCCGCTACAAGCGCGTGTGCACGCAGGACGGCGAAGAGGTGCCGTACTCCGACATCGCCAAGGGGTACGAGCTGCCGACGGGCGAGATCGTCGTGCTCACCGACGAGGACTTCGAGGACCTGCCGCTGAGCACGTCCCGCAGGATCGACGTCCTGCAGTTCGCCCCGGCCGAACAGATCGACCCGATCTACTTCGCGAAGTCGTACTACCTGGAGCCCGACGCGCAGGGAGCGAAGCCGTACGTGCTGCTTCGCAACGCCCTGGAGAGCTCGGGCCAGGTGGCGGTGGTCAAGGTGGCGCTGCGCCAGCGCGAGTCCCTGGCCACGCTGCGGGTACGGGACGGCGTCTTCGTCCTGGAGACCATGCTCTGGCCCGACGAGATCCGCACGCCGGACTTCGGCTTCCTCGAGGAGGACATCGAGGTACGGGCTCAGGAGCTCCAGATGGCCGAGTCCCTGATCAGCACCATGGAGTCGGACTTCGACCCCGGCGAGTACCACGACACGTACCGCGAGGCGCTGCAGCAGGTGATCGAGGCGAAGGTGGCGGGCAAGGAGGTCATCCCGGCCCGGGAGGAAGAGGAAGCCGGACCGGCGGTGGACCTCATGGCGGCGCTGCGTGCGAGCGTGGAGGCCGCCAAGCGGGAGCGGGAGGGCGGGGCAGCCAAGCCCAAGAAGGCGGCCGGCAAGTCCAAGGACGAGGAGAAGGCCCCCGCCAAGCGCAAGACCCGCAAGACGGCCTGACAGCGGCAGAACCTCTCTCAGCGGTTCCGCATGCCTCCGTGAGGTGAGGCGCTTCGACGGCCTCGCCGACGCTTCTTACGACGAGCCCTGGACTTCGTCTCTCGGCATCCAGTCCCTTGAATCCCACCGCGAGGTGGGATTTTTTGTGCTGCCCTCCTGACCGATTCCGCGCGCGGTTGTCGCGATCACCGAATAGGACATATCCGGATAAGTCGTGGTATTTCGTTCTATAAGTCTGTAATGCAAGCAATAAGATTGTTAATGCATAGCAAAACCGGCTAGGTGCCGTTTGTTGGGCTGCTGTCTGGAAATGACACTCCGTGGATGACTTCTTCGGCAGACGTCCAGGACCTCTTTCCGGGATAACCGGAAATGGTCTTAGAACGGGGCAATCGATCCTTTAGGGGGAAAACGCAATGCCCAAGCTCAAGAGTGTTTTCGCGGGTCTCGCCGTCAGCACGGCCCTGACCGGTGGCGTGGTAGCCGCGGGCGCGGCCACGACTTCGGCCAGTGCCGGCGCCGCCACTCAGGTCAAGTCCGCCGCCTCCGTCCTCGCCAATGGCTGCGGCAGCTGGGGCTGGCGCCGCTGCGGCTGGGGCGGCTGGGGCTGGCGTCGACACCACCAGAAGACCCGCGTCCGCGTCAACGTCCACAACCGGAACATCAACATCAACCGCCACGAGCGGGAGCACCACCACGATCACCACGACAACCACCACAACAACGACACCTGGTCTTAACCGTGTGCTGACGGCGTGGAGATGACCGCGCTTTCGCGGTAGGGGGCTTTCTCCACGCCTCCACGGCAGGTTTCCGACGAGGGCTCTCCAGACCTTAGGGCTGGGGAGCCCTTGTTGTGTCCGGCTCTATATGAGGTGCGGCGTTTGCGCCGAATCATGAGGATGTCTGTGGTGGGCCAAATGACGGCAATTCCAGTTTGCTGGCTGTTTCAACCGGAAATATGCATGATGCGGATGATTCGTTAAGGATCATCCGGGGCGTTTCCCAGTCGATCGGGTTTTCGCTGATTGGTCGGGAACGTGAGGAACGGGGCAATCGAACCTGTAGGGGGAAAACGCAATGCCCAAGCTCAAAAGTGTTATCGCGGGCCTCGCCATGAGTACGGCCGTCTCCGGCGGCGTGGTCGGCGTGGGCGCGGCCACGTCCGCGGCCGAGGCGGCGATCCAGGTCGGCTCCGCTACCTCCGTCCTGGCCCACGGCTGTGGCAATTGGGGCGGTCGCGGCTGCGGCTGGGGCGGCTGGGGCGGCGGCCGCTGGTGGCGCCACCACCGCATGCCCCGCATCAAGATCATCATCATCAACCGGAACCGCAACCGCAACGAGCAGCTTCGCGAGCTCCGCGAGATGGAACACCACGACGACAACAACCAGACCACGTGGCAGTAGAGAGCTCATCGCACAGGTGAACCCGGGGCGCGGGACGCGCCGCACCAGGAGTCCCCTGAACGATGAAGGCCACGCCGATCGAGTGCCCGTATTCACCGGGACCGACGTCCACCCCGACGGTGACGACGTCCGCCCACCGAATACGGGCACTCGACATGTCTTCCACCGCCGGCGCCCGAAGACGGACGCGGCCAAAGAGATCTTCCAGGGCCGGGACCGCCCTCTTCTCGGGGAACGGGACGGTGACGCGGGAGACGTGGGTGCTCGGGCCCGCTCGAGACGGAGCGATGACCGTCGAGAACAGAAGTGAGTGCCCGTATTCGCTGGGTGGCGCCGGTCGGGGGTGGCGCCGGTCCCGATGAATACGGACACTCGTTCGGCGTGGCCGGAGTTTCGTCGCTCGGGGACTCCGGCCGATGCGGCGGCCTCAGGGGCGCGCCAATGCTCAGCTCAAGGTCTGAGTCTTACCACTCGCCACGGTGGCCACCGTTGATGTTGTGGTTCTGGTTGACGATGACGATCCGGACCCGCGGCGACCTGTTGTGGCGGTGCCAGCCGCGGCCTCCGGCCCAGGGGCCCCAGCCGCGACCGCCCCAGCCCCAGCGGCCGCCCCAGCCGCACCGGCGCCAGCCACCGCCGTTGCAGCGGCCGGCGAGGACGGGGGCGGCGGACTGGACCTCGACGGCCGCACCGGCCGGCGACGTGGCCGCGCCCGCGGCTACCACGCCACCGGTCAGCGCCGAGCTGACCGCGAGTCCTGCGATGAAACTCTTGAGCTTGGGCATTGTTTTCCCCCTAAAGGTTCGATTGCCCTGTTTCACGCCCCCGGACCGGCGGATACAGATCCGGCCGGAACGGGAAACGCTACGGGCGATTCTTAGAGAATCTCCCGCACGATGCATATTTCCGGACGAATCACCAGCAAACCGGAACTACCTTGATTTGGCTGACCACAGACTCCCTCATGGTCGAAACAAAAGATTCCACCCCATATAACCCCCGTACGCCCGCCGTACAGGAATGACTCCGTCGGCACCCGTCCCGCCGTGCAACGCAGTGAGGGCTCCCCCGGCCATAAGGCCGGGAGAGCCCTCACTAAACCCCCCGCGGAAGACGAGAAGATAGGACCTACCCGAAGGTGCGGACGCTCATCCTCCCGCCATTAACACACGGTTTTGTCACCAGGTACGCTGCCGGCGCTCGGGCCTGTTGTCGTTGAAGTTGTCGTTGCGGATGACGACGCAGACCTCGCCGCCGCGACGGTGACGACCCCAGCCCCAGCCGCCCCAGCCGCCGCCGTGGTGGCGGCGGTGGCAGCGCTGGTGGCGACGGCGGTCGCGACGGTCGATGACGATGCCGTTGGTGAGGCCGTCATCGATGCCGAGGCCGTCGTCGAAGTCGTCGTCGATGCCGGTGAGGATGGATGAGGTGTTGAGCTTGATGGCGTCGGCGCTGACCGCAGTGGTGGCCGCGCCCGCGCTGACCATGCCGCCGGTCAGCGCCGTGCTGACGGCGAGGCCTGCGATAACACTCTTGAGCTTGGGCATTGCGTTTTCCCCCTAAAGGATCGATTGCCCCGTTCTCGACGTTTCCGGGTACCTGAAAACAGGTCTTGGACGGCTGCTGAAGAGTCATCCATTGAATGTCATTTCCGGGGCGACGGGCGGGCAAACTGGAGAGACCCTATTTTGCTATGCATTAAGAATCTTATTGCTCGCATTAAAGATCTATCCAATGAAATGGCATGATATGTCCGATTGTGGTGCAATTGATAGGGTGGCCACGCATGGCAATGCTCGCGCCCCGGCCTGGCCCGTCGTCGTCGGCCGTGCCGGTTCTGCGAGTGGTGATTACTTGCCTGCGGTGCCGCCCTCGGACCGATGAAAGTCCGCGAACATGTCCATGGCCATTACGCCGGACGCTTCGCCGACGCCCGGCGTCATTGTTCGGAGGGCGCCATTGGGCGTCCTCCGAACAATGTCTCCCGCTTTTTGCGGCACCCGGCGGTGGTGCGTTCGAGGTTGCTGAGTCCCGCCATTAACGGTGTGTACCTCAAGCGTCACGCTAAGTGCTGCTGGTTGTCATGCTTTCCGACCTTGGTGCGCCATAAACGATGAACGGTGGCTTTTGCCACACTCTTGGCATGCCATGAGATCGATTAGACATCTAAGCGGCGATATAGGGCGATATGTCCGAACCGGGCGATGTTCGCCGGCGATCCGGGTCCGGGTGCCGCGCAGAGCGCCGAGGTGCAGCGGTGGGACGTATGAGGTCTGTGTGGTCGTATGTACCTGATGTCGGAAAAGAGCGGTTCTGTATGGAATCCAGACCCCATCCAGACGCGCTGGTTATCGTTGAGGGAACGAGAAGGAACGGCAGGGAGGACGCATTATGGCGGAGCCGGTCCCGCACTGGCCGGGCCGCATGGTCGGCTCGGTGTACGTCCGATCGACGGGTGACCACCAGGGACAACGCGAGCAGGCCGTCTTCGTGCACGGCCTGGCCGGGTCGGCCACCAACTGGACCGACCTCATGGACGAGCTCAAGGACACCGTCACCGGCCATGCCCTCGACCTCCCCGGCGCGGGCTTCTCGCCCGTCCCGGCCGACGGCGACTACACCGTCGCCGGCCACGCCAGGGCCGTGACCGAGCTGATGGAGCACACGGGCCCGGCCCACCTGTTCGGCAACTCGCTCGGGGGCGCGGTCGCCGTCCGGGTGGCCGCCACCCGCCCCGACCTGGTCCGCTCGCTCACCCTGGTCTCCCCGGCCCTGCCCGACCTGCTCCCCAGGTACGGTCCGGTCCGGGTGGCCGCCGCCGCGGTGCCCGTACTGGGCGAATGGGTGGCGAGCAGGCTCCGCCTGGTGCCGGCCGAGCACCGCATCAACGCCTCCATGTCCATGGTCTGGGCCAACACCAACGGCGTCCATCCCGTACGCCTGCGCGACGCGATCGACGAGCTCCGCAGGCGCGACGACCTTCCCTACTCCGGCGAGGCCATGATCGAGTCGGCCAGGGGCATCGTTGTCGAATACTTCCGCCGCGGCGAGGACAATCTGTGGCGCCAGGCGGCCAAGGTCGAGGCCCCGACCCTGATCGTGCACGGCAGGCACGACCGCTTGGTCCGGCCTGCCATGGCCGCGAAGGCATACCGTACGTTCCCCCAGGTCCGGCTTGTCTTGCTGCCGACGGCGGGTCACGTGGCGATGATGGAGATGCCGCAGGTAGTGGCGGCGGAAGCACGCCGTCTGATCCGTGAGACTCGATTGGGGAATGCCCCACTCGCCAGCTAGGTTTCAAGGTGAGATAGGACCCCCTGGAACGGGAGCGTAGAAAGTGTCGTTGCCACCGCTGGTCGAGCCGGCCGCAGAGCTGACCGTCGACGAAGTGCGCCGCTACTCGCGCCACCTGATCATCCCCGATGTGGGCATGGCGGGGCAGAAGCGGCTGAAGAACGCCAAGGTGCTGTGTGTGGGCGCCGGGGGCCTGGGCTCGCCCGCGCTGATGTACCTCGCGGCGGCGGGCGTCGGCACCCTCGGCATCATCGACTTCGATGTCGTCGATGAGTCCAACCTGCAGCGCCAGATCATCCACGGCCAGTCCGACGTGGGCAGGCTGAAGGCCGAGAGCGCCGCGGCGTCCGTCCGCGAGATCAACCCCCTGGTCGACGTCGTCATCCACAACACGGCGCTGACCACAGAGAACGTCATGGAGATCTTCTCCGGCTACGACCTCATCGTCGACGGCACCGACAACTTCGCCACGCGCTACATGGTGAACGACGCCGCTGTGCTGCTCGGCAAGCCGTACGTCTGGGGCTCGATCTACCGGTTCGACGGCCAGGCCAGCGTGTTCTGGGCCGAGCACGGGCCCTGCTACCGCTGCCTCTACCCGGAGCCCCCGCCTCCCGGCATGGTGCCGTCGTGCGCCGAGGGCGGCGTGCTCGGCGTGCTGTGCGCGTCGATCGGCTCCATCCAGGTCAACGAGGCCATCAAGCTGCTGACGGGCATCGGCGACCCGCTGGTCGGGCGGCTGATGATCTACGACGCCCTGGAGATGAAGTACCGCGACGTCAAGGTCCGCAAGGACCCCGAGTGCGTCCTGTGCGGCAAGAACCCGACGGTCACGCAGCTCCTCGACGACTACGAGGCCTTCTGCGGCGCGATCTCGGACGAGGCCGCCGAGGCCGCCAGCGGTTCCACGATCACCGCGCTGGAGCTCAAGGGCATGCAGGACCGCGGCGAGAGCATCTTCCTCGTCGACGTCCGCGAGCCGAACGAGTACGAGATCGTCTCGATCCCCGGCGCCACGCTGATCCCCAAGGGTGAGTTCCTCAACGGCTCGGCCCTGGAGAAGCTGCCGCAGGACAAGCGCATCGTGCTCCACTGCAAGTCCGGGGCGCGCTCGGCCGAGGCGCTGGCGATCGTCAAGAACGCCGGGTTCTCCGACGCCGTCCACGTCGGTGGCGGCGTTCTGAGCTGGGTCAAGACCGTCGACCCGAGCCTGCCCTCCTACTGATGGTTTCTGGGGGTGTTCCCCGGAAACCCTCGTTAAGGTCGATGGCGTGAACTCTGCCCGTCCGTGGCCGACGCTCGTGGTGGCCTCCGCGCTGACCCTGGTCTGCGCGGTGGCCGCCGGAGTGTCGGGCAGCGCGGCGGGCACGGAGCTCACCCGGGGCCCCAGCGCGGCCGAGCTCCAGACGGCGGCCAGACGCGAGGTCGCCGAGCGCTGGCGCACCTGGCCCAGCGGACGTATCTTCCCCGCCACATTGCCGTACTCCGCCGAGCAGGGCGGCCGGGAACGTGCCAGCCGGATCGGCATCTCGCCCACGACCGCCTGCGACCCGGTCGACCCCAAGGCGGTCAAGGCCCTGCGCAAGGCGGGCTGCAAGGGCCTGCTGCGGGCCACCTACATCGACGCCCTGCGCGGCGTGCTCGTCACGATCGGCGTGGTCGCGCTGCGCGACGAGCCGGACGCCGTACGCGCGAAAGCCGCCTTCTCCGACAGCGGCAAACCCGTGCCGGGCCTGTATCCGCTGGCCTTCCGCGGCACGGTCGCCGACCGGTTCACCCCCGACGTGCGCCAGGCCGGTTCGGTACGGCAGGCGGGGCCGTACCTGGTGCTGACCACGGCGGGCCAGGTGGACGGCCGGCCCGCGGACGCGGCGGACGAGCAGCGGCCCGCCATCTTCGCCTTCGCGACCGAGATCTCCGAGCGGGTGCTGACCGACCTGAGCACGCCGCGGATGCCCGACTGCGCGGCCGAGGAGTGGCGGTGCTGAGCCGGGGCAGTACGGGGGTCATGCTCAGGCGGGGAACGGCGGCCGTGGCGGTCGGGATGCTGCTGTGCGCGACCGCGCCGGCATGGGCGGACGACGTACGCGGCGGGCAACGGCCGGTCATCAAGACGCTGGAGCTGACCCAGGCGTGGCGCACCAGCAAGGGCGACGGGGTGACGGTGGCGGTGCTCGACTCCGGCGTCGATCCGCACCATCGCGACCTGGTCGGCTCGGTGCGGGTGGGCAAGGACTTCACCGACGGCGCGAACCCGCCGGGGATCGTCCCGAGCCGCCTGCACGGCACGTACATGGCCTCTCTGATCGCCGGGCACGGCCACGGCAATGGGGGAAATCTGGGGATCATCGGCGTCGCGCCCGAAGCGGACGTACTGTCAGTAAGGGTCATCCTTGAGGACGAGGAGCCGGGTTTCCGGGAGTTCAACTCGGCGGAGCGCTTCGAGGACGTGGTGGCCCAAGGCATTCGCTACGCGGTGGACGAGGGTGCGGACGTGATCAACATGTCGATCTCCAAGGAGCTGGCGACCAGGGAGGAGCGGGCGGCCATCCGCTACGCCATCTCCAAGGGCGTCGTGCTCGTGGCCGCCGCGGGCAACGACGGCGACCGGAAGATCGACAGCGACTTCGCCCCCTACTCCTATCCGGCCGCGTTCCCCGGGGTGGTCTCGGTGGGCGCGACGGACGGGCTGCTGCGGCGGGCCACGTTCTCCAACTGGAACTCCTCCGTGCTGGTGGCCGCGCCGGGCGTGGACATCATGGGCGCGGGCCCGGGCGACGAGTACTGGGTCGGCAGGGGCACCTCGCAGGCGACCGCGCTGGTCTCCGGCATCGCCGCCCTCATCAAGGCCAAATATCCGGGCATGTCGCCGCCGCTGGTGGCTCGCGCCCTGACTGCCAGCGCCACCGACAGGCCCCCGGGCGGTTACGACACCGGCACCGGCTTCGGCGTCGTGAACGCGGCCAAAGCCCTGTCCGAGGCCCGCAAGCTGGCCGGCTACACCGAGACCGCCGCGGGCGACCAGGCCCAGGACCCGGCCGAGCCGCTGGCCGGCGGGCGGACGGCCCCCATCGAGGTCATCGTCAGGGACGAGAAGCGCGTCACGGTCTACGCGGCCATCGCCGCCGCGGCCGCCGTCGGCGCGTTCGCTTCCTTGGGCGTCATATTCATCCTGGTCAGGCGCGTACGTCGGGCGTACAGCTCACAAGACGCATGATCCGCCTACTAAGGGGGACGAAATAGACACGCGAGGGAGCGTCGAGACGGCGAGGATGAGGCGGTGGTGAGGGCTCGTAGGTCGACTTCAGGGCTACCGCGCGCCGAGGGCGGGGCCACGCCGGAACGGAGGAATCCGCTCGGCGCCACCACTGGCCGGCGGTCACGTGTGCGTACGTGGCCGGGGGCGGGTTCCCGCGTGCGTACGGCCGCCAAGGACCGCGCCGAGCGGGAGGCGCTGCAGCAGGGCGTCCGGTACCGGCGCATCTTCGTGATGCTGCTGAGCGTCATCGTGGTCGTGTCGTCCGTGGTCGTGCTGCTCGGCACGGTCGGGCTGTTCGCCGAGACCCGCTCGCGCCCGCTGACCCCCTCCGAGCAGAACCAGTACAAGCAGGAGGAGATCGCCAGGCGCTGGCAGGCGTGGCCGGCGACGGGCGTCTTCCCCGAAGAGGTGAAGTACTTGGGGCTCGACCGGGCCCAGCAGTACGCCCGGCGCGTCGGCATCGCCCCCGAGACCGAGTGCGGCAAGGGCGTCGACGCCTCCGTGGCCGGGGTCCTGGAGAACCACGGTTGCGTCACGATGCTGCGGGCCACGTACGTCGACCAGACGGCCTCGTTCGTGATCACGGTCGGGGTGGCCGTGCTGAAGGACGAGGCGTCCAGGGTCTCGGCGAGCGAGGAGCTCACCCAGGACGACCGCGTGGGCGTGCTGCCCGTCGCCTTCCCCGGCACGGTGACCGAACGCTTCGGCCCCGACCAGCGCCAGCGCACCGGCTGGGTGGGCGCCGGGCCGTACATCGTGTTCTCCACGGCCGGCTATGCCGACGGCCGGACCAGGGCCGCGATCGCGCCGGAGGAGATCCTGCACTCCGAGCTGTGGCCGGCCGCCAAGTCCGTCGGCAACCAGATCGCCTACTTTCTCGCGGACCCGCCCAAGGTGCCGCCCTGCACCCAGGGGAACGTGTGCTAGCGACCGTACGCGCGCTCACCGCGGCGCTCCTCGTACTGGCGGGACCCACCGCCGACCCCGTGCGGGAGCAGCAGCAGTGGGTGCTCGACGCCCTCAACGTCGAACAGGCCTGGACCGTCACCAAGGGCCAGGGCGTCACCGTGGCCGTCGTGGACAGCGGCGTGGACGACAAGGTCAAGGAGCTGAAAGGCCGGGTCACGGCGGGCCCCGACATGGCCGCGGGCGCGGTGGTCACGGAGTCGGCGCCGGGCAGGCACGGCACCGCCATGGCCGGGCTGATCGCGGCGTCGGGTGCGGACGACGGGCTGATCGGCGTCGCCCCCGAGGCCCGCATCCTGTCGCTGCCCATGGTCACCGACGACAACCCCGGGCTGAGCGTCCCGCCGCTGGAGGACGAGGAGCAGGCCTCGGAGAGCCCCCTCGCGCGGGCCCTGCGGTACGCGGCCAACCACGGCGCCCAGGTCATCAGCATGTCCATCGGCTCCTACGGCCCGGTCAGGTCCGAGCGCGAGGCCGTCTCGTACGCGCTCAGCAAGGGCGTCGTCCTGGTCGCCGCCGTGGGCAACGACGGCCTGACCAACTACGCCAAGGAGAACGGCACCTCCTACTGGAGCTTCCCGGCCGGCTACCCGGGGGTCATCGGCGTGGCGGCCACCGACAAGCAGGGCAAACGGGCCGGGTTCAGCAGCGACAACCTCTCCGTACTGGTCGCCGCGCCCGGCGTGGGCGTACCCGTGGTCAAGCGCAAGAGCGGCTACGAGCTGTCCGAGGGCACCAGCTCGGCCGCCGCGCTCGTGGCGGGCGTGGCCGCGCTCATCAAGTCGCGCTATCCGGACCTGCCGCCCGAGCAGGTCGCCCAGGCGCTGGCCTCCAGCGCGCGGGGCCGGCCCGCCCCGGGATACGACGACCGGACCGGGTTCGGGGTGGTCGACGCGGCCGCCGCGCTCAACGCCGCCGAGCGGCTGACTGGGGAGCAGCGCAGCGTCCTGTCAGGTCAGGAGCACTTCGGGCAGGGCGAGGACTCGCCCGTGCCGACCAGGCCGGGGCCCGATCCGCTGCGGCTGTGGCTGTACGGGGGAGGAGTGCTGGTCGCGCTGGTCATGTTCTGCGGCGCGATCATCGTGCTCAATCAGCGCAAGGAACAGTAAAGATCCGCTATGGTCCCGCGTCATGGGATACGAGCTGCGGGTGGTGCGCGAGTCGCCACTCGCCTTCGCGGAGCTCGCGAAGGCCATCGCACCGGCCGGTTTCGGGCTGCGCGGAGATGACGAGATCGTGGCCGCGCACAGAGGCGGCACGTACGCGGTGGCGCGCTGGCGGGGTCAGCTGGTCGGCGAACCGGGCTCCGACTGGCAGGTCGCGCAACTCGTCCGGCTCTCGGCCGCGCTCGGCGCCCGGCTCGTGGGCGAGGACGGCGAGGTCTACGCGGTGCGCGACGGCGTCATCGAGGTCATGACGGGCGGCAGCGCGATGGAGATCGGCAAGTTCGAAGAGATCATCGAAGCGGGCCCGGCGGCATGGACCCCCTGAACCCCTTCGCCGAGCGGGTGCTCGACCTCGTCGAGCGCATCCCGCCCGGCAAGGTCATGGCCTACGGCGACATCGCCGAATACCTGGGCGAGGGCGGCCCCCGCCAGGTCGGCAAGGTGATGTCGACGTTGGGCGGCGGCGTTCCGTGGTGGCGCGTCGTCCATGCCGACGGCTCCGGCGCGGCCCCTGACCACGTGCAACGCTGCCTGGCCCACTGGCGCGAGGAAGGCACTCCGTTGCGGGGCGAACGGGTGGACATGCGCGAGGCTCGCTGGGACGGGCGTTCAGCGGATTTTCAGTAAGGGGCATGACCAGCCGTTTCACCGAACCGGCGAATTCGTGACATGTGACTCGCATTACCATGGGCAGAACACTGAATGGCGGCCCGAAAGGCGGTGCCACCCCAATGGCAACCGGCGTCACAGCCCAGAGCCAGGGCGGCGATTCGCTCGCCGACCGCCTCAAGGCTGTCCAGGATCTTTGCGATCGTGGAGAGCCCCTCGAAGCGGTCATGCGAGCCGTCGGCCCCGGCGGTCGCGACGCGGCGTTCGACACCGAGGTGCTGAGCGGCCCACTCGGGGCACGCATGGACCTCGCGGTCAAGCGCGGCGCGGCACGGCGGCGCGAGATGCTCGACCTCGTCCGGCCCTATCTCGCGGCCGTGGACGCGCGCGTCAAGCACGACCTGCCGGTCGCGCGGCGTGTCATATGTCACCTGATCGAGCACCGGCCCGACGAGGAGCTCGTCGAGGGCGAGACGCTCACCAAGGTCGTGACGGCCGCCGCCGAACCGTCCAAGCGCATCCGCAAGGGCCTGCGCTGGTACGCGGACCTGCCTTTCCGCGACGAGCTCTCGCCTGATCTCTACCGCTTGCGGCGCGCCGACCTGGTGCCGGTGACCCACATCGACGACATCGTCTGGGTCGACGGCAAGCTGCGCGTCACCGGGTTCGCGTACCTGGCGGGGCTCTCCGTCCGCAGCCGCAGGTTCAACTGGGCGACCGTGGTGCTGCGCGGTCCGCGCTGGCTGCCGCCCATCCGCATGCGCACGCGGCGCGTGCTCGCGCCCGAGGCCACCCATGGCGCGCGCGAGCCCGGCTGCAACTACGACTGGTCCGGGTTCAGCGCCGAGCTGAGCCCGTGGCCGCTGCGCTGGCGCGGCGCCGTACGCGGTGTGGTGTCAGCCGTGCGGCGGCGGATGCGCCACCGCCCGTCCGTGCCCGACACGACCACCTGGCGGGCCGAGATCGTGTTCTGGAGCCGGGGCGCGCGGGCCACGGGCCTGCTGCGCGGCTCCTCGGTCGGCCGGCCCGAGCGCCCCGCCGGGCTCAAGCTGAGGCCGGGCTGGTGGATCAGGCCGGTGTGGACGTCCGACCGGGCGCTGCAGGTCGTGCTCCAGCCCAACCGGGCCGAGCTGACGGGCGTGTCCGTGGAGGGCGAGCGCCTGGAGCTGAAGATCTCCCTGCCGGGCCGCACGGTGACCAAGGGCCACGCCCGCCTGGGCGGCCACCGCATCGCCGCCGACTTCACCCCGGCCGGTGACGGCACGGAGGTCACGGTGGCGCTGGCCGTGCCCACCCTGCTGCAGGAGAAGGACGGGCGGCGGCTCTGGGTCGAGCCCAAGGGCGACCCGGCGGCGTCCGTCATGCTCGCCGACCTCGTGGAGACCCGCACGCCGGTGGGCGACCGCGAGATCACCGTGCTCGGCGACCGCCGCGACCGCGTGATCGTCTCCGCCCACCGCATCCGCCCGATGATCACCTCGGCCGTCTGGGAGGGCTCCGCGCTCCTCCTGCGCGGCCACTACCCCGACGCCCCGGGCCCCCGCACGCTGACGCTGCGGCACCGGTCCGGGCTGTCCTACCTGCTTCCTATGGAGCGCTCCGGCGAGGAGTTCTCCGTACGCGTCGAGCCCTCGGCCATGGACCGCTTCGGCGAGCCCGTGCCGCTCGGCTCCGGCACCTGGAACATGTCGATCCGCCACCCGTCGGGCGAGATCGTGCCGTTGCGCATGGACCACGCGGCCCTGCCGGGGCTCGACGAGGACCCGCGCACGCTCGACGGGCGCACGTACCGGATGATCTCCACCCGTTTCGACGTGCCGGTCGTGACGGTCGAGGAGGCCCGGCCCGCCGACGAGCGGGGCGTGGCCGGCACCCACGTGCTGCGCCGCGTGTTCTACCCGGCCCAGCGCACCGAGCCGCTCAACGACGCGACCGTCTACGTCGTCAACGACGGCCGCCTCTACGCCGACAGCGTCCGCGCCATCTACGAGGAGCGGCTGCGACGGGGCGACGACCGCGAGCACATCTGGATCGTCAAGGACGGCGCCTTCGTGCCGCCCGGCGGCGCGACCGTCGTCCGCGCGGGCAGCCGCGAGCACCACGCCGCGCTGGCCAGGTCCCGCCACATCGTGACCAACTCGTTCCTGCCGGTCTGGTTCAGGGCCCGCGAGGACCAGGTCGTGCTGCAGACCTGGCACGGCACCCCGGCCAAGCGCATCGGCAACGACCAGTCCCACATGGCCCGCGACCCCAAGCCGCCGATCTGGCACCGCCAGGCGGCGGAGGTGCGCGGCTGGGACCTGCTGCTGTCGCAGTCGCCGTGGGCCACGCCGGTGCTGCGCAAGGCGTTCGGCTACAAGGGCGAGATCCTGGAGAGCGGGCTGCCGCGCAAC
This sequence comes from Nonomuraea sp. NPDC050451, assembly GCF_044458585.1. Lineage (NCBI taxonomy): Bacteria > Bacillati > Actinomycetota > Actinomycetes > Streptosporangiales > Streptosporangiaceae > Nonomuraea > Nonomuraea sp. NPDC050451. The sequence continues at coordinate 345,918 of NZ_JBITHZ010000009.1, forward strand.
GACGTCCTCAACTCGCCCGACCGCGAGGCGCTGGCCGCCGCCGTGCGGGAGCGGCTGGGGCTCGTGGAGGGCAAGCGGGTGATCCTGTACGCGCCCACGTGGCGGGATTACGACCGCAAGAACGCCATGGTCAAGCTCGACCTCGCCAAGACGCGCGAGGCCCTCGGGGCCGATCACGAGATCCTGGTGCGGGCGCACCCGATGCAGGCGGTGCCGGCCGTCCCGGACATCGCCCACGACGTCACCACTTATCCCGATATCGCCGACTTGCTGCTGGTGACCGATGTGCTCGTGACGGACTACTCGTCGGTCATGTTCGACTTCGTATGCACCGGCCGGCCGATCGTGTTCTACGGCTACGACCTGGCCAAATACTCGACCAAGCGGGGGCTCTACCTGGACCTGGCCGAGCAGGCGCCGGGGCCGGTGCTGTCGACGTCGGCTGATGTGATCGACGCCCTGCGCAACATCGACTCGGTGGCGGCGGCCCACGCCGACCGCTACGAAGCCTTCCGCGCCACCTTCGCCCCCCGCGACGACGGCAAAGCCACCGCCCGCGTCGTGGACCAGCTCTTCTCGTAGTCGCTGTGGCGGGCCGCTTTTCATAGCTGCCCGCCCATCAAGGCCTTCATCCTTTACGGCTGCGCACGGTGGGCCGCGCGCACCGACGTCGGTGGCCGTCTGTCATGGCCGGTCGTGAAGGCTCACGGGCTGCTCGCCGTGACGACGCGCATCCTTGACCGGCTCCGTGGTTCAAAGACGCACCACCCACCCACCCGCCGCGCCGCGTCGCCCGCCGCCGGGGCGATCGCCCAGCGCGCGGCCCCGTCCCTGGGCGCCCGCCCGAGGGGCCGGTCCCGTCGGCGCGGGTTCTTCGAGCGGTGTCGTCAGAAGAGGTTGGGGAGGTCCGGGAGGAGGAAGCGGCGGTCGGGGTCGTAGTCGAAGGCGAGGTCTTCGGCGCGGTGGAATCCGCCGTTCGGGAGGTGCTCCACCAGGAGGTAGAGAAGGGACGACATGGTGGTGCCGCAGACGATCTCGCCGTTCTCGATGAGCTTGCGCAGGCGTGAGGCGTGCACCCACTCAACCCGCTCCGCCTCGCACGGGTCCGACGGCGGGCCGATGCGGGTGGCCGAGTCGGCGCGGTAGATGTGGTGCAGGCTGTCGGTGAAGCCGTTGGTCGGCTGGATCGACAGCAGCGGGCGCAGGGGGCCGGGACGCCAGCCCGTCTCCTCCTCGACCTCGCGCGCCGCCGCCGCCTGAGGCATCTCGCCCTCGTCCACCTGGCCCAGCGGGATCTCCCAGCCCCAGCTGTCGGTGATGAAGCGATGCCGCCAGATCAGCAGCACCCGGTCCTGGTCGTCGGTGACGACCGCCCCCGCGCCGGGTGCGGTGCGTACGAGCCGGTGGTCGAGGCGGCGCCCGTCGGGCAGCTCCACATCCGCGACCCGGATGTCCAGCCACGGGTCCGCGTACAGCGACCTCTCGGAGTGGACCTGCCACCGCATGCGATCAACCCCCACACCGAGGCGAAACGTTGACCCTACGTTACAAGGCGGAACGCTCCGTGGGCGAGGTTGTCGATCACTTCCGGAGTTCGATGTGTCGGGGCCGGGGGCCGCCTCCAGGACCTCGCTGCCGGGACCGGCCAGCTCGCGCACCCGTTCGACCTGTTCATATCGCGGCAACGCCGTCGGCGAACATGAGGGCGGCGTGTCGCGCGAGAAAGTGGAGATTTGCCCCGGTACGGTAGGCGGATCGCGTGGGGAGACCGGGCAAGTCGGCACGATCTGTCCCTGTGGTCTGGTGGAATCTAGTGTTGTGAGTGGTCAGACCTGGCGCTTGGTGCGGCGCGGCAACGGTAGCCCTGTTGTGCCCCCTGTGCTCGATGAGCACCAGCGTGCCGTGGTCGCCCACCAGAGCGGCCCGCTGCTCGTTCTCGCAGGTCCGGGCACCGGCAAGACCACCACGATAGTCGAGAGCGTCGTCGACCGGATCGAGCGCCGCGGCGTCGACCCCGAGCGGGTGCTCATCCTCACCTTCAGCCGCAAGGCCGCCGAGGAGCTGCGCCAGCGGGTCACCGCCCGCCTGCGCCGCACCACCCGCACCCCGCTGGCCCTCACCTTCCACTCCTACGCGTACGCGCTCCTGCGCCGCGAGGCCGTGCTCGAGGGCAAGGCCCCGCCGCGCCTGCTGACCGGCCCCGAGCAGCTCCTGGAGATCCGCCGGCTGCTCCACGGCGAGCTGGAGAGCGGCGCGCTCGACTGGCCGGTGTCGCTGCGCGAGCCGCTCAAGACGCGGGGCTTCGCCGAGGAGCTGCGCGACTTCCTGTCCAGGGCCAACGAGCGCGGGCTCGACCCCGAGCGGCTGATCGCCCTCGGCAGGCTGCACGGCAGGGGCGACTGGGCGGCGGCGGGCAGGTTCGCCAAGCGCTACCAGGACAGGTTCGACCTCGACCCGGAGGAGACCTACGACTACGCCGAGCTGATCGGGGCCGCCTCCGCGTTACTGGCCCGGCCGGAGGTGCGCGAGCGGGAGCGGGCGGCGCACGACGTGGTGTTCGTGGACGAATACCAGGACACCGACCCGGCGCAGGAGTTCCTGCTGGCCCAGCTCGCGGGCGACGGGGCCGACCTGGTCGCCGTCGGCGACCCCGACCAGTCGATCTACGGCTTCAGGGGTGCCGACGTGCAGGGCATCATGAAGTTCCCCGAGCGGTTCAAGACCTTGGACGGCCGCGAGGCGCCGGTGCTGGCGCTGCGGGTGTGCCGCAGGAGCGGGGCCGACCTGCTGGAGGCCTCCCGCCGGGTGGCGGCCCGGCTGCCGGTGGCGCCCATGCCCGACCACGCGTACGGGCACGAGCACGACCACCGCGACCTCGCGGCGCTGCCCGATGCGGACCCCGGCGACGTGCGGGTGCTGCTGGCCGACAGCACCAGCCAGGAGGCGGCGATCGTGGCCGACACGCTGCGGCGCGCGCACCTGATCGACGGGGTGCCGTGGCACCGGATGGCGGTGCTGGTGCGCTCGGCCAAGCGCCAGGTGCCGCTGCTGCGCCGGGCGCTGGTCAACGCGGGCGTGCCGACGATGATCGCGGGCGACGAGGTGCCGATCGCGCAGGAGCCCGGCGTGCGGCCGCTGCTCACCATGCTCCGCGTGGCCATGGACCCCGCCCAGCTCGACGAGGGCGTGGCCGAGGAGCTGCTGACGGGGCCGCTCGGCGGCACGGACATGATCGGCGTACGCCGCCTGCGCCGCGCCCTCAAGATCGCCGAGAACGAGGCGGAGGGCACGCGGTCGTCCGGCGAGCTGCTGGTCGCGGCCGTGCAGGACGTCAGGGAGCTCATCCGCGTCGAAGACCACGTCGCCGTGCCCGCCGAGCGCGTGGCCAAGCTCCTGGCCGCCGCCCGCGAGGCCGCGCGGCAGGAGGGGACGGCGGAAGACCTCCTGTGGGCCGTGTGGGACGCCAGCGGCCTGGCCGGGCGCTGGACCGAGCTGAGCCTGCACGGTGGCCCCAGGGGCGCGCAGGCCGACCGCGACCTCGACGCCGTGGTGGCCCTGTTCGACCACGCGGCCCGGTTCGTGGACCGGATGCCCAAGGCGGGCCCCGAGGTGTTCATCGACGACCTGGCCGCCCAGGAGATCCCCGGCGACACGCTGGCCGACCGGGCCCCCGACGGCGACGCCGTACGCGTGCTGACCGCCCACCGCTCCAAGGGCCTCGAATGGGACGTCGTGGTCGTCGCGGGCGTGCAGGAGGGCGTCTGGCCGGACCTGCGGCTGCGCGGGTCGCTGCTCGGCGTGGAAGACCTCGTCGAGGTGGTCGAGGGCACCAAGCCGAACGCCGCCTCGCTGGTCTCCAAGCTGCTGGCCGAGGAGCGCAGGCTGTTCTACGTGGCCGCCACCAGGGCCAGGCGCAGGCTGGTGGTGACCGCGGTGGGCGGCGAGGACACCGACGAGCGCCCGTCCAGGTTCCTGTCGGAGCTGATGCCGGGAGCGGTGGAGTCGGCCACGGTGGACGACCGGGCCCGCTGGCTGAACATGTCCGCCCTGGTGGCCGACCTCCGCAGCGCGGTGACCGACCCCACCAAGCCCGCGAAGATGCGGCAGAAGGCGGCCAGGCAGCTCGCCCGCCTTGCCGCCGCGGGCGTCCAGGGGGCCCACCCCAACGACTGGTACGCCCTCACGCCCATCTCCGACGATCGCCCGCTGAGCTGGCCCGACGACGTCGTCAGCATCTCGCCCTCGGCGGTCGAGAGCTTCACCAAGTGCGGCCTGCGCTGGCTGCTGGAGACGGCCGTCGGCGCCGCGGGCACCAGCACCGCCCAGGGCCTGGGCAACATCATCCACGCCCTGGCCGTCCTGGCGGCCACCGACCTGCCCAGCGAGGACCTCCTGGGCGACCGCCTCAACCAGGTCTGGAACGACCTCGACTTCGGCGGCGTCTGGTACAACCGCAAGCAACGCCAGGTGGCCGAGCAGATGATCGGCAAGTTCCTGCGCTGGCACAAGGAAAACCCGCGCGAGCTGGTGGCCCTGGAGGAGGCGTTCACGGCGATGGTCACCGAGGGCGTCCAGATCAAGGGGCGCGTCGACCGGGTCGAGCGCGACGGCGACAACCGCGCCGTGATCATCGACCTCAAGACCGGCGGCTCCAAGCCCAAGGCCGGCGACCTCGACCGCCATCCCCAGCTGGGCGTCTACCAGCTCGCCGCACTTCTCGGGGCCTTCGCGCGCCACGGCATGACCGAGCCGGGCGGCGCCGCGCTGGTCCAGGTCGGCAAGGCGGCGGGCAAACATGACGCGCTGGAGCAGACGCAGCAACCGCTGGCCGACGACAAGGACCCGGGCTGGGCGAAGGACCTGGTCGACACGGTGGCGACCGGCATGTCGGGCCCGTTCTTCCAGGCCAAGGTCAACGACGGCTGCCGCACGTGCGCGGCCAGGGCCAGCTGCCCGGTCAACGACAACGGGGGCCAGGTGTGCTGACCCCCGCCGAACTCGCCGGCAAGCTCGGCATCCTGCCCCCCACCCGTGAGCAGGCCACGGTCATCGAGTCCCCGCTGGAGCCCATGGTCGTCATGGCCGGCGCGGGCTCGGGCAAGAGCGAGACCATGGCCGGGCGCGTGGTCTGGCTGGTCGCCAACGGCCTGGTCAAACCGGAAAACGTGCTGGGCCTGACCTTCACCCGCAAGGCCGCCGCCGAGCTGGCCACCCGGGTCAGGGAGCGGCTCAACGGCCTGGCCGAGGCGGGCCTCGTGGAGCCGGGCGCGCTGGACAACGAGCCGACCGTGTCCACCTACCACGCCTACGCCGCCCGCCTGGTCACCGACCACGCCCTGCGCGAAGGGCTGGAGCCCACCATGCGCCTGGTCACGCCGGCGGTGTCGTGGCAGCTCGCGTCGCGGGTGGTGGCGATGTACGACGGGCCGATGGACCGGATCGAGCTGGGCCCGCCGTCAGTCACCGCCGCCGTGCTGGAGCTGGCCGGCGAGCTGTCGGAGCACCTGCGGTCGGCCGGCGACGTGCGGCGGGTGGGGGAGTGGCTGCGGGGCAGGCTCGACCTGCTGCCCGGCAGGACGACCGTGGCCCAGCGCAAGCCGCTGAGCGTCCAGGCCGCCAGGGAGCAGCTGCTGCCGATGGTGGAGGCGTACGAACGGCTCAAGCGCGGCCGGGAGGTCATCGACTACGGCGACCAGATGTCGCTGGCCGCCAGGATCGCCGCCAACCACAAGGAGGTCGGCGAGATCGAGCGCGCCCGCTACTCCGTGGTCCTGCTCGACGAATACCAGGACACCAGCCACGCCCAGCTCGTCCTGCTGCGCTCCCTTTACGGCGGCGGCCACCCGGTCACCGCCGTGGGCGACCCCTGCCAGTCCATCTACGGCTGGCGCGGCGCCTCCGCCGGCAACCTTCGCCGCTTCCCCCAGGACTTCCGCAACAGCACCGGCGACCCCGCCGAGGTCCGCCAGCTCAGCGTCAGCTTCCGCAACGGCGACCGGGTGCTCGACGTCGCCGCCCGAGTCCAGCTCCCGCTCCGCATGGAGGCCCGCGAGGTGCCGGTCCTGGTCCCCGGCCCCAACCGGGTCGACCGCGGCCGGGTCACCTGCGCCTTCCACGAGACGGCCGAGGACGAGGCGAAGTGGGTCGCCGACGGCATCGCCAGGATCCTCGGCACGGAGACGGCGCCCGACGGCCTGCCCTGGGGCGAGAAGGAGCGCAAGAAGACGCTCGCCGTGCAGCCCCAGGACGTCGCGATCCTGGCGCGCAAGCGCTCGCAGTTCCCCGCGCTGCGCCGGGCGCTGGAGGAGCGCGACATCCCGGTCGAGGTGGTCGGCCTCGGCGGCCTGCTGACCGTGCCCGAGGTGACCGACATCGTGGCCACCCTGCGCGTCCTGTACGACGCGACGGCCGGCGACGCGCTGGCCAGACTGCTGGCCGGGCCCCGCTGGCGGATCGGGCCCGCCGACCTGCGGGTGCTGGGGGAGCACGCCAGGCAGCTGGCCCGCGAGCTGAGCGAGAGCGGCCGGGAGGAGGACCCGCTCGACCAGGTGGTGGCCGACCTGGCCGAGGAGCGCGGCAGCCTGGTCGACGCGCTGGACGAGCTGCCCGACCGGGAGGAGTGGCTGGAGACGTTCTCGCCGCTGGCCCGCACCAGGCTCGTGGCGCTCGCCCAGGAGCTGCGCCGGCTCAGGGCGCACACCGCGCAGCCGCTCCCCGACCTGATCAGCGAGGTCGAGCGCACGCTCGGCCTCGACGTCGAGGTGGCCGCGCGCAGCGGCACGTCGAGCACGTTCGCGGCGCGGGCCGATCTCGACGCGTTCCTCGACGCCGCGTCCAGGTTCGCGGGCGACGCGGAGGACCCGACACTGGGCGCGTTCCTGGCCTACCTGCAGGCGGCGGAGAGCGAGGAGTTCGGGCTGGAGGCAGGCCGGGTCGGCGACAGCAACAGCGTCAAGCTCATGACCGTGCACGCCTCCAAGGGGCTGGAGTGGCCGATCGTGGTCGTGCCGGGCCTGTCGCAGCTCGTCAGCTCGAAGGGGACGATCGCGACGGGCAGCATCTTCCCCGCCACGCCGGTCATGAACAGCCGCTGGACCGAAAACCCGCGCAAGCTCCCCTACCCGCTCCGCGGCGACGCCGCCGACCTGCCGCGGTTGAGCGGGCTGAGCAAGGAGGAGCTGGGCGCGTTCGACGAGTACTGCCGCGAGCGCGACCTGATGGAGGAGCGCAGGCTGGCGTACGTGGCCGTGACGCGCGCCCACTACCACCTGATCGCCTCCGGCTACCGCTGGGGGAGCGCCACCAAGCCGCTGGAGCCGTCCGACTTCCTGCTGGAGATCCGCGACACCGCCGACCGCGTCTCGTTCTGGGCCGGCGACCTGGCCGACGGCGCCACCAACCCGCTGCTCGCCGAGCCCGCCGAGGCCACCTGGCCGGTCACGCCCGAGGGCCTGCGCTACGAGTCCGTGCTCGACGGCGCCCGCCTGGTCGAGGACGCCCTGGCCGGGGCGCTCGCCGAGGAGGAGGACGAGCCGCTGCGCGCGTTCGAGGAGGAGCGGCTGCGGGCCTGGGAGCGCGACACCGACCTGCTGCTGCGCGAGCGGGAGCTGCACCGGCGCCGCCCCGCCACGATCGTCGAGCTGCCCGCCAAGCTGACCGTGTCGTCGCTGGTCACGCTGGCCGGCGACCCGCGCGAGCTGGCGCGCAAGATCCGCCGCCCGGTCCCGGTCAAGCCCGCGCCGCTGGCGCGCCGGGGCACGTCGTTCCACAAGTGGCTGGAGACGCGGTGGGACCAGCAGCGGCTGATCGACGACCTGGAGCTGTACGACGAGGAGCTCGAAGAGGCCGATGTGCGCCTCGCCGAGCTGCAGGAGCGGTTCGAGCAGAGCGAGTGGGCCGATCGTCGGCCGGTCGATCTGGAGGTGCCGTTCGAGACCATGATCGCCGATCGGCTCGTGCGCGGGCGGATGGACGCGGTCTTCGAGCTGCCGGACGGCGGCTACGAGGTCGTCGACTGGAAGACCGGCGAGCCGCCCAAGGGGAAGAAGGCCACCAGGGTGGCGTCGGTGCAGCTGGCCGCGTACCGGCTGGCCTGGTCGCACCTGGCGGGGGTGCCGCTGGAGAAGGTGCGGGCGGCCTTCCACTACGTACGCGCCAACCGCACCGTACGCCCGGTCAACCTGCTCGACGCCGACGGCCTGGTCGCGCTCGTCGAGGGGGTCAAGCTCGTAGATGGTGGAACGCCGGCTTCGGGTGCATGAGGAAGTCGTGGTGGGAGATGTTCCAGGCGTAGGCGCCGGCCAGCTCGAAGACCACGGTGTCCCCGACGCGGGCCGAGGTCACGATTTTTCGGGAAAAAACGTCCTTTGGGGTGCATAGCTGGCCGACGAACGTGATCGGCTCGTCCGCCACGCCCGGGCCCTTGCCCGTGGGCAGGATCGTGAACGGCTGGTCGTGGCCCTTGGTCGCCGGGGTCCGCAGGTGGTGGGTGCCGCCCAGCAGGATCGCGTACGCCTCGCCCCGCACCCGCTTCACGTCCACGACCCTGGTCACGTAGTAGCCGCAGTACGCGGTCAGCGCCCGGCCGGGTTCGATCCGCAGGCGTTTCCCGGCCTGGACGGCCGCGAGGCCCGCCCCGTACGCCGCCCAGTCGAACCTGGACTCCGGTGCCGTGTAGGACACCGCCATGCCGCCGCCCAGGTTGACCTCCTCGTGCTCGTTGTCCAGCAGCGCCTTGGCGAGGGTCAGGAGCTGAGGGGCGTCCAGACCGCTGGCCAGGTGGGTGTGCAGGCCCCGCAGGCGTACCCGCTCGGTGAACAGCGGCAGGCACTCCGACACGCCCTGCTCGTCCATGCCGAACGGCCCGCTCATCGTGAGCGCGGCGCCCTCGACCGGCAGGTCGGGGTTGAGCCTGAGCAGCACGTCGGCCTCCAGGCCGGTGGCGAGAAGGCGGCGCAGCTCGTTCGGGGACTCGACGTGGATGCGGTGGTGCGGCAGGCGCAGCTCGGCGTCGGTCTTGCCGGGGCCCCCCAGCGCGACCGGCTTGCCCGGGAACAGGGTCGTGACGTGCGCGTGCTCGCCCGCCGACGACGCCTCGAACCCGTCCACGTGCCCGGCCAGCACACGCAGCAGCTCGGCGTCCGGGTTGGCCTTGACGGCGTAGTACAGCTCGACCCCGCCGAGCGCCCGCCGTACGGAGGCGGCGTGCTCGTCCAGCGCGGGCAGGTCGTACAGGTAGGCGGGGGCCTCATCGAGGCGCAGCGCGGCGTCCTGGACGCGGTCGGTGATCATGCGAGCGGGTTCGCGATCGGGACGTAACCGGCGGCGCGGTCGGCCGCTCGCGCCCAGCGGACGCCCAGGTTCGCCTTGGCGGGCAGCGGCGCGCCGGCCAGCAGGTCCGACAGGGGCAGCGGCCGGCCGAGCTCGCCCGCCTGGCCGGCGAGCAGGTCGCGGGCGATCCGCCACAGCTCGCGCAGCAGCCCGTCGTCCGCTCCCGCGACCGCGGCGGCGATCTCGGTGAGGTGGTTGACGAGCAGGCAGTACACCACGCGGGCCCAGCCACGCTCGGCGTCGTAGGTGAGGGCCGCGGCCACCTCGGGGTGCAGGCCGCCGAGGTCGTGGCGGCCGGCGACGAGCTTGGTGCCCTCCAGGTCACGGAAGACGGCCTCCGCGGGGAGCCCGTCCGCGTCCAGGCCGACCAGGACGTTCTGGAGGTGGGGCTCCAGAACGACGCCGTACGCGAAATACAGCTCCAGGACGGGCAGCGCGACCGCCGACACGTACGCCCGCCACCAGGCGAGCGGGTCCTTGACCGGCGCGCCGAGGGCGAGCGCGGCGGCCAGCACCGGGGTCACGCCGGGGGAGCAGGCGGTCCAGGGGCTCTGCCTGACGATCACGCCCAGGCCCTCGTGGAGGCGGGTGCCGAGGGCAGCCGTGCGGTAGCCGGGCTCGGGGAGCCAGCGGGTGGCGGGGTGCCTGTTGGCGACCTCCTTGAAGATCGGGCCCAGGCGGGAGGTGAGCTCCACGGCGCCGGCCAGCTCGTACCAGGCGTTCTTGCGCACGCAGTTCGTGATCCGCACGTCCAGGGAGAACTTCAGGCACGCCTCCGCCCCGGGCGCGTACACGGTCCGCACGGACGAGGTCGGCAGCACCGCCGGGCCCGGCCCCAGGTCGATCAGCTCGGCCCCGAACGCCGGCCTCAGAAGCTCCAGCTGCCACGGGTGCGCCGGAAGCAGCCGGTAGCCGCGCGGCGCCTCGCCCATCGTGTCGAGCACCGACGCGTCGCCGCCCTCGGCCAGCACGTCCTCGCGCACGCCGAGCAGCCGGACGGGGAACTCGGCGTGCGCCTCGGGCGCGTAGCGCAGCCAGCCGTCCCCGCCGCGCGCCTTGGGGCTGGGGTGGAAGGGATGGCCGTACACCAGCGACTGCTCCGAGGCCAGCCACGGATCGGCGGGCGGGACGGCGTCCTCCCTCGCGCGCAGGATCATGGCCACCGCCTCGCGGCTGGCCGCCACCTGCTCGGCGAACTCGCCGTTCGTCCCGTGGAGGTCGGACTCGGCCAGCCGTACCAGCTCGTCGGTCGTCAGCGGCTGCCAGGCGCCTTCCTCCAGGCGCTCAGGCCGGCCGTCGAAGCGCAGCGCGGCGCCGCCGTGGGTGCGGACCCGCAGCAGCGTGCCCGCCACCCGCAGCAGCAGGTACGGCGGCGCGGGCCAGACCAGGCCGCGCGGCCCGGCCACCTCCCGCACGCAGCAGCGCAGCAGGGCCGCCAGCGTCGCCTCCTCGGCCAGGGCGGAGGGCGCGTCGATGGCCGGAGCGTGCATTCAAGCTCTCCTCAGGTAGTTGGGCCCGCTGGTGCCGTAGAACTTGTTGACGTCGCGGGCGCCGGAGCGTTCCTTCGCGACGAGCGTCCCAGCGGTGATCATGGACTTGCCGGTGAGCCTGGCCGCGTCCAGGGTCCTGGCGCGCAGGATCTTGGCCATGGGATCCTCGCCGTACTCGTCGAGGGCCTCGGCCAGCGTGTCGCGCAGCAGTGCCGCCGCCCCGGCGTGCGGCATCGCCCCGAACGCCACGGCGGCGGCGGCGAGATGCAGCGTGATGGTCACGAACACGTCGGCCAGCGCGTGCGGATCGTCGTTCAGCATCCGCCCGTCGGCGAACTCGGGCACCTCGATCCCGGCCGCCCGCAGCCTCGCGGGCGAGGCCAGCAGCCCGTCGTTGTCCTTGACGAGCAGCCGCATCCGGTCCTCGTGGAAGACCAGGGCGAGGTTCTGCTGGTGGGCTTCGAGGGCGACGCCGTAGCGCACGAAGAGCCGTACGTTCCAGCGCAGCAGCAGCCGCAGATAGGCGGGGACGACGTCGCCGACCTCGTCCAGCACCCCTGGCGCGCCCAGCGCGGCCACCGGCACGATCTTCCCCTCGGGCAGCCGCCTGACCATCCAGGCCAGGTATTCGTGCCCGGCGTGCGCATAGGCCTGCTCGTCGGCCGGCACCACGTCGGGGCCGGCCAGCTCCCGGAGCAGCAGCTCGGCCTTGGCCCCGTCGCCCAGCGTGCCCGGCTTGATCGACCGTCTGTTCCGGGCGCCCAGGGTGCTGATGGGGAGGGGCAGCTTGAGATGGGTACGGGGGTCGATCTCGACGGTCCGCATGGACAGGGTGGGCCGCACGGTCACCCGCGCCTCGTCGAGCACCCGTACCCCGTCGATCTTCCGCACCTCGCCGACCGTCAGCGGGTGCACGGGGAACAGCACCTCGTCCGGCCCCACCTCCCACCCGCCCGCGTCGGCGGGGAAGCGCGTGGCGGAGCCCGGCGCGAGCGCCCGGCGGGGCACCACCGCCCACCGCAGCTCGAACGAGGGCGCGAACTCCGGCGCGTAGGCCAGCAGCTCCTGCTCCGACAGCCCCACCCGGGCCCGGGAGGTCGGATAGACGGGATGGTCCACGAAGGCGGCCAGCGCCTCATAGGAGGGCCCTCGCCCGAGCACCTCGCCGGCGCGCGAGTCGTGCAGCTCCAGAGCGGTCAGCGCCGCCAGGCACTCCTCGAAGAAGGCCGCGACGCCCTCCGAGTCCGCCGGGTCCGCCACCTCCACCAGCGTCTCCAGCACCTGCTCCAGCCCGAGCCGCTCCGCCGGGGCCACCACGAAGTCCTGGAACAGCGCGCCCGGCTCCAGGCGCACCCACCGGCCGTCCGCCAGCGGCAGCCCCACACCGTCCTTGGTCCGGCTGATCCGGGAGGACAGCCCGCCGTAGTCCTCGCGCAGCAACGCGTTCAGGACCCGGGCGGCCAGATAGGCCTCCCGATCGCTCATTCGACTACCCACGGCCGCGCGGCCCGGTAGGCCTCGACGGTGGCGTCCACGGCGGCCCGGGAGGGACCGACGGCACGTACGACGCCCAGGTAGTCCCGGTTCGTGTGCGTCAGCGAAACGACGTCCCCGACGGCCCGCAGCGGCCGGTGCCACAGCCGGACGTCCCCGTCGACGAGGGTCTCGGTCCCGGGGGCGTCCTTGACGGTCCCGGCCCGGTCGGCGACCAGGCTGACCGCACTCCCGTACGACGAAATTTCCGGAATGTCGGGCACGGCCTCCCCAAGATGCACCCGCAGGATCCACTCGAACAGCGGCACCCCGAGCACATCACCGAGCAGGAAATCGCAATTGTCGCCGATCACCCGATAGTTCACCTCGACGATCCGGGGTCCTTGCGGAGTGACCACGTACTCGGTGTGACAGGCCCCGAACCCGACCCCCAGCGCCTCCAGCGCCGCCAGCACGTGCTCGTGCGTCCCGTCCCGCGGCGCCCAGTCGAGCCGTTCCTCGATGAAGTACGGCAGCGCCCCCAGCGTCGTCTCGAACCCGCCGAGCACCCGCGTCCCGGACGCGTCCCCCAGCGTCTCCAGCGTCCGCAGCGGCCCCTCCAGGTACTCCTCGACGACCAGCGTCTCGCCCGGCCGCCGCTTCCTGACCAGGGCCACGGCGCCGGCCAGGTCGCGTTCGACGAGCATGACGTCCTCGCTGGCCACACCCTCGCGCGGTTTCAGCACGACCGGGTACGGCAGGCGCTCGGGCACCGGATCGCCGGGGGCGAGCCGGATCGACCACACCTGCTCGACCCCGGCCTCGAGGAGCCTGCGACGCATCAGGAACTTGTTCTTGGCGGTCACGCAGGCCCGCCAGTCCTTCCCGGGCAGCCCGAAGTAGGCCGCCGCGAGCGCCGTCTCCGCCTGCAGGTGGTCCGAGTTGGTGAAGATCGCGTCCGGCCTGCCGAGGCTCTCGACGGCGTCGATGAGGGCCCGCGGGTCGCGTACGTCGCACGCCACGGCGTACGGATGCCGCTCCGGCCGATCCGTCAGGACCGTGACCTCCAGCCCCAGCGCCTCGGTCGCGGGCAGGAAGCCGTCCGTCACGGAATCGGTTGTTTTGAGCGCGGTCAGGTAGAGCCGCAACGCGAAGGCACCCCCGAAGGATCAGGTAAGGCTAACCTAACTCGTCGATCTTAGCCCGAGAGAGATCACCCCGGGGCCCGGATACCGTAATCGCCGGCTAACTGCGAGGTCATAGGATGACAGGGGATTTCGGGAGGGGACGGCCTGTGGAGACGACCGCGGAAGAGCAACTCATCGGGCCTCTGCTTCTGGCACGCGGCACCATCGACAGATCCTCGGCGCTGCGGGCCAACGAGCAGTGGCTGGAGCGGGCGTGGTCCGATCCGTCGACCAGGGTGCTGGTGATCGACGACGGTCACACGCTGGTGCGGCGGTCGGGCGACGAGGTGCAGGCGGTGCTCTACCCGCCGGGTGACGCGCCGCCGGGCGAGCGCTACCTGCTCGGCGTGGAAGGCGGTGTCGCCTACTTCGCGGTGGCCGCGCCGCTGCCCGGCGTCCCCGGGGGTGACGTCAACGGGCGCGTGACGGTCCCGATGAGCCTGCGCGACACGCCCGAGGGCGAGCCGGTGGCGGCCGGGCTGCGCCAGGTGGGGGGCCTGCTCGGTGACCGCGACGCCGGCCTGCTGGTCTACGCCGTGGCGCTGGAGGCCTGGCACACGACCCACGAATACTGCCCGCGCTGCGGCAGCCGCACCGACGTGCAGGCCGGAGGGCACATCCGCGTCTGCCCGCAGGACGGCAGCCAGCACTTCCCGCGCGTCGACCCTGCGGTGATCATGCTGGTCCGCGACGAGGACGACCGCTGCCTGCTCGCCCGCGGCCCGCAGTGGCCGGAGGGGCGGCTGTCGATCCTGGCGGGGTTCGTGGAGCCGGGGGAGTCGCTGGAGCACGCCGTCGCCCGTGAGGTGGCGGAGGAGGTCGGCGTCACCGTCGTCCGCCCGCGCTATCTCGGCAGCCAGCCCTGGCCGTTCCCGCGCAGCCTCATGCTCGGCTTCTTCGCCGAGGCCACCTCGACCGAGCTCACGCCGGACGCCGAGGAGATCGCCGAGGCCCGCTGGTACTCGCGCGAGGAGCTGACGCGGGCGCTGGAGTCCGGCGAGCTGCGCCTGCCCCCGCCGGTGTCGATCGCCCGCCGCCTGATCGAGACCTGGTACGGCGGCGAGCTGACCGGCGACTGGTGATCAGGAGGCCCCGAGCAGGGCCTTGACCTCGCGAGCCGAGGGGTTCGTGCGCACGACGCGGCCGTCGGGGGTGTCGATCACCACGGTCGGCACCACCTGGTTGCCGTTGTTGACGCTCATCACGAACTCTGCCGCCGACGGGTCACGCTCGATGTCGATGTCCTTGAAGCTGATGCCCTCGCGGGTGAGCTGGGACTTGAGCCGCTTGCAGGGGCCGCACCACGTGGTGCTGTAGACCGTGAGCGCCATGTCGGGAGATCCCTCCGGAGGTCAGGAAAATAGGCGCTCCATGCAACAACCGGACTGTGCAAGTTCATTCCTGAGGCGGGGGTGTCCCGCCTCGGGCGCTCAGCCGATGCGCTCGGCGATCCAGGCCTGCACCTGCTCGGCCACCCCGGGCTCGCGATAGAGCGGGTTGCTGTGGTTGATGCCCGGCTGGGTGATCACCGTCACGGGCACGCCCACCTGCCCCAGCATCGTCTTGAGCAGCTGGCTCTGCACCGGCGGCACGAACTCGTCCTTGGAGTGCACGGTCAGCATCGGCGCGTCCTTGCGGCTGGCGTGCCACGCCACCTCCATGCTGGCCCAGACCCGCGAGCACTTGCCCTTGGGCGCGCAGCCACCGGCCAGGCGGATGGCGGCCGTACGGAGCTTGCGCTTGTTGGGGTCATCAGACTTTTCGCCGTCGGAGTAGGCGCGCAGGGGCGAGATGATCGGCGACAGGCCCACGACGCCCTTGAGGCCGGAGATGCCGTCGCCGTACGTGCCCACGGCCGCCGCGATGTGGCCGCCGGCGGAGAAGCCCACCACCACGTAGTTGCTCGCGTCGAACGCCCACCGGTCGGCGTGCTTGCGGGCCAGCGCGATGGCGGCCAGCGCGTCCGAGCGCTGCGCGGGCCACGCCGCGTCGCTGGAGAGCCGGTAGTTGAGGTTGAAGACCGTGTAGCCCAGCTCGGCGTACTGGCGGACGATCTCCTTCATGTAGCGCTTGTCGCCGCCCGACCACCAGCCGCCGTGGATCAGGAAGACACCGGGGCGCTGCTGACCGTCGGGCGTCCACCAGACGTCCATGGCCTGACGTGCCTGGGGGCCGTACGAGATGGTCTCGTAGGCGAACTCGCCGAGCCCGTACTGGTCGACGACGTCAGTGGGGCCGGGCGTCGGCTCCTTGTTGGCGCTGGCGGCCACAGGTGTGAGCACGACGGCAGCGAGCGCGAGCACGCCCGCGAAAACCGCAGTTCGCACGGCCTTCCTTTCCCCCATGCAGATGGTCGGACCCATTGTGAGGGAAGAGACCGGTTCTTTGCATCTGGTGGCTATGAACATACGTCGGCCCGCATGTTGCCAGAATAAAGAGGCTGTCCGCTACACCTGCGACTATGTACGGGTGAACAACATGGATGACGTCCTGGCCGGTCTCGATCCCGAGCAGCGCGCAGTGGCCGAGGCGGTGCGCGGTCCGGTGTGCGTGCTGGCCGGCGCGGGCACCGGCAAGACCAGGGCGATCACCCATCGCATCGCGCACGCGGTTCGCAGCGGGGTGGTCGACGCGCAGAGCGTGCTCGCTGTGACGTTCACCACTCGCGCGGCGGGGGAGCTGCGCCAGCGGCTGCGCGCGCTCGGGGCGCCCGGCGTGCAGGCCCGCACGTTCCACGCGGCGGCGCTGCGGCAGCTCACCTACTTCTGGCCGAGGGTCATCGGCGGTGAGGCGCCCTCGGTGATCGAGTCCAAGCTGCCGGTGCTGGTGGAGGCCTGCCGCCTGATCCGTAAAAATCCGGATCGGTCCGAGTTGCGGGACATCGCGGCCGAGCTCGAGTGGGCCAAGGTCACCCAGATCGGGCCGGAGGACTACATGGCGGCCGCGGCGAAATACCACCGCACGCCCCCGGTCCCGCCGGAGGAGGTCGCTCGCCTTTATGAGGCGTACGAGCAGATCAGGCGCGAACGCCACCTGGTCGACTTCGAGACCATCCTCGAGCTGACCGCCGCCGTGATGACCGAGCACCAGGAGGTCGCGGCGCAGGTCCGCCAGCAGTACCGCTATTTCGTCGTGGACGAGTACCAGGACGTCAACCCGCTGCAGAAGCTCCTGCTCGACACCTGGCTCGGGGGCCGCGACGACCTCTGCGTGGTCGGCGACCCCAACCAGACGATCTACTCCTTCACCGGCGCCACCCCGCGCTACCTGACGGGCTTCGCGGTCGAGCACCCCGACGCCGCCGTCATCAAGCTGGTGCGCGACTACCGCTCGACCCCTCAGGTGGTCGACCTGGCCAACCGGCTGATCGTCAGGTCTCCGCACCGGCTCGACCTGGTGGCCCAGCGCCCCGACGGCCCCAAGCCGTCGTTCTCCGACTACGACGACGAGCCCGCCGAGGCCGCGGGGGCGGCCCGCGCGATCAGGAAACTGCTGGACAAGGGCGTGCCCTCGCGGGAGATCGCGATCCTGTTCCGCGTCAACTCGCAGTCGGAGGCTTACGAGGAGGCCCTGTCCAAGGCCGAGATCCCGTACATGCTGCGGGGCGCCGAGCGCTTCTTCGACCGCCCGGAGGTCCGCCAGGCGGTCGTCCTCCTGCGCGGCGCCGCCCGTGCCTACTCCGGGGAGCCCCTGGCCGCCGAGGTCCACCACATCCTGGCCGGCGTCGGCCTGACGCCTTCCCCCCCGGGCGGCGGCAAGGCCAGGGAGAAATGGGAGTCCCTGAAGGCGCTGGCGGACCTGGCGGAGGACATGGCGGCCGAGGGCGCCGATCTGCCCGCGTACGTGGCCGAGCTGGAGCGCCGGGCCTCCGAGCAGCACGCCCCGCCAGTGGAGGGCGTCACCCTGGCCTCGCTCCACGCCGCCAAGGGCCTGGAGTGGGACGCCGTCTTCCTGGTCGGCCTGACCGACGGCATGCTCCCCATCATCTACGCCGAGACCGCCGAGCAGATCGAGGAGGAACGCCGCCTCCTCTACGTGGGCGTCACCCGCGCCCGCGAACACCTCTCCCTCTCCTGGGCCGGCGCCCGTGCCCCCGGCGCCCGCAGGACCCGCCGCCCCTCCCGTTTCCTCGACGGCCTGGCCCCCCGCACCTCCTCGTCCCCGCCCCGAGTCTCGACCGCACCTCGCGAACGGCGCGCGGTGGCGGCGCCGGTGAGCTGCCGGGTGTGCGCGAAGACGCTGGTGGCGGCCGCCGAACAGAAGCTGGGGCGCTGCTCCACGTGCCCGGCGGACTACGACGAGGCCCTCCTCGAACGCCTGAAGGCCTGGCGCACCGCCACCGCCAAGGAGGCCAAGATCCCGCCGTACGTCGTCTTCACGGACGTGACCCTCCAGGCGATTGCTGAACGCGCGCCTTCCACGGAGCAGGAGCTGCTGTCGATAGCGGGCATCGGCAAGATCAAGGTGGACCGGTACGGCGAGGCTGTCTTGTCCCTCTGCCGTGCCGACTGACAGCCCCCCTTTAGTCCCATATAAGGGGCACGTCAGACTTGTCCCCAACACCCGAGAGCCCAAGGGGGACGGACACGTGAACGAGGCGCTGAAGGAGCTGCTGGATCTGCTCGACCTGGAGCAGATCGAGCTCGACATCTTCCGGGGACGGAGCCCGGAGGAACGCATCCAGCGCGTCTTCGGTGGCCAGGTGGCGGCCCAGGCCCTCGTGGCGGCCGGCCGTACGGTGCCGAAGGACCGTCACGTCCACTCTCTCCACGCCTACTTCATCCGCCCGGGCGACCCCGCCGTCCCGATCGTCTACAACGTCGACCGCCTCCGCGACGGCCGTTCGTTCACCACCCGCAGGATCGTCGCCGTCCAGCACGGCAAGGCGATCTTCACGATGTCGGCGTCGTTCCACATCCCCGAGGAGGGCGTGACGCATCAGGCGTCCGTGATGCCGCAGGTGCCCGACCCCGAGACGCTCCCCACGTTCCGGGACCGGATGTTCGACGCGGTCGGCGACCACCCGGAGCTCCGCGAGTGGTTCTCGCGCCCCCGCCCGGTGGACGCCAGATACGTCTCGCCGCTCACCTGGGAGGCGTTCAAGAACCCCGACCTGCGCAGCGCCCAGACCAACGTGTGGTTCCGCTACCACGCCGACCTGCCCGACGACCCGCTCCTGCACGTCGTGCTGGCCGCGTACGCGTCCGACTTCACGCTGGTCGACACGATCCTGCTGGCCCACGGCATGGCCTGGGGTGCCTCCAACGTCTCCGGCGCCTCGCTGGACCACGCCATGTGGTTCCACCGCCCCTTCAGGGCCGACGACTGGTTGCTCTATGCTCAGGAGTCCCCCTGGTCGGGGGGAGCTCGGGGACTTGCTCGCGGGGAGATGTTCACTGCGTCGGGTGAGCTCGTGGTCTCGGTCGTTCAAGAGGCCATGATCCGCCTGACGAAATAGTGGCGACACGCCGCGTGCAATAGGCCGCCAGGCGCGGTCAATGTAACAAAATCGCAGGTAGAAAATATGTTGCCCGTTCCCGGGTTCCCGGTTTAGGGTCATGGTCAAGCGAGTCGGACACTACTGTTCCGACGGTCTCGAGAGTGGAGGTGAGTCACCGGTGATCAGCATTCAGATGTCAGCTACGCAGTGGCTCGCTTCCGCATGCCGTGTCTCGGTGAGGCTCGTCGATGGCCCCGCCAAGCTGCGGCAGGAGAAGTCTGCCCGTAGCCAGGCCGCCGCCTACAGTGCGCGCGCCCACGTCGGCGCTGCCACGCCAGCTGCTCCTGTCTACAACGCACGTATCGAACTGCCGGCCTACCAGCTCACCAAGGGTGGACTGTGGGGTCCGCAACCCTGGAGGGATACACCGGTCATAACCTGACCGGCGTACAGCCCACCAGGCCGCGGATCCCCAGACGGATCCGCGGCCTTACTTATTTGTCCGTGATTCCCGACCACCTACGAGGTGCCCGACCAAGATCAAAAAGATCTGACAAAAGGAGAAAGCAGATGGGGGCGAAGACGATCATGGACCTGATCGACGAAGCCAAGATCCCCTGCCGTACCGACCCTGACCTGTGGTTCGCCGAGTCGCCGGAGGACGTCGAGTTCGCCAAGGCTCTTTGTGGCGGCTGCCCGATCCAGCAGGCCTGCCTGGCCCGCGCGCTCGAGCGCGAGGAGCCGTGGGGCGTCTGGGGCGGCGAACTCATCCTCAGGGGAGCCGTCGTTCCCCGTAAGCGTCCGCGCGGGCGTCCCCGCAAGCACCCGGTCGCTGCCTGAACACCGCACCTTCAACCAGAAAGCGAACAAGACCAATGAACGCTCAGATCACAAGGAGCCGAGCAGTGCCGGATCTCATCCATGACCTGGTGAATGACCGAATACAAACCCTCCACCGCGAGGCGGAGGAGCAGCGCCTCATCGCGCGGGTCACGCGCGTGCAGCGTGCGCGGCGCAGGGTCCAGCGGGCGAACGACCGCCTCCGCGAGGCCCTGAGCCGCCAGATCTGACCCGGGAGGTCCTGCCGCCGGCGCAGGATCTCCCTCCAGATCCCCCAAGAGAGCCGGGCGCTTCGGGCGCCCGGCTCTCTCCGCGTCCACACACCCCCACCCCCAAACCCCGCCTCCGGACCCCCACCGCCTGGACCCCGCCTCCCGATCCTCGCCGCCTGGATCCCGCAGTGCGCAGCCCCGCACTCGGATCCGCAGCCCGCAGCACCGCACCTCGGATCCCGCAGCCCGCAGCACCGCACCTCGGATCCCGCAGCCCGCCCCCGAAGTCCCATGCCTCGGCCCGCAGCCCAGAGCCCGAACCCCGCAGGCCGTAGCCCGGAGCGCGCAACTCGCAGTCCCCCGGATCGCTGGCCCCGCCTTCCGACACCGGCCCCGACCCGGCCTCGACCCGACCCGGCCTCGACCCGGTCCCGGCCCCCTTGAACCTGCACCCCGAACCTCGCAGCCCGGACTGCGGACCCCGGACCCGGCGCCCGCGGCTCGTAGTCCAGTGCCCGCAGCCCGCAGCTCGAAGGCCGCCCCGCAGTTCGAAGGCCGCCACGCAGTGCGCAGCCCGCAGTGCGCCATCGCCTTCGGGAGTCGCATCTCCGCAGCCGCCGCCGGTGATCGCTCAGGCCGTCGGCCGTACGCCGCCCGTCGCCCGTGGCGGATGCGCGACGAACCCCTCCTCCGCCCGCCACAGCCGAGCCGCCATCCAGGCGACCCCGACCGCCGCCATCACCAGCCCGGCCAAATACACCGGCACCGGCACCACGTTCCGCAACGACCCCGGAACCATCCCCACCGCATAGAGCACCACGCCGACCGCAGGCATGGCCCCGCTCCTGATCGCCGCCACGCTGAAGGTCAGCACCCCCGCCAACAGCACGGCCGACGTGACGAGGAACGCCCGCCCCGTGCCCCCGGCCAGCAGTTCGCTGACCGTGCCCCCGCCGAGGTAGGGGAAGACGAAGTGCAGGATGTACTCGATGGCGAACGCCCCGGCCAGCCCGGCCGAGTTGAGCACGTACCCGATGAGTCCGAGACCGCCGGCCGTACCCCGAATGACCAGGTAGATGCCGGTGATCGCGAGGAGACCCGTCAGCGCCCCGAACGGCGCGATGGCGTGCGTGAACGCCGTCTCCGGCAGCAACCCGGCGCGTCGGGCCGAGTTCACCACGAGCAGGACGGCGCACACGAACCCCGCCGCCGCCGTGACCCGATGGACACCCATCTTTGGAGCCCTTTCTCTCGGTGATATCAAGCGATAACGCTCGTTATGATGCGCGTTATCGCCAGATATGGTGAGAGGGTGCCGAGAGACGTAAGCACCCCGAAAGAACTCGGCGCGCTGCGCCAGGGCCTGCTCGACGCGGCCATGCGCGTCCTCCGCGAGCAGGGCGCCCTCCACCTCACCCTCCGCCGCGTCGCGGACGTGGCGGGCACCTCCACCATGGGCATCTACACCTGCTTCGGCGGCCGCGCCGGCCTCTTGGAAGCGATCTACGAGTACGGCTTCAGCATCCTTCACGACGCCATGACCACGTCACTGAACGGCCACGCCGACCCGCTCGCCCGCATCATGGCGGTGGCGCGCGGCTACCGGGAGTTCGCGCTGGCGGATCCCGCTCTCTATGCGCTGATGTTCGAGCGCCCGCTTCCCGACTTCGACCCCTCACCCCAACGCCGGAACGACGCCCTCGGCCTCACCTTCGACCTCCTCACCGAAGCCACCTCGGCCGCGGCCCAGGCCGGGCTCATCCAGTCGAACGACCCGGTACGCGCGGCGTACCTGGTGTGGACCACGATCCACGGCATCGTCAGCATCGAGCTGACCTGCTCACTCCGCAGCCCGCTCCCGGGCTGGTTCCTGAACTCGCGCGAGGAAGGCGAACGCGTACTCACCGACGGCGTCCACGCCCTCCTCGCGGGCCTCACCTGAACAACCCCGGAAGCAGCGCCCGGCTGCTTGCCGAAGAGACCAGCACCGACTCCTACCGGCCGGCCAAGACCCAGACCGCCACAGCCGAGAAATCCCCAGCAGCCTGACAACCCCACTTCGGTAGTCGCGGCTACTCCGTGGGCCGGCGTGCCCGTCTTACTTCGCGGTCGATTGCCCAGGCGTCCGCCACTGAGCCCAAGTGTCCGAGCTTGTCGGGGTTGATCACCGTACGGATCGTCTGGACCTGCCCGTCGACCACATCGAGCGTCAGGGTGTGGAGCACCTTGCCGTCCCGGTCGCGGAAGATCGCGCCCGGCTGGCCGTTGACCTCGTGCGGCTCGACCGTCACGCCGATCACGGCCATCCTGGGGAAAACGGAGGCGAGCAGCCGGGCCACGTTCTGGGCGCCCATGACGGCCTTGGCCAGCTGCGGGGCCTTCCCGCCGCCGTCGCCGACCATCGATACGTCGGCAGCCAGCAGGGTCTGCAGGCCGGCGACGTCGCCTTCGCGGAGGGCGTCGAAGAACCGCGACGCCAGTTCTTCTCGCTCTTTGCGGTTCGCCTCGAAGCGGGGCCGGCCTGCGGCCATATGGCGCCGCGCCCGTACCGCCAGCTGGCGGCACGCCGCCTCCGAGCGCCCCACGGCCGACGCGACCTCGGGAAAGTCGAAGTCGAACACCTCCCGCAGTACGAAAACCGCCCGCTCAAGCGGGGACAACCGCTCCAGCAGCACCAGGGCCGCCATCGACAACGAGTCGGCCAGCTCCGCCGACCGTTCCGGGTCCTGGTAAGGGTCGGCGAGCAGCGGCTCGGGGAGCCATGGTCCGACGTACTCCTCCCGCCTGACGCGGGCCGAGCGCAGCACGTCGATGGAGAGCCGGGTCACCGTGGCCGACAGGAACGCCTTGGTCGACCTGGGCTCGGTCGGGGCTGCCTCGAAGCGCAGCCAGGTCTCCTGGACCGCGTCCTCGGCCTCGCTCACGCTGCCCAGAATCCGGTAGGCGATCGAGAACAACAGCGGCCGCAGCTCCTGAAACTCCTCGGCCCTGCTCATACCAGCTCCTCCTCCGAGTAGCGCGGCTTCCGGCCGAGCTCCAACTTGGCACCGGCGTCGGAGAACCCGCGCCCCTCGCTCATCATGGTCACCGCCACCTGTCGGCCCGACAGCGGGGCCGGCCATTCAGGCACCCGCTCCGCCCTCATGAGATGCGGCAGCCATTCGCGGACGGGGGCCACGACATTGAACATCCACCGCCAGGACCGAGGCACTCGCCGCCGCCCCGGAACCCGGCTCACGCCTGCCACGAACATTCGCGTGATCATCCCTGTGTCGCCGCCGGTCAGCCGGTGAAGGGCCCGGCGCCGAAGCGGCCCCACGCGATGAACGCCGCAACCGCGAGATAGATCAGATTCAGCACCACGAACGCGGATTCACCACGTCGGCCATGTGTGATCATCGCGCCGACCATCAGCAGAACCCAGCAGACCGCGGTCACCGGCACCAGAACCGGCGCGATGTCGAGCGCGGCGGGCAGGATCAAGCCCACCGCGGCCAGGAGCTCAAGGACACCCAGCGTTCTGACGAAGCCGGCACTGACGTCTGCTGTCCATCCCCCGCTAGCGACCGCGGCCAGCTTCTCCTTCGGCACGAACGTCTTGCTGATCCCGCCGCTCACCGCTACCGCGGCCAGCAGTCCGGCAGCGATCCACAACGCGAGGTTCATCGTCCACTCCTTGACAGAGGATTGCCTGCACCCCCTAGACGAGACAGCAACCTCCGCCAGTGACATCTCCTCACGTCAAGCTCCCGACTGTGAGGACGCTCACACCGTGTCACAGCTCAGCGGGGGTGTTTCGTCTCAGAGGGCATGACGAACTCGGAACAGACCTCGGTGCTGATCACCGGAGGCAACAAGGGGCTCGGTTTTGAGGCGGCCCGGCGGCTCGGGGAGCAGGGGTGGACGATCTTCCTCGGCTCGCGCGACGAAGGGCGAGGACGGGCGGCCGCCGCCAAGCTGACCGACGGCGGCGCGAACGTGGTCATGGTCCCGCTGGACGTGACCTCGGACGAGTCAGTGAAGGACGCGGTACGGCTCGTGCGCGAGCACACCGACCGACTGGATGTGTTGATCAACAACGCCGGCGCGCCGGGAAGGATCGTCGCCCCTGCGGACGCGACGGCTGACGAGATCCACTCCGTCTACGACACCAACGTGTACGGACCGATCAGGGTCACGCACGCGTTCCTTCCCTTGCTGCAGGCGGCGGACAACCCGCGGGTGGTGATGGTGTCCAGCGCCGTCGGTTCCTTCGCGGTCGTGACCGATCCTGAGCAGACCGCCTCGAAAATGCACGAGCTCGCCTACAGCTCGTCGAAGGCGGCGCTGAACATGATCACCGTCCGGTACGCCCAGGCGCTCCCGCAGATCAAGTTCAACCTGATCACCCCTGGAGAAGTCGCCAACCGCAAGTTCACCGCCACCGACATGAACAATCACACCGGCCAGCTGACGGTCACCGAGGGCACCGACCCGATCGTCAAGCTCGCGATGATCGACGCCGACGGGCCGACCGGGATCTTCATCGATCGCCTTGGCCCCGTCGCCTGGTGACTGAACGTCTCCCCGGTCCGGTGGACACCTGATCTCCAGGGCGCCTGCTCGACCGGGGCGGCTCGCTGCAACCCGTACAACGAGCAAAGGAACACCATCATGATCCTGATCTCCGGAGCCAACGGCGTCGTGGGACGTCAGGTGATGAACCTGCTGCTGCAGGAGGGCGAGGCCGTCGCCGCGGTCACTCGCGGTCCCGGCGAGGCCCGGCTTCCTGTCGGCGTGAGAGCCGTCAGCGGTGACCTGTTTCGTCCCCAATGGATTGAGGCGGCGCTGGAAGGAGTGGAAGCCATACAGATCAGCCCGCGTGCCACCGGCCCCGGCCTCGGCGAACTGCTGAAGCTCGCCGTCAAGCAAGGAGTGCGGCGCGCGGTGCTGCTGTCGGCCACCACCGTGGAGCATCCAGCGGGAGAACCCCGCTTCGCCGCCCAGTTCAAGCTCGCCGAGGACCTCGTCACAAGTTCCGGCCTGGACTGGACGGTCCTGCGCCTGGCCGATTTCGCCGCCAACGCACTGGCCTGGGCGCCCCAGATCAAGGCCGGTGACGTGGTGCGCGGCGCCTACGGCCAGGCAGCCACCTCTCCGATCCACGAAACCGACATCGCGGCCGTCGCCGTACAAGCCCTCCGAAGCAGCGCGCACACGGGGTCGATCCACACGCTGACCGGGCCGCAGTCACTGGACCAGTTCGAGAAGGTACGGCTCATCGGCGCCGCCATCGGCCGGACGCTGTCCTTCCAGGAACTCCCACCGGAGCAGGTACGGCAGGGCATGCTCGCACAGGGGTTGCCCGAGGAGGTCCCCGCCCGCCTGCTCGGCTCCCTGTCCGACTACGCCAACCGCCCAGGCCCCACCACCAGCACTGTGGAAGACCTACTGGGCCGGCCCGCACTCACCTTCGCCGACTGGGCACGCGCCAACGCACCAGCCTTCGATAGCTGAGCTCGCGCCAACGGACCAGCCTTCGATAGCTGAGCTCGCGCCAACGGACCAGCCTTCGCCGACTGGGCACGTGTCAACGGACCAGCCTTCGCCGACTGGGCACGTGTCAACGGACCAGCCTTCGACGGCTGGGCACGTGTCAACGCACCAGCCTTTGGCTGCTGACCACCACCCGCCAGGCCTCGCCAACTCCCTGACCACCCGGAGGTGTAACACGGCCCTGCTGCTGTCCGTCCAAGTGACCCTTGACGCCGCCCTTCTCGGGGCGCGAGCGCCGCGCCCGGCTCACCCCCGCGGATGATCATGTCGGCGCGGAGGGACGGGGACAGGCCCTGAAGCTCGGCTCGGACCGCGCGCTCGGGTAGGGCGTCGGCTCCCCACCGGCGGAAGACGCGGCGTGGTGCTCACCCACCGGCGCCGGCTCAGCACCCTGGAGGGGGTGTGCTGACCATCAGCGCCGGTGGGATCACCGCGCATGGTACGAGCGCATGCGCGGGCCTCGTGGACCGAGCCGGCCGGGGTCACGAACCCGGACGGGCCGTGCGGGAAGCCGGATCGGTCGCGGACATCAGGGCGCCGCACTCACCTCAGGCATCACGACGCCGAACCGTGCGCGAGCTCATGCCGGCCTGACCGCGTTCGCGCTACCCGCGCCATGGGGGGTGGGGGAGCAAGTGGGTCCGCGGAGGTGGTGAGCAGGCGCACGGATCGACGCATGTGGATCCTTTCGCGTGGGTAACGGCTTGCACTCGTATCATTACACAGCGGAGTCAGAAGTTAACCTCATGTTCAGTAAAATCCCTGCGCCCCACCAACGAGCCGCCAGATCAGCCCCTGAGCCGGGGCGATCAACCGATGGCCAGGGCCTCGTCGTCGGGGTCGTCGGTGAAGCCGGGGACCCAGCGGATCACCTCGTCGCGGAAGCGCGCCGTGGTGCCCAGCTGGCAGAGGACGCCGATGCCCGCCGCGTGGACCCGGTGGATGAGCACGTACGAGACAGGCAGGTTGAGCTGCCGGACCACGTTCGTGGGCCGCAGATCCGTCACGCTCGCGGCCTGGGCCTGCAGCCACTCCCGGCTGAACGTGAACTCCTCCACCGCAGTCGGCTCCACGTAGGGTGCGAGAAAGGCCCGCAGCGCGTCCGGATCGATCTCGATGTCGCTGCGGATGAAGCCCTCCCGGCGCAGACCCGCCATGACGGTCTCCATGTCGCCCTCGTTGAAGATCCGCGTCAGCTGCCCGAACGCCTTGGGGTAGCCCCCGGGCAGGCGGTTGACCGCGCCGAAGTCGAGGACGCCGAGCTTGCCGTTGGCCAGCATGCGGAAGTTGCCCGGGTGCGGGTCGGCGTGGAGCATCCCGACCCGCGCGGGGGAGCAGAAGAGGAAACGTACGAAGAGTAAGCCCGCCCGGTCGCGCTGCTCCTTGGTGCCCTCGGTGATGATTCGGGACAGCGGGGTGCCGTCCATCCACTCGCTGACCAGCACCAGCTCGTTGGCCGCGACCACATCGGGGACGTGGAAGTCGGGATCGTTGTCGAACTCGAGCGCGAAGGCGTGCTGGGCCTCGGCCTCCCGGAGATAGTCGAGCTCCTCCGCGATCCGTTCGCGCAGCTCCGCCAGCACGGCCTTCACGTCGAGGCCGGGAAGTATCACGCCGAACAGCTTGCCCAGCCGCGCCAGCTGCGCGAAGTCGCCGAGCAGAGCCTTGCCCGCCCCCGGGTACTGGATCTTGACGGCCACCTCCCTGCCGTCGTGCCACACGGCCCTGTGCACCTGGCCGATGGACGCCGCAGCCGTCGGCTGGTCGTCGAACGACAGGAAGTTTTCCCGCCAGTCGTCACCCAGTTGCTCGGTGAGCACCTTGTGAACGGTGGACACGGGCAGCGGGGGAGCGGCGTCCTGAAGCTTGGTCAGCGTGGCGCGATAGGGACCGACGATCTCCGGCGGCAGCGCCGCCTCGAAGATGGACAGCGCCTGCCCGAGCTTCATCGCGCCGCCCTTGAGCTCGCCGAGCACCTTGAAGATCTGCTCGGCCGTACGCTGCTGAACCTCCTGAGCCACGATCTCCGCAGACTTGCCGCCGAGCCGCTTGCCCAGCCCGAGAGCGGCGCGGCCGGCGAAACCGAGCGGAAGGGTGGCCAGCTTGGCGGAACGCGTGACAGCACGGCGCGGAAGATCGCTCACCCTCATGCGCGGAACCTCGACGAGATACCGCTTCCCCCCTTCATGGTCGTCCTCTGAGCACGTCAGTCGCGGTTAGGAGACATGACCATTCTTAGCGAATATGGATTGTTTCGCATACAACGACATTGCGGATGTATGGTCCACGACCGTCTTTTCCAGCGCCAATCAGGTGTTACGTCCATTGTGCCGTTGGTCACAGCTGACTCTCCGCCATCAAGATAAGCAAGCGCATGGCCCGTCACCGCCGCCGCGACCAGCGCCGCCAGGGTGACGTCGCAGGCGATCTCGCCCGGCGGATACCCGCCCAACCGGGCCGTGACGATCGGCCACATCGGGTCGCGATCCCGCCGCGTCAGGTCCAGACAGTGCAGGCACGCCGTCTTCCCCGGGATGACCAGCGGGCCCACGGTCCCGTGCCCTTCGAACGCCGATGCCAGGAGGTGCGGGATGCTGAGCGAGGTCAACTCGTTGACCAGCACTCCGTCGAGGGGGTCTACGGGCGTGAGTATGACGAGGTCGGGGCGATCCGACTTGTCTCCAAGATACGGGCCTCCCGCCACTGCGTTGACGGACGGCCTCACCCTCTCGTCGGCCTCGTGCTCCAGACCGGCCCGACGGTTTCCCGCCTCCGTGGGGGCTGTGGTCCGTGCCGAGCCGGTGGGCTGCGCGCCTTCCGCGGTCCCAGCGGAGCGGATGCTCTCACGGGTGTCTTCTCCGGTCTGGGGCATGCGGGTGCCTTGCGTAGCTCGGGTGGTGCGAGGGTTTTTCCCAGCTTGCGGGCGTTGGGGCTGAGCGGACTGGGTGGGTTGGGCTGTTGGGATTCCTCGGGGTTGGGTGGGTTGGGTTGTCGAGGTTCCTCGGGGTTGTGTGGGTCGGGCTGTCGAGGTTCCTCGGGATTGGGCTGTTGGGGCTCCTCCTATGTGGCGGTTGTTTGCGGTGGTGTGGGGGTTGTCGCTTGCGCGGGTGGAACCGGTGCCGGCGGTGGCGACGGGCTGAGGTGGGTCGGTGCGGAGGGGGACGGGAGGTGCGGTGCTGGCGGCGGCAGCCGGACTGCGCCGCGCCGTGGGCGTGGGGCCACCGGAGGCGAGTCGCGCCGTCGGCGTGTGACCCCCTGAGTTTGGTCGCGCTGCGGGAATCGGGCTGCCGGAGGTCAGTGGCGCCGTGGGGGTGGGGCCGCCGGAGGTGAGTCGTCTGGCGATCAACGCGGCGCCGACCTCACGGGGGAGGCCCACCTCCCTCCATGTCAGGCCGCCCGGTGTGATGTCGCACGGGCGGGCCGTGCCTGGGTCGAGGATCCGGATGTTGCCGACTCCGGAGGCGGCGAGCAGGGCGACCACCTGGGCGCCCACCCGGCCCGCCCCATAGACGCGCACCCGCCGCTCACGTCGGCGGGCGATGAGGCCGATCGCGCCGTCCGGGGCGGTCGTGGCGAGGTCGAGGGCGTCGAGGTCTGGTCGCAGGCGGTCCCGTTCGGCCAAGGAGAGGTCGGCGATCGGCGCGGGGCTGGTGGCGGCGTCGTGGAGAGCGCCTTGGGCGGCGAGCTGATCCAGCAGGGACCGGGCGCGGATCTCGTCCAGGCCCGCGGCGGCCGCCTCCCTCACCACGCACTCCAGGTCACGGGTGCCGTCGAGGCCCTCTATCCATTGCCGGACGGCTTCGGTCAGGCCGCTCAACATGACGGCCCGGAGGGGGTGCGCGCCGTACTGGAGAGTGTGCTTGTCGCGGATGATGCGCCGGAGGGCGGGCTTCACACGTGGCCTCATGGCGGGAAGGGTTCCACGCCCGAGCAAGATCCCGAGTGGGTTCGGCGGTGACTGTGGATAACTACGGGCCCCGAGAGGGCCTGTGGAGGAGAAGAGGGACAGGCAAGCAGGTCAGAGCGCTGACGGGCGGCATATCCGGCCGATGAGGGGCAAGGTCGGATCCAATCGGTCAGGGAGGGCGAGCCCTGTCAGGGGAGTGACCCTTGAGGCGCGAAAAGGCGGCCTCGAGGGCCCAAGTGCAGGGAGCCAAGGAGGGCGGGGAGGCGATCGGTAGATAAAGCTCTGGTAAATCAATCTTTCCCGGAAAATGACCGAATGTCGGAAGCCTGAGGGGCCGGAATGAAGATCATTTAGACCGCTCCCATCACGACAAGACCCCGCAAACTACCCCAGAACCAAGACCATCAAGACCAGGAGGCCGTGCTGAGGTGGGAATCTTCCGTCCGGCCCGTGACCACGGCCTCCGCAGGGGTGATCAGGGGCTCGACGTCCATCGGGAAACGCCGCGTGCCCAAATTCACCGGCTCTTAATCATCTGACCAGCAGAAACAACGTCCACCCTCTGTGGAATTTCGCCAGGGTCGGCTACCGTGCATATGTGCCCCCCGAGACAGTCGAGGTTCGTCGCAGTTCTCGTCGCCGGCGTACGGTCTCCGCCTACCGCGACGGCGACAAGACGATCGTGCTCCTGCCCGCCTGGCTGAGTGGCGAAGACGCAGATGAATGGGTGAGCCGGATGCTGGATCGGCTGGCTGCGAAGGAACGCCGACGAAGGCCCACCGACGAGGCGCTGCTCGAACGAGCCAAAGAACTGTCGGCCAAATTCCTCGACGGCAAGGCGGAGCCGGCGAGCGTGCGCTGGGTCGACAACCAGCAGCACCGATGGGGCTCGTGCACTCCCGAGAACGGCACGATCAGGATCTCGACCAGGCTCAAGGGCCTGCCCGAATGGGTCATCAACTACGTGATCATCCACGAGTTGGTGCATCTGCTGGTGCCCAGTCATGGGGCCAAGTTCTGGGCGCTGGTAGAACAGTATCCCAAGGCAGAACGCGCGCGCGGGTTTCTGGAGGGATTCTCGGCCGCGGCCCAGACGGCACCGGAGGAGTGTTGACGCGCATCGCCGCGGTCCTGGTACGACAACGCATGGCACAGGCGGCGCCCCCGGGCGTGGATCCCGCGCGGTTCCTCGAGGCGGTGGCGGAGGACACCTACGAGATGGTCGCGGGGCTGGAGCTCGTCACCCCGGTCCTGATCACCAGCGTTCCCGAGCTGGAGGAGATCGTCTGGCCGGGCACCGAAGTAATCACGATAAAAGACGACGAACCGCTAAAAATCATCCTTCAGCGCCTCAAAGCCGACCAGGCCGCTGTGATCAGCGCGGACGCGCCCGACCTGCCGCCCCTCCTCGTCGGCAAGCTGTTCAGGGAGCTCGGCAGGGCCGAGATCACCATCTGCCCGGCGGAGAACGGCGGCGCCGTGGCCATGGCCTGCGCGCTCCCCCCGCCCACCTGGGCGGATCCCGACCTCGACGACGCGGGGATCGTGACCACCCTGCGCGCCCAGGCCCCCGGCCCCCGCAAGGTCGCCACCACCCCGGGTTGGCACCGCCTGCGCACCCCCGACGACGTCGAACGCCTGGACCCCGGCCTGGAAGGCTGGGAAAGCACCAGGGCGCTGATCAGGGCACGGTGAGCTCGGCCAGCACGGCCCGGTGGTCGGTCTTCGGCACGTCGTGCACGCTGACCTCCTTCACCCCCACCCGCTCGTCCACCAGCACGTGGTCGATCGTGATGATCGGCGGCACCCGCTTGTTCGCCGGCCACGTCGGTATCAGCCCGGCCCCCACGGTGTCGGCCGCGTCCTTGTAGCCACGAGCCAGCAGCCCGCGCAGGGCGGCGTGGTCGAGCGAGGCGTTGAAGTCACCCGCGATGATCCGGATCCGGTCGGGGGAGGTGGAGGGAAAGGCCGCCATGGCCTCGTTCCACTCGACGACCTGGGGCCCGAGCGGCGGGAACGGATGCGCGTCGATGAACTCGATCGGCTTCCCGCCCGGCAGCGAGATCAGCGCGGCGGGCATCTGGTGCCCGACCGGCGGGATCAGGTCCCACAGCGGCTCCACCGGGTGCTTGGAGTAGAGCCCGCTCCCGCCGGCGCTCCACTCGTCCTGCAGCACGCGGTACGGCATCAGCTCCTTGAGCCCGGCCTCGTCGAGGTCGGCGACCGCCCCAGGGGTGAGCTCCTGCGTGCTCAGCACGTCGGGCCGGAACTCACGTACCAGCTTCATGATCGTCTCTGTGTCGGCCCGGCCGAACAGCATGTTGATCGTCATGACCTTCAGCGGCCTGCCCGTGGTGGCCTCGGCCCTGCCCAGCGCCCTGGGCAGCACGCTGAAGCCGAGAGCGGTCGTGGCCAGCAGCGCGACGGCGGTCGCCGCCCGCTTACGCCCGACCGCGGCGATCAGGAGCGGGACCAGCGAGCCGGCCGCGGCGTACGGGGTGGCGGTCATGATCTGCGTGGGCAGCGACCCCCGCTCCAGACCGGCCACCCGCACCACGGCCCACGCCGCGAACGGGGTCACGGCCAGCCAGGTCAACGCCG
Organism: Nonomuraea sp. NPDC050451; assembly: GCF_044458585.1. Lineage (NCBI taxonomy): Bacteria > Bacillati > Actinomycetota > Actinomycetes > Streptosporangiales > Streptosporangiaceae > Nonomuraea > Nonomuraea sp. NPDC050451. Next base: position 377,933 of record NZ_JBITHZ010000009.1, read on the forward strand.
TTCCAGGGAACTTCCGGCGCTTGCGCTTGGGTGTCACGATCGTGCCGCCGACGGCAGAAGTCTCCACGCAGCCCCCTATTTGGAACGACGCAAAAGACTCTAGCCAAACGCGCGTGAGCCCGAGCTAAGCGCGGCCTGTCCGCGTGCGGCCAACCGCCGCGTCGCCTCGTCGGACAGCTCGGGGATCGCGTCCACGGGGAACCAGCGCAGGTCGAGCGACTCGTCGCTGATCACGGCCTCGGCGCCGGGCGGGGCCACGGCGGCGTACTCGACGTCCAGATGCCAGCTGCGCGGGGGGTGGCACCACACCTCGTGCCTGTCGAGCGCGAGCGGCCCGGGCAGCAGCTCCAGCCCGGAGATCCCCGACTCCTCCCACGCCTCCCGCAGCGCCACGTCCGCGAGCGACATGTCGGTGATCTCGCAGTGGCCACCCATCGGGAGCCACATCTTGGCCTTCGGATGCAGCGTGAGCAGCACCTGCGAGCCGTCGTGCGACAGCACCGCCGTCGTGGCCGTCAGATGCCCCGGTACGCATTCCCGCAGCATCGCGTCGTCATGCGCGCCCAAATGCTCCAGGAACGCAAGGCGCAACGCCTCTTCCGCGGGCGTGGGCGCGCTCCACGCGGACAGCACCGCCACCGCGTCGCCGTGCAGGCTCAACTCTTGTCGCCCTTGTCGCCCTCGTCGTCCGGCTTCGCCTCCAGCTGGGAGATGTCCCAGGCCGCCTCACCGCGTACGAACGCGTCGGGATCGTCGAGATCGTCGGCCGTCGGCATGAGATCGGGGTGGCCCCAGAGCGCGTCGCGCCCCTCGAGCCCGCGCTCGCTCTCCAGCGCGCGCCACAGCGCCGCCGCCTCACGCAGCCGCCGGGGCCGCAGCTCCAGCCCCACCAGCGTGCCGAACGTCAGCTCCGCGGGCCCACCGGTCGCGCGCCGCCGGCGTACGGTCTCCGCGAGTGCCACGGCGGAGGGCAGCTTGCCCTCGGCAGCCCGGTCGACCACGGTGGCCACCCACCCCTCGACCAGGGCGAGCATCGTCTCCAGCCGCGCCAGGGCGGCCTTCTGCCGCTCGGTCTCCTCGGGCTTGAGCAGGTTGCCCCCGCTCAGCGCCTCCTGGATCGCCTCAGGGTTGTTGATGTCGAGGCCGCGGATCTGCTCCTCGAGCGCCGAGGTGTCGACCGTGATGCCCTTGGCGTATTCCTCGACCGCGCCCAGCAGGTGGGAGCGCAGCCACGGGACGTGCTGGAACAGCCGGTGGTGCGCGGCCTCGCGCAGCGCCAGATAGAGCCGGATCTCGTCGGCCGGGATCTCCAGGCCCTCGCTGAACGAGGCGATGCCCCCAGGCAGCAGCGCGGCCGTGTCGGACAGCGGCAGGCCGATGTCGGTGGTGCCGACCACCTCGCGGGCCAGCGACCCGAGCGCCTGCCCGATCTGCTGGCCGACCATCATGCCGCCCATCTGCTTGAGCATGCCGAGCAGCGGACCGGCCATCTGCTGGGCCTCGGGAGGCAGCCCCGATCCGCCGAGCGCGCCGCCCATGGTCTCGACCATGCGCTCCGCGATCGGCTCACAGAGCTTGCGCCAGACCGGGATCGTGTTCTCGATCCACTCGGACCGGCTCCAGGCCCGCGGGTTGGACACGCCGCTCGGCAGCGTCGTCGCCTCGTTAAGCCACAGGTCGGCCAGGCTCAGCGCGTCGACGATCTGGCGACGCTCGCCTTCCATGACGCTCGGATCGCCTTGGGCGACCACGGCGTGACGGGCGATGTTCTTGGCCATGTCCCAGTTGACAGGGCCTGAACCCTGAGGTGCCGACAGCATGTCGGCGAACTGGCGCATCGCCTGAGCCATCTGCTCAGGGTTGCCGAACATGGCGAACGGGTTCTCGTTAGGGTCGTTTTCGCGACCTGGCAGGTCAGTCACCGCTCTACCTCGTGCAGGATGGAGGAGTCCACATCCGCCACGTTAGTCGTCCTACGGCGGATCAGTGCAAAGTGAGGACCTGGTGCCTACCTCGAAACGCCCGAGCCAACCCGTAGTAGCCGTCACCGGAGCGGCCTCCGGCATAGGCCGAGAGCTGCTCGCGAGGCTCGTATCCTCCGCGGATTTCCGCAGGGTGGTGGCCATTGACGAGGAGCGCGGCGATGTTCCGGAAGCCACCTGGAGAGTGATCGACGTACGGGATCCGCTCTTGGCGAACCGGATCTCCGACATCGACGTCCTGGTCCATCTGGCCGGTGACTACGCCGTCGACTCCGACCCGTCCGAGCGGCGCGCGTACAACCTGCGAGCTGCCCAGACGGTGCTGACGGCCTGCGCGGCGGCGCGCGTGCGGCGTGTGGTGCTGGTCACGAGCGCGATGGTGTACGGCGCGGCGCCCGACAACGAGGTGCCCCTGCCCGAGGACGCCCCCGTGGCGGCCGAGCCCGACACCGGCGTCGTGGGTGACTACCTGGAGATCGAGTCCCTGGTGCGCCGGTCGCTGCGCAGCCACCCCGGCCTGGAGGTCACCGTGCTGCGCCCGGCCGCGGTCGTCGGCCCGGGAGTGGACACCGTCATCACCCGTCACTTCGAGTCGCCCAGGCTCCTGACCGTCAAGGGCTGCAACCCGCGCTGGCAGTTCTGCCACATCGACGACCTGGTCTCGGCGCTCGACCTGGCCGCCCGCGGCGCCGTCACGGGCGTGGTCGCGGTCGGCTCCGACGGATGGATGGAGCAGGAGCAGGTCGAGGAGCTGTCGAGCATCCGCAGGTTCGAGCTGCCCGCGGGGCTGACGTTCAGCACGGCCCAGCGCCTCCACCGGCTCGGCATCACCCCGGCCCCGGCGACCGACCTGCACTACGTCGTCTACCCGTGGGTCGTCGACTGCACGGCGCTGCGCGAGGCGGGCTGGAAGCCCTCGTGGACGAACGAGGCCGCGTTCGAGGAGCTCCTGGAGCTGCGCGAGAACAGGACGACCGTGGTCGGCCGGCGCCTGCCCGTCAAGGAGGCCACGCTCACCGCGGCCGGCGCCACCGTGGCCGTCATCGGCACCGCCGCGATCGTCCGCCAGGTGCGCAAGAAGCGGCGCGCCTGAGAAATCCACCGTCAACCCGGCTTTGACCAGGTACGACGGCGTTTCGGCAGTCCAGCGGGCGGATTTCTTGTTGGTAGGCTCTTTGCGTGGACGTCATCCGGTTGCTCGGCATTCGTGATACCCCGCTCTCCGTCGACGAGGTGCTGGCCGCCGTGGGCGACCACGCCGCCGGCGGCACCGCCGTCTTCGTGGGCACCGTGCGCGAGCAGGACCACGGAAAGCCGGTGACCAGGCTCTCCTACTCGGCCCACCCCTCGGCGGAGGCCGAGCTGCGGCAGGTCGCCGAGAAGGTGGCCGCCGACTTCCCCGTGACGGCGCTGGCCGCCGTCCACCGCGTGGGCGACCTAAAGCTGGGCGAGGCGGCCGTCATCGTCGCGGTGGCCGCGCCCCACAGGGACGAGGCGTTCAAGGCTTCGAGACGGCTGATCGACGACCTGAAGGCAAACGTCCCCATCTGGAAACACCAGATGTTCGCCGACGGCGAGACCGAATGGGTCGGCGCCGGCGAATAAGCTCATCGACATGTCACGACGCGCCCTGACCCTTCTGCTCGCGGGATTCCTTGTGCTCGCGCTCGGCGTGGTGGGCGCGTTCAGGCCGGTCCCGTACGTCGTGCTGAGTCCCGGCCCGACGGAGAACACGATCGGCGAGGTCGACAAGAAGCCCGTGATCTCGGTCAAGGGGCGGGAGACGTACCCGACCAGCGGCGCGCTCAGCCTGGTCACGGTGGCCTACCAGGGCGGCCCGGCCGCCCAGATCGACCTGCTGACGGCGTTGCGCGGCTGGATCGACCCGACCGTGGCGGTGGTCCCCCAGGAGACCATCTTCGCTCCCAACCGCGACCCCAAGGAGGTCGAGGAGGAGAACACGGTCGAGATGACCAACTCCCAAGACTCCGCCAGGGCCGCCGCCCTCAACGAGCTCAAGATCCCCTTCAACATGGTCGTGACCGTGGTCTCCACGGAAAAGGGCCGGCCCGCCGACGGCAAGCTGCTGAAGGGCGACGAGATCAACGCCGTGGACGGCAAGCCCGCGAAGGACGTCGACGTCGTGGGCGAGGCGGTCAAGGCGCACAAGCCGGGCGAGAACGTGGTCTTCTCCGTCACCAGGGGAAGCCAGAAGCTCGACGTCACCGTGTCCACCGTGGCCGGCCCCAAGGGGCAGACCCTCGTGGGCGTGGTCATGCAGGCGAAATACAAGTTCCCGTTCGACGTCGCCATCAACGTCGGCGACGTCGGCGGGCCGAGCGCGGGGCTGATGTTCTCGCTCGGCATAGTCGACAAGCTGACGCCCGGTGAGATCACCGGCGGCAAGCGGATCGCCGGCACCGGCACGATCCAGCCGTCGGGCGAGGTCGGCGCGATCGGCGGCATCGCCCAGAAGATGGTGGGCGCGAAAGACTCCGGCGCGACGGTCTTCCTGACGCCCGCCGACAACTGCGCCGAGGCCATGAAAGCCGTGCCCGACGGGCTCCGGCTGGTCAGGGCCGACACGCTGCACGACGCGGTGCTGGCGCTCGACGCGCTGCGCACGGGCAAGGGAAACGTGCCCGCGTGCGAGGCCGGATGAAACTTCTGGAGCTCGCCGTGCGTTAGCCGTAGGGCTGGCACAGCGGTGTAGGTTGCCAGACACGGACCGTTTCTTCATCACGACGAGGGGTTGGCCTTGAGCTTCCGGACCCCAGGAGCCGGTAGGGCGATGCGCTTGCCCCGCCGTCCGAGACTGCTTCTGCCTGTGGCGATCGCTCTGGTGGCGATCGTGGCGCTGTTTTTCCTATTTTCCGGTATTTATACCGACTATCTATGGTTTGACGCGGCCAAGTACACGTCGATCTTCACCGGCGTCATGCTGACCGAGATCGTGCTGTTCCTGGTCGGGGCGCTGTTGATGGTCGGCATCGCGGGCGGCAACATGCTGCTGGCGTTCCGGACGCGGCCGATGTTCGGGCCGGCGATGTTCGGCGGGGGCAGCGGCGCCGACCGCTACCGCATGGCGCTCGACCCCCACCGCAAGCTGATCTTCATCGTCGGCATGGGCCTGCTCGCCCTCTTCTCCGGCTCCTCGTTCGCCGGCCAGTGGGAGACGTGGCTGAAGTTCGTCAACGGCGAGTCGTTCGGCAAGAAGGACTCGCTGTTCGGACTGGACATCTCGTTCTACATGTTCGACTACCCGTTCATCCGGATGGTGCTGAACTTCCTGTTCACCGCCGTGATCATCTCGATCGTGCTGGCGGCGATCACGCACTACCTGTACGGCGGGTTCCGGCTGCAGTCGCCGGGCGTGCACGCCTCCAGGGCGGCCCGCGTCCACCTGTCGGTGCTGCTCGGCGTCTTCGTCCTGCTGAAGGCCGTCGCCTACTGGGTCGACCGCTACGGCCTAGTCTTCTCCGACCGCGGGTTCGTCCACGGCGCCTCCTACACCGACGTCAACGCCGTCCTGCCGGCCAAGACCATCCTCGCGATCATCGCCCTGATCTGCGCCGCCCTGTTCTTCGCCGGCATCTTCCGGCCCGGCGGCATGCTTCCCGGCGTCTCTGCGGGCCTGCTCGTGCTCTCGGCCATCCTGATCGGCGGCGTCTACCCGGCGCTGGTCGAGCAGTTCCAGGTCAAGCCCAACCAGCAGGGCAAGGAAGCGGACTACATCCAGCGCAACATCAACGCCACGCGCGAGGCGTACAACGTCGACAAGACCGAGGTCGAAAACTACAACGCCGAGTCCGACCCGTCCAAGGTCCAGAAGGGCGGCGACGCCTCCGTCACCGGCGTCCGGCTGCTCGACCCGGCGCTTTTGTCCTCGACGTACGAGCAGACGCAGCGCATCCGCGGTTTCTACAACTTCGGCGACACGCTCGACGTCGACCGCTACCCCGACAGCACCGGCAAGCTGGTCGACCACGTCGTCGGCGTCCGCGAGATGACCGGCCCGCCCGAGGGCCAGAACAACTGGATCAACCGGGCCCTGGTCTACACCCACGGCTACGGTTTCGTCGCCGCGCCGGGCAACCAGGTCGACGGCGGCGGCCTGCCCAACTACGACGCCAAGGACATGCCGGTCACCGGCCCCCTGGCGACCACCACCGGGCTGCGCCAGCCGCGCATCTACTTCGGTGAGGAGCCGGCCGCCGAGGAGTACGTCATCGCGGGCGGCAACCCGAAGACGAAGGAGCTCGACTACCCGCAGACGGGCGGCACGGGCCAGGCGGACAACATCTATGACGGCAAGGGCGGCGTCCGCGTCGGCTCGTTCCTCAACAGGCTCGTCTACGCCGCCAAGTACGGCGAGGCGAACATCCTGCTGTCGGGCGACATCAACGACAACTCCCAGATCCTGTACGTGCGCAACCCGCGCGAAAGGGTCCAGAAGGTCGCGCCCTTCCTCGCGCTGGACGGCAACCCCTACCCGGCGATCGTCAACGGGCGCATCACCTGGATCATCGACGGCTACACGACGTCCAACGACTACCCGTACTCGCAGAGCGAGAGCCTCGGCGACATGACGCGTGACGCGTCCACGGACCGCCGCGTGATCGCCCAGCAGCCGAGCGACAAGATCAACTACATCCGCAACTCCGTCAAGGCCACGGTCGACGCCTACGACGGCACGGTCACGCTCTACGGCTGGGACACCAACGACCCGCTGCTGAGGACCTGGAGCAAGGCGTTCCCGGGGGTCATCCGCCCGGCCTCGGAGATGAGCCCCGACCTGCGCAACCACGTCCGCTACCCCGAAGACCTGTTCAAGGTGCAGCGCTACACGCTGTCGCGCTACCACATCACCAACCCCGCCGCCTTCTACAGCGGCCAGGACTTCTGGAACGTCCCGGGCGACCCCACGCAGAACGACAAGAACATCAAGCAGCCGCCCTACTACCTGACCACCACGATGCCGGGCGGCAAGCCGACGTTCTCGCTGACGACGACGTTCGTGCCGCGGCAGGGGAGCGCCAACCTGTCGGCGTTCATGGCGGTCGACTCGTCGGCCGACTCCGCCTACGGCCGGCTGCGCATCCTGCGCATGCCGTCCAACACGCCCATCCCGGGCCCAGGGCAGGTGCAGAACGCCTTCCAGAGCCGCCTCGCCGGCCAGCTCAACGTGATGGGCGTGGGTAGCTCGTCACTCCGGTACGGCAACCTGCTGACGCTGCCGTACGCGGGCGGCCTGCTCTACGTGGAGCCGGTGTACGTCCAGGTGGCCGCGGGCGGAGGCCAGGAGCCGTACCCGATCCTGCAGCGGGTCCTGGTGTCGTACGGCAACAAGATCGGCGTCGGGCCGGACCTGGAGAAAGCGCTCGCGGAGGTCTTCGGCGGCCAGCAACAGCAGCCGAACACCCCCACCGAGCAGAACGTCCCCAACCAGGCCAACACGGCGCTCAACTCGGCGATCGCCAACGCCAAGAAGGCGTACGAGGACGCGCAGAAGGCCCTGCAGTCCAGCCCGCCCAACTGGGACGCCTACGGTGAGGCCCAGAAGAGGCTGGAGGAGGCGCTGAAGGCGCTGGAAGGGGCCAACGCCCAGCAACCCAAGCCCTCGGCGACCCCGTCGGCCACCCCATCGGTCTCGCCGTCGGCCACGCCTTCCGTCTCGCCATCCCCCACGGGATCGCAAGCGGCGGGCACGTCCTAGCTCAATCAGTTTGCGCCCACCCCTCGCCGCCCACTAGTCTTTAGACAACAACGCGACGCGGGGTGGAGCAGTTCGGTAGCTCGCTGGGCTCATAACCCAGAGGTCGCAGGTTCAAATCCTGCCCCCGCTACCAATCCAAAAGCCCGGACTCCTTACGGAGTCCGGGCTTTTGCTATTCCGACGGCGACGGCCTCAGCGGGTAGGGGTGCGGCGGATCGGCCGGCGACGCGCTCCCCACCCTGCCGCCGCCATTCCGTCCGCGGTGCGGGGCCATCCGGCCGTAGCCCGAGACGCCGCCACTCCCGTCGGCGATGGTTTTCTGGGGGAGAGGCACGTCCGAATCGACTGCCGATGCGTTCTCGCACGGCCGCGTGGTGCGGGCGCGTGATCGGCGCACTGCGCGTTCGACGGCGGCCCGGCGCTGCGCGTACCTCCGCCGCGCGCACGCCACCCGCGCCAGCGGGCCGCCCGACGTTCGCGCCGGGACCCCAGAGCCGCCGCCGGCGATTGCGGGGAGTCCAGCGCGAGCCGGGGGCCTGGCGGCCTCGGCGCTGAATGACGCGGCGGCGCGGCTCCGGGCACGCTGGCGCCACTCCGTCGGCGGTGCGGTGGGATGGTCGCGCCGGGCGGTGGCGCGCCGGGCCTCCGGCCGTCGCCCGAGGCGTTCCCACTCCCATCGGCGGTGCCGGCCGTCTCAGCAGTGCCTCCGGGAGGCGGCCGCCCGGGTTGTCTGGCCGGGGGATAGTTGCGTCGGGCGGCGGCGTGCGGGCTGTCCGGCCGTCGTGGCGTCGGAGGGCCGTCACGCCGGTCGGTGATGCGGTTTCAGCGGCGCCCCAGGGGACGGCCGCGCTCGGGCGACGGTTGCTTAGGGCGGTGCTGCGCGGGTCGTCTGGCCGTCGTCTTCGTCGCAGAGCCGCAATGCTTCGTCGGAGGGCCGCAATGCCGGGTGGCGGCGGTGGGATGGGTGGTCAAGGGGCGGGCACGCCTATGGACGGGCGGCCTTTCCGCCGGCCCCGCGCCCCCTTCCCCAAGGGGCCGTCACCACCCGCGGCGGGCGCTTCGGGGTCGGCGTGGTCAATGCACTCCGCGGGCCCCGCGCCCCCTTCCCCAAGGGGCCGTCACCACCCGCGGCGGGCGCTTGGGGGTCGGCGTGGTCAATGCACTCCGCGGGCCCTGTATAGTTATTGCAGACACACCGACGCGGGGTGGAGCAGTTCGGTAGCTCGCTGGGCTCATAACCCAGAGGTCGCAGGTTCAAATCCTGTCCCCGCTACAAAAGCCAGAGTCCCTGGTCACCGGAGAGATCCGGAGACCAGGGACTCTGTCGTTTTCCCGGCCTTGCCCGCCCCACCCCGCCGATGATTACATCATTACATGAGTGAAGAATCAGTACCTTCGCTGTACGACTGGGCCGGCGGCACCGAGGCGTTCGAGCGTCTGACCGAGGCGTTCTACCGCACGGTCGTCAAGGACGACCTGATCGGCCCGCTGTTCGCGCACATGGACCCCGACCACCCCAAATACGTGGCGATGTGGCTCAGCGAGGTCTTCGGCGGCCCCGACCGGTACACCAAGGAGCGCGGCGGCTACCCGAACATGCTCCGCCACCACCTCGGCAAGGCCATCACCGAGCCCCAGCGCCGCAGATGGGTGAATCTCCTCATGGACGCGGCCGACGAAGTGGGACTGCCTGACGACCCCGAGTTCAGGGCGGCGTTCGCCGGCTACGTCGAATGGGGCACCAGACTGGCCAGGCACAACTCCCAGCCCGACGCCACGCCACCGCTCGAGGCTCCCGTGCCCCACTGGGGTTGGGGGGTCGCGCCGCCGTACCAGCCGTAACCTGGAGGAATGGGGAGCACGTCCCGCGGGAGGCTGCGCGTTCACCTGGGTGCGGCTCCCGGTGTGGGCAAGACGTACGACATGCTGAGCGAGGCGCACCGCGCCCGCGAACGTGGCAAGGACGTGGTCGTGGGCTTCGTGGAGACCCACGGCCGCGCCAGGACCGCCCACCTGCTCGACGGACTGGAGGTCCTGCCGAGGCGGACGATGACCTACCGGGGCGCGACGTTCACCGAGCTGGACGTGGATGCCGTCATCGCCAGAGCCCCCACCGTGGCGCTGATCGACGAGCTCGCTCACACGAACGTTCCCGGCTCCCGCAACGTCAAGCGCTGGCAGGACATCGACGAGGTGCTCGACGCCGGCATCGACGTCGTCTCCACCCTCAACATCCAGCACCTCGAATCCCTGAACGACGTGGTCGAGCAGATCACCGGCGTGTCGCAGCGGGAGACCGTGCCCGACGAGGTGGTGCGGCGCGCTGACCAGATCGAGCTCGTCGACATGTCACCCGAGGCGCTGCGCCGGCGGATGGCGCACGGGAACGTCTACCCGCCCGACCGGGTCGACGCCGCGCTGGCCAACTACTTCCGCGTCGGCAACCTGACCGCCTTGCGGGAGCTCGCCCTGATCTGGCTGGCGGACAAGGTGGACGAGCAACTCGACCAGTACCGCGCCGACCATGCCATAGCGGGCACCTGGGAGGCCCGCGAGCGCGTGGTGGTCGCCCTCACCGGGGGCCCGGAAGGGGACACGCTCATCCGCCGGGCCGCGCGCATCGCGGCCAGGAGCAAGGGGGCCGATCTGCTGGCCGTGCACGTCACGAGCGCCGACGGGCTGACCTCCGGCGGAGATCCCGCGAACCTGGTGCGCCAGCGGGCTCTCGTCGAGGCCCTCGGCGGGTCCTACCACCAGGTGGTCGGCGACGACATTCCGCATGCGCTGCTGGAGTTCGCCCGTGGCGTGAACGCCACCCAGCTCGTACTCGGCGCGTCGCGAAGGGGACGGCTCGCGCAGATCGTCACGCGGGGCGTGGGTGTGACGACGACGGCGCTGTCCGGGTCGATCGACGTGCACATGGTGACGCACGAGGCGACCAGGACGGGTCGCGAGCGGGCGCGGTCGAGCGCCGCGCTGACCCGCAGGCGGCGACTGTCCGGCTGGGGGCTGGCGCTGCTCTCGCCGCCGCTGCTCACGGCCGGGCTCCGGCCGCTGGGCCTGTCGCTGCCCAGTGAGATCCCGCTCTTCCTGCTGCTGGTCGTCGGGGTGGCCCTGGTGGGCGGCATGTGGCCGGCGTTGACGGCGGCGGTGCTCGGGTTCGGGCTGCTCAACTGGTTCTTCACGCCGCCGCTGCACACGTTGACGATCGCCGAGCCGCAGAACGTGCTCGCGCTGACCACGTTCGTGCTGGTGGCGGTCATGGTCAGCACGGTCGTCGACCTGGCGGCCAGGCGCAGCAGGGAAGCGGCGCGCTCGCGGGCGGACGCCGAGGTGCTGTCCACGCTGGCGGGTCACGTGCTGAGAGGCGATGCGGCGCTGCCGTCGCTGCTGGCCAGGACGCGGGAGACGTTCGGGCTCAGCTCGGTGACCCTGCTGGAGCGTACGGACGACTGGCACATCGTCGCCACCTCGGGCGGCGTGCCGTGCACGAGCCCGGGCACGGCCGACACCGACGTCGTGATCGACGAGCGGCTCGTGCTCGCCGCCCGGGGGCGGCTGCTGGACGCGAGCGACCGGCGGGTCCTGGAGGCGTTCGCGGCGGAGGCGGCGGTCGCCCTGCGCGAGCAGCGGCTGCGCGAGGCGGCCGAGCAGGCCGAGCCGCTGGCCGAGGCCGACAGGATGCGCACCGCTCTGCTGGCCGCCGTCAGCCACGACCTGCGTACGCCGCTCGCCTCGGCCAAGGCGGCGGTCGAGAGTCTGCGCAGCACCGATGTGACCTGGTCGGAGGAGGACCGCGGCGAGCTTTTGGCTACTGCCGACGAGTCGCTGATCAAGCTGGACCGGCTCGTCGCGAACCTCCTCGACATGAGCCGCCTCCAGGCAGGCGTGCTGGGCGTGAACCTGGAGCCTGTGGCGATCGAGGACGTGCTGCCACACGCCATCGACGACCTCGGCCCGCTGAGCGACCAGATCCGCAGCGACCTCCCGCCCATCGTCCCCGAGATCATGGCCGACCCCGCCCTGCTGGAGCGCGTGCTCGTCAACCTCATGTCGAACGCCGTCCGCTACAGCCCCGACGGCGAACCCGTGCTCGTCAACGCCAGCTGGCACGGCGAGAACGTGGAGATCCGCATCATCGACCGGGGCCCCGGAATTCCGCCGGAAGCGCATGAAAGGGTGTTCATGCCGTTCCAGCGGCTCGGCGACCGCGACAGCCACACGGGCGTGGGGCTCGGCCTGGCGCTCTCGCGCGGCCTCACCGAGGCGATGGGCGGCACGCTCGTGCTGGAGGACACGCCTGGAGGGGGACTGACCATGACCGTCTCGCTGCGGAGGCACACGTGACCCGCGTGCTGGTGGTGGACGACGAGCCGCAGATCCTGCGTGCTCTGCGCGTCAACCTGGCCGCCCGGCAGTACGAGGTGGCGGTCGCGGCCGACGGCGGCTCGGCGCTGCGCCAGGCGGCCGAGTGGCACCCCGACCTGGTCATCCTCGATCTTGGGCTGCCCGATCTGGACGGCGTTGAGGTCATCGAGGGCCTGCGCGGCTGGACCGCCGTGCCGATCATCGTCCTCTCGGGGCGCGCGGACAGCACCGACAAGGTGGATGCGCTCGACGCGGGCGCCGACGACTACGTGACGAAGCCATTCAGCATCGACGAGCTGCTCGCCCGCGTCCGCGCGGTGACCCGCCGCACGGGCCAGCACGAGGAGGAGGCCGCCACGGTGCGGCTGGGCGATCACGTGATCGACCTCTCCAGCAAGACGATCTCGGGAGGGGTACGGCTGACGCCCACGGAGTGGCACTTCCTGGAGATCCTGCTGCGGAACCCCGGCAAGCTGATCAGCCAGCGCCAGCTGCTGCGGGAGGTATGGGGAGACTCCTACCTAAAGGAGACGCACTACCTGCGCCAGTACATGGCCCAGCTCCGGCGCAAGCTCGAACGGGATCCCGCCCGTCCGGTGCATCTGCTGACCGAGTCGGGGATGGGCTACCGGTTCCAGCCGTCGGCTTCCTCCGAGTAACAGTGGCCTGACGGCTTGACGAGCAGCACGACCGCTCTCTGCACGGCCCAGCCGAGGAGCAGGATCCCGAAGGCCACCTGCACGACCCGCATCCAGGGGGAAGAGCTCTGATCCGCATAGATCACGACGCCAACCCACATCAGGCCAAATATCCCAACTAGTGCGACTGCTGCCCAGTTCAAGCCCCGCTGCCACATATGCGAAGTCTTACAGCCGGTCAGCCAAGGCCGGGTATGGGCCAAGTGCTCATCGGGTCAGCGGCTAACGCGGCAGGGTGCGCCTCATGCCGACGCACCGGCGCAGGCGCATCCCGCGCGGGCGCTGGGGCACGGACTCCTCCAGACAGGCGAGCAGCAGAGCCGCCGTACGGGCGTCCGCCAGGATGCGCTGGACGGCCTCGCCGTCCTCCGGCATCTGGCCACGCTCGGACAGCTCGTGCTTGAGGAACGCCATGGGGTCCGGCGCGTCCGCGATGTCGGCCGCCACCGTCGCCCGCGCCGCCGTGAGCAGACGCAGGTAGTGGGTACGGAGCACGGCCTCGCGCATTCGCGCGTGTTCGAGATCGTCGATCAGGGTCCTGGCGATTCTCAGCAGGTCTCCGGCATGGGTCGCCTCGTCGGCGAGGAAGGCACGGATGTCGTCGAACTCCGAGCGGGTCATAGCGGACACCTCCGAGAGCGCAGTCTGCTCGTAGGTACTTCGTACCTGGCAGCGATTGCGGATGACTTGCCGTCGGCTTGACGGCTGGGGTGCCGACCTGGGTGTCCTTGGTGAGGTTTGGGCGTTGCGTGGTGAGGGAACAACCACGTGATTACCTGAGTGGCGCGAAGTGGGTGCGTCGGGCTGCTAGAGTTGCTTCTCGCAGGGCGGCCGAGGGGGTCACAGAGACTCCCGGAGATGCCCGGCAAATCCCACTTACTTCGAGGGTCGTCCTCCGGCGGATTCGCATCGGTTCGGATGGGCTGGTAAGTTAGAGGGGTTGTCCCGGAAACGGGGCAGGTCTTAATTTCCGCAAGTCGAGCAAGTCGGGTCAATTTGACAGGGACTTGAACGGCTGAAAGAATAAAGACACAACGAAATGAACGCCTCCGAGCGAAAGACCGGAACGGTCTCGAGTAAGGAAGTACGCGTCCGTTTCTTGAGAACTCAACAGTGTGTTAAAAGCCAGTGCATGAGATACATGCATATCCCCGTCATTATTGACGGAAATTGCTTGGA